>CASPAC010000010.1 GCA_949419965.1 Bacteroidales bacterium
TGCCCGAGACGATGAGCGAACCCAGCTGCTGGTCGCCGCCCAGCGGGCCCGACTTGAGCAGCGTGATGTCGAGCGAATCGACGTTGCAGGTCTCGTTGCTATGATTCTTGAGGGTCTTTTCCACCATCTTGCCGGTCGTACCGGTGCAGACCAGCGGATGCAGGGCCAGCACGGCGCAATTCCAGTCGACCCATTCGGCCAGGTCGCGTTTCATGTTGTCGTGGGCGACGAGCGCCACCATTTTCTTCTTGTCCATAAATTTTGCATCTGCGGGAACCCTCCGGGCTCCCTTTTCCAACATACGTATCTCGATCCGCCGCCGGCACGAAATCCGGAAACCGGCCCGCTCGGGAACAAACCCGGACGACCCGCGGCGTACGGAGCGGCTCGAAGCGCAAAGATAGTGCAAAAAACCGTGATTAATAAAATTATTTACGAATATCTCCGGTTGCACCGGACAGGCGGGTCGTCCGGCGGCCCGGTGTCGAGGTCAAGGATGTGTCGGAGCCCTACCCTACCCGGTTTTCGAACGTATTGCGCAGCTTGAACGAACCGGCGCCGGACGCGAACAACGCATCCCGCGGCCGGCCGCGGGATGATGCCGCACAGCGGAACGGTTCCATGACATTGCGAATTTATGGAACGAAGGGAACTGAAAGGCAAACGGTCCGGAACCGGAAGACGGCACAAAAGCAACAACGGGCCTCAGAGAGCCCGGGAAGCGATTGCAACCGCGGCAAGCGCCCTTTTATGCTATTTTTCGACCGCGAAATGGCATCCGGAAAGGGAGGGGTAATTAAATAATTTTAATTGAATGACACGCAAGCGTTTGCACGTCTCACTTAGGATATGCCCGAAAACACCATCCGGAACAGAAGTCCGTAACTTTGCAATGCACGAAGAGAGCCATGCCGACGCTTGAAAAAGCACCGTCAGCGTTCCGTATCGCGACGCGGTCGACCGAAGCGACAGCGCCCGCGGCGGAATCCGGCAAGGAGAGCGACGGCCCTGCATGGCTTCGACTGCGACCGACCGCCCCATCCCGACCGGAAACGGGCAGAGGTCGTATTCGGAATCATTCTTTCCGGTGCTCCCACACCGCAAAAATGATCAGTGACGCAACTTTCGGGGACCGCCGGCACCGGTTCTTCCGCCGGGTTCCCCACATGTGTTCCAGCGCGCATGCCGGATACGAGTTATCCGATCGATTATGGACCGCAGCCTTGTCGGCTGCGGTCCATAAGTTTTTTTACCCTATAGGTTATCAGAGCGTTGCGGCCCGTGATCCTGAATGTTAACCCGGAAAGATCGGAGATTCTTCACTGCGTTCAGAATGACACGGAGGAGAGATGCAGCGAACTGCATTCGGGACGGCACAACAGAAAGAAGAACCGGAGCCTGCGGAGCGGGGCTTCACTGCGTTCAGAATGACACGAAAAAGAGGTAATCGGGCCACACTGAAGCAAGTAGAATCCCCGATACCAACGTTTTCGACAAGCCGAGCGCAGAGCCGAACTTGTTCGGGCTATGCCGAGGCGAGAAAACCTGCCCCAAAAGGGAACGTTTTCGACAACCGAGGGCAGAGCCAACTTGCTTGAACTCTGCAAGGCGAGAAACCCAGCTTGAAAGGGAACAAATAAAAAAGCCCCGACGCAGCGAATGCGTCGGGACACGGAATCGGAAAACGCCCAAACTAAGCCTCGGACTCGTCGGGGAGCCTGAACTCGGTGAAGCCTGCGGCGACCAGCGTATTGAACCACGAAAAACACTTCTTGATGTCGGAAGCATGCACGCGGTCGCGGTCGAACTCGGGGATCACCTCGCCGAAAGCGGCCCGGAGCTTCTCGGGGCTCTCCTTGTGGCTGATGGCCTCCTTGCCGCCGGTATGGGCGTAGATGCGGGTGAACACCTCGGCCAGGGGAATGTCGTCGCCCTCGGTGTACATCGATATTTCGGTCAATGCGCTGACCTTGGACGAAGCCGGGGCGTTGAGCCGCCGCCCGTCGACCAACGACTCGACGATGACGCCGCGCGTCGACTGCGCAACATATTTGTACAGACCGGGCTGGCCCGAGATGGCCAGAATCTCTTTGAGTTCCATGATTTATGCTTTTTATAGATACTACTCTTTCTTCATGTGCACGTCCATCTGCGGGAACGGGAACGAGATGCCGTGCTCGGGCAGGCGGTTGTAGAAAAGCTCGTTGTTCTGGAAGAAGACGTCCCAATAGTCGGCGTTGCGCACCCAGGCGCGGATGGTGAGGTTGACCGACGAATCGGCCAGCGCGGCGACCCACACGACCGGAGCGGGCTCGGCGAGCACGCGGCTGTCGGCGGCGAGGATTTCGAGCAGCGCCTTGCGGGCGGTCTCGACGCTGTCGCCGTAGGAGATGCCGACGGTCCAGTCGACGCGCCGCACGTCGGCGGTGGAATAGTTGTCGATGATGGCCGTGGCGATGACGTTGTTGGGGATGTAGATGGTCTGGTTGTCGCCCGTGGTGATGACCGTGGAGAAGAGCTTGATCTCGCGCACGGTGCCCGACTGGCCCTGGGCCGAGATGAAGTCGCCGACGCGGTAAGGCTTCATCAGCAGGATCATCACGCCGCCGGCGAAGTTCTGGGCCGTGCCGCTCAACGCCATACCGATGGCCAGCGTGGCGGCCGAGAAGAGGGCGATGATGGAGGTGACGTTGACACCCAGCGTCTGCACGACGATGAGGACGAGCAGCAACGTGAAGACCACCTTGATGCTATGGCGCAGGAACGAACGCAGCGACACGTCGACCCTGCGGCGCTCGAAAGCCAGGTCGACCAGCCGGATCAGGCGCCGCACGACCCAACGTCCGACGAGGTAGATGGCGACGGCGACCAGAAGTTTCAGTCCGATCCACACGATGTCGCCGAACATGTCGATGAAAAACTGGCGGTAGTCCATGTGCATCACCTTGTCGATCGTCTGCGCGAGGTTGGCTTTCTGCACGCTGTCGGGCACGAGCAGCGGCTCGTCGACGGGGAGCGCCTGGGCGAAAAAATTCCACATAAGTCTGTCGGTTTAAGTTTGCACGCAAAAATAGGCAAAATCCGCCGAATACGGAAATAATCGGCCGCCCCGCCGCAAAAAAGAACGGATAATCTGCTGAAGAAGAAAAGAACTTTGCTACCTTTGTATAAATAAAATCGTACGGACGCAAGACACCATGCAGAACGACATCGAAATCATACAGATAAACATTGCGGGCGCCGACAAACCGGGCATGACCTCGTCGCTGACGGCCATCCTGGCGCGCTACGACGCCTGCATCCTCGACATCGGCCAGGCCAACATCCACCAGTCGCTGACCTTGGGCATCCTGATCATGACCACCCCCGACAAGTCGGGCAACATCATGAAAGAACTGCTGTTCAAGGCCTCGGAGCTGGGCGTGATGATCCGCTTCACCCCCATCTCGGAGGAAGACTACGAAGCCTGGGTGGGCCGCCAGGGCAAGAACCGCTACATCATCACGCTGCTGGGCCGCACGGTCTCGGCGCGCCACATCGCCGAAGTGACGGCCGTGGTGGCCGAACACGGGCTCAACATCGACGCCATCAAACGGCTGACGGGCCGCATGCCGCTGCACGAGGACGACCGCGCGGCCAAGGCCTGCATCGAACTTTCGGTGCGCGGCTCGCTGACGGACGAGAGCCGCAGCGCCATGCAGGAACGCTTCATGAACCTTTCGGAACTGGGACTCGACGTCTCGTTCCAGAAAGACGACATCTACCGCCGCAGCCGCCGTCTGATATGTTTCGACATGGATTCGACGCTCATCGAAACCGAGGTGATCGACGAACTGGCCGAACGGACGGGCGTGGGCGACGAGGTGCGGGCCATTACGGCGAGCGCCATGCGCGGCGAGATAGACTTCCGCGAGAGCTTCACGCGCCGCGTGGCCCTGCTCAAAGGGCTGGACGTAGCGGTGATGGACGAAATAGCCCGCAACCTCCCCATCACCGAGGGGCTGGAGCGCATGATGACCATCCTCAAGCGCGTGGGCTACAAGACAGCCATCCTCTCGGGCGGATTCACCTACTTCGGCAACTACCTGCGTCAGAAATACGGCTTCGACTACGTCTATGCCAACGAACTGGAAGTCGAGAACGGCCGCCTGACGGGCCGCTATGCCGGCGAGATCGTCGACGGCCGCCGCAAAGCCGAACTGCTGCGCCTGCTGTGCCAGTTCGAGGGCATCAACATCGCCCAGTCGGTGGCCGTGGGCGACGGAGCCAACGACCTGCCGATGCTCAACCTGGCGGGTCTGGGCATTGCGTTCCACGCCAAGCCCAAGGTCAAGGCGGGAGTCCGGCAGGCGATCTCGACGATCGGTCTGGACGGCATCCTCTACTTCCTGGGGCTGAAAGATTCGCGCATCGAAGAATAACGGCCATGCGGAGCGCGCCGGGAGCAGGGAGAATGGCAAGAACACGAGGAGTGCTGGCAGGAGCGGCCATGTTGCTGCTGCCGGCCGGATGCTACGATTCGTCGTTCGGCGAGAAGAAGCGGACGGAGACCCCGGCCCCGGCGACGACGACGCTGAAAGCCCTGCGCGGACAATTCGAGGGCAATCCGACGGTGGTGGAAAGCCCCATGACGGTGCGAGGATGCGTGACGAGCTGCGACCGCAGCGAAAACTTCTACCGCACGCTCTGCATCGAAGCCGACGGTGCCGGGCTGGAGATCATGGCGGGGCTCGACCATCTCCACAACGACTATCCGGAGGGCAGCACCGTGACGGTGCACCTGCAAGGCTGGATGCTGGCCGAAAACCGCGGCCTACTCCAACTCGGCCGCAAACCGACGACCGACAACGGCTACCCCACCGACTACATCGCATCGCGGCCGGCGCTGGACCGCACGGTAGTGCGCGAAGCCGAACCGCTCCGACCTCCCGCCGCGGCCCTGCGCACGATCGGAGAACTGCGGCCGACGATGTGCGGCACGCTGGTCCGCATCGAGGGAGTGCACTACGCCCCGCAAGAACCCGTGCCGGGAACCTGGGCCGGCGACAACCGCTTTGCGGACGATGCCGGCAACGAAATACGCACCTATGTCCGCCCCTACGCCCGGTTTGCCGACTACGACATTCCGGCGGGCCGCTGCGCCCTGACGGGCATTCTCCAGCACGACGGCAACCGCTATCTGCTCAAGCTCCGCGATGAAACCGATTGCGAACGGCTGTAGGCTCGTGCTGTTCGGCCTCCTGCTGACGGCCTGCGACAAAGCCACGGGCCTCGACTACGACGCCCTGCCGGAATCCATCTGCACCATTGCACAACTGAAACTGCTCTGCGACGGCCAAAGCCACACGATCGCCGACCAGACCTCGGTGCGGGGCATTGTGACGGCGAACAACCGCTACGGAGAGTTTCCGGGCCAGCTGGTCATCGAAGATGCGACGGGCGGCATTGCCATAGCGGCCGACTACCCTGCTGCCGACAACGCCTATCCGCTCGGCGAAGAAGCGGTCGTCTACTGCAACGGGCTGACGCTCTATGACTACGGAGGAAAAATCGAACTGGGAAAAATCGGGGACGGCACGACCCGCATCCCGCGCGAAGAACTGGGAAAACACCTGCGCAAAAGCGGAAAAACACCCGTACGGAAGCCGGCGCGGCCGGTGCGGATCGACGAACTGACCGCCGCACATGTGGATACCTACGTACGGATCGACGGCATGCATTTCGTGGAGACGGGCACCTGGTGCGACCGCGACCCGGAGACGGGCCGGCCCCGAACCTCGGAACGGACCGTTGCGGACACGCGGGGCAACAGACTGACCGTGCGCACGGCGGGCTCGGCGACCTATGCGAACGATCCGCTGCCCGAAGGCAGCGGATCGCTATGCGGAATCGTCGACTATTTCAACGGAGTCTACTCGCTCCGCGTCACCGGATTCGAGGCCTACTTCGCAGCTACTCCTGCAACGCCTCCCACAGCATATCCTTGAGCTGCCGGATATTGAGCCCCGAGACCGACGAGATGAAGATCGCCGGAATACCGGCCGGGAGATGGGGCTTCATCTGTTCCATAAGCTCGTCGTCGAGCATGTCGCACTTGGTGACGGCCAGCAGGCGGCGTTTGTCGAGCAGCTCGGGATTGTACTGCGTCAGCTCGCCCAGCAGAATTTCGTAATCGCGCCGCACGTCGTCGCTGTCGGCCGGAATCATGAACAGCAGCACCGAATTGCGCTCGATATGCCGCAGGAACCGCGTGCCGAGCCCGCGCCCCTCGTGCGCCCCCTCGATGATACCCGGAATGTCGGCCATGACGAACGACTTGTGGTCGCGCACCTCCACGATTCCGAGATTGGGTTCGAGCGTGGTGAACGCGTAGTTGGCGATCTTGGGCTTGGCCGCCGAAACGACCGACAGCAAAGTCGACTTCCCGGCATTGGGAAAGCCTACCAGCCCCACGTCGGCCAGCACTTTCAGTTCGAGGATGAAAGCCCCCTCGTCGCCCTCCTCGCCGGGTTGGGCGTAGCGCGGGGTCTGGTTGGTGGCGCTCTTGAAATGCCAGTTGCCCAACCCGCCGCGGCCGCCTTTGAGCAGAACCAGCTGCTCGCCGTGTTCGGTCACCTCGCCCACGGTTTCGACCGAAGTCGTGCCGTCCTCCTGCTCCACAAGCCGTTTGGCCACCGTACCCAGCGGCACAGGAATGACGATGTTGGGCGCATCCTTGCCCGACGACCGGGCGCCGGAACCGCACTGGCCGTCCTCGGCGAACTGGTGGCGCTGATACTTGAGGTGGATGAGCGTCCAGTACTGCCTGTCGCCCTGCAAAACGATGCTGCCGCCCTTGCCGCCGTCGCCGCCGTCGGGACCGCCGAACGCCACGAACTTCTCGCGGCGGAAATGGGCCGAACCGGCGCCTCCGTGGCCCGAACGGGCGAATATCTTCACGTAATCTACGAAGTTGGAACCTGCCATGACTTTGGGAAATTTCGTTTGCAAAGGTAATAAATAAATCACTACCTTTGTGTGAAACCGAACAACGAAGCATGAAAATCTCCTTTCTTTTGTGTCTGGCGCTGCTGGCCTGCACGACGGCCCGGAGCACCGAAAAAGTGAAAACCGAAGTTTCGAAAGTGACCCTGTTCCTCGACGGGGCACAGGTGACCCGCACGCGGCAGATCGAGCTGCCGGCGGGCGAAACGACCCTGCGTTTCACCGATCTGTCGCCCTATCTGGATGCCAAAAGCCTGCAGGTGACGGCTGAAGGCCGGCTGACGATCCTGGGTGTGGAACGCACCTACGACTATGCCGACTCGCTGGTCCGCACCCGGCGCCAACAGCAACTGGAACAGGAACTCAAGGCGAACGAACGCGAAGCCCGGGGCAACGAAGCGGAGCGGGAAAACGTGCAGTCGGAGCTCAAACTCCTGGAAGTCAACTGCTCGGCGAGCACCCGGGCAGCCAACATACCCATCGCCACGGTGCGGGAACTCACCGACTACTACGCCGCGCAACTACGCAAACTCCGGGCCCGGCAACTCGAACTTGAAGAACAACAGAAGACCCTGGCGGAAGAGAAACAGCGCATCAGCAAGGAACTGGCGCAGGCCGGCGGCAAACCGAAGGACCCGATGAGCACCGTAGAGGTGAAGATCGACGCGAAAACGCGCTGCCAGGCGACCTTCACGCTGGTCTACTATGTGAACAACGCCGGCTGGCATCCCAGCTACGACATCCGTTCGGCGGGCCTCAATATTCCGCTCTCCCTCTCCTACAAGGCCAACATCCGGCAGAACACGCGCGAGAAGTGGACGGACGTAGAGCTGACCCTCTCGTCGGCCAATCCGCTTGTCGGCAACATCGTACCCGAACTGCAGACCTACTGGCTCGACTACGGACTCAGCGCGCCCCGCTACGACCTGCGACTGAAAGACAACACCGTTTCGGGCATGGTCTACGATGCGGAAACGCACGAACCGATCGCCGGGGCCATGGTAACGATCCCGGGCACGACGATCGGCACGGCAACCGATGTGGACGGACGCTACTCGCTGACGCTTCCGAACGGAGCCTCGGAACTGAAATTCAGCTTCGTAGGCATGCAGGCGGAAGTACGGCGCATCACGGGGCCGACGATCAATGCGGTGCTGCGCCCGAACATGCAGCAACTGGACGAAACGGTGGTTGTAGCCTACGGCACACGGAGCAAACGCGGAATTACAGGCAGTGCGGCACAAAATCGGGCAATGGCCCTTGAGGCGGACACCGATTTTGCTGAAGAAGAAGCGAGCGAAACGATCGCCGTAGATCGGACGCAGAACCGCACGGACTACGAATTCGCGATCCGGCGCCCCTACACCATCCCGTCGGACGGCAAACCGGTCGCCGTGGAGATCGGACGCTACGAACTGCCGGCGAACTATCTCTACGGCAGCACGCCCAAGATCGACAAGGATGCCTTTCTGACGGCCGAAGCGACGGGCTGGAGGCAGTACAACCTGCTGGAGGGCGAAGCGAACGTCTACTTCGAGGGTACGTTCATAGGCAAAAGCATCCTCAGTCCCGATCTTGCGAACGACACGCTTCGCTTCTCGCTGGGCCGCGACCGCGGCATAGCGATCAAGCGGGAAAAAGAACACGACTACACGGCCCGGCGCGCCGCAGGCTCGAACCGCACGCAGACCGTAGGCTGGCTGCTCACCGTGCGCAACACGCGCAACGAAGCTGTGACGCTGGAGCTCCGCGACCAGCTGCCTGTCTCGCGCAACAACGAGATAACGGTGACGGCCGAAGAACTGAGCGGCGGACGGCTGGACCCGGCCAAGGGGCTGGTGACCTGGGAAATGCAGCTGGCACCCGGGGCACAACGCAACCTGCGCCTGCGCTACAAGGTGAAATATCCCAAAGAACGCCGGCTCGACATCGAATGACCGGACAGCGGCCGTCTCCTATAAGAGACGGCCGCTTCGATTGAGACCGGACGGGATCAGAAGCTATAGGCGACCGAGAGGTAGAACGAACGCGGATAGGCGCAGGTGTAACGCGTGTCGTGGGGCCGGAACCCGACGGCATCGCCGGCCGTGATGCGCCGCACGCGCAGGGACTCGTAACCGTTGTAGAAAGTTGTGCGGCTGCCGGGAAGGTTGCGCACGATGAGCGAAGCCACGAGCCGCGAACGACCGAAATAAAAGGACTTGAACAACGAAGCGTCGACCGTGAAGGCGTCGGGCAGGCGCTCCTGGCGGACGAAAGCCTCGAAATCCTCGGGCGAGACACCGCCCTGGCGGGCGATGCGGGCGGTGCGCCGCAAAGGCATGGGCTCGACGTAACGCACGCCGGCATAACCTGCCGAGAGGCGGGCGCCCCACCCTTTCGGTCCGAAATAGAGCAATCCGGCGCTGGCGCAGACCCGGGGAGCCCCGCCGACCGAACAACCGCCCATGTAGCTTTCGGCGCTGGTGTCGACGGCCCGGTTGTCGCTGTCGGCGATGACCGTCACGCGGGGATTGCGCAGATACTCGTAACGCCCGGCCGAGACGCCGAGCGACAGCCGCCACCGATAGGAGAGACGCACGGACGCAGCCGCTTCGAGACCGCAGGCCCGGCGCCCGATGCCGGAAACGGCCATATCGCAATAGAGTCCCGAGAGGTCGTCGAAATAACGCCTTGTCTCCGAAGCGTCGAACGACGCGGTGACGAATGCCGCGACCTGGAGATCGAGGACGGGACCGGTCAACCGATAGTTCAGTTCGGCGGCGTAGCAACGTTCGGGTCTGCACTCCCCGACCGTGAGGTTGTTATAGAGCGGCTGGAAGAAGAGCGCTTCGGGCTCGGGCGCCGAGGCGCAGGCAGCGGCCGAAAACCCGACATAGCTGCGCGGCGAAAAAGACCACCCGGCCGACGCCATGAAAAGATATTCGGCCGTACGCATCGCCCGCGACCGACCGTAGGAACGGGCTCCGGGAAAGAGCTCCTTCTCCATGCGCCCGCGGCGAAAAACGGAAGAAGCGCCCAACCCGGCGGCGGCATCGGCCCGGAAACGGTCGGCACGCCACGAAGCCCGCAAACCAGCGCCGGCCCGCAGCTGCACGAGGCTGTAATCGTAGCCGAAGCGGTCGCCCTCGCCGATCAGGCGGCCTGGATGGCGCAAATCGTTCTGCAACCGGTTGCTGTAGGTGTCGTCGTCGACCAGGAACCGGTCGATGTCGGCCACGTAGCGGGCGCCCAGCAAGTCGCGCATGCGCTTGAAACTGCGGGTCGACTCGCGCCGGAGGAAGAAACCGTAGTCGAGTGTCAGACGCCGCTCGGGACGCGAAGTGAAAGCGGCATCGAGGGCCAGGTTGCAGAGCCGTCCGACCCGCTCCTCAAGGGCATAGACCGCAGGACCGCCGGCAAGCCGGTTGACGGCGATCAGAGCGTCCCAGTCGATCTGCGTATAGCGGGGATCGGCCGCGCGCCACGCCTGTTCGGTCTCGGAGTCGCCGGCGAACGAGGGCATGTAACGGTAATTGTCGGGCATGGGCGTGCGGGCATCGTACCAGTCGAGCATGCTATAACGCTGCGAACCGGCCTCGACGCTCACGGCGGCAAGCAACGAAGTGGCGGCCGACAACTCGCTCCGCCATGACACGACGGCCAGAGGGACCGCTTCGCGCCGCACGCGGGAATTGCGCACCTTGCCGTTCTGAAAGCCCCAGGCGGGGTTGTAGAGCCGGTCGCCGGTGAGGGAGAAAGCCTCCTCGGTAGCCGACAGCCGGGTGCCGCGCACGGAAAAAGGCGCGACGGCGAGCAAGGCGATCCTGTGGCGCGGTCCGAATCCCCGCTCTGCACGGAAAGCGGCAGTGAACGCATTGGTGAAAACGCCGTCGACGTAGAGATCGCGCCCGGTGCGGGCGTCGAGAGCGGCGGCATAACGCCAGCCGTGAGACGACTCGCCCACGGCGGAGAATTTGGCGCCTACGAGGTAATTCCGCCCCGAAAAGGAGACGGAAGCGCGGTAAGGCTGCAAGGGCATTCCCTCCGGGAAATCGAACGCACGCCGACCGGCGACTCCGCCTGCCCCGCCCTCGGCCAAAGCAATACCCGGCGAACTGCTCTCCGAAGCACCCAAGGTGCGCAAGGCATGAAAGACGCGATAGGGAACCTGCGCGCCGTCGACCGTGACGATTTCTTCATGGAAAGCCCTGCCGCGGCGTTTCGCGGCGACCTGCGGCAAGGTGAAACGCATGTTCTCGTCGTAGAGGTCGGGCGCCGACTGCACGGCGCGGTAGAAAAGCGCCGAATCGGGCTCGAGCAGAGGCCGCGGCTCCTCGTACGAAGCGAAAGGATAATAACCGTCATCGTAATGCTGGGCCGCCGCCGACCCTACGCAAAGCAGAAAGAAAAGAGAAAGGCGACCTTTCGGCATACATTGCGGACTTTTCGGAATACAAAGCTACGATAAAAAGCCGAATACGAAAAAATCCGGCTGCAAGAAAGATCCTGCAGCCGGATGCGGAGAAAGAACCGCGAACGATTCAACTATGCGAACGCCTGGCGACGAAGAGCGCCAGAATGAACGATACGACCGAAGCGCCGATCCAGAAAACGATCGCCGAATCGAAATTGTAGCTTGTCACACCGTCCAGCTCCGTTTTGCCGGAGTTGATGAGCCAGCCGCTGACGATGTCCTGCAGGCCTGCGCCGACATAACTTGCCATGCCGACGATTCCCAGCGCTGCGCCCGTCGCTTCGCGCGGCACGATGTCGATGGCCATCAGACCGCCCAGAAAACAGATGAGAACGCCGATCGCCACGCCGAACAGAATCATGCTGAGAATGTTGATGACCAACCCGCTGCCGGAGTAGAGGAACAGGCAGAGCGCAACGGTGTTCAACACGCCGAAACCGAAAGCCAGCACGTTGCGCCGCCCGCTGAAAAAGGCGTCGGAGAGCCAACCCGAAAAGACCGTGCCCACGATGCCGCACAAGGCGTTGACCGAGATGACCTGGGTAGCCGCGGCCAACGTATAACCCTTGATTTCCTGCAGGAAAAGCACGCCCCAGCCGTTGATGGCGTAGCGGCTGACATACATGAACGCACTGGAGAGCGCCAGCACCCAGACCAGCGGATTGCGGATCACGGAACGCTGCAGATCGGAAGTCTTGCCGCGGTCGCCGGGCGTGCCGGACGGCTCCTCGCCGGTCAGCTCCTCGATCGGAGGCAGCCCCTTCGATTCGGGCGTGTCGTGCATGAGCAGCAGGATCGTCGCCACGCCGAGCACGCCGGCGACCGACGAACCGACGAAGCCCCATTGCCAACCGCAGAAGCCGACGACCGCGCCGACGAACAGGAACGACAGAAATTCGCCGAGGTTGTGGCTGGCGCTGAAGAATCCGTAGTAGGTGCCCCGCTTGCTGAGCGGGTACCACCGCGAAAGGGCGATGATGGCCGGAGGAGCGCCCATCGACTGGCTCCAGCCGTTGACGCCCCACATGACGGCGAACGCGACGAACAACGCCATGTTGCCGACGAAGCCGCCGCCGTTGGCGAAGCCGAGGATGCCGACGAGCAGGTTGGCGGCCGCCGAGACGACAAGGCCCGCGGCCATGAAGCGCCTGATGTTGCTGTGGTCGGAGAGAAATCCATTGACGAACTTGCCGACGGCGTAGGCGAACAACAACGCCGAACCGATGACGCCCAGCTGCGCGGCGTCGAGCGCTCCGCTTTCGAGGATGGGCTTCTTGACCACGTTGAGGCTCGTGCGGCAGACGTAATAGAGGCTGTAGCCGACGGTGCCGGCGATGAAACTCTGCCAGCGGAGTTTCTTATAGAAACGCATCATGGCGGCGCTGTCCTTCTGCAGGCGCGGCGCCGGTGCGCTTTTTCTGAAAAATGAAAGTAGTGACATGAGCAGGTTGGTTACATTGTCGGGTTAAAAGAGCGGTCACCGCTTCGTGAACTCCAGTTCGACCTGTACGGGGAAGTGGTCCGAAGGAGTGCGTGCCCGGAATCTCGGCTCCGCGCCGCCGGGGATTTCCGAACGGTAGGTGTCGGTCAGGATTCCGTAGCGGAGCACCCGGAAACCCGGAGTCACGAAGAGGTAGTCGATGCGGCGGAAGGTCTTGATGTCGGGGTCGAACCGGTTTTCGGTGCCTGTTTCGGCATAGCGGATTTCGGCCGTGTCGTAGGTGTCGGACAAAAGCCCGGAATCGCGGAGGATGGCATAGCTCGGGCTTGTCCGGCCCACGTTGAAGTCGCCGGTGAGGATGACCCGCTCGCCGTGGCACAACTCTTCGATCTTGGCCAGTATCAGACGGCAGCTCTCGGCCTGGGCCTGTTCGCCGCGGTGGTCGGTATGGGTCGTGAAGAACCAGAACCTGCGGCGGCTCTCTTTGTCGTAGAACCGGCCCCAGGTGCAGATGCGGACATACTTGGCATCCCAACCCCTGTTGGGGCCCGAAGGATCTTCGGCAAGCCAGAAGTGGCCCGAATCGAGCAGCTTGAAGCGGCCGCGCTTGTAGAAGATCGCGGAATATTCGCCGCCCGCGGCGCCGTCGTCGCGGCCGACGCCCACATAATCGTAGCCGGGCAACGCTGCGAGCATGTCCTGCAACTGGCTGTGGAAGACCTCCTGCGCCCCGAAGATGTCGAAGTCGTGGAACCGGATCAGCGACGAGATGACCGGAAGACGCTGCTCCCAGCCGTTGCCCGCGGCCGTATCCTTTGCGTTGAGCTGGCGGATGTTGTAGGTTGCGGCCGAAAAACTTTGGGCTGCGACGTTGGCGGCCGACACGCATGCGACGGCCATGCAGATCAGTAATTTGTTCATGATGTTCCGTTGTTAGCGCCTGCCCTGCGATTCGAGGTAGCGGATCAACAAGTCGGGACGGTCGGTCTGGATGATCGAAGCGCCCATATCGAGCAAGGGGCCGTACACCCGGTCGGGCGACCCGGCGAAAGCCTTGTCGTCGCTCAGACCGCCGCAGAGCGAATCCCAGAGCGAATTGACCCACAATTTCGAACCGCCGGCGACGACCTGCCGCATGCAGGCCTCCACATCGGGCGTATACTCGTTCCAGCACACTTCGTAAGCCAGCGGGACGACGCCTTTGGAGGCATATTCCTCGAAGAGCTCGCGGCCCTGCGGCCTGAGGATGTCGATGATCGGCATGTACATCATGTTGTGCGGATGCTGCGCGAACTTTGCAGCGACGATCTCCACCGGCCGTTTGCCCTTGATGAGCACCTGATCGGTGACGCCCAACTCTTCGGTGACGGCGAGCGCGAGGTCGTAATATTCGTATCCCTGGTCGATATTCACCACGATGCGGTCTTTGCAGACGGCGAGCGCTTCGCGCAGGGTCGGCATACGGAGCGAGGTCTTCACGCCGTGACCGGTTTTCAGCACGCACCGCCGGAGCGAATCGTAGGTGATGTCGCAGACGCGGCCATGGCCGTTGGTCGTGCGGTCGATGGTCTTGTCGTGGCACAGCACCAGCACGCTGTCCTTGGTGAGCTTGAGGTCGAGCTCCATGATGTCGGCCCCCATGCCGATCACCGACTCGATGGCCGGGATGGAGTTTTCGGGCCAGTTGCGCCAGTCGCCCCGGTGCGAAACCACCACCACGTAGGGCGAGGAGGGGTTGCGGAGCTCGGCGCAGACGAAACGGGCTTTGCCGGCCGGACCGGCCGCCGGCTGCGAACAAGCCCAGAGGCCTGCCGCTGCGCACAGGATGAGTAGGAAACGTTTCATTGGGTTCGGGTTAGAAAGGGAGAACCGGAAAAGTCCGGTTCTCCTGAAAAGCGGTTATTCCAATACGGGGCAGCTCTCCGATGCCACCCATTTGCGCAGGACGACGTTGGGTTTGCCCGGCAGCGTTGCCTCCGGCGTGTCGTTGAAGATCGCCGCGCCGGCGTTGAGCGCCGCAACGAAACTATCGCACGACTCATTGCTCGAAGGAACGGTGACGGCGCCCGATTTCATCTCGCCGAGCGAGAGCAGGGCAAAGGTCGTCTGAGACCAGACCGTACCGGCTTTCTTGTCGCTGCCGACGGCCGCGTTAGCCGCCGACTTGGACGGACACGCAGAGTTGCCGTAGATGTTCTGCAAGTTGCCTATCTTGCTGTAACCCACGACCGATGCGCAGGAACTGTTGGCCACGATCTCTTCCACGGTCGAATAGCAGTTGATGACGAAGCTGTTGTCGCTGACGATGCCGACAATGCCGCCGACGTTGTTGTGCAGCGCTTCGAGTCTGTCCACCCGGCTGTAGCAGTTGATGACATAACGGCCCGAACCGTCGTCGCCTTTGGCGATCTGTCCGGCGATGCCGCCCATGTTGGGGTCTTTGGGTGCGTCGGTCTTCATCGTGCCGCCGAGGTTGGCGCAGTTGACGATCGTACCCCGGTTCTGACCCGCGATGCCGCCGAGGGTCTTGGCATTCGCACCGCCCGTGATGTCGCCCTTGAAGGTCGCACCGTCGACGACGCCGGAGTTCATGCCGACGATGCCGCCCGCGATCTCGAATTCGGTAGAAAGCGCACCTTCGACAGCCAGGTTGCGGATCGTGCCCTTATTGGAGCCGAAAACACCGCAGGATTTGCCCGGAGCCACGATCTTCACATTGAGGAGCTTATGCCCCGCACCGTCGAACTCGCCCTCGAAACTGGCCGTGTTGTCGTCCGAGAAGCCGATCGGCGTGAAGTTCTTGTTGTTGAAGTCGATGTCGGCCGTGAGCTTGTAATAAGCCGTCGAAGCGTAGACGGCGTCATCGGCCGGCCCGTTGATCGAAGCGGCGACCGTGTTCCAGTCGCTCACGGAGTTGAGCTGCCACGGATCCGCAGCCGTTCCGGAACCCTCGACCTCGTCGGGCGCGGGTTTCTCGTAGTCGGTGTCGAACCGAATCGTCAGGGGGCAATGGTCCGAAGGATAGATGTTTCCGTAGACGGTATTGTCCACCTTGTAGGTTTTGAGTTCGACGTCTCCGCGGACATAGATGTAGTCGATGCGCGCCGTGGCCTGCGTGAGGTCGGCCGAAGTCTTGTGACCGTTGAACGTACCGACGGGACCGCTGATGAAATCCGAGTCCACGGTGAGGAACGAATCGTTCCAATGGGTGCGCAGCGTCTTCGACGAAGCATCGTCCATGGTGGCATTCATGTCGCCGACCAGGATCGAGGGAATGCCTCCGGGGTTGTACATCTTTTCGCGCTCGATGAGCAGTTTGGCGCCCTCCGCGCGCGCCGCGGCGGCCAACGGAGCATGGGTGACCATCATGAAGAACTGCTTGTTGTAGAGCTTGTCGGTCACCATGGCGCAGGCGGCGATGCGGTAATAACCCAGCTCGTCCCAACCGTAGCTCATTTCGTCGGGCGTGGGCGAAATCCAGAAGAAGTGTTTGTCGCTGAGCTCGAACCGATCGGGATTGTAGGCGATGCCCGACGCCTCGCCGCTGGTGCCGTCCTGCGAATCGCGGCCCACGAACCACCATTCGTAGCTGCCGCCCTGCTGCTCGACGAGGGTCGGCAGCTCGTTCCGGATCGTAGCGTTGGCCTCCTGGAAGCCGAAGATGTCCCATTCGTTTTTGACGATCGACTGGGCCAACACCGTGCGGCGGTTGGACCACAGGTAGTCGCCCGTGCCCTTGCCCGAAATCCAGAGGTTGTAACAGCCGAGCGAGAGCGTCTGCTCGGTGATGTCGGGTTCGCGCGAGGGGGTATCGTCCTCGTAGTACTTGTCGTTGAGTACCGTTTCGAAATCGTCGGCGCATCCGGCGGCCAGGGTGCAAAATGCCGCGAACAGCGCGAGAATTATTGATTTTTTCATGTTGAGGTTCCTTTAATTTTCAGGAAGGCGGGGCGGTTTGCGGTACCGCCGCCCCTCCTGAATGCTACATTGGGTTATTTCTGGCAGTTGCTGTGGCGTGCGTTCTGTCCGTACTGCGACCACGCCGAAGCGGCGGGCGAAGCGACGCCGGGCAGCGCAACGCAGTAGACCTTGAGCGCACCGGCCGCGGAGTCCTTGCCGAGGAAATAGGAGTAGCCCCATTCGGAAATCGTCGGCGAACCGTTCACCGAGTCGGCCAGGTGCTCCTTGTAGCGGAGTTCGCCTTCGGCGCTGAGCACGACGTAATCGCCCGTCTTGGTGCAGAGATGGATCTGACCGAGGTTATCGATGGCCGGAATGCTGTTGCTTGCCGCGTCGAGCGTATACGACCAGCGGGTGGAACCGTTGGCGGTGTTCAGCGCGTAAACCACCGAAGGATCGGCCTTGTCGGCGACGATGTAGAGCGTCGAACCGTCGGCGCTGAGCGATGCACCCGTCTGCGAGAATCCGCCGGGCAGGTTCACGCTCCACTTCGGGGTCTTCTTGGACGAAGCGGTGAGGTTGGTGCAGTCGAAGCTTGCGAGGTTCCAGGTGCCCGATCCGTAGACGGAGCCGGCGAGGTATACGCAATTGTCGGCATCGACGCAAGGCTGGCAGCGGCCGGCCGAGAGGATCTTGCCGGGAGCGAACGTATCGGAAGTCGGAACCGGCGACCAGACGAACGATGCGTCGGGAACCATGATGCCGTAGCCGTATTCGGCGGTGTTGGTGAAGATCACCACGCCGCTCTTGAGGGCGATCGTGCCGGAGGTGCCGCCGCCGTTGGCCGGAGTGGCCGTGGCGGTGTTCTTGCCGGTGGATTTCTCGAATCCGCGGATCGCGCCGTTGGTGCCGCGGCTGCCCACGATGACCATGCTCGGGCTGATGCAGGGCGTCGAGAAAGCGATGCGCGCTGCCGGGGCGTAGGCCGTCGTGTTCTTCCAGAGGACGGAACCCGTGGCACCGTCGAACGCGTAGGCGACCGAAGCCGAAGAAGAACCGCCGTAACCATGCCCCACCCAGTAAACCGTGCCGTCGGTGTCGACCGAAGGATAGGAAATTTCGCTCTTGAGGTATACGCCGTCTTTGGCCATGGCGTCGTATTCCCATACCTTGGCGCCGTCGGTGTTGAGTGCGACCATCTTGCCGTCGCCCGACACCGCATAGATATAACCCATGTCGCTGGCCGCAACGACGCTCGCTGTGCAGAGCGCATCGGCGGAAGCCACAGCGGTGGACCAGAGCAGCGTGAAGGCCCCGATATCGCCCGAGCGGACGTTGATGGTTTTGGAGGCGGTGCTCGTGCCGCCGCGGTCGTCGGTCACGGTCAGCCGGACGTTGAACATGCCCGCCTGCTGGAAGGTGTAGGTCGCATTGATCTCCGTGGAGGTCGTACCGTCGGGGAAGAGCCATTCGCGCGACGCGATCGAGCCGTCGGAGTCGGTCGACCGGTCCGTAAAGGTCACGGTCGTGCCGACGCTGACCATCTGGGGCATATAGCTGAAGTCGGCCGCCGGCAGCAGGTTGTCCGCAAGGATGGTGAGCGTGCGGGTCGTCGAGGCGCGGTTGCCGTCGGCGCCCCATGCCGTGAGGGTGACGGTGTAGTCGCCCGGCCGGTCGTAGACGATCGGATCGGGAACGGCCTCCTCCGACCAGTTGCCCTCTCCGGCGAAACCGAAGTGCCAGAAGTATTCGGAAACGGTCGTGCCTTCGGCCGTGGTCGTATTGGCGAAAGCGACGGGAGTGACGCCTGCGATGATCTCCTCCTCGCCGAACGTGAAGCCGGGGGTGATGACCGAGTTGCAGACCTTGTCCGTGCCGCCGTCGTCGGAACATGCGACCGACGCGGAGAACAGCGCGATGCTCAGATATGATAATATTCGTTTCATTGCGATTGGTTTTTGAAGTTATAAGATTCAGCGTTTCCCCTTGCCCGACAGGTATTCGTCCATCAGGGCGGGATAGTCGCACTGGATCATGCGCAGACCCGCGGCGACGAAACCGTCCATCGTAGCCGTATTGCCGTTGTGGAAAGCCGCGCCCTCGGCGTCGAGCAGGTTCGAGACCGAAAGTCCCTTGGCATTGACCGACGAAATCCAGGCGCTGTTGACATAGCCCGTCGAAGTCTGGATCATGTAGACGGGAGCGAATGCCGCCATGGTGTTCAGCACCGAGGCATTGTTGGCATGCGGAGCGATGATACCCGGCCGCTCCTGCCGGGCCAGCCAGGCGGCCTTGTCGCTGTTCGTCGAGACATAGAACTGCACCCGGTCGAGACATCCGCAGCGCTTGACGACTTCGTAGACCTTGGCTATGTCGACGTCGTTGCTGCCGCACTTGTCGATGTTGAACCAGACCTTGCCCCGGAACTCCAGGAGCACCTCTTCGAGCGTCGGAATCTGTTCGTCGGTCACCTTGCCGTCGGTGGTTTTCAACCGGTATTTCCGCAGCTCCTCGCGCGTGAAGCTGCTCACGTAGCCTTTGTCGCCGGCATAGGAGCTGTAGTCGGTGAACCGGCTGAGGTAGTTGTCGTGCAGGCAGATGACCTGGCCGTCCTTGGTGATCTGCACGTCGGTCTCGATGAAGTCCACGCATCCCAGTTCGACGCACTTGCGGAAGGCCGCCATGGAGTTGGGCGCCAGATCGTAGCCGTTGTTGAAGTTGCCGCGGTGCGCCATGATCCACATCTTGCCGGAGTCGAAATTCAGGCACGAGTAACTCAGAGAACGGCCCTCGACCGTGAGGACCAGCGTCCGGGTCTGCGCCGTACCGTCGTCAAAAGAGATGTCGGCGCTGGCCGTGTACTCCCCGTCGGCTTCGTAGCGGTGCTCCAGCTGCGCCGCAGGATCGGTCACCCGCTGCGTCGCGCTGCCGTCGCCGAAATCCCAGACGATGCCCGAGACGCCGGGTATGCGGGTGAGAGCGAACATGACCTGCTCCATGCGGGCCGGATGGTCGTTGCTGACGACGATCGCGATCTGCGTATCGGCAACGGTGAGCGTTGCCGAAAGTTCGGTCATCGCGCCCTGCACGAGGGTGACGGCCGCCTTGACCGTGTAGGTGCCGGCCGCCCGATAGGTGTGCGCGACCGATTCCCCCGCACCCGAAGCTGCGGTCGCACCGTCGCCGAATATCCACAGCACGCTGCGGACGTTGTCGGAATCGTTTTCGAGCGAGAAGATGACTTCGGCATCCTTGACCGGAGCCGCGGGTGTCCAGACGATGGCCGGCGCACCGTTGTCCGGTGCCGGCATCTCCGGGCCTGCGTTGGAGCAGGCGACGAACTGCCCGCCCGCAATCGCCCAGAGAATCAATATGATTTTGCTGATGAATCGCATAATGCTGTCGGTTTATTTGATGCCGTAACCCGGATTCTGATAAAGTCCTTCGGTATTGAGGATACGCTCGTTGTAAGGGATCGGAAGCAACAGGTCCTTCAATCCGAAGTTGGAGTTGATCGCGTTGAAATGGACGATCATCTCCTGCCTGGTGTACATGCGCAGCAGGTCCTGCCAGCGGAGTCCCTCCTGGATGAACTCGTTGCGGCGCTCGTCGTAGATGCCCTGGCGCAGATCGGCACCCGACCAGTCGCCCAGTCCGGCGCGCTTGCGGACCATGTTCAGGAAGCTCTTGGCCGCGGACTCGCTGCCCTGCCAGTAGTAGGCTTCGGCCAGCATCAGCGCAACGTCGGCATAACGCATGACGACCCAGTTGTTGCCGCCGTAACCGTTCGCTCCGCACTCCAGATCGGCGTACTTCATGGTATGGTAGTAGGTAACGCCTGCAACGGTCGTCTCGCGCAGGTATTTTTTACGCACGTCCTCTTTGGCGAAGGCGTCGTAGATGCTCTTGGTGGTCATGTTCTGCCTCTGGCCCACCTTGTTCGACGTGATGCCGGTCTTGCTGGGACCGAAGAGGTAGTTCCAGCTGGAACCGAGGTCGGCGTTGTTCTGGATGTAGTTGACCTGGAAAATGTTCTCGACGCACGATTTCTGCGTGGAGAGGTCCCAGATCGCATTGTAGGGAATGGAGGCCAACTCGCCGAACGGCCGCAGGTTCCAGGCGGCGGTGAGCTTTTCGACCGCCGATTCGAGCGAAACCTGCTTTTCGGAGGCGAAATCCTCGTCGCACGCATACTGCAGCTTGGCTTTGCCGTACAGCGTCCATGCGGCGACCTTGCTTGCCCGGCCGCACTCCGAAGCGGGCTGCAGGTCGGCCAGCGGGCTGTCGAGCACGTAATCGAGGTCCTGGAAGATCGCCTTGTAGACCTCGCTCTTCGGCCGGCGGTAGTTGTTGGCATGCACCTCGTCCTTGGTCTTGAGCTCGGTCAGAATCAGAGGCACGTCGCCCCACTCGGTTACCAGGTGGAAATAGGTCAGCGCGCGCAGGAAGCGGATTTCGGCCTCGTAGGTGCTGCGGGAATCGGGGTCGGCATAGCTCACGTCGTCCAGATGAGCGAGCAGCGTATTGGCCCGCGAAACGGCCTTGAAAAGTTGCGTGTAGCGGTTGTAGACGTAGGTGTTCTCCTCGGTGAGCGTGTAGTTGTAGAACTGGTAGGGAATACCGCTGTTGGCACCGCTGTCGGTCACGGCCGTGTCATGCGAACGGACGTCGGTGAAGTAGTGGTTATTGGTATAGTAGTAACCCTGCGTGAGCGACGCATAGACGCCGTCGAGCGAGGTGACGATGTCGGCCTCGGACTTGTAGAAGTTGCCGACCGTCGTGGAATTGGGATCGTACTCGTCGAGGAAACCGCATGACGCTGTCAGGACGGAGACGGCGAGCAGACTGAATATATGTTTGATGTTCATATTCATGCGAGATTAGAAAGTTAAGTTTAAACCTACCGAATAGATGCGCGAGAGAGGATAGCATCCCCAGTCGAAGCCCGGCATCATGTTGCTGCTTTTGTACGAGACTTCGGGGTTGTAACCGCGGTAGGGAGTAATGGTGAAGAGGTTGTCGCCGCTGAGATAGACGCGGCACGAAGCGATGCGGCACTTGCTGGTCCAACGCTTGGGCAGCGTGTAACCGAGCGTGATGTTCGCGCAGCGGAAGAACGAAGCGTCCTCCACGTAATACGAAGAGAGTTTGAGCGAAGTGTTGGTCGTAGAGATACGCGTCGCGATGGGCACGTTGTTGCGGCCCGGCTCTGCGTCGGAGATGTAACGGTCGGCGACGATCGAGTACTGGTTGCCCGAACCCTCCATGTTGTAGAGGTAATAGTCCTGGAAGTTGATGACCTCGTTGCCGTACGAATAGGCGAAGCTGGCGCTGAAATCGAGTCCGTTCCACGACAAGCTGGTCGAGAAGCCGCCCGTGAAGTCGGGATAGGCGTCGCCGATGATGGTCTTGTCGTCGGTGGTGATGACCCCGTCGCCGTTGGTGTCCTTCCAGATGGCGTTTCCGTAGGAGAGGTTGTCGAGGGCGTAGGAAGCCACGGCCGGACCCTTCAATTGGTAGCCTTCGGGGAATTTGTTGCCGTTCTTGATGTAGACTTCGCGGTCGAGCAGCGCATTGGCGTAATCGGCCTTCGACATGATGCCGACGGCCTGATAACCGTAGAACGAACCGATGGGCTTGCCCTCCTTGGTGATGTGGGAGCCTACCGAACGTTCGGTCGTGGAGATGATGTCGTCCAGACCGCCCATGCTGACGACCTTGTTGCGGTTGACCGAAATATTGGTGCTGAAGTTCCAGTTCACCTTGCCGGTCAAGAGACGCGCGTCGAGCTGGACGTCGAAACCGCGGTTGCGGATCTTGGCGCCGCTCATGTTGGTGGTCGTCGAGGTGGCACCCGAGATCGAAGAGATCGGGTATTTGTAGAGAATGTCCGTAGAAATGGAGTTGTACCAGTTGCCGATCACGTTCAGACGGCCGTTGAAGAAGCCCAGATCGACACCGATGTTGGTCTGGCGGGTGGTTTCCCAACCCAGGGCGGAGTCGGTGAAGGAGCCTTCGTACGTAGTCGAAACGGGAGTCTGGCCGAAAGCGTAGCTGCCCGACGAGATGCCGGCAAGGCTGGCGTAGTTGCCGATGTCGTTGTTGCCGCTCTTACCCCAGCTGGCGCGCAGACGGATCGAAGCCACGTCCTTGAGCGCATCCTTCAGGAAGGGTTCGTTGGAGAGCGTCCAGCCGGCCGAAACAGAGGGAAAGTAACCCCAGCGGCTGTCGACGCCGAAACGCGAGGAACCGTCGGCGCGGAACGAGGCGGTCAACGTATAACGGTCGTCGAACGAGTAATTGACGCGGGTCAGGAACGACATCATGGCCCATGCGGCCTTGCGGGTGCTGTAAAGCGAGATGTCGGAAGCGCTCGAACCGTGGCCCGTCACCTCGTGGATGCGGTCGTCGGCGAAGCCCGTGGCCTCGACGCCCAGGCGGTCGTAAGTCTTCTTCTGGAGGGTGTAGCCGGCCAGCGCGTCGATGTGATGGCGGCCCATGCTCTTTTTGTAACTGAGCGTGAACTCGCCCAAACGGTCCACATCGTAGGTCGAGGTGGTGCGGGCGATGTTCGACGACCTCAGCTCCTCGCTGTAGGCGGGGGCCGCGTCGCGGCCGATGCTCATCGGACGGTAATAGAAGTAGCGGTAGTTGTACCACTGCTGGCCGAGCCTGGCCGAGAGCTTGAGGTCGGGGATGAACTCGTAAACGAGATTGAGATTGAGGTTATGGCGCGACATCTTCTCGTTGATGTCGAGCTCGTTGGCGATCGCCAGCGGGTTTTCGGGGAAGTTCATGCCCCACTCCGTCTTCATGCGGATCATGGCGCTGCGGGCATAATCGCCGTTCTCCTCGTAGGCCGGCAGGTTGGGCAGATACATCAGTGCGCTCTGGATCACGCCGTCGTTGATCATGCGGCCCTCGGCCTGTACGACCGTGTTCTTGGCGTCGTACATCGAGTAGCCGATGCTCGCCGTCAGCCGTTTGGTGATCTGGGCGTCGAGGTTGATGCGGGCATTGATGCGGTTGTGGTTCGAGGGGGCGATGATGCCGTTCTGGTCCATGTAACCGATGCTGGCCATGTACTTGATGGCCTTCGTGCCGCCGAGGACCGAGATGTTGTGACGCATGATGCCGGCGTTGGAGAAGAGTTCGTCCTGCCAGTCGGTGTCGTACCGCGGTGCCACGGGGGTGCGGGTCGCGAAGTCGTAGAACATCGGGTGGATGCCCACTTCGGCCAGCGAAAAGCCTTTGGCAGCGCGGATCGTGTTGTCGTCGTAGGGACTCCACGACACGCCGGCGGCCGTGGCGCGCTGGCGGTAGGAGTTGTTGCGGGCGTCGATCAGCAGGTCGCGGAACTGCGTGGCGTTCAGCAGGGATACCTTGTGGTCGAGCTGCTGGATACCGTAGGAGAAGTCGTAGCTGATCTTGGCGGCATCGCCGTCCTTGCCGCGCTTGGTGGTGATGAGCACGACGCCCGACGCACCGCGCGAACCGTAGATTGCGGCCGATGCGGCATCCTTCAGAATGTCGATGCTTTCGATGTCGCCGGGGTTGATGAACACGTCTTCCGAAGCGGGATAACCGTCGATGACGTAGAGGGGAGCGCTGCTGGCCGAAAGCGAATTGACGCCGCGCACGCGGATGGTCACGCCGTCGCCCGGCGCACCGCTGGTCTGCGACACCTCGACGCCGGCGACCTTACCGACCAACGACTGGCCGACGGTGGGCGTCGTGGCGGAGAGCTCGCTGGCCTTGACGCTGGCGATCGACCCCGTAAAGTCGCTCTTGCGCATCGGGGTATAGCCGACGACCAACACTTCGGAGATCTGCTGGCTGTCCTCGGTCAACGTGATGTCGAACGATGTCCGGCTGCCGACCTTGATCTGCTGCGTGTTGTAGCCGAGGAACGAAACGGAGAGCGTCTGGCCCGGCATGGCCTCGACCGAGAAACCGCCCTCGATGCCGGTGACGTCGCCGCGGCTGGTCTCCATGACGATCACGCTGGCGCCGATGACGGGCTCGCCCGAAACCGATCGGACCGTACCGGTCACCCTGCCCTTCGGTGCCCGCGCGGGCTGCGCAGGCGCGGCGGCCGGCTTGCGGCTGACGACGATGCGGCTGCCCTCCATGCGGGCGGTCAGATTCTGTGCGCTGAGCGCGCGGATGACGACGTCAACGACGTTTTCGTCAGCCGCCTTGACGCTCACGCGCTGCGTGAGGTCGATTTCGGAGTTGTTATACGCGAACGTATAACCGCTCTGCGATTCTACGGCCTTGATAAATTCCCGGACCGGGACATTGTCCAGGTCGACGGTGATTTTCTTGTTCTGCGCCACTGCCGGCAGAGCGGTCAGCAACATCAGGACAAGCGACACGACAAATCTCCGCACGGCTGGTAGCCGGTCGGAAAAATTCAGGCGTTCATCTTTTTTCATGATTGAGTTTTAAGTTTGGTTAGTGGTTTCTTGGGCCCCTCAAGAGAAGTTCGAAGGAGGTATTGCGGCGTTCATGCATGGCGTGGGATGGTCGGTTTGCCGGCTATTGCTGGATGATTACGTGGTGTTCGTCTACCTGCCGGCAGCGGAGGTGCGTCAGCGTTTCGATGATCCCGAGCGTCTCTTCGAGGCTCTCGGGCCGCAGCGTGAAAGAGATGCGCATGGAGGTGTCGATGTGCTCGTCGATGCGGAAGCGGATGTTGTACCAGTGTTCCAGATTGACGGCGATGTCGGCCAGCGTCATGTTGTCGAAGACGATCGAATTGCCCGTCCAGCTGCAATAATTGCAAGCTGCGACGTTGCGCACGACGGCCACGCCCGAACCGGCGTCGTAGAAGCAGCTCTGGTCCGGGGCGAGGACGACCGACCGGCCGGCGCGGTAGCCCGACACCTCGACCCGGCCCGAAAGAAGCGTCACCTCCTCGGTGTTGAACGCCGGCCTGTGGCTGGCCGTGAAACGCGTGCCGAGGACCTTGACGCGGAGCTTGCCCATCTCCACCTCGAAAGGATGCAACGTATCGCGCCTTACGTCGAAGAAAGCCTCGCCTTCGAGCCGGACCGTGCGGCTGCCCGAAGTGAGGAAGCGGCCGGAGTAGGCCAGCCGCGAATCGGCGTTGAGCCATACGACCGAACCGTCGGGAAGCGTGAAGCGCCCTTTGCTGTTTTCGGCGGTCACCAGCCAGGTTGCGGTATCGGGAGACAAGCGCTTCACGACGAAGAATTCGACGCACATAGCCAGCAGAACGACGGCGGCCGCAGCGGCGGCCGTACGGCGGGTGATGCTGAACAACCCGCGCTTCGGAGCGGCCGGAGGCGTCATTTCGCGGTGCAGCCGGGCAAGCTTGCGGCGATACGACCGCAAGTCGACCGGAAAGACGGACGCCGGGTCGAGGCGCTCCCATTCCTCCCACAAGGCGTCGGTCTTTTCGCCCGCATGCTCCCGATTGAGGCACCATGCCCGGAACTGCTGCTGGGCCTGTTCCGGCATCGGGTTGTGCAGGAAGGTGTGTATGATCTTTTCAATCATGTCTGTTCTTTCTGTGGGTTGTATTAGTATGACGGGGAAAAGAAGGGCATCCCTAACCGGAATCGAATTTTTGGGCAAAAAAAAAAGGACAACACGATTTTGTGTTGTCCTTGGCTTGCCCGGAAGCGCAGAGCGGAAGAATCAGAAGAAGAAGGCGATGATGCTGATGATCTTTTTCAGCTCGGCGAGCGCCCTGCCGATGTGATATTCCACGGTTTTGGGACTGATGCCCAACTGCTGTGCGATTTCCTGATGGGAGAGTCCTTCATAGCGGCTCAGCCGGAAGATCTGCTGCCGCTGCCGGGGCATCTGCTCCACGGCCATGTTGATGATCATCATCAGATCCTCGGTGGCGACCTTGGCCGAAAGATCGTCCGTCAGAAGCTCCTCGACGTGCAGGAGCCGCTGCCGGTAGCGTGTCTGCACGCTCTTGTGTTCGAAGATGTCGAAAACGGCGTTCTTGGTCATCCGGAACAGGTAGCTGCGGAACGATCGGATGTGGCCGATGGACTCGCGGGTTTCCCAGATTTTCAGAAAGATGTCGTGCGCCAGATCCTCGGCTTCGCTCCGGTTTTTCAGCATGCAGAAGGCAAACGCCTCCACATGCGGGGCATAACGCATGTACAACGCATCGAATGCGTCGTAGCTGCCCTGCCGGAGGCTCTCCAATATCAATTCGTCCGCCTGCCTGTCCATTCTTTCGTCGTGAGGTCGAAACCCGGGTATTGTTTGAGTGTATAAATTGCAAACGGGGACTAAAGTACACAAAAAATTTTAGAAAACAGAGCCAATATATGTTCAATATTTAATATCGAGCGTTTTTCAGAGCAGGCAGCTTCAATCGTAAAATATTGGTTTTTAATAAAATGATTCGACTTTTGCAACGCGCAGGTTTTTCAACTTGCAACCTGGCATTACGAAAGATCGAACCCTGCTGTTCTTGCAATTTTTGCAATGCCTTTCGCAACTCCGCCCGCCCCGGTGCATCTCCTGGCGAAACGGTTCGTGCGGAATTGCTGTCGGACGTCGGCCGGCGCTCCTTTCCTAAATCCTTTCCACAAAGTTGTCATGCGGAGGCGATACAACAAATTTTCGGCCGGATTCATCGGCATAACAAAAAAGGAAGCCCTCCTTTTCGGAGGGCTTCCCAAAATCAAGTGACAATGTAGGCTACAAGGTCCGCAACACCTCGCGGAGGAGGTCCCAGAACTTGGGTACGGTGGCTATTTCGAGCCGCTCGTCGGGCGAATGGACGCCCCGCAGCGTAGGACCGAACGACACCATTTCCAACCCGGGATACTTCTCGAGAAAGAGACCGCATTCGAGTCCGGCATGGATGGCCCGCACCTTGGGCTCGGCGGCGAAGAGACGACGATAGGCATCGGCCGTGACCTCGAGCAGCCGCGAATCGGGATCGGGCGCCCAGCCGGGATAACCGTCGGAGTGGGCGACGTCGGCACCGGCCAAGGCGAAGACCGACTCGACCATCTGCATGACGTAGGTCTTGGCGCTCTCGACCGACGAACGCTGCGACGAAGTGACGACGATGCGGCCGCCCTCCTCGAACTTGACGGAAGCGAGGTTGGTGGAAGTCTCCACCAAGCCCGGCACGGCGGCCGACATGGCGATGACGCCGTTGGGCACGCCGACGAGCGAATAGACGAGCGCGAACTGCGTGCGGGCGTCGAGAACCTCGTCGACCTGGGGCATCTCGTTGAGCGTGATCTTGAAATTGGGCTCGCGCAGGCGGAACTCCGATTCGAGATCGGCGGCGAAGAGCTCGTAACGCTTGCGGAACTCCTTGACGAAGCGCTCGGGCACGCCGAAGATGGCGTAAGCCTCGCGCGGGATGGCATTGCGGAGATTGCCGCCCGAAAAATAACTCAGACGCAACTCGAACGACTGCATGCCGCTCCACAGAAGCCGTGCGACGGTCTTGTTGGAATTGACGCGGCCCTTGTCGATGTCGTCGCCCGAATGGCCGCCCAGCAGATCGGAGACGTCGACGCGGAAGAACGTATAGTTCTTGGGGGCCGGCTCCATGGTGTAGCGGAAGGTGGCGACGGTGTCGATGCCGCCGGCGCACCCGATGAAGAGCTCGCCCTCGTCCTCGGAATCGAGGTTGATGAGGTATTTGCCCTGCAACATCCCGTCGCCCAACTCGAAGGCGCCCGTGAGCCCGGTCTCTTCGTCGACGGTGAAAAGCGCCTCCAGCGGTCCGTGCTGCGCCTCGGGATCGATCATCATGGCCAGAGCGGCCGCCATGCCGATGCCGCAGTCGGCGCCGAGCGTGGTGCCCTCGGCGCGCACCCAGCCGCTCTCGACACGGGCGCGGATGGGATCGTTGTCGAAATCGAACTCGACGTCGGAATTCTTCTCGCACACCATGTCCATGTGCGACTGGAGGACCACGGCGGGCCGCTCCTCGAACCCGGGAGAAGCGGGCTTGCGCATGACGACGTTGCCGACGGCGTCCTTGCGATACTCGAGGTTGTGTTTCTTGGCGAAGTCGACCAGGAATTCGATGATCTTGCCCTCCTTTTTCGAGGGACGCGGCACCTTCAGAATGGCGTCGAACTGCTCCCACACAGGGCGGGGCTCCAGATTGGCGATTTCGGACATAGGATTCTTAATTATTTTGCAAAGTCAGTCATGCGTTCCGACGTACCCCTCGACCGTCATTGCAGGTCCGGTGCTCCCGATCGCGGTGCACAGCCGCGCAGTCGCCCGCTTGCCCCGGGAAGGACTCCGGCCGGAACTCCGAAAAAAACGGGATTGCGAGCCGTCGGTACATTATTGCAGGATCGTGTTTGCAAAAATAGGGATTTTTCCTAATTTTGGCAACAGAAAAACAGACGAACACCTATGGATTACAGAATCGGACACGGATACGATGTCCATGCGCTGGCCGGCGGACTGCGGCTGGTGCTGGGAGGGGTGGAGATTCCTCACACGAAAGGTTTCGTGGCCCACTCGGACGGCGACGTGGCGATCCACGCCGTATGCGACGCACTGCTGGGAGCGGCCGCGCTGGGCGACATCGGGCAGCACTTTCCCGACACGTCGGCCGACTATGCGGGCATCGACTCGAAGATTCTGCTGCGCCGCGTGGCGGCGATGCTGCGCGAAAAGGGATACGAGATAGGCAATGTGGACTGCACGATCCGCATGCAACGGCCCAAACTGCGACCCTACATCGACGCGATGCGTGCCGCGATGGCCGGTGCAATGGGTGTAGACGATGACCGGGTATCGGTCAAAGCTACGACCACAGAGCAACTCGGTTTCGAAGGCCGCGAAGAAGGAGTCTCGGTCACGGCCGTGGCGCTGATTTACAAAAAGTGAACGGTTCTCGTTCACCATTCGTCTGCTGACGGTCAGTCCAGCCGCCGGTATCTGGGATCGCCCATGCGCTTGTCCCACAACCACCCTGCGTAACGCATGGTGACGCCGGGCGTGATGAGCGTGAGGACGGTTTCGCCGGTGACGGTAGAAACGGCTAACTCGGCATGGTAGGAAGCGCTGCCGTCGAGGAAGTCGAACGATACGCACCACCCCCACTGCATGCGCGAAGCGCGGTAATCGCGGATCGACATCGAATCGAAGTTGAGCATCTCGACATACTGCGTGATGCCGCGCTCGGTGGGCAGGTGCACCTCGACGTGGTCGACCAGCAACCCGAAGAAGAAGTAATCGGCATAGATCGAACGGATCAGTCCGCCGGGCATCTCCTGCATCGAATTGGGATAGAACAGGTAGTTGCGCGACCGGACGATCGAATCGATGTGCGCGGCGTAGACCTTGGCGCGGCAGGCGCGGCGCTCGGGACGGCTCATGTGCCGCGTCGGGTCCTCGTAGACGGCGGTATGCCCGACGAGCTGCACGGGTGCCTGCTGCACCGACACGGCGGTAGGCTGCGGCACGCTGTCGGCACCGGCCCGGACGACGGCGACCTGGGGCGCCGGCATGGCCTGCTGCACGACCTGAGGCTGCTGCACGACTTGCATCGGAACAACCTGCTGCATGGGGATGACCTGAGGTGAGCGGGCGAAAACGGCACCGGCTGCAAGCAGCGCGGCGCCGATCGCAAAAGCATATTTCATGGAGATCAATAGAGTTGCGAGATGGTTCCGGTGTACTGCACGGGATTGTACCAGGGATTGGTGATCGTGAGATTGGCGCCGCCCGTACGGGAGAAGATCTCGAACGTGAAGGTGTAGTTCGAAGCTGAGAAGAGCGACGTGGTGAAGGTCACCATCCAACCCTCGTGGGTCTGCTCGGTAGTGTAGCCCTGAACATCGGAGACAGTGTAGTTGATGACCGTGGCGTAGTAAGGCGGCACGTAACCTTTGATATAAGGCAGGCAGATGTCCACCGTGCCGTCCCAGATGCCGACGTTGAAGGCCGGGTTGATGACCTGGCGCATGGGGCCGGCCGGCTGACGCTGCATGGTCTGGGGATTGAACTGGAAGTTGCGCGAGAGCACGATGGAATCGATCATGCGCTCGTAGTTAGCGATGCGCTCGGCACGGCGCTTTTCACGCACTTCGCGGCGCTCCTGCTTGGGCGAGAGCATCTTTTTCTGACCGATGACGGTGGCGGCCGCCACGCAGAGCAACAGGCCGCTGAGGATAATTACTGCTTTTTTCATGGCACGTAGGGATTTTACGGCCATGGATTGCAAAATCGGTGCCGGAAACCGCAAGCGACGAAAAACCGCAGGGTTTCCGGCAACGGAGATCCCTGCGGCGAGGTTCGAAAGTTCGGTTCGGAGAAACGGGCAGCCGTTCGGCTCAGAGTAACGGCCCGGCGGCTCGGGCTGCGGAAACAAGCCTCCTACACCACCCTCTCGTAATGAATGGCGATCTCAACGCCGTTGAACTCCCACGGACTGTTCGTGAATTTCTGCAACGGAACGCTGCGGTCGTCGAACCACGCTTTCACGACGAACTTGTTGTTTTTGCCGGGGTTGTCGCGGCAACGGAACTCCGTAAGACTCGTATTGCGGTGGATGTCGATCGACTCCAAGCGGTTGGAGTTGCAGAACAACTCCTCCAATTTCACGTTGGCGGAGACATCGAGGGCGACCAGCCGATTGTCGATGCAGGACAATGTTTTCAAGAGCGTATTGCGGCTGACATCCAGCGCAGTCAGGCTGTTGGCGAAGCACGACAAGGAGAGCAGGGCCGTATTGCCGGTCACGTCCAACGTCGTCAACTTGTTATTGCTGCAACCGAGAACCGCCAGATCCGGACTACGGCTTACCGACAACGAAACCAACTTGTTATTGTCGCAATACAGCGTCTCCAACGCGGAGTTGACGGACAGATCGAGCTTCGTCAGCTTGTTGTTGGCGCAGTTCAGTTCTTTCAAAGCGGGATTGGCCGAGAGATCGAGGCCGGTCAGCTCGTTGCCGCGGCAGTTGAGCATCTCCAATGCAGAATGAGCGGAAAGCTCCAGCGCGGTGAGCTTGTTATAGCTGCAATCCAGGCGGATCAGCGATTCGAAGAACCGGAGCCCGGCCAAAGACGTCAACTCGACACAATCGCTGCCGGACGCCACCGAGAGATCGATGTCGCGGATATTCTTCACCTCGCCGAAAGCGATATGCCCGGCATCGACCACATAACCGTGCTTCTGCAACTCGCGGGCGAAATCGGGATCGAAAACCGACGCAATATCCGTTGCGTCGTTCATGGCCTGCTGGACGACGGTCAGCCGGCACGACTCGCCGGCATAGGAAATATCGACGAAAGCCCTGCGCTCCGTCGTGGCAAAACGGCTGCCGGCAGTCAGCGTCAGCGTGACCTCGCCGGCCGCTCCGTTCGCGGGGGGGGGTAAAACGAGCCATCCGGAATCGCCCTCGTCGTATGCGACCGTCGCCTGCCAGTCGACGTTGACTGCGAACGGAACCTGCACCTCACCGCCTTCGGCAGCGATCGTATATTCCACGGTCCCGATGGTCAGCTCCGGAGGGAGCTGCCGGTCATCCAAACTCTCCCTGCTGCAACCGGCAGAAAGAGCCGCCAGGAGAAACAAGCCAAAGATATTTTTCATCGTCATCTTATTTCAGGAAGATATGCGGGCGCACGCCCCGAAAACGCGCACCGGGGGGGGGCAAAGGTAACGACTTTCTGCCAACAAACCTACCGGAGACCCATCTTTTTGAGGAAGCGCCCGGTGTGGCTGTGCGAAGAGAGGGCCACGTCGTGAGGTGTACCCTCGGCGACGACCCGGCCGCCCCCTACCCCGCCCTCGGGGCCGATGTCGATGATATGGTCGGCGACCTTGACGACGTCGAGGTTATGTTCGATGACGATGACCGTATTGCCGCGGTCGACAAGCTTGTTCAACACCTCCAGAAGCAGCCGGATGTCCTCGAAATGGAGCCCCGTGGTGGGCTCGTCGAGGATGTAGAGCGTACGCCCGGTGTCGCGCTTGGAGAGCTCCGAAGCCAGCTTGATGCGCTGGCTTTCGCCGCCCGAAAGGGTCGTGCAAGGCTGTCCGAGGGTGAGATAACCGAGGCCCACCTCCTGGATGGCGCGGAGCTTCTGGTGGATGGCCGGGATGTTCTCGAAGAACTCGACGGCCATGTTGACCGTCATGTTGAGCACGTCGTCGATGGACTTGCCCTTGTACTTGACTTCGAGCGTCTCGCGGTTGTAACGATGGCCGCCGCATGCCTTGCAGGTGACGTAGACGTCGGGCAGGAAATTCATCTCGATGGTCTGCACGCCGGCGCCGCGGCACTCCTCGCAGCGGCCGCCCTTGACGTTGAACGAGAAGCGCCCGGCCTTGAAACCCCGGATCTGCGCGTCGGGCGTCATTTCGAAGAGCTTGCGGATGTCGGTGAAGACGTTGGAATAGGTCGCCGGATTGGACCGGGGCGTACGCCCGATGGGCGACTGGTCGACGACGACGAGCTTGTCGACATGCTCGATGCCCTCGACGCCGTCGCACTCCAGCGGACGGTCGAGCGAACGGTAGAGCACCCGGGAAAGCGCGGGACGCAGGGTTTCGTTGACGAGCGTGGATTTGCCCGAACCGCTGACGCCCGTCACGCAGATGAACTTGCCCAGAGGAAACGCGACGTCGATATTCTTGAGGTTGTTGCCCCGGGCGCCGCGGACGACGATGCTTTGTCCGGAACCGGGGCGCAGTGTTGCGGGAATCTCGATGCGGCGGCGCCCCGTGAGGTAGTCGGCCGTGATGGAATCGGACCGGAGGATGTCGTCGAAAGTGCCGGCAGCGACGATCCGGCCGCCCCGGCGTCCGGCCTTGGGCCCGACGTCGACGATGAAGTCGGCGGCACGCATCATCTCCTCGTCGTGCTCGACGACGACGACCGAGTTGCCGGCATCGCGCAGCTCCTCCAGGCTGCGGATCAAACGCTGGTTGTCGCGCTGGTGCAGGCCGATGGAGGGCTCGTCGAGAATGTAAAGAACATTGACCAGTTTGGAACCGATCTGCGTGGCGAGGCGGATGCGCTGGCTCTCGCCGCCCGAGAGCGACCGCGACGACCGGGCGAGGGAGAGATACCCCAACCCCACCTCGAGCAGGAACCCGACACGCTCGCGGATCTCCTTGACGATCTCCTGGGCGATGCGCCGCTCCTTGTCGCTGAGATGCTCCTCGACCTGCGCCATCCACGCGGCGAACTCCTCGATGGAGAGGGCCGAGACGTCGGCGATGCTTTTGCCGCCGATGCGGAACTGCAAGGCCTCGGACTTGAGGCGCGAACCGCCGCAAGCCGAGCAGGTGCGGTAGACGATGAACTGCTCGCGCCACTTGCGGCCGCGGGCCGAATCGTCGTCCTCGGTGCGGCCGATGTACTCGGCGACGCCCTCCCACGAGAGGAACTGCCGCCCGCCGGAAGGCGAGCTGAACTCGGAAAGGTCGACGGTCAACGGCTCGGAGTCGCCGTAGAGCACGGCGTTGAGCGCCGCCTCGGAGAAGGTGGAGACGGGGTCGTCGAGCGTGAAATCGTAGCGCCGCCCCAACATTTCGAGGGTGGCGAAAAGCATGTCATTGCGGTACTTTCCCAACGGCTCGACGGCGCCCTGGCGCAGGGAAAGCCCCCGGTCGGGAATGATCTTGGCGATGTCGAACACGGCCTCCTCGCCCAGTCCGTTGCAATGGGGGCAGGCCCCCTTGGGCGAATTGAACGAAAAGGTGTGGGGCGCGGGGTCCTCGAAGGCGACGCCGGTGGAGGGGCACATGAGGTGGCGCGAATAGAAACGCTGCTCGCCGGTGCCGTAGTCGTAGAGGGCCATGGTCCCCTTGCCCTGGCGCATGGCCTCCCGGAGCGAGGTCATGATGCGCTCGCAGGCGTCGTCGTTGACGGTGAGCCGGTCGACGACCAGGTCGATGGTGTGTATCTTGTAGCGGTCGAGCCGCATGCCGGGCGAAATTTCGCGAATCTCGCCGTCGATGCGGGCATGGATATAACCTTTCTTGGCGAGCGTCTCGAAAAGCTCGCGGTAGTGGCCCTTGCGGCCCTGGACGATGGGCGCGAGCAAGGCGATCTTGCGGCCGGCGAACCCCTCGCGGATCAGTTCGGCGATGCGCTCGTCGGTGTAATGCACCATCTCCTCGCCGGTGACGGGCGAATAGGCCCGCGAAGCGCGGGCGAAAAGCAGACGCAGGAAGTCGTTGATCTCGGTGACGGTGCCGACCGTCGAACGGGGATTCTTGTTGGTGGTCTTCTGCTCGATGGCCACCACGGGGCTGAGTCCCGTGATCTTGTCGACGTCGGGACGCTCCATGGTCCCGACGAACTGCCGGGCGTAGGTCGAGAGGGTCTCCATGTAACGGCGCTGCCCCTCGGCATAGATGGTGTCGAAAGCCAGCGACGACTTGCCCGAACCGCTCAGTCCGGTGACGACGACCAGCTTGCGGCGCGGGATCTCCAGATCGACATTCTTGAGGTTGTGCACGCGGGCACCGAGGATTTTGATCGAATCTTCTTTCATCGGTAAAGAAACGTACGGCCGTCCCGGATTATTGGCCGGGACGTGCGAATCGGCAAAGATAACACATTCGGACGGAATACCCCCGGCGGCAGAGGATTTTTTCGGCCCGGAGAGCGGAAAACGCCCCTGCAAAGAGGGCGGCTACGCTTTCAGCTCGAAGTCGTCGGCGTCCTGCCAGGCGGGGAACGACTCGCGGAAAGCGCGCTGCTGGTCGAGGTCGAGCGTCACGACCATCGTCCACTCGCCGCTGTCGGCACCGGCGATCGTCCGGCCGAGGAAGTCGAGCGCCATCGAATCGCCGATGTAGACGGCATCGGGATCGGTGCCCACGCGGTTGACGCCGATGACGTAGCACTGATTCTCGATGGCCCGGGCCCGCAACAACGCGCACCAGGCGTCGCGCCGCTTGTTGTCCCACGAAGCGCAGTAGATGATGGCGTCGTAATCGCCCCGGTTGCGGCTCCAGACGGGGAACCGCAGATCGTAACAAATCTGCAACAGGAACCGGAAGCCCATGTATTCGACCACCACGCGGCGGTTGCCGGGCGTATAGTCGCGGCCCTCGCCGCCGGGCCGGAAGAGGTGGCGCTTGTCGTACCACTCGGTCTCGCCCGACGGCCTGACGAAGAACATGCGGTTGCGGTAGGTGCCCTCCTCGACGATCACGGCGCTGCCGACGACGGCCTTGCCATAGGCAGCGGCCCAGCGGCGCATGGTGGTGACGACCAGTCCGTCGCACGGCTCGGCGACCACTGCAGGGCGCAGCTTGAAACCGGTGGCGAACATCTCGGGCAACACCACGATGTCGGCATCGGCGGCCGCGACGACCGGTTCGAGACGCTCCAGGTTGCGGGCGGTGTGCTCCCACTCCATGTCGACCTGGCAAAGGGCAATGCGGATTTTCATATCGGAAACGGAATTTTGGATCATTCAAAGATAAACGTTTTTTCTCAAACGCGCAATCCCCCGGCCAAGAGCGAATCGACCGTAAAGTTGCGACACAACAAAATAAAACGTACTTTTGCAACCTAATCCCACGAACCATGCTCAAAGCAGGCCGCAACCACACGCTCACCGTCAGCCGCATATCGGACTACGGACTCTATCTTGAGAACGAGGAACACGACGAAGTGCTGCTCCCCAACCGCTATGTCTCGCTGACGGACAAACCCGGCGATCGCAAGGAAGTCTTCGTCTACCACGACTCGGAAGACCGTCTGGTGGCGACTACCGAGACGCCGCTGCTGCGCGCGGGCGAAGCAGGCTATCTGAAAGTAGTGGACAAGACCGTGCACGGGGCGTTTCTGGACTGGGGGCTGCAGGGCAAGGATCTCTTTCTGCCCAACCGCAACCAGCAGGGAGGCATCCTGGCCGGCCACAGCTACATAGTCTACCTCTACGAAGACAGCGTGACGGGCCGCTGCGTGGCGACGAACAAACTGAAAACCTTCATCGACAACGACGAGATAACGGTGCGCCCGCGCGAGGAGGTGGAGGTGCTGGTGGCGTCGGAGAGCCCGATAGGCTACCGGGTCATCGTCAACAACCGCCACTGGGGCATGATCTACCGCAACGAGATTTTCCGCCCGGTGGCCGTGGGCGACCGGCTGCAAGGCTACGTACGCCGCATCACGGAGGAGAAACGCATCGACATCAGTCTTCAGCAAACGGGCTACGCCCAGGTGAAGGATTCGGCCCGCACGCTGCTCGAACTGCTGCGCGGGAACGGCGGCCGGCTGCCGCTCAACGACGCCAGCGACCCGGCGGAAGTGCAGCGGCTGACGGCGATGAGCAAGAAGACGTTCAAACGCTCGGCAGGCGTGCTGCTCAAGCAGGGTACGATCGAGATGGACGAAAAAGGAATCAGAATTCGCAGATGATGGCAGCGTTCAACATAGCGCGACAATAAACGCAGCGGACCAAAGAAGAGGCTGCGAGATGCAGACAAAGCGGGACGAATGATCGTCCCGCTCTTTTTTGTCCGTCGGAAAACGGCTACGCGGCCTTGATGAGCGACCGGCCCAACCACACGAGCAGCAGGCCCAACGTGAAACTCAACCCCACGTAGAGTCCGAAACTCAGCCAATGCCGCTGCTGCAAAAGCAGGAACATGTCGTCGGAAAACGACGAGAAGGTGGTGAAGCCGCCGCAGAAGCCCGTAATCAGAAAGACGTTCATCGAAGGCGAAATCAGGTGCGTCTTCTCGGCCATGCCGAAGAAGATGCCGATGATGAAGCTGCCCACCAGGTTGACCGTGAAGGTCCCCCACGGAAAAGCCGCCGCACCGGCGACATGGAAAAGTTTGCCTGTCAGAAAACGCAGGCAGGTGCCGATGAAGCCGCCCAGGCCCGCAATAAGCATTGCTCGAATCATAGTAAGGAAAAATTTTTTCGACGTCCCCCGCTGCAAATTCCGCACCACCGCCGCCGAACTGCCGGCGACGCGGCGGACGCCGGGTACAAAAGTAGTCACGAACGGCGTTCCGTCCGACCGTCCGGCGCACTTTTTTACCTATAAAGAAGTCCGCCGGGCGCAAGAAACGCACCGGCGCCCCGGGCAACGTGGCATATTCTTTGGATTTCAACGCGCCGGACGAACCGTCGGTCTCCGAAGATGACGGCGGACGCCGAACCACAAAAATCCATCCTACTATGCACTTATCACCGAAAGAGATCGACAAACTGATGCTCCTCTCGCTGGGCATGATCGCCGAACGACGCATGAAGAAGGGGCTCAAACTCAACTATCCGGAAGCTGTGGCCTACATCACCTCGACGGCGCTGGAGGAAGCCCGTGCGGGGAAGACCGTCGAAGAGGTCATGACCAGCGCCGCCGGCGTACTGCGCAAGAGCGACGTCATGGACGGCGTGGCCGACATGATCGACCTGCTGCAGGTGGAAGCCGTATTCACCGACGGATCGCGGCTGGTCAGCATCCATCACCCCATCAAGTAACCCCCTAACGCACCGAACAATGGACAACAACACGAATACGCAAAAGACGCCCCAGGCCGGCACGAAGCAGCAGGCCCCGGGACTCTATCCGAACGAACCGGGCTTCAAGCCCTCGCAGCCGGTCGCAGCGGGCGGCGAGATACTGGCCTCCGAACCGATCGCCTACAACCTGGGCCGCAAGACGGTCCGGCTGGTCGTCCGCAACACGGGCGACCGTCCCATCCAGGTGGGTTCGCACTTCCATTTCTTCGAAGTGAACCGCTACCTGGAGTTCGACCGCGACGCCTCGTTCGGCTGCCACCTGAACATACCGGCGACGACGGCCATCCGCTTCGAACCGGGCGACCAGAAAGAGGTGGAGGTGGTGGCCTTCGCCGGCAAACGCCGCATCATCGGCTTCAACGGTCTGGTGATGGGCTACACGGGCGACGAAGACAACCCCACCTACTTCCCGGCCCGCATGAAGGCCGTGCGCAAGGTGCGTGAGGCGGGATTCAAGGAGATCGGCGAGAAACGAGCCGAAGCGGACTACAAGAAATACGAAGCCGCCGCCGCACAAAAGAACGAAAACGCAAAAAAATAACGACCATGGCAACTATTTCACGGCAAGAATACAGCAACCTGTTCGGACCGACCGTCGGCGACAAGATCCGCCTCGGCGACACCGACCTCTACGTGGAGATCGAGAAGGATCTGCGCGAATACGGCGACGAGATCGTCTACGGCGGCGGCAAGACGCTGCGCGACGGCATGGGACTGGCCAACACGATGACCTCGAAGGAAGGGGCGCTCGACATCGTCATCACCAACGTGACGATCATCGACCCGATCCTGGGCGTAGTGAAGGCCGACGTGGGCATCAAGGACGGACTGATCGCCGGCATCGGCAAGTCGGGCAACCCCAACACCATGCACGGCGTGCACCCCGACCTGGTGACCGGAGCGGCGACCGACGCCATTTCGGGCGAACACCTGATCCTGACGGCGGCCGGCATCGACGGCCATGTGCATCTCATATCGCCCCAGCAGGCCTACGCCTCGCTGAGCAACGGCATCACCACCCTCTTCGGCGGCGGCATCGGCCCCACCGACGGCACCAACGGCACGACCATCACCTCGGGCAAGTGGAACACCGAACGCATGCTCGAATCGCTGGAAGGGATTCCGGTGAACGTGGGCATGCTGGGCAAGGGCAACTGCTCGGTGGCCCAGTCGCTCGAAGAACAGATCGAAGCGGGCGTCTGCGGACTGAAGGTCCACGAAGACTGGGGCTCCACGCCGGAAGCGATCCGCGCGGCGCTCGACGTGGCCGACCGCTACGACGTACAGGTGGCCATCCACTCCGACACGCTCAACGAAGGCGGCTACGTGGAAGACACGATCGCCGCCATGGACGGCCGCACGATCCACACCTACCACACCGAAGGAGCCGGCGGAGGCCACGCCCCCGACCTGCTGAAGGTGGCGTCGATGCCCTACGTGCTGCCGTCGTCGACCAACCCCACGCTGCCGTTCGGCATCAACTCGCAGGCCGAACTCTTCGACATGATCATGGTGTGCCACAACCTCAATCCGAAGATTCCGTCGGACGTGGCGTTCGCCGAAAGCCGCGTACGCCCCGAGACGCAGGCGGCCGAAAACGTGCTGCACGACCTGGGCGTGCTGTCGATGGTCTCGTCCGACTCGCAGGCCATGGGCCGCATCGGCGAATCGTTCATGCGCACGTTCCAGACCGCCTCGTACATGAAGAACGCCTGCGGCAAACTGGCCGAAGACGCCGACGGCAACGACAACTTCCGCGTACTACGCTACCTGGCCAAGGTGACGATCAACCCGGCCGTGACCTTCGGCGTATCGGACTACCTTGGCTCCGTGGAGAAAGGCAAGGTCGCCGACCTGGTGCTGTGGGAGCCCCGGTTCTTCGGCGCCAAACCCAAGATGGTCATCAAGGGCGGCGTCATCAACTGGGCCAACATGGGCGATCCGAACGCCTCGCTGCCCACGCCGCAGCCGTGCTACTATCGTCCGATGTTCGGAGCCTGCGGGCGCGCGCTGCCGCAGACCTGCATCTCGTTCGTGTCGAACGCAGCCTACGAAAGCGGCATCAAGGAACGGCTGTCGCTCGAACGCATGGTGATGCCCGTGCGCCGCACGCGCCAACTTACGAAATTCGACATGGTGCGCAACGGCGGCACGCCGCGCATCGACGTCGACCCCGAGACCTTCGAAGTACTGGTCGACGGCGTACGCACCTACGTCCAGCCGGCCCGCGAATTCCCTCTGGGCCAGCTCTACTGGTTCAGCTAACCTTACGTTCGGTTCGGACGGCGAAAAAAAAGCCGTCCGAACCGGATTTCACAACCCCAACGAACACTCCTGCCCATGAAAATCTACCATGCCATCGTCGGCAACCTCCGCGACCCCGAATGGGCCGCCCGCGTGAAAGACGCCGACGTCGAAACCATCGAGCTCGACCAATGGACGGCGCAGAAAAGCCGTTTTGCCGCCACGAGCGACCGCAAGACCGAATATGCCGTAGCGCTCGAACGCCACTCGCAGCTGCTCGACGGCGACATCCTTGAATACGACCCCGCCGACCGCCGCATGGTGGTGCTGCGCATCCGGCTCAACGAGGTGCTGGTCGCCGACCTGACCTCCCTGGCCCGCGAAACGCCCGAAGAGATCATCCACATAGCCCTCGAACTGGGACATGCCATCGGCAACCAGCACTGGCCCGCCGTGGTCAAGGGCTGCCGGGTGATGGTGCCGCTCACGGTGGACAAGAAAGTGATGGAAAGCGTCATGCGCACCCACCGGATCGAACACGTCGACTACGCCTTCCGCTCCGGCGAAGAAGTCATCCCCTACCTGGCGCCCCACGAGATACGCCGCCTGTTCGGCGGAGCGAGCCATGCCAGCGAAACGGAACACACGCATCACCACCATGCCTGCATCTGACGCCATGACCACGCTCATGCGGCTGATGGCGCTGACCGACTCGGCCTTCCCGGTGGGCACGTTCTCCTTCTCGAACGGACTGGAGACGGCGGCCGACACGGGGCTGGTGCACGATGCGGCGACGCTCGAAGCCTTTGTGCGCGACGTGGCGGTACAGGCGGCCACGACCGACGGCGTAGCGGCCCTGCACGCCTGGCGCGGCCGGCGCGACGAGCGTTTCGACGAGATCGTGGCGGCCGACCACCAGGCCATTCTCTGCAAACTCAACGCCGAAGCGCGCCTGATGAGCTGCCGCATGGGCAAGAAACTGGCCGAACTCCACACGCACATCGCCGCGGATGCGACGGTGGCGCGCTGGCTCGACGAAATCGGCGCCGGGCGCACGCCGGGCACCTACCCGGCGGCCCAAGGCATTGTCTTCGCGGCCTGCGGCATCGGCGAACGCGAACTCTTCTGCTCGCACCAGTACGGCGTAGTCAACACGGTGCTCAACGCCGCGCTGCGCTGCGTACGCGTGTCGCACTACGACACACAGCGCATCCTTTTCCGTCTCTCGGGCGAAACGCAGGCCCTCTACGACGAAGCGGCCGGCATGGACTACGACGACATGCACGCCTTTGCGCCGCAGACCGACATTCTGGCGTCGCTGCACGAAAAAGGCACCAAACGACTCTTCATGAACTGAACAGGCCGGCCGCATCCGGACACGGAAACGCGGGCCGGAAGCCGCAGAACACACAAACGTTTTCGATAAGCCGAGGGCAGAGCCGAACTTGTTCGAGCTTTGCCGAGGCGAGAAAACCTGCTTGAAAAGAACGAAATAGAAACAACACGACTCAAAAAAAATGAACAACACTTGCCGCATAGGGATCGGAGGTCCCGTAGGATCGGGCAAAACGGCGCTGATCGAAGCCATCACGCCGCGCCTGCTGGAGATGGGCTGCAAGGTCCTGATCATCACCAACGACATCGTGACGACCGAAGACGCCAAACACGTGCGCAAGACGCTCAAGGGCGTGCTTGTGGAAGACCGCATCATCGGTGTGGAGACGGGCGCCTGCCCCCACACCGCCGTACGCGAGGACCCCTCGATGAACATCGCCGCCGTCGAAGAGATGGAGGCGCGCTTCCCCGACGGCGACGTGGTGCTGATCGAATCGGGCGGCGACAACCTGACCCTCACGTTCAGCCCGGCGCTGGTCGACTTCTTCATCTATGTGATCGACGTGGCGGCCGGCGACAAGATACCCCGCAAGGACGGTCCGGGCATCTCGCAGTCGGACATACTGGTCATCAACAAGACCGACCTGGCACCCTACGTGCACGCCGATCTGGAGGTGATGCGCGTCGACTCGGAACGCATGCGCCCGGGCAAACCCTTCCTGTTCACCAACTGCATGACGGGCGAGGGCGTCGACGAACTGGTGGGGCTGATCCGCCGCATGGCGCTTTTCGATCCGGACGACCGCCGCGAAACCGCCGGCGCAGAGGGCGCCGCCAAGTCCGAAACAACCCCGCAAACCGCCGCCGCACGATGAACATCGCCGCCGCCAAAGAGATGGCCCCCTACCTGGCCGAACCCACGGCGATGCCGGTGGGGAGTCCCGGGAAAACGGGCTATCTGCGCCTGGGATTCGAACTGGACGACGAGGGGCGCTCGATCCTGCGCGACCTGGAACGCCGCACGCCGCTGATCGTACAACAGGAACTCTACTTCGACGAGGGAATGCCTGAGATGCCGTGCGTCTACATTCTTTCGTCGGGAGGTCCCAACGTCGACGGCGACCGCTACGAACAGCGCTTCACCGTGCGCGAGGGGGCGTTCGCCCATGTCTCGACGGGAGCGGCCACCAAACTGGCCGAGATGCGCTGCAACTGCTCGGGGCTGCGCCAACACTTCGAACTCGAAGCGGGCGCCTATCTGGAGTACCTGCCCGAACCGACGATTCCCTGCCGCCACACGCGCTTCATCGCCGACACGACGATCCGCATCGACCCCACGGCCACGCTGTTCTATGCCGAAATCTACATGAGCGGCCGCAAATATTACGACCGGGGCGAGAAGTTCGCCTACGACATTCTTTCGGTGACGACGCGGGCCGCTCGGCCCGACGGCGAACGGCTCTTCCGCGAAAAGTTCGTCATCCGGCCCGGGCGGCGCTCGCCGGAGACGCTCGGAGTCATGAACGGCTACGACGTTTTCGCCAACGCCATCGTACTGACACCGCCCGCAGAGGCGGAACGCATCTACGACCGCACCGAAGCCTTCGTCGACGACCGGCGCCGGCTGGCGGCCGGAATCACGCGCCTGCCCAACGGCTGCGGAGTGCTCTACAAGGCGCTGGGCGCCGAAACCGACCCGGTGAAACGGCTCGTGAGAAGTTTCTGCGCCACGGTGCGCGAAGAAGTGAAACGGCGCCCCATGCCCGACGAATTCCCGTGGCGCTGACGACAACCGACAACAAACAACCTATGATCATGGATACGACCATCTCCTCGCCGACGGCCCAAACCGGCGTCGGCTTTCTGAAAAAAATGCTGCGCGGCACGGGACAGGTGATGTTCCAGCCGAGCGCCTGGACCGGAATGCTTTTTCTGATCGGCATCTTCTGGGGTTCCTACGCCAACCATGCCGGCGTGGTGGCATGGGGCGCCCTGGCAGGCGTGGCGGTCTCGACGCTGACGGGCCGCTGGCTGCGGCTGCCGGCCGACGACGGCGCACAGGGTCTCTGGGGCTTCAACGGCGTGCTGGTGGGCTGCGCGTTCCCCACGTTACTGGGCAACACCGTGTGGATGTGGATGGCGCTGGTGCTCTGCGCCGCGCTGACCACCTGGGTGCGCACCGGATTCAACAACGTGATGGCCCCCTGGAAGGTCAATTCGCTGACCTTCCCCTTCGTCTTCTGCACCTGGCTTTTCCTGCTGGCCGCACGCGCCATGCACGGGATGCCGCCGACCCACCTGTCGGAACCGACGCTCCCGGCGCTTTTCGCGACGGACGAGAGCCTGCGCTTCGGACATCTGGCGGTCTACTGGCTCAAGGGCGTCGGGCAGGTCTTCCTGGTCGACTCGTGGGTCACGGGGCTTTTCTTCCTTATCGGGTTATGGATGAGCAGTTACCGCGCTGCACTGTGGGCCGCCATCGGCTCGGCGGCGGCGCTGGTGGTGGCGATCGCTTTCGGAGCGTCGGGCGTCAACGTGGCCGGCGGGCTCTACGGATTCAGCCCCGTGCTGACGGCCATCGCTCTGGGAACGGTGTTCTACAAACCGGGGCAGCGCTCGGCCGTATGGGCGCTCATCGGCATCGTCGTCACGGTCTTCGTGCAGGCGGGCATGAACGTCATGCTGGCACCGCTGGGCATTCCGACGCTGACCGCGCCCTTCTGCCTGACGACGTGGCTCTTCCTGCTGCCGCTTATCCGCTTCGACCATACGGAACACCCCGACCACTCCAACTGGCACCCGGCGAACAAAACCCACCTGGCGCGCCGGCCGATCGAAAAAACGCAAAAATAACCGACCATGCACATGTCCGACGCTCTGGTCTCGCCGACGGTAGCCGCCGTGGCGGGCACCGCCTCGCTGCTGCTGCTGGGCACGGCGCTGCGCAAACTGCGTCCCGCATCGGGGATGCATGCAGCGCCCGAAGCGAACGAACGCATCGTCCCGCTGATGGGCGTGACGGGCGCCTTCGTATTTGCGGCGCAGATGATCAACTTCGCCGTACCGGGCACCGGGTCGAGCGGCCACATCGTCGGGGGCATCCTGCTCTCGGCCATCCTGGGGCCGTGGGCGGCGCTGCTGACCCTCTCCTCGGTGCTGGTGCTGCAATGCCTGCTGTTCGCCGACGGCGGCCTGCTGGCGCTGGGCTGCAACATATTCAACATGGCGGTGCTCTCGTGCCTGGCGGCCTATCCGCTCGTCTACCGCCCGATCGCGGGCCGCAGCACGTCGCACGGCCGGATCTTCGCCGCCTCGCTGGCGGCATCGGTCGCGGGACTCGAACTGGGAGCGCTGGCGGTGACCGCCGAGACGGTGGCTTCGGGCATCACGGCCCTGCCGTTCGGACGCTTTCTGCTCTTCATGCTGCCCATCCACCTGGCGATCGGCATCGGTGAAGGCATAGCGACGGGAACGGTGCTCTGCGCCGTACAACGCTACCGTCCCGAACTGCTCGCCGGACGACGCAACGAAAAACAAACCGGAAAAACGCTGGCTGCGATCGCCCTGGCCGCCCTTGTTGTCGGCGGCTCCTTTTCGTGGATCGCCTCGTCGCGGCCCGACGGACTGGAGTGGTCGATCGAACGGACGGCCGCAGACCCGGAAATAGAAGCGCAGCCCGACGGCGCCCACCGCACGGCGGCCGCACTCCAGCAACGAACGGCCGCCCTGCCCGACTACGACACCTCGGCCGCGGGACTGGTGGGCTGCGGCGTCATCCTGCTGGCCGCCTGGGGCGGCACACGGCTCCTGCGCACCCGACGTCGGCAAGCATGAAAAACCGGCTTCAATACGCCCTCTGCGAACTCGAAGCGCTGGAAAACTCCGCCCGGACGGAGTCCCCGCTCCAGCGGCTCGACGCGAGATCGAAACTGCTGACGACCGTCGTATTTCTGGCAACGATGCTTTCGGTACCTCTGACGAGACTCTCGGAAATCCTGCTTTTCGCACTCTATCCGCTGCTGACGGCCCCGCTGGGCGGAATGCGCTACGGAACGATCCTCCGGCGCTCGCTCTACGTGGTGCCGTTCGCGGCCCTGATCGGCGTTTTCAACTTGTTCTGCGACCACCAACCGGCCCTGCGCATCGGCACGCTTGCCGTCACCGAGGGCTGGGTTGTCTTCGTGTCGATTCTGCTGCGCGGAATGCTTTCGGTGCAGGCGCTGCTCGTGCTGATCGGATCGACCGGCTTCTTCGAACTTTGCCGGGGAATGCAGCGCCTGGGCATACCGCATCTTTTCACCGTGCAGCTGCTTTTCGTCTACCGCTACCTGCATCTGCTGCTCGACGAAGCGCTCCGGCTGTCGTGGGCGCGCGAGGCGCGCAGTTTCGGCCGCCGCTCCTTTCCGCTTCAGGTGTGGGGCACGCTGGTGGCGCAGCTGCTGGTGCGCACCTGCGACCGGGCCGAACAGATCCACCGGGCCATGCTGGCGCGCGGATTCAAGGGCCGCCTGCCCGACGGCATAAGCCCGCACAACCGCTGGCGGCGAGCCGACACGCAATTTCTTGCCGTCTGGGGTGCGGCGCTGCTGCTTGCGCGGCTGACGGGTCCCGTCGAAACCCTGACACGACTGCTGCCATGAGCCACCACTGCCTGCTTTTCGACCGGGTGCACTACCGCTATCCCGACGGCTGCGAAGCCCTGCGGGGCGTAACGCTGCGCCTGACCCACGGCGAAAAGGCGGCGCTCGTGGGAGCCAACGGGACCGGCAAATCGACCCTGCTGCTGCATGCGGCGGGGCTGCTGCTGCCCACGCAAGGCGAAGTGGCGGTCGGCGGAGTCGGACTGACGCCCCGCACGCTGCCCTCCGTCCGGCAGACGGTGGGCGTAGTATTCCAGAATCCGGACAACCAACTTTTCATGCCCACGGTCGAAGAAGACGTAGCGTTCGGCCCTGCGAACATGGGACTGACGCCCGACGAGATCGAACGGCGGGTCGCGGCGGCGCTCGAAGCTGTGGGAGCATCGCATCTGCGCAAGAAATCGCCCTACCGGCTATCGGGCGGACAGAAACGGAGCGTGGCGATCGCCACGGTGCTCTCCATGGAACCTGCGGTGCTGGTGCTGGACGAACCGACCTCCGACCTCGATCCGCGCGCCCGGCGCCAGACGATCGAACTGCTCCGCCGGTTCGACCACACGATGCTGGTGGCGACGCACGATCTGGAGATGGCGGCGGAACTCTGTCCGCGCACGATCATCCTGCGCGACGGCACGGTGGCGGCCGACGGACCCACTACCGAACTGTTCCGCGACACGGCGCTGCTGGAAGCCTGCGCACTGGAACAACCCTGCTCGATGCGGCGGTAAAAACGGATGCCCGGCGGCCGCGCAACAGACGAACGGACGAAACGAACGGACGATCCGACGAAAAAGAATTTCGCCGATTGGCCGAATTTGTGTACCTTTGTCGGCGAAAACCAAAAACAGAACACTACTATGATCGATTTTCTTCAGGCCGCCGTACCGGCCGAACCTCAAGTGAGCTGGCTGCAGCAGTACGGCAGCTTCATCATGATCGGACTCATGTTCGTGGGCATCTGGCTGCTGATGTGGCGCCCCGAAGCCAAGCGCCGCAAACAGATGCAGGAGTTCCGCGAAGGCCTGAAAAAAGGCGACAAGGTGATCACCGCCGGCGGCATCTACGGCACGGTGAAGGAGGTGAAGGAGACGTCGCTGCTGATCGAAGTGGACAGCGACGTGACGCTGCGCATCGACAAGAACATGATCATGGCCGACAACAGCGCCGCCCAGCAGAAATAGCCCTTTGCGGCGCGCCGCAAGCAACGACGGGGAGCGTTTTCATGGACGCTCCCCGTCGTTGCTTGACGGCTGTGCCCTGCGACGGGCCGGCGAGCGGCGGCGGCCCGGCCCGAGAACGGAACGGCAGCCGGCGGAAAGCGCCGCGACCGACGAAAAGACTTTCATAATCGCCGGCTTATTGTTATCTTTGACTCCGTCTTAGATACTTTCGCCGCGGCAATGCCCCAATAAATTTGGCATTCCGCTCGGCTTATTCGTATCTTCGCACTCCGAAACAACGCATATCGACACTATGACCCGAAAACTGACCTATCCCTGCGTGGGAACCTGCTCGAAGCAGATAGAGATCGAACTCGAAGGAGACGTTATCCGCAGCGTGGAATTCGCCGGCGGCTGCCACGGCAACACGCAAGGCATTGCGGCGCTGGTAGAAGGCATGCGGGCCGAAGAAGCCGTCGCACGGCTCAAAGGCATCGACTGCCGCGGCCGCGGCACCTCGTGTCCCGACCAGCTGGCCCGCGCGCTGGAGCAGGCCATGCACTGAACACCCTGCTTTCGTTTTATCCCACCCTTTTTCGGCGAAATGCCCCTGCTCTGCTAAAACGTTTTAAAATCGTTGCTAAAAGGCTGCGGCGGCTCTGAACTGCGGCAACAAAAAGAACGAATCCGCTGACGAGCGACCCGCCTGCCGTCGCATTACGCTCCATGCTCGAAGCGACGGTTCGCAATTTCGGGAACGGATTTTGCATCGTGATCTTCCGTCAAGTCTAAAAAACGGAAGATTATGTATTTCTTATGGTATCTCTTAATCGGTCTGGCGGCCGGATGGATCGCCAACCTGATCGTCAAGGGCGACGGCTCGGGCCTCGTCATCAATCTGATCGTAGGTCTGATCGGCGGTGTGCTGGGAGGCTGGATCTTCTCGTGGTTCGGGTGGGTACCCGTAGGCACGCTGGGCAGCTTCCTGACCTCGATTGCCGGAGCTGTCGTTCTGCTGTGGATCGTCTCGATGATCACCCGACGAAGAAAACATGTTGAACGGTAAAAAATCAAGACAATGAACGACACGAAGAACAGCTGGGAAAACCGGCAAACCGAAAAACAGTTCGGCGACAAACTCAACCAGGCCACCGACTGCAAGAACAAGACCGAACAGACCGCCGACAAGATGAAAAACGGCGTGGAAAACGCTGCCGACCGCATGGGCAACACGGCCCGCAAGGTAGGCGACAACATCAAGCAGGGCGCGGAAAAGACCGCCGACAAAATCGGCCAGGCTGTCGACAAGGCCGCCGACCGCCTGCAGGGCAAAAAGAACTATTGACAGTTCCGGCCCGAAAACGAAGCGGAGACCCGACGTCGGGTCTCCGCTTCTGCTGAAAGGAGTTGAGCTGCCAGGACTCGAACCTGGAACGACAGAACCAAAATCTGCTGTGTTACCATTACACCACAGCTCAATCGTTCGCTCGAAAGCGGGACAAAGATAAACAAAAAAACGCAATATCCAAACGGCGCACCCGGGAACACGCACCTCTGAAATTCCGAACCATGATCGCAACCATGATCGCGCTCTTCTGCGCAGGCTACCTGCTCATCGCGCTGGAACACAAAATCAACGTCAACAAATCGGCCATTGCGCTGCTCATGTGCGGCGCGCTCTGGGCCCTCTTCAGCCTGGCGGGCGGCGGCATGCGGACCGGCACGCAGCTCGCCGAACAACTGAGCAGCACGTGCGAGATACTGATCTACCTGATCGGCGCCATGACCATCGTCGACCTGATCGACACCCACGGAGGCTTCAACGTCATCACCTCGCGCATCCGGACCCGCAACAAACGCCGGCTGCTGTGGCTGCTGGCGCTGGTCACCTTCTTCATGTCGGCCGTGCTGGACAACATGACCACGGCGATCATCATGATCATGCTGCTGCGGCGCATCGTCCCGGAACAACGCGACCGGTGGATCTTCGCCGGACTGATCGTCGTGGCGGCCAACAGCGGCGGCGCATGGTCGCCCATCGGCGACGTGACGACCATCATGCTCTGGATGCGCGGCAACGTGGCGGCCGGCCCCTTGATGGCCAACCTGATTCTGCCGTCGCTGCTCTCGGTGGCGGTCCCCGCCGCCCTTGCCTGCCGCCTGGTGGGCAAGGGCGAAACCGCCGACACCGCAGCCGCTCCCCAGGAACTGCCGCAGGGCGTCGAGCCGCGCATGAGCCGGCTGATTCTGACGGTGGGCGTAGGCGGGCTGCTCTTCGTGCCGGTGTTCAAGGAAGCGACGGGCCTGCCGCCCTACATGGGCATGACCATCGCGCTGGGCGCCATCTGGGTGCTGACCGAAATACTCTACGACCGGCGGCGCGACATGGAGGCGTCGATCCAGAACCGGGTGTCGAAAGTGGTGAAACACATCGACATGCCGACGATCCTCTTCTTCCTGGGCATACTGATGGCGGTCGGTGCGCTGCAGAGCGCGGGCATCCTCACCGACATGGCCCGATGGTTCGACAAACATCTGCACGAACCTTTCCTGATCGCCGGACTGATCGGCATATTGTCGTCCGTAGTCGACAACGTACCGCTCGTGGCGGCCTGCATGGGCATGTACCCTGTAGCGGACGCGGTGGGTGCGGCGGCCAGCGCCGACCCGGCCTTCATGCAGAACTTCGTGGCCGACGGGCTCTTCTGGCACCTGCTCTCCTATGCCGCCGGCGTGGGAGGCAGTCTGCTGATCATCGGTTCGGCGGCGGGCGTCGTGGCCATGGGGCTCGAAAAGATCGATTTCGGCTGGTACCTGCGCAAAATCACGCCCCTGGCGCTGGCCGGCTATGCGGCAGGCCTGCTGGCCATCTGGCTCCAGCACCTGGCGGGCTGGTAGCGGACGCTACTTCAGCTTGGCGAGGAAGCGCTCCCGGTCGACGATGAAGCGGACATGAGTGCCCTCGCCGATCATCCCCTCGGCGTCGCGGGCACCGACATTGAAAGTGATCTTGCGCCCCTCGACCGCCGTGACGACGGCCGAAGCGACGATCTCGGCACCCAACCCCGAAGGCTTGATGTGCGAAACGTTCATCTCGGCGCCCACGGTAGCGGCCCCCTCGGGCAACCCGGGGGCCACGGCCAGCATGGCCGCATTCTCCATGAGAGCCACCATGGCCGGCGTGGCGAAAACGGGCATGTCGCCCGAACCCATCGCTGCGGCCGTATTGGCTTCGCAGACCGTCGTGCGGCTCTGTGCCGCGGCTCCTTTTTCCAACATGATGCTTGATCGAATATAGAATGATAATGCTTATCTTTGCATAAGGCGCGGCAACGGCCGGACCCGGCATTGCCCGTGCGCCGTACGACTGTGCGAAGATAAGGATTTTCACGGAGTATGAAAAAGTTGCTTGGGCTTTTGTGCATCCTGTGCGCCGCGGTTCCGGAAGCCCGGGCGCAGGGAGGCCGCGGCTGCCTCGGGCAGGAGTGGCTCGTCGAAGCGGGCGACTCGACGCCGCTGGTTCACATCGTGGCGGTGCCGGTGTTCCATCGTCCGGCCGACCTGCGCCGCTACCGCCGGCTGGTCGACGCCGTGAAGAAGGTATACCCCATTGCGCAGACGGCCAAGGCGAAGATGGCCGAGATGGAAGCGCGGCTGGCAGGGCTGCCGACCGAAAAAGAGCAGAAAGCCTATATCAGACAACTCTACCGCGAAATCAAGGATGAATATACGCCCGTGCTGAAACACATGACCCGCACGCAGGGCCGCGTACTGCTGAAACTCATCGACCGCGAAACGGAATACACCGCCTACGAAGTGCTGCGCGAATTCCGCGGCGGATTCGTGGCGGGATTCTGGCAGAGCGTGTCGAAAATCTTCGGGCAGGACCTCAAGTCGGAGTACGACCGCGAGGGCGAAGACCGCATCATCGAACAGATCGTGATCTACTACGAAGCGGGGCTGCTGTAAAGGCTGTAAAGGCTGCGAAGCCGGGAAGCGTAGCGGAGGACGCGGCCGCATGCAGAAGTCGGGAACCGCCCCAACCAGCCGCACACGGAGTCGGGAACCAGAGCTGAAGACGGCCGCACGCGGGAATCGGAAACCGGGCCGCAATCCGCTTTTTCCACGCGCGGGCAGGCGCCGGGGCTTGCAGGGATACGTTTTTCTGCTTACCTTTGTGCTGCCAAATTCGGAAAACCATGTTTGAAAACCTGACAGACAAACTCGAACGGTCGTTCAAGATAC
>CASPAC010000011.1 GCA_949419965.1 Bacteroidales bacterium
CGTGCAACCAGTTCGCCATCATCTTCGGCATGCTGGTGGTCTACTTCGTCAACTATCTGATCCGCAACTCGCTGGGCGATACGGCCGAAGCGATCCAGAGCACCATGAACGCCATCGGCTGGCGCCGCATGTTCGTCAGCGAGGCTTACCCGGCAGGTCTTTTCGGAGTGCTGGTCTTCTTCATTCCCGAGACGCCGCGTTTTCTGGCGCTCCGCGGGCGCGACGAAAAGGCCTACTCGGTGCTGGCCCATATCAACGGAGCCACGGAAGCCCGCTCGATTCTGGACGAAATCAAAGCCACGGTCCACGAACAGCGCGAGCACATCTTCGCCTACGGCGTTGCGGTGGTGGCGATCGGCGTGCTGCTGTCGTTCTTCCAGCAGGCCGTGGGCATCAACGTGGTGCTCTACTACGCACCGCGCATCTTCGAAAACATGGGAGCTTCGGGCGACGCATCGATGATCCAGACCGTGGTGATGGGCATCGTGAACATCATCTTCACGGTCGTGGCCATCTTCACGGTCGACAAGCTGGGCCGCAAACCGCTGCTCATCATCGGTTCGGCCGGCATGATGGTGGGCATGATCGCACTGGCGGCGCTCTCGTTCACCGACACGATCGGCGTGGCGGCGCTCGTCTTCATCATCATCTACACCGCGTCGTTCATGATGTCGTGGGGCCCGATCTGCTGGGTGCTCATCGCCGAGATCTTCCCCAACACCATCCGTTCGCAGGCCGTGGCCATCGCCGTGGCTGCGCAATGGATTTCCAACTTCCTCGTCTCATCGACGTTCCCCTCGCTGAGCGCCTGGAGCGTGGGCGGCACCTACTGCATCTACGCCTTGATGGCGCTGCTATCGGCCCTCTTCGTATGGCGTTGGGTGCCCGAAACCAAAGGCAAGACGCTGGAGGAGATGTCCGCACTCTGGAAAAAATAAGAAGCACAAACAACTCCTATCCCTATTAATGCACATCAGCCGCAAGCCGCGAACGTTATAGTTCGCGGCTTGCGGCTTTCAGGTCGCCAGTAACGGAACCGACGAACGTTGGCCTCACCCTCTCCGAAATGCGATGCAAAACGCGGATTGTTCGCCGGAACCAAAGGGCCCGGATCCCCAGCGGCACGGTGCGAGCCCTCCGCGACCCTGTCCTTCGGAAAGGAAGCAGGCCGCAAAGCCCGGTCAACTCCGAATTCCGCACTGCCGGCACAACGATACATGCCACCGCAAATCATTTTTTTTCAGTATTGAAAACAAAAGAATGATTAAAAAAAATTTAAATAACACACTCCGAAAGTTGGATTTTTATTCAAAAAAGTAGTAAAAATAATCGCGGAGACCATTTTCTCGGCCACCCCCTGTTTGCCAAATGAAAGAATCGGTTATCTTTGTGTACCGTTTGCCGGAAAGCGGTGCGGAAACCGCCGGCCGGCGAACAGCAAGAGAATCTCTCACAACCTAAATTTATCAACCAAATTTTTCTTAAATGAAAAACTTTTCTCTCAAACTGGTTCTAACCCTGGCGTTAGGCTTGGGCTTTGCGGCCACCGCATCGGCCCAAAACCTGAGGGGGGGGGTCAAGGGTACTGACGGACAGCCCGTTATCGGCGCTTCCGTCATTATCGAAGGCACCAACCTCGGTACGAGTACCGACGTGAACGGTCAGTTCGCACTCAACGTGCCCGATCCTGCCAAGAACGTGCTGCTCGTTTCGTTCATCGGCATGAAGGACGAGCGGGTCAACGTCGCCGGACGCACCAGCATCGACATCGTCCTGCATGAAGACGCCACGCAGCTGGATGACGTCGTGGTGGTAGGCTACGGTATAAGCAAGAAAACCGACCTGACCGGTTCGGTGGGTTCGGTCGCTGCCGGCGAGATCGCAGGCCGCGGTACGACCCGTCTGGAGGATGCCCTTCAGGGCGCCGTGCCGGGCGTGAGCGTCACGCAGACCAACAGCCGCGCCAACGGAGGCTTCGACATCCAGATCCGCGGCCAGGCCTCGATCAACAACGCATCCGCGCCGCTCTACGTCATCGACGGTATCGTATGCTCGTCGATGGACTTCCTCAACCCCGAGGACATCGAGCGCGTCGACATCCTCAAGGACGCGTCGTCGACGGCCATCTACGGTTCGCGCGCTTCGGCCGGCGTGGTGATGATCACCACCAAGGGTGCCAAGGGTGCCAGCAAGGCTCAGCAGGTGACCGTTTCGTACGACGGTTACTACGGTATCCGCCAGCGCGCGCGCATGCCGGACTTCATGGACACCCAGGAGTGGATGGACTACCGCTTCGCCCGCTACACCGAGCTCGACAAGACGACCTATAAGGACGGTATCGATCCCGAAGGCCATCCCCAGTTCGCCATCGGCGGCCGCGAGACCATCGTATTCCAGGGCGCTGTCGGCGGCGACCACCGGACTTCGCCGCTCTACCCGCTCTACATGCAGAACAAGACTTTCAACTGGGCCGACGAGGTGCTGCGCACCGCCGCCCAGCAGAACCACTACATCAGCGCTTCGGGTTCGAGCGAATCGACCTCCTATCGTCTGGGCTTCGGCTATCAGAGCGAGGAGAACGTATTCAAGAAGAACGACTACGAGCGTTTCAACATCAAGGGTGCGTTCGACAGCAAGCTCAACAAGGTCGTGGAGGCCGGCATGTCGGTCAACCTGGCCTACGACGTGCAGGACGACTTCACCACCGACGGTTCGAACGCCTACTCGCCCTACAACAACGCCTTCTGGTTCGCCCCGATCCTCTCGCCCTGGGATGAGAACGGCAAGCTCTACGAAATGCCCGGCAAACCCGGCAACGGCGTGTCGTTCACCTCGACGCCCAACCCGCTGATCGACTTCATCCTGCCCAATGCCTACGAAAACCAGACGCGCAAGTTCCACGTATTCGGCAGCGCCTACCTGCGTTTCAACCTCTACGACGGTCTGAAGTTCACGACGACCTTCTCGCCCAACTTCTACCACGGCCGCCAGGGCATCTTCTTCGGCACAGGCGTGACGGATGAATTCCCCTTGGGTTCGAGTTGGTTCCAGAAAAAGAAGTACAACGAAGCCAAAGTGGTCAACACCGACCGCTTCGACTGGACGTGGGACAACCAGGTCGACTACAACAAGACCTGGGGCGACCACACCTTCGGTGCCATGGGTCTCTTCTCGATGTACGCTTCGAACAAGGAGACCTACACCATGAGCGGCCGCAACATCTCGGACGACAAACTCTCCTACCACGCATTGGCCAAGGCCGGCACCGACGGCAAGTCGATCGCGTCGACCTACACCGAATCGTCGCTCGTTTCGGTAGCCGCACGTCTCAACTACTCCTACAAGGGCAAGTACATGGCTATGGTGACGATGCGTGCCGACGGTTCGTCGCGTTTCGCCGAAGGCAACCGCTGGGGCTTCTTCCCCTCGGCCGCCGTGGCATGGCGCATGTCGGAGGAGAACTTCCTGAAGAGCGCTTCGTGGCTCGACAACCTGAAGCTGCGCGCAGCCTACGGTGTGACGGGTAACAACAACGTCAGCGACTACGTAACGATGTCGTCGGCTGCCGGTCCCAACTATGTGGTCATCGGCGGCGAAGAGTTCCAGGGCTACTACCCCAACGGTCTGATCGACCTCGGCCTGCAGTGGGAGGAGATCAAGGAGTTCAACTTCGGTGTCGACTTCTCGGCATTCAACGGCCGCCTGGGTCTGACCGCCGACGTCTACCGTCGTCTGTCGGACGGCCAGATCATGAAGGCCACCGTGCCCGTCGAGACCGGCGAGACCTCCATCACGACCAACATCGGCTCGGTCCGCAACGCCGGTATCGAGCTGGGCTTCAACTTCGGCGTTCTCCGCCTGCAGAACTTCACCTGGGACCTGGGCGTCAACTTCTCGCGCAACTGGAGCAAGATCAAGGAGCTGCCCAACGGTGACGACGTGGCCAACAACTGGTTCCTCGGCGAGCGCCTCAACGTGCTGCGCGACTACAAGCACACCGATGTCGTGACGGCCGACGGCGTGACGATGCACACCAAGGACGGCGACGTCCACTACACCCTCAAGGAGGCTTACGAGAAATTCGGTCTCTACGAAGGTACGATGGGCGTACACGACTGGAACAACGACGGCAAGATCAGCGACGAAGACAAGCAGATCTACGGCTGCAAGGATCCCAAGTGGATGGGCAGCATCACCTCGTCGATGGCGTTCTACGGCTTCGACTTCGGCTTCACGATCTACACCAAGCAGGGCCAGTGGTCGCGTTCGTACATCCACGAGCAGTACACCGACTACGGCGACCGCGGCCGTCAGAAGATCGTCATGGACTACTACATCCCCGCCGGCACGCCGGTTCTCGACCCCGCCACGGGCGACATCGTCACCCTCACCGAGGCCAAACCCGGCAAATACCCCTACCCCAACAACTCCAGCACCTCGGGCGGCGGCTGGTACGGTTCGAAGGGCAGCGCCAAGGGCGAAGGCTACCAGTATCACGACACTTCGTTCGTGAAGGTGAAAAACATCTGCCTGGGCTACACCTTCCCGAAGCGCTGGATGCAGAAGGCTCACATCAAGCAGCTGCGTCTCTACGTCAACGTGCTGAATCCTTTCTGCTGGACCGATTACGAGGGCTTCGACCCCGAATGGGCGAGCGCTACGCTGGTCAACGGCGGTCCCGCCTCGGTGACCTACCAGATCGGCGCCAACCTGAAGTTCTAATCGTCAACGAACAAGAATCTTAGAATATGAAAAAATTATTATATGCAGTCGCTCTGCTCGGCATGGTGTCGCTCACAAGCTGTGAGGACTTCCTGACGGCGGAGAACAAGGGCGCCGTCACGGACAAGGAGTACTTCTCGACGCCCGCCGGCTTCCAGTCGCTGGTCTACGACGCCTACGGCACGCTGGACGCCATCTTCAACAGCACCGACGTCACGGCCTACTTCAATGCCGGAACCGACCTCTATTGCAACGGACGCCAGCAGTGCAACACCGCATTGCACCGCTGGGATGCCTTCACGCCTGAAAACGGCACGGTCAAGAGCTTCTACAATGCCTGCTACGACGGTATCCGCGCAGCCTATGCCATCAAGTTCTATGCTGCCGACGCCAACGTATCGGCCGACGCAAAGACCAAGGCCATCGACGAGGGCCGCTTCGTTGCCGCATTCTACTACTACCTGATGGTCAACAACTTCGGAGGTGTTCCTATAGTCAAGGAGTACGCTGCCAACTCCGTAACGGGGTATCCGCGCGCTACGGCTGCCGAGGTCTACGACTACATCATCGCGGAGCTGACCGGAGTCATCGACAACAACAAGCTCGCCGCATCGACCGCCACCAAGGGCGGCGGCGAAGCCAGCATCGAAGCTGCCCGCGCCCTCCTGGCCAAGACCTACCTCTCGGCTGCCTGGGACCTGAACGAGCCCGCCTACTTCAAGAAAGCCGCCGAACAGGCCGACCTGGTGATCAACGGCCGTGAACTCACCGCCGAATTCGCCGATCTGTGGAAAGCCGACCATTCGGGCGACGACGATGCCGAGTTCATCTTCGACGTCGAGTACTCGAACAGCTCTTCGGTCCACGACCAGCAGGCCGGCAACCGCTGGCAGAGCTTCTTCTCCAACTACTACGGCGGCAAGGAAGAGGGCATGAAGAACGGCAGTTCCTCTTTCATCCCCACGCTCCACGCACTGAAGAACTTCACGAAGGAAGACAAGCGCTACTTCGCCACCTTCATGCCGGTGATGCTGGTAACGAAAGTATGGGACCCCAGCCTGACGATGTTCAAAGACAGCGACGGCAAGGCCTTGGGCGACTACTACGCATTCTATGACAACGGCGAAAAGGCCGACGGCAAACCCGTGGGCGTCTACTACCCCGCCTGGTGGGAGAGCGACGACGCTTCGATCGCCGCATGGCGTGCCGAGGATGCGGCCAACCGTACCCAGACTTTCGTGATCCGTCAGGACGAAAAGACTTCGATCATGGACACGTGGGCCGATTACAAAATCACGCCGACCTACGACTTCACCCATCCCGACACGCATCTCAAATCGTGGTCGACGACACCCTGCCGCAAGTTCGACGACTGCACGGCCGCCAACCGCAACTACGACGCCGGCCACAGCCTGCGCGACCTGCACGTCATCACGCTGCCCGAGATCTTCCTCGTGGCTGCCGAGGCCTATCTCAAGGACAACCAGTCCGACAAGGCACTGGCCCGTCTGAACTCGGTGCGCAAGCGTGCCGGTCTCTCGGACGAGACCTCGATCGACATCGACAAGATTCTGAAGGAATCGGCCTGCGAGATGTTCGGCAACGGCTACCGCCGCATGGACCTCCGTCGCACGGGCAAGCTCGTGGAGTACAACGATCTCTACAACCCGCAGCTCAAAGGCAATGCTGCGGCGACGATCGGCGAGAAGCTCCTGTGGCCCATCCCGCAGGCAGCCATCGATGCCAATGCAGCCATGTCCGAGGCCGATCAGAATCCGGGCTATTAACCGGTGCTCCGGGCAACGGCGGAAAGGGAGCCCGCTCCCCGGGCGCAAGTCCGCCGCCGCAATCCCGGCATCGAACGGATGCAACTCCTTTTTCGGAAGCCGACCCTTCGGGGCCGGCTTCCCTCGTTTTAGCGACAGGGGCTTCGGTGACAAAGGTCTTGGTCAAGCCGAGCGCAGAGCCAAGCCGTGCTTGAGATTTGCCGAGGCGAGAAAACCTGCGCGACAGCGAACGTTTTCGTTAAGCCGAGCGCAGAGCCGAACTTGTTCGGGCTATGCCGAGGCGAGAAAATCTGCGCGACAGCGAACGATTTCGACAAATCACGCGCAGAAATCGTCCGGTTAAAACATTTTCTCGCCCCAGTTCGTCATCCTGAGCGCAGCGAAGGATCTTTTGTATGAAGCGAAGAATCTTCTTCAAGCAGGCGCACCCCGGAACCATACGGGCCCAACACCAAGCCCCCAAAACCTTCAGCTCCCCGCGCAGCAGGGCTCCGATCCGGCAACCTGCATAAGAAACCTCATGATGAACGACACGGTCGATTCGTCATGATGAATTTTGAATTGTGAATTCTTAGCTCTATCTTTGCCCCGACATTTCGAAGGGGTGCCTTACTATCAGGCTGAGATTATACCCATTGAACCGGAGACGGGTAATGCCGAGACCGGGAAAAGCGTAAATCAACACACATACCCCTTTTCTGTTCTTTAACTTTCAAAAAGTTTCAACATGAAAAGGTTACTTCTACCCATCGCGGCGCTCGCATTGTGCCAGGCCGCCAATGCCGGAACCGACACGGATTCCCGCAACGGGCAACTTCGCAGCAGCGCAACCACGGCGCAGCAAGGCGTCGAAGACGCAGCAGCGCATCCGGAAGATTCGCTGCGCATGTACCGCCTGCAGGAGATCGAGGTGACGGCCACGCGGGCCACCGCATCGACGCCCGTAGCTTTCGCGCAGCTCTCCCACGACGAGATCGCCCGCCACAGCTACGGAACCGACATACCGACGGTCCTGGCCCTCACGCCCTCGATGATCGCCACCAACGAAACGGGCATCGGCATCGGCGGCACGTCGATGCGCCTGCGCGGCACCGACGCCACACGGCTCAACGTGACGATCAACGGCGTGGCAATGAACAACCCCGATTCGCACGCGATGTACTGGTACGACACGCCCGACCTGATCTCGGCGGTGGGCAACATGCAGGTGCAGCGCGGCGCCGGCGTCTCGACCAACGGCACAGGCGCTTTCGGCGGTGCGGTCAGCATGACCACCGAGGCGCTCTCCACCGAATTCGGCGGTTCGGCCTCGCTCTCCTACGGTTCGTACAACACCAATAAGCAGGCGGTGGGAATCTCGTCGGGGCTTCTGGGCGGCCATTGGGCGCTCGACGCCCGGCTCACCCACATCGGTTCGGACGGTTACATCGACCGCGGCGCCACCGACCTGAAATCCTACATGTTCCAGGCGGGCTACTACAACGGCAGCACGATGCTCAAACTGCTCTCGTTCGGCGGCAAGGCCAAGACCTACCTCACCTACACGGGTGTGACGAAAGCCGACATGGAACTCTACGGCCGCCGCTACCACACCGAGGGGCAATATGCGACCTCGGACGGGCCCTTCGTGCTGGCCGACGGCACGCACGTCGGCTACTATGACGACCACACCGACAACTACCTCCAGATCAACAACCAACTGCTGCTGAGCCACCGTTTTAACGACGCCTGGTCGATGAACGCCACCGGATTCTACACCTACGGCGACGGCTTCTACAAGCAATACAAGGACAGCAAGAAGCTGGGCGAATACCTCAACATCCGCGGACTTGCCGGCGGCGAAAAAGCCGATCTGATCCGCGAGAAGCGCATGCGCAACCACCTGGCCGGCGCCAACCTCGCGGCGCACTACGCCTCGCAGCGGCTGGGCCTCACTTTCGGCGGCTCGTACAGCTACTACGGCTCTCCCCACTGGGGTACGCTGGTCTGGGTGGACGGACTGCGGCCCGAGGAGTACGCCGGCCGCTGGTACGACAACGACGTGGACAAGCACGACGCCAACCTGTTCGTCAGAGCCGACTGGAAGGCGGCCGAGGGGCTGAACCTCTTCGCCGACCTGCAATACCGCTACGTGGGCTACAAGGCCTGGGGCGTAAACGACAACTACGACAAAAAGACGGGGGCCATGCAGCCGATCGACGTCGACGAACAATATCACTTCTTCAATCCGCACGCGGGCCTCAGCTACACCTTCGCCAAGCGCCATTCGCTCTACGCCTCGTTCGCCATGGCACAGAAGGAGCCCACGCGCAGCGACTTCACCGACCGCTACATGTTCTCGGACGACAGCACGCAACCCCGCTCCGAGACGCTCTACGACTTCGAAGCGGGCTACACCTACCGGGCTCCGAAGATCGACTTCGGCGCGAATTTCTACTACATGCTTTACCGCGACCAGCTGGTGCCCACGGGCATGGTCAACGACGGCAGCGAAGCGCTGAACGTCAACGTCCCCGACAGCTACCGCTGCGGCGTGGAGCTCTCGGCGGCGTGGCGGCCCCTGCGCTGGCTCACGATCGGCGCCAACGCAACGTGGAGCAGCAACAAGATCCGCCGCTACGTCGACCTGCTGGCCGACAGCCCCACCTACGGAGAGGAGCTGGGCACCATGACCATCGCCTACTCGCCCGACTGGATCGCCGGCGGCTATGCCGGCTTCCGTTACAAGGGTTTCGAAGCCGTCGTCCGCACCAGCTACGTCAGCAAGCAATACTTCACCAACAACGAAAACGAAGCCCTGACCCTCGACGCCTATTGCGTGACCAACCTCGAACTGGGCTATACCCTGCGCACAGGCCGCACGCGCAACGTGCGCTTCGGCGTGACGCTCTGCAACCTTTTCGACCAGCGCTACGAGAGCAACGGCTACGGCTACTCCTACATGGACACATGGAGCTCCGACACCCCGAAGCGCATCGACGAAGCCTACTACTTTCCGCAGGCGCCGCTGCACGTGCTGGCCAACGTGACGGTCCGATTCTAACCCTTTGTCATTCCGGGCGTGAGCGAAGAATCCCGTTATCCGGGAACAGATTCTTCACTTCGTTCAGAATGACAAAAAGACTTGCACCTTTCACCTTAAACTTTTCACCTTTCACCTTCCGAAGTGGATACCGAACTTCTGTTGCAGATTGCCGGCGCAGCGCTGGGGCTGCTCTACCTCTGGCTCGAATACCGCGCCGACATCCGGCTGTGGATCGTGGGCCTCGTGATGCCCGTCGTGCACGGATGGCTCTACTACCGCTCAGGGCTCTATGCCGACTGCGCGATGCAGGCCTACTATGTGCTGGCGGGGCTCTACGGCTGGCTCGTGTGGCACAACGCCCCCGGCAGCGGATCGGAGACCCGGACCGTCGGCCATACGCCCCTGCGGCTCCTGCCGGCTTTGGCTGCGGCCTACGCGCTGCTGCATGCCGCCATCTACTGGGTGCTCGTACGCTTCACCGACAGCACGGTTCCCTTCTGGGACAGCTTCACCACGGCGCTCTGCATTCTGGCCTACTGGATGCTTTCGCGCAGATGGATCGAGCAATGGCTCGTCTGGCTCGCGGTCGACGCGGCGACCGTCGGACTCTACCTCTACAAGGGCATCCCCGTCACCGCCGGGCTCTACGCCCTCTACTCGGTGCTGGCCGTGGCCGGATACATGCGCTGGCGGCGGCAGGCGGCAGCCCAATGAACGAAGCGGCCCGTCCTCGGAGGACGGGCCGCTGTTTTGTAGAGCGAAAATCGTTATTCGGGCAGTCCGTGCTGCCCGACGCAGGCAAGAATCTCCTCGCGCAGGGCCTTGGGCGTGACGCTCTGCCGCAGCACCAGCAGGTAGGAGTTGCGGATCTGCCCGCGCAGGAAAGCGTCGGGCAGGTCGCCGTCGGTGCGGACGCCGTTCCAATGCTGTTTGTTGAAATGGCGCGCCGTACTCACCTCGGCATATTGTTCGCGCAGGTGCAGCGCCTCGTCGGGGTCGCACTTCACGGCGAAATGATCGAAATCGACCATGTCGGCACAGGCATACATCTTGCCGCCGACCTTGTAGACCAGCGTCGTTTCATCGAACGGCGTGCTCTCCTCCGTCATCGGCAGCGAGAGGCAGTAATCGCGGAATTCCAGGATGTCCATACGGCAAATTTACGAATTTAATTTCGTTTCTCGCCTTCTGCATCCGGCCTTTCGCCTGCAATTTGGCATACGGATTGCGTAGCCCCGCAAAGTAAAACCAAAACCGAGGTAAACAATGAAAAAAATTCTCCTCAGCGCTTCCCTGCTGGCCGTTGCGGCCATGGGATTCATCGGTTGCTCGCAGCGCCGCCAGTGGAACCACGAAGAACGCAAGGCCATGCGCGAAGCCCTGCGCGACTACCGTCAGATGACCTATCTCAACGACTTGTCGGACGACGAATACGTTGTCTTCACCGACGGCGTGGCCACCGACCTGGAGACGGCCTATCCCGTCTACACGACCTTCATCGGCATGCCGGGCGTCAACGACACGGTGGACATGGTGGTCGTGACGGCCATTGTCGACGAACTCAACGCCGATGCCCGCAATATGCGCCATATCTACCCCTATCCCTACCTGGTTGCACAGGGCGTGCTGCCCGCAGGGCTGGACCACGAGCAGCAGCGCCAGTTCTACAACTGCTTCGCCTACAAGGTGAACAGCGCCTATCAGACCATGACGCAGTTCTTCAACGCCGTGCTGGCCGACACGACCGACACCTCGCGCATCCACCGCATGGAGAGCCAGTGCGCCAACGACCTCTTCAACTGGACGGTGACCGAGATCGACATCGTCGAGGTCGACTGACCGCAGCCGGCGAACCGGAAATAACGGCCTGCGGGCCGTGATGCAAAAGGACGGAACCTTTCGAGGTTCCGTCCTTGCTCGTTTTGCGAGGCTTCCGAGACTCCCGTGCGGTCCGCAATTTCACCCTCAGGACGGGCCCCCAGACTTCTGCCCGAATCTCCGACCGCCTGTCATTGCGAGGAAGATCGCCCGCCGCGGCAAACCGGAACAAACGCAGAAACCGCTGGCAGACTATCCCCCCCCGAAAAAGGTGTCAATTCAGAATTGTGCAATGTGAATTAATCCCCCTCCACCGCCTCCTTGTGGGCCCGGTAGAAATCGGCGCCCACGACGATGCGGATCGCCTTGTGCAGCACGGAAAACTCCAGCGGCGTCTCGCCCAGCAACTCGCCGTCGGCCTCGACCGATACTTCGGGCGACGACTCGATGCGGATGCGGCTGCCGCGCGCCTGGAGGATGTGACGGATGCGGTAAATGCCGCCGTTGAAAAGGTAGTGGAAGCGGAAAAGCACATGCCAGAAGTGGATGGGCCGGACAAGCGACAGGTCGAGCATGCCGTCGTCGGCCACCGCCTCAGGCAGCTGCTGGATGCCGCCGCCGTTGTACTTGCAGATGCCGATGGCGATCGAGAGAAGCAGGTCGTTGTAGACCAGCTTGTCGTCGACCCACACCTTGATGCCCGTCGACTTGTAGCGGAAGAACGACCTCACCAGGCACCAGGTATAGCGCCAACGGCTCTTGCGGCCCTTTTTCTTCAGGTGCGTTAGCTTGCGGATCACCTGCGCGTCGAAACCCACGCCCGCGACGTTGGCTATGTAGCGGCTCTGCCGGTAGTGCGCCTCCTCGTAGGAGACCACCCCCACGTCCTGCAAGAACGAATAGCCCTCGCGGATCGCCTCCACGGCGTCGCGATAGCGGTTCGAGATGCCGAACGTACGCACCCAGTCGTTGCCCGTACCTACGGCGATGACGGCCACGAGCACCTCGTCGGGGCGCACCTCCTGCTGGATGAAAAGCCCGTTGACAACCTCGTGCAGCGTGCCGTCGCCGCCCACGACGATGATGCGGCGGTATCCCTCGCGCACGGCCGTGACGGTGAGTTCCGTGGCATGGAACTTATGCTCCGTGAAGACCGGTTCGCAAAGGATGCGTGCGTCGCGCAAGTGCTTGGAGACCTGCGGAAAGTGATCGAGCCCGCGGCCGCCGCCGGCCACGGGATTGACGATCACGAACCACTTGTTGTCGAGGTGCTCCACCGCTATTTCTGAGGAATGTTGGCCAGCGTACGCACCAGGAAGTCGTAGAACTTGGCCACCGAGGCGATCTCGACCTTCTCGTCAGGCGAATGGGGATAGCAGATCGTCGGGCCGAACGAAATCATGTCCAGACCCGGGTAGTTGCTGCCGATGATGCCGCACTCCAGACCGGCATGGATGGCCGTGACGGCGGGTTTGCGGCCGTAGAGCTGTTCGTAGGAAGCGGTCATCGCCTTGAGAATGGGCGACGACATGTCGGGATTCCAGCCGTCGTAGCTGCCCGTGAGCTCGGTCCGGGCGCCGGCGAGCGCGAAGACCGCGGCGATCGCCTCGCCCAACGCCTCCTTCTCGCTGCGCACCGAGCTGCGCAGCAAAGCCTGCAAGCGCACCGTCGTGCCGTCGGAGACCACGCGGGCCAGGTTGGACGACGTCTGCACCAGACCGGGCATCGCCGCCGACATGCGGACCACGCCGTCGGGACAACCCGCCACGGCGCGGATGAGCTTCGACGCCACGTCGGCCGGAATGATCGCGGCAGGCGCATCGCACAGCTCCGCACGGACCGACACCGAATCCTCGATGCCGGCGAACTCGGCGACTACGGTCTTTTCATAGCTTTTCACGGCCTCGGCAAAGGCGGCATATTCGGCCGCAGGGACCAGAACCACCGCTTCGGCCTCGCGCGGAATGGCGTTGCGCAGGCCGCCGCCGTCGACCGAAGCGAGAAGCAGGCCCCGCTTCGCAGCCTCAGCATTGAGCAAACGGAACAGCAGCTTGTTGGCATTGGCACGCTGGGCAACGATCTGGATGCCCGAATGGCCGCCTTTCAGCCCCTTGACCGTCAGGCGCACGGCCTTGTAGTCGCCGGCCGGAACGGCTGCCGCCGCGTAGTCGAACGTCATGTTGGCGTCCATGCCGCCGGCGCACCCCACATAGAGCTCGCCCTCGGTTTCGGAATCGAGGTTCAGCAGGATGTCGCCCTGCAGAAGACCCGCCTTGAGTCCGAAAGCCCCGTCCATGCCGGTCTCCTCGGTCGCCGTGAAGAGCGCTTCGAGGGGTCCGTGGACCAGCGTGTCGTCCTCCAGCACAGCCAGAATGGCCGCCGCGCCGATGCCGTTGTCGGCACCCAGCGTCGTACCGTCGGCCGTCACCCAATCGCCGTCGATGTAGGCATCGATGGGGTCCGTGAGGAAGTCGAAATCCTTGTCGTTGTTCTTCTGCGGCACCATGTCGAGGTGGGCCTGGAGAACGACTCCCTTGCGGTTTTCCATGCCGGGCGACGCAGGCTTGCGCACGTAGATGTTGTGCGCCTGGTCCTCGCGGCACTCCAGGCCCAGGGCCCGGGCGACCCCGAGAACGTATTCGCGGATTTTCTCCTCGTGCGACGAGGGCCGCGGGATGCGGACGATCTCGGCAAAATGTTTCCAGACGAGCGCAGGTTTCAGCGCGGTCAGATTTCTATCCATAGCAGTGCTGTTTTAAAGGTTTTCTTCGGCGGACCGTCGGCGGTCCGTTGCCCGTAAATCATTCGTTTGACGCCGAGCGGTCGAACGCCTCGACAATCTGCTTGACCAGCTCGTGGCGCACGATGTCGCGCCGGTCGAACTCCACGATACCGATGCCCCCGACCGGGCGCAGGATCTCCATGGCCCGCACCAGACCGCTGTCGCTCTTGTGCGGCAGGTCGATCTGCGTAACGTCGCCCGTGACGATGAAACGCGCGTTGCGGCCCATGCGCGTGAGGAACATCTTGATCTGCGACAAGGTGGTGTTCTGCGCCTCGTCGAGGATGACGAACGCGTTGTCGAGCGTACGGCCGCGCATGTAGGCCAGCGGCGCGATCTGCACGGCGCCCTCCTCCATGAGCTTGACGAGCCGCGCCGGCGGAATCATGTCGTTGAGCGCATCGTAGAGCGGCTGGAGATAGGGATCGAGTTTCTCTTTCATGTCGCCGGGCAGGAATCCCAGCTTCTCGCCCGCCTCGACGGCCGGACGCGTGAGGATGATGCGCCGCACCTGCCGTTCCTTCAGTGCCCGCACGGCCAGAGCGATGGCCGTGTAGGTCTTGCCCGAACCGGCGGGCCCCACGGCGAAGAGCAGGTCGTTCTTCTCGAAAAGTTTCACCAGCCGCTGCTGGTTGACCGTACGGGCCCGCACGACGTTGCCGTTGTTGCCGTAGACGATGACGTCCTGGTCGACGGGCTCCTCGCGGGCGGCGGAGAGTCCCGAAAAACACTGGTCGACAACCTGCGACGAGACGTGGCCGTACTTGAGATAATAGGCCGCGAAGCCCTCGAAGCGCCGCCGGAACTGCGCCGTCTCGGCCTCGGAGCCCAGCACCTTGAGCGTCGACCCGCGGGCGACGATCTTCAACGAGGGGTGCAGCGCCTTGATCTGGTCGAGATAGACGTTCTGCGGCCCGTAGAGTTCGCGGGGGTCGACCCCTTCGACGGGAATTTCCCTACCGACGCCGGTCATAGGCTAAAAGAGATAACCCACGTTGAGCGCCACGTTGTAGGTGCGCAGCCGGTCGAGCTGGCGTCCGTCGGGCAGCACCACGTCGCTCTTGGCCTTGAATCGTCCGTTGTAACGCAGGTCGACCGCCAGATGCTTGAACAGCGTGACGCCGGCACCGACCGAATAGGAGAGCGTGGGACGTATGCGGCCGAAATCGATACGATCCGCCCCCACCTTCTGCTTGCAGCTGTTCATCGCCGTGAAGACCGGACCCGCGAAGATGCGGACGAACCTCACCGGCCGGAACGACACCAGCACGGGCACATCGATCGAGTTGGACTTGAGGTTCAGCTCGCCGCCGCCCTCGGGCCGGATGCGCAGGCCCTGACGCACGTAGAAGATCTGCGGGTCGACCGACACCCACCCGATTTTGAGCGAGGTGACGATACCGGCCTGCCAGCCGAGTTTGTTCTTGATGTCGGCCATCTCCATGTCGGTCTTGTAGTCGGGTACGTTGATACCGGCCATGACGCCCCATTCCACTTTCAGAGGCTGGGCCGCAGCCGCTGCGGCGGCCGAAACGAAAAGAAACGAAAAAAGAAGTTTGCGGAACATGTTATTGTGAATGCTGAATTAGGAATTGCAATTTTTCAATCGGAACGCCGCCCACAGCATGTAGCCCACGCATGCGACGACGAACAGCAGCCCCATGTGCGGGTTGCCGAAAGCACGGATGAGGGCACCGCACACCGGTCCCGAGAGGGCTCCGGCGGAGATGGCCATGATCATCAGTCCGGCCACGCCGTTGGCATGGTCGGCCTCGGCCTTGGTGGCCACGGCATAGAACGTGGCGAAGACGCAGGCCATGGCGAAGCCCAGGAGCCCGACAGCCGCATAGATCGCCGCCTCGCTGCGCACGAAAAGCAGCAGCACGACCAGCGCCAGCGCGGCGGCCATGTTCCAACGCAGATACTTCACGTCGGAATAACGCACCAGCACCCACGCACCGACCAGCGTACCGACGATGCGGCAGGCGTAGAAACCCGTGGTCGTGAGGATGGAGGAGGGGTTGTCGATCAACCGCACCGAGACGAACCCGATGCCGACGTCGGCGGCGATGAAGCAGGCGACGCCGAGCGTGGCGAGCAAGACCGACGGATTGCGCAGCAGGCGGAAACAATCGGCCAGGCCGGCGGCCCGGGTCTCGCTCTGCGGCTCGGGCACCGTCGTAAACTGCAGCCACACGCCCCCGGCCACCGTGAGCACGGCGTAGAGCGGCAGCAGCAGGCGCCACGAACCGGTGGCAGCGATAAGCCCTGTGACGATGGGTGCCAGCAACAGAAGCGACGTATTGCGGAAAATCTGGCCGACGGTGAGGTAGCTGGTCATGCGCTCGCCGGGCACGATGGTGGCCAACAGCGGATTGACGGCCACCTGCACGATGGTGTTGCCGATGCCCAGCAACCCGAAACCGGCGAAATACCACCCCAGCGAACAATGCTCGCCCGCCACGAACGGCACCAGCAGGCCGGCGCACGTGAAAGCATAGCCGGCCAGGGCCGTGGCCTTGCGGCCGATGCGGTTCATCAGCGCGGCGACGGGCGTCGAGAGGATCAGAAACCACAGGAAGACCATCGTGGGCAGGAAACTGACGGCTTCCTGCTGCCCGACGGCAAACTCGGCTGCGATGCGGCCGGTGATGGGCGCCACGATGTCGCAGAAGCCCATGATGAAAAAGCCCGCCAGAACGGGCGCCAAGAGGCGTTTGCTTACCTTTTCGTCGTTCATGTCAATCGTTTGGAAATTCAAAGTTACATTTTTTTCGGTAATTCGGACCCTGCCGCACCAAAAATCGTTCATTATACCTGCAGCTTTTCCCGCTCCGGCAAAGCTCAAGCAAGCCCAGCGCTGCATCCGGCTCAAGCAAAGATCGCTTTACGATCCGCCGCCGAGGCTGGACATTGGGAGGGGCACCGAACCTGAACATCGGGTCGCCGAAGCCGGGTGTTCGGCTGCCAAGACCCGAACATCGGGCTGCTTGCCGGACAGCACTCTATGCCGCCGATCCGCCACAAAACGCCGGCCCTGCCCGCCGAAAACCGGACAGCGCACCCATACCGGCAACGGCCCGGCCGCCGCGGCGAAAGCACTTCGCCCGCACAGAACGACACTGCATCAACAAGAGACGGCGTTTCGTCCGCTGAGGACCAGCACCCCGCCGGCACGGGAACGGCACCCGCCGATTTTTCCAAAAATCCGGCCGCAATCGGCCCGGCGCGAGATTTTACGACCGTGCGGGCGGAATTTTGCACAATCTTTTCTATATTTGTAATATACAATTCCCTACCGATCGCCCATGTTCCTGCTCACAGCCATCGACCTTTCCCTGCCGCTGCAGGACCCCATCCTCAAGTTCATGCTTATCATGGCCATCGTACTGGGGGCCCCGCTGCTGCTCAACCGGCTGAAGATACCCTACCTGCTGGGGCTCATCATCGCCGGTGCGGTCATCGGCCCCCACGGGTTCAACCTGGTGCTGCGCGACAGCAGCATCATTCTTTCGGGCACGGCGGGTCTTCTGTACATCATGTTCCTGTCGGGTCTGGAGATGGACATGAACGATTTCCGGCGCAACGGCTGGCGCAGCCTCGTTTTCGGGCTCTACACCTTCTCGGTGCCGATGGTGTTCGGCTTCGCGGCCGGGCACTTCATCCTCGGCTACCCCGTCCATTCGTCGGTCCTGCTGGCCGGACTCTTCGCTTCGCAGACGCTCATCGCCTACCCCATCGTCAGCCGCCTGGGCATCACGCGCGACAAGGCCGTGACGATCGCCGTGGGCGGCACGATCATCACCGACATCCTGGCTCTGATGGTGCTGACGGTGGTGGTGGGGCTCTCCACCGGCAAGGCCGACAGCGGCTTCTGGTACCGGTTCGGCGTCTCGGTCGTGGGGTGCGTCGCGGCCATTCTGGTGCTTTTCCCGATCATCGGGCGCTGGTTCTTCAAGCGATGCAGCGACAACGTCTCGCAATATGTGTTCGTGCTGGTCATGGTCTTCCTGGGGGCTTACCTGGCCCAGCTGGCCGGACTCGAACCCATCATCGGCGCCTTTCTCGCGGGACTGGCCATGAACCGCCTCATTCCCGGCACTTCGCCGCTGATGAACCGCATCGAATTCGTCGGCAACGCCATCTTCATCCCCTTCTTTCTGATCGGCGTAGGCATGCTGATCGACTACCGCGCCTTCTTCAAGAGCTGGGAGAGCATCGAGGTGAGCATCGTCATGATCGTCATGGTCACGGCGGCCAAATACATAGCCGCCTGCCTGACGCAGAAGACGTTCCGGCTCTCGCGCGACCAGCGCACCCTGCTCTTCGGACTGAGCAGCGCCCATGTGGCGGCCACGCTGGCCGCCGTGATGGTGGGCTACAACATCATCCTGGGCCGCACGCCCGAAGGCGAACCGATCCGCCTGCTGAACGAAGCGGTGCTCAACGGCACGATCCTCATGATCCTGGCCACCTGCACCATCTCGACCTTCGCCTCGCAGCGCGGCGCCCACAACATCGCCATCAAAGGCTCGCAGAGCACGCCGGAACCCGGCACGGGCGAACACGTGCTGATCCCGGTCGCCCGGCCCGAAGACATCGGCGAACTCGTGGGGCTGAGCATCGCGCTGACCAAGCAGAAATACCGCAGTCTCTATGCGCTGAACGTCATCGACAACCAGGACGACGACCCCGGGCTGAAGAAACGCGCCCAGACGCTGCTCGAAACGGCCGTCTCGGCGGCCGCCGCGGCCGACATCCACATGCACGGACTGCTGCGCTACGACGTCAACATCGTGAACGCCATCATCAGCGCCGTGCGCGAACGCAACATCACCGACCTGGTACTGGGCATGCACCGCGCCGCGCCGGGCGCCAGCCACCCGCTTCCGGGCAAGACGGGCGTGGCTTCGGCGCTGGGCAAGACGCTCTCGTCGGTGCTGGCCCAATGCGCCGTAACGACCTTCATCTATCGTCCGGCACAGCCCTTTCCGACCATCCGCCGCCACCTGGTGGTCGTGCCGCGCAAGGCGGAGCTCGAAGCCGGATTCCAGGCCTGGCTCCTGCGCATCCGCCACCTGGCCCACGACACGGGGGCGCAGCTGATCTTCCACGCCCCCGCCCGGACCATCCAACACCTGCGGGGCCAACGGCGCCGCAAGGACATCGCACAATATGTGATCCATGAAACCGGATGGGAAAACCCGTCGGCTCTGCTGCCCGAACTGCGGAGCGACGACTGCCTGTGGGTGGTGATGAGCCGCCGCGACCGCATCTCCTACCAAGCCGGCATGGCCCGCATCCCCGCCCATCTCGACGAGACGCTCCACGGCAACAGCTTCGTGCTGGTGTTCCCCGTGCAGGCCGGCCAGACCGAGCAGCAAAGCATCTTCAACATGAACCTGGGATAAGGAGAGAATTCACGACTTTGCATTCAAGTGCGGGCATCCCCGAGATGCCGCCCATCCAAGGCACAGCCGAAGTCACGACCCCGCATGATAAGACACGGCCGCACCGACACTCAACCGTCATTCCGGGCGCACGGATGTTTCGCTCCGCTCAACAGACAGCTGCAACGGGATATAACGGCCTCTGCGGCATAAAGAATCGCAATCCCCGCCTTTAAGGCGGGGAAGCCGAAGCGCACGGTTTTTCAAAGAAACCCCGCGCGCACCGCGAAAAATCAACTGCGAATCAAGAATGGCTGTGCTGCTCCACCCAATCGGTCAACCGGACGAATTCGGCGACGGAGAGCTGCTCGGCGCGCCGGGAGAAGAACGGGTGTTCGGCCCCGCCGAAGTCGCCGAAAGCGGAGCGCAGGGAATTGCGGATCATCTTGCGCCGCTGCCCGAACGACGCCTTGACGACGCGCACGAACAACCGCTCGTTGCAATCGAGACGCTCGACGCCGTTGCGCCGCAGGCGTATGACGGCACTCTTGACCTTGGGCGGAGGATTGAAAACCGACTCGTTGACCGTAAAAAGGTAGTCGATGTCGTACCACGCCTGCAGAAGCACCGACAGGATGCCGTACTCCTTCGAACCGGGCGGCTCGGCCAGACGCACGGCGACCTCCTTCTGGATCATGCCGACGCACTCGGGGACGAAATCGCGGTGTTCGAGAATCTTGAAAAAGATCTGCGACGAGATGTTGTAGGGAAAATTGCCGATGATCCTCAACGCCGGCACCTCGGAGAACGTTCGGCGCAAGTCCATCTTGAGGAAATCGCCGGCGAGAAGCCGCGGCGCGAACTCCGGGTAATGCGCGTGGAGGTAGTCGACGCTCTCTGTGTCGATCTCGGCGCCGTAGGCGGTCAGGTCGCTGCGCTGCAAGAGAAACTGCGTGAGCACGCCCATGCCGCACCCCACCTCCAGGACGGCGGCGGGAGCATCGGGCGTACCGCCCGAGAGAGCGTCGCAAATCTTGCGCGCGATGTTGAGATCGACGAGGAAATGCTGTCCCAACGCCTTCTTGGCTCTGACTTCGGTCATCGGCGACGCTTTTTACTGCGCTGTTTCTGCGCCCTGCGCTCGCGGGCGACCCGCTGCTGCGTGAGACGGAAGGTCCAGAGCAGGCCGACGAACCCCACGCCGAGCAGGGCGACCCAGAACCACACGGCGAAACCGCCGCGCATGAACTCCAGAGCGTAGATGATACCGGCCACGGCGGCGATCATGGCAACCAGCCGCAAAGCCTGGAAAAACGAAGTTTTTTTCATGAATCACAACTTGGAACGGTCGGACGTACGATGCCTGCCGAACCACCAGGCTTGGAAAAACATGCCTGCCGCGGAGCAAGCGATAGCGACCGGGACATACCATTTGTCGGAAGCGCCGGTCGAGACGACGCGGCCGGCCGAGACGACGGCCAGCAAAAAGAAGCCGATGCCCGCGAAGACCAGGAAACGACGCAATCTTCCCATACCTCAAGGAATCTGGTGCTTGTTGGCCTCGTCGAGGTGGATGCGCTTCTTCTTGCGGAACTCATGCACCGTCATGCCGGCAGAGGCCAACACGAAAAACACGGCGATCAGCAGATCGAAACCGCAAACGCACGCGGGACGCGTGAAGCGCCAATAGAGACTGACGCCCAGCCAGCCGAGCGTCGCACATAAAAAGACCAAAGCGAGAGCGAAAGTTTTCTTGTTCATAGGCCCAACATTTCAATTCACAATTCCGGATCATGCTCACGGGCGGCAAACCTCCGCCTGCCCGACTCTCCCCGCCGACTCCGGCTCAAGGCCCGAAGCGGCCGGTCTTCGCCGCACTGCGCCCCCGAACGGCAGGCAGCGCGCTGCTTTCGCGCGAACAAGGCGGATCATGAAGCCGCAGCCGGGCGTTTCTAATTCCCCTGCTCGCACATGAACTTGATGCGCACCAGGCGGATCTCCTCCTCGGAGTAGTCTGAACCGAGCTCCTCGAGGGCCGCGTCGAGCGAATCGCTCTCGGCATCCTCCTTGAAGTAAAGGTAGATGTCGTCGGCCTTGTCCTCGTCCATGAAGTCGCGTATATAATAGGAGATGTCGAGGCGCGTACCCGAATTGACGATGCCCTCGATCTCGGTCAGCAGTTCGTCGAAGTCGAGATCGCGCGCCCGGGCGATGTCCTCGAAATCCATCTTGCGGTCGATCGACTGGATGATGAAGATCTTGTTGCCCGACTTGCTGGCCACACCCTTGACGACCATGTCCTGCGGACGGATGATCTCCTTCTCCTCGACGTAGGCCTTGATGAGCCGCACGAACTCCTCGCCGAACTTGCGGGCCTTGCCCACGCCCACGCCGGTGATGTTCTGCATCTCCTCGATGGAGACCGGATACTGCACGGCCATGTCTTCGAGCGAGGGGTCCTGGAAGATGACGAAAGGCGGCAGGTCGTGCTTCTTGGCCACCTTCTTGCGCAGGTCCTTGAGCATCAGGAAAAGCTCCTCGTCGGCCGCGCCGCCCTTGCCCATCGGCACCTCGGCTTCGGCCTCCTTCTCCTCCTGGTCGTAGTCGTGGTCGAGGGTCACGCTCACAGGGAACGGCCGGGTGATGTACTCCTCGCCCTTGGCGTTGATCGAAATCAGCCCATAGTTCTCGATGTTCTTGTCGATCAGCCCGAGGATCAGCGCCTGGCGGATGACGGCGCCCCAGAAGCGGACGTCGTGGCCTTCGCCGGCCCCGAACCACTTCGACTTGTTGTGGCCGTAGCTCTTGATCAGGGCCGTATTCTTGCCGGTGAGCACCGCCACCAGGTAGTCGGACTTGAACTTGTCGCCTATGTCGCTCAGCGCTTCGAGCACGGTCTTGAGCGCCGCCTTGGCATCGACCTGCGGCTTGGGATTGCGGCAGTTGTCGCAGCTGCCGCAGTTCTCCTCGGCATACTCCTCGCCGAAGTAGTGGAGCAGCGTCTTGCGGCGGCACATCGAGCTTTCGGCATAGGAGACCGTCTCCAGCAGCAGCAGCTTGCCGATCTCCTGTTCGGCGACGGGCTTGCCCTGCATGAACTTCTCGAGCTTCTGGATGTCCTTGTAACTATAGAACGTAAGGCAATGGCCCTCGCCGCCGTCGCGGCCGGCGCGGCCCGTCTCCTGGTAGTAGCCCTCCAGCGACTTGGGAATGTCGTAGTGGATGACGTAGCGCACGTCGGGCTTGTCGATGCCCATGCCGAAAGCGATGGTCGCCACGATGACGTCGACGCGCTCCATGAGGAAATCGTCCTGGTTGCCGGCGCGCGTAGCGGCATCCATGCCGGCATGGTAGGCCCGGGCCTTGATGCCGTTGGCGATCAGCAGCTCGGTGAGCTCCTCGACCTTCTTGCGGCTCAGACAGTAGATGATGCCGCTCTTGGCGTCGTGCTGCTTGATGAAACGGATGATCTCGCGGTCGACGTCGTGCTTGGGCCGGATCTCATAATAAAGGTTGGCCCGGTTGAACGACGATTTGAAGACCGCGGCGTCGGACATGCCCAGGTTCTTCTGGATGTCCATCTGCACCTTGGGGGTGGCGGTGGCGGTGAGGGCGATGAGCGGAGCATCGCCTATCTCGTTGATGATCGGACGGATACGCCGGTATTCGGGGCGGAAGTCGTGGCCCCACTCCGAGATGCAGTGCGCCTCGTCGATGGCGTAGAACGAAATCTTGATCTTGCGCAGGAACGCGACGTTGTCCTCCTTCGTGAGCGACTCGGGAGCGAAGTAGAGCAGCTTGGTCTTGCCCTCCAGCACGTCGGAACGCACCTGCTGCACGGCGGTCTTGTTCAACGACGAATTGAGGAAGTGGGCGATGCCCGACTCGGCCGAGAAGGTGCGCATCGAGTCGACCTGGTTCTTCATCAGGGCGATCAGCGGCGAGATGACGATGGCCACGCCCTCCATCAGAAGGGCCGGCAGCTGGTAGCAGAGCGACTTGCCGCCGCCCGTGGGCATCAGCACGAACGTATCCTTGCCCTCCAGCACATTGCGGATCACCGCCTCCTGGTTGCCCTTGAACGAGGTGAAACCGAAGTATTCCTTCAGTTTTCCATGGAGCAGGGATGAGTCGAACTGTTTCATTTCGCCGTATCTGTACTTATAAATCCTAAAATCCAATGTAAAGATAAAAAGATTTTCGGAAAAAAACATAACTTTGTCGAAAAATCGGAAGGATTTTCCCGCCGAAGGCCGCCGGAACCGTTTCCGCCGCGCATCCGGGCGGCACGCGCGGCTCCCGAAAGAGCCGCTGCCGCCGAAAAACAGCGCGCGCACGATCAATTTCGAAGGAACCGTGCGCAACGGGCGCCAGGCAGGGAAAATGTCCGCAGCCCCGATCCGCACGCCGGCCCGCCGAAAGCCCGCCGCAGCGTCAGGGACCCTGCGGGACGACGGCCGACCGCACAACGTATAACTCAGTTCAGGACTCCTATGCGTCTCTACACCAGCGAACTCGTAAAGAAATACAAGTCGCGCACCGTGGTCGACCACGTATCCATCGACGTCAACCAGGGCGAAATCGTCGGTCTGCTGGGCCCCAACGGAGCCGGCAAGACCACCACGTTCTACATGATCGTGGGTCTCATCAAGCCCAACGAAGGGCGCATCTTTCTGGAGAACGACGAAAAGGAGGTCTCCGAGCTCACGTCGCTGCCCGTCTACCGCCGCGCCCAGCTGGGCGTGGGCTACCTGGCGCAGGAAGCGTCGGTGTTCCGCCGGCTGACGGTCGAGGAGAACATCCGCGCGGTGCTCGAAATGACCGAATACACCAAGGAGTACCAGAACCAGCGCGTCGAGGCGCTGATCGAGGAGTTCCGGCTCCAGAAGGTGCGCCGGAGTCTGGGCATCCAGCTTTCGGGCGGCGAACGCCGCCGCACGGAGATCGCCCGCGCCGTGGCCATCAACCCGGCGTTCATCCTGCTGGACGAGCCTTTCGCCGGCGTCGACCCCATCGCCGTGGAGGACATCCAGTCGATCGTGGCGACGCTCAAGCACAAGAACATCGGCGTCATCATCACCGACCACAACGTCGACGAGACGCTGGCCATCACCGACCGCACCTACCTGCTCTACGAGGGCAAGATTCTGAAGACCGGATCGGCCGAGGAGCTGGCCGCCGACCCGCTGGTGCGCAAGGTCTACCTGGGTCAGAACTTCGAACTCAAGCGCAGCCACCGCATCACGCAGGAGATGAAGAACCGCGGAGGGCGGGAGCAATGAAAATGAAGAATCCGGGACCGGCGGCCGTTCCGGTCAGGTCGCGTCCGGTCCGCCCGCTCCGGCAACGAATCTTCGCCGGCATGCGGAACGGCACAGACAGGAGACCCGATTCGTCATTTTCCATCTCTTGATTCTTAATTCGGAAAAATGGACATCACCTTGCCTCCGGGGCGCGTCGCAGGCGCGCTGACGCCCCCCTGTTCGAAGAGTTACGCCCAGCGCGCCCTGGCGGCATCGCTCCTTTCGGAGGAGACTTCGATGCTGCACAACGTCGAATTCTGCGACGACACCCGCTCGGCCCTGCGCTGCATCGAGGCGCTGGGAGCCGGCGTGGAGCGCATCGACGAACATACGCTCTCCGTCCGCGGCGGACTCCGTCCCCGCGGCGGCGTGCTCCGCGTCGGCGAATCGGGCCTTGCCGCACGGCTTTTCACGCCCCTTGCGGCCCTGTGGCACGAGACGCTCCGCATCGAAGGCGAAAAGTCGCTCATGCAGCGCCCCATGGCCATGATGACCGATCCGCTGCGGCAATTGGGCGCCCGGGCCGTCGACTGCGACGGGCGCCTGCCGTTCGAAGTGTGCGGACCTTTGCGCGGCGGCACGGCCGAAGTCGACGGCAGCGTCTCGTCGCAATTCGTCACCGGACTGCTGCTCGCGCTGCCCCTTGCCGCCGAAGACACCACGCTCCGCGTCCGCGATGCCGTCTCGACGCCCTACCTCGACATGACCGTCGACACGGCCGCCCGCTTCGGCGTGGAGATATGCCACAACGACTACACCGAATTCTATATCCCCGGCGGGCAGCGCTACCGCGGCACCGACTTCGCCATCGAAGGCGACTGGAGCGCCGCGGCCATGCTCCTGGTGGCGGGCGCCACGGCCGGCGAGGTGACCGTCCGCAACGTCTCGGTGCTCTCGCGGCAGGCCGACACGGTCGTCTGCCAGGCGCTCGTACGGGCCGGAGCGTCGGTCATCGACGAACCCCGCTCCGTCACGGCGGCCCGCAGGGAGTTGCGGGCTTTCGAGTTCGACGCCACCCACTGCCCCGACCTCTTCCCCGCGCTCGCCGCCCTGGCTGCCGCGGCCGAGGGTGTCAGCGTCCTGCACGGCACATCGCGGCTTGTCCACAAGGAAAGCAACCGGGCCGAAGCCATCCGCGAGGAGTACGGCAAGCTGGGCATCGAGGTCGACCTTTCGGAGGAGAACGTCATGCGCATCCGCGGCGGCGCTGTCCGCCCTGCCGTCGTCAGCAGCCACGGCGACCACCGCATGGCCATGTCGCTGGCCGTCGCCGCTCTGCGTGCCGACGGGCCCGTCACGATCGAAGGCGCCGAATGCGTAGCCAAAAGTTATCCCGATTTTTTCCGCGACCTTCAGCATATCTGCCTATGAACCGCTTCGGAGAGCATTTCCGCATCGCCCTGTGGGGCGAGTCGCACGGGCCGCAGATCGGTCTGGTGCTCGACGGCGTGCCTGCCGGCATACCGCTTTCGGAGGAGGATTTCACCGTCGATCTGGCCCGCCGGCGGGCCGGTGCGCCCGGAACCACGCCGCGCCGCGAAACCGACGCGCCGCAACTTGTATCGGGCGTTTATCGGGGCTATACGACCGGAGCGCCGCTCGCCATCGTCTTCGCCAACGAGAACACCCGTTCGCAAGACTATGCCGACCTGCCCGACCGCCCCTCGCATGCCGACCGGACGGCCCGCGAACGCTTCGACGGCTTCAACGATCCGCGCGGCGGCGGCCACTTCTCGGGCCGGCTTACGCTGGCGCTCGTCGCCGCAGGCGTCGTCGCCAAAAAGATGCTGCCTGCGGAGATCGGCTTCACCACGGCCGTCACCCAAATCGGAGGATGCAGCGACAGCACCCGTTTCAACGACGTGCTGCGCACAGCGGCCGCCGAGGGCAACTCGGTCGGCGGAGTGGTCGAATGCCGCGTCGAGGGCCTGCCCATGGGTTGGGGCGAACCGTTCTTCGACTCGGTCGAAAGCCGCATCGCCCACCTGCTGTTCGCCGTACCGGGCATCAAGGGAGTGGAGTTCGGCAGCGGATTCGCCGCCGCCCGCATGCGCGGCTCCGAACACAACGACCCGCTGCTCGACGCTGCGGGCCGCACCGCCACCAACCACGCGGGCGGCATCGTCGGCGGACTGACCAACGGCAATCTGCTGGTCGTCCGCACCGCATTCAAACCCACGGCCAGCATCGCCCGCGAACAACGGAGCTTCGACCGCACGACCGGCCGCATCGAATCTTTCACGGTCGGAGGCCGCCATGACGTCTGCATCGCGCTGCGCGGTGCCGTGGCCGTCGAAGCCGCCGTGGCGATCGTCCTGGCCGACCTGATGAAACCATGACCACGCGCCGCAACATACTCGACCGCATCGCCGCCACGCTCGGGCCGCTCTACGACCCGCGCGAAGCCCGCAGCATCGCCCGTTTCTATGTTTCGGAAGCGGCGCAGCTCCCCGTTTCGGCCCTGCTGGCCGATCCCGATGCGCCGCTCGCCATCGACGGCTTCGAAGAAGACCTCGCCCGGCTGGCGGCGGGCTGCCCCGTACAATATGTCACCGGCACGGCCGACTTCTTCGGGCGCCGCTTCGCCGTGCACGAGGGGGTGCTCATTCCGCGGCCCGAAACCGAAGAACTGGTCGCCTGGATCGTCGCCAACGAACCGCAGGCCCGCCGCATACTGGACGTCGGCACCGGCAGCGGCTGCATCGCCGCCACGCTGGCCCTCGAACTCCCCGGCGCCGAACTCTACGCCGCCGATCTTTCGGAACGGGCGCTGGAGACGGCCGACGGCAACTGCCGCGCGCTGGGCGCCCGGGTCACCCTGCGCCGGGCCGACGCACTGACCGACCTGGCCGACCGCTTTCCCGAGCGGTTCGACCTGCTGGTCTCCAATCCGCCCTACGTTCCCTTGTCCGACAGGGCCGCCATGCACCCCAACGTCCGCGACCACGAACCGGCCGAAGCGCTCTTCGTACCCGACGACGACCCGCTGCTCTTCTATCGGGCCATCGCCCAAGCCGGCCGGCGAATGCTGGCACCGGGCGGGAAACTCTATTTCGAAATCTACCACCTGGCAGGCGACGCCCTGCCCGGGATGCTCTCCGGCGAAGGCTATGACACGCTCCGCCTGCGCGAAGACATCAACGGCAAACCCCGCATGCTATGCGCCCGACTGAGATGAACCCCGCCGGCCCGAAAAAGCCCGCGCGCACCAAGACGCCCGAGCAGGCCCTGGCCCAGCTGATGCGGCTCTGCGCCCGCGCCGAAAAGTCGGAGAGCGACGCCCGGCGGCTCATGCGCGGCTGGGGCGTGGACGACCGCGCCGCCGCCGAAGTGCTGGACCGGCTGGTGCACGACCGCTTCATCGACGATGCGCGCTACGCCGGGGCTTTCGTGCGCGAGAAGATGCGGCTGAGCGGCTGGGGCGAATACAAAATCCGCGCGGCGCTGCAACGCAAAGGCATCGCCAAGGAAAACATCGAAGCGGCGCTCGGCGAAACCGACCGCACGGGCATGGGCGACCGGCTGCGCACGCAACTCGAACGCAAAACCCGCATGATCCGCTACTCGACACGCTACGAACTGAAAAACAAACTCATACGCTACGGACTCGCACTCGGCTACGATTACGAAACCGTACACGAAACGGTCGCCGCAATGGTGGCCGACACCGACCCATGCGACGAATTCTGACCACCCTTCTCCTTACGGCCCTGGCGGCCGGCACGCAGGCTCAGACGCTCGATCCTGCCGACTATGTCTACCCCATTCGCGGCGTCGACGGCACCTGCTCCTCCAACTTTGGCGAGATGCGCCCGGGACACTTCCATTCGGGCGTCGACATCCGCACCGGAGGGGTCGAGGGCAAGCCGCTGGTTGCCGTGGCCGACGGCTACGTCTCGCGCATCGCCGTCTCGCCGGGCGGCTACGGACGCGCCATCTACCTCACGCTGCGCAACGGCACGACGGCCGTCTACGGCCATCTGCAACGTTTCCGCGACGACATCGAACGCCACGTGGCCCGCGAACGGCACGCCCAACAGAAAAACAGCGTCAACCTCTTCTTCGGCCCCGGCACCTGGCCCGTGCGGCAGGGCGACGTGATCGGCTACTCGGGCAACAGCGGCTCGTCGTCGGGTCCGCATCTCCATTTCGAAATCCGCGACACCCGCACGCAGCAGCTCTACAACATCGTGCGCGAGGGGATCATCCGCCCGGCCGACTCGCTGCCGCCGCAGATCGTCGCCGTCCACTACATCGAAATCGACACCCTGCCCAACGGCATCTGCGCCCGGCGCGAGGGAGCGAGCCGCAGCACCGTACGGCTCGACGCACACCGCTACCGGCTTTCGCACAACGCCCCCGTGGAGGTGGGGCGCAAGGGATACTTCGTGATCGAAGTCACCGACCGCCGCAACGGCGTGCAGAACCGCTTCGGCATCTGGCGCCTGACGGCATGGCTCGACGACGAACCCTATTTCGAATACCGCATGGACGGCTTCACCTTCGACCAGAACCGCTATTGCGACGCCGTGAGCTACTACCCGCTGCAACTCTCCGTGCGCACCGAAGCCATCCGCCTGGCGCAGCCCGTCGGCACGCCCGACCGCTTCTATCCGCTCATGGCCGACCGCGGCATCGTCCGCACGCTGCCCGGCGAGACGCACCGCATGCGCATCGAGGCCGAAGACGACAGCGGCAACCGCTCGAACCTCGAATTCGACATCTGCGGCCGTGACGGCGAGTTCCGCGGCGAGATCGACAGCCTGGCCGAAGTCGTGCGCCCCACCGCTGCCGCAACGCTCCGCGTCGGCGACCGCATGACAGCCCGGATTCCGGCCGGTGCGCTCCACGAAGCCGTCGGCTGCCGTCCGGCACAAGTCGCAGCACCCCGAACCGACACGGGCATCGTGGCGCTCTCGCCCGCCTACAAGGTGCTGCCCGATGCCACGCCGCTGCGCCGCACCATGACGGTCTCCGTCCGGGCCGACATCCCCACCCGCCTGCGGCCGCACGCACGCCTTGCCCGCCGCACAGCCAAAGGCTCCGCCGCCTACGTGGGCGGCTCGTGGAAGGAGGGAGCCGTCACGGCGTCGACCTACACCGTCGATCCGCTCTTCATCGTGGCCGACACCGTGCCCCCGCGCATCACAGCCCGGTTCGACCGGGGCGCCGACCTGTCGCAAAGCTCCTCGCTGAGTTTCACAGCCGCCGACAACTTCTCGGGCATCGCCTCCTACACGCTTCTGATCGACGGCCGATGGACTCCGTGCGACCGCTACCCCATGACCGGCCGCCTGGTTCATGTTTTCGACCTGCCGGCCACCCGCAGCACCCACACCGTAGAACTCAACGTCCGCGACGGCGCCGGCAACACGGCGCGGTGGCGGGGAACGTTCTATCGGTAAGGACTGCCGCGGACCGGAGCGGACCGGTCCGTTTCGACCCGTTCCCCGGACAACAGGTTCTGCACTTCTTCATCGCAGCGAAGGGCCCCGGAGACCTCCGAAACCGCATCCGAAATCTCTTTACCGGCCCGGCCGAACGTATTTCAAAAAAATTTTCGTATCTTCGTGCCCGCAACGCGGCGACCATAGCCGCTGACCGATGGTTCCGTAGCTCAGTTGGATAGAGCAACAGCCTTCTAAGCTGTGGGTCTTGGGTTCGAATCCCAACGGAATCACACCCTCCGGCGACGGCCGCGCGGAACTCTCCGCCGACAACCGTCGTCTTTTTTACGCGATTTATTTTGCCGCGAAGAATATTTTGTCTATATTTGCAGGCTTAATGGCCCGAAAGGGTGAGCGTTTATTAACCAAATTAACAATTTTATAGCAAAATGGCTGTTAAAATTCGTCTGGCACGCCACGGTAAGAAAGGCTACGCCTTCTACCACATCGTTGCCGCAGATAGCAGAGCGCCACGTGATGGTAAATTCATCGAGAAGTTGGGCACCTACAACCCCAACACGAATCCTGCTACGATCGACCTGAACTTCGAGCAAGCCCTGGGTTGGTTACAGAAAGGCGCACAACCTACCGACACCTGTCGGGCCATCCTCTCCTACAAGGGAGTCCTCTACAAGAAACACCTGCTGGGCGGCGTAGCCAAGGGTGCTTTCACCGAGGCCGAAGCCGAAGCCCGCTTCAACAAGTGGCTCGACGCCAAGAACGGCAAGATCGAGGCCAAGAGCAACAAGCTCGCCACCGACGCCAAGTCGGCCGAGAAAGCCCGTCTGGCCGCCGAAGCCAAAGTGAACGAGGAGCGCGCGAAGGCTATCGCCGAGAAGAAGGCCGCTGCCGAAGCCGCCGCCAAGGAAGCTGAAGAAGCCGCTGCCGCCGAGAACGCCGAAGAGGCTCCCGCTGCAGAAGAGGCTGCTCCCGAAGCCGAAACCGAAGCGCCCGCAGCCGAATAAGGCCCGGACGACAAGAACGATCCCGGCAAATTTCCCACTGCGGGAGATTTGCCGGTTTTTGTTTCCTTGAACCGAACCTTGCGGGCTACAGCTACCGCTGTGCGGGCCGCAAGTTCTCCAATACCGAATATGGCAGCGCAGCGTTGCGCCGACCGCAGGTTCTCCCAGAACCGAATGCTGCAGTCCGCAGCGTTGCACCGGACGCAATCTCCCACGCCGGAGGCCCGCAACGGCCCGCCCGTATGCCGCATTCGCCCAAAAACAAAAGCAGAAATGACCTCTCCCGCAGGCAGAATCAACAGACTCTTCGGCACCGACGGCGGAGTGATGCTCTCGCTCTACCCCGCCTTTCCGGCCGATTTCGACCCGGCGGCCACGCCGCTCCTGGTCACCATCGACGCCCTGGAGGTGCCGCTGTGGTGCGACCGCTTCGAACGGCGCGGTGCGACGGGCGCCGTGGCGGCATTCGCCGACCTCGACACCGAGCGCCGGGCTACCGAACTGCTGGGACTGGAATTCCGCATCGGACTGAACGACGACCGCGACGACGACGAATTCTACCTGGAGGACCTGATCGGCTTCTCGGTGGAAGCCGAAACGCTCGCTCCGGACGGGGATACGCCGCCGCAGGCGGTGGCCGGAACGCTTGCCGACTACTACGACAGCGACGCCAACCCGCTGTTCGAACTGGAGATCGACGGCCGCCGGGTGCTGGTTCCCGCCGTCGAGGAATTCATCGCACACATCGACTTCGAGGGCCGGAACATCCGCATGATCCTCCCCGACGGACTCCTGGAACTGGACTGACATGGCACGCGTGGTGATAGGACTCTCGGGCGGCGTCGACTCGTCGGTGGCCGCGTGGCTTCTCCAGCAGGAGGGGCACGAAGTCATCGGTCTTTTCATGGTCAACTGGCACGACACGACGGGCACCCTGGAGGGCGACTGCCCGTGGTACGACGACCGTGTCTTCGCCGAGCTGGTGGCCAAGCGGCTGGACATCCCGCTGCACGTGGTCGACCTCTCGGCCCAATACCGCACGCGGGTGGTCGACTACATGTTCGCCGAATACGAACGCGGCCGCACGCCCAATCCCGACGTGCTGTGCAACCGCGAAATCAAGTTCGACGTCTTCCTGCACGAAGCCCTCAAGCTCGGCGCCGACTACGTGGCCACGGGTCACTACTGCCGCAAGGCCGAGGAGACGGACGCCGACGGCACCGTGCGCTGCAAGCTGCTGGCCGGCACCGACCCCAACAAGGACCAGAGCTACTTTCTGTGCCAGCTCTCGCAGGAACAGCTGCGCTATGCGCTGTTTCCCGTGGGCGGACTCCTCAAGCCCGAGGTGCGGCGCATCGCCGAGGAACAACACCTGGCCACGGCCAAGCGCAAGGATTCGCAGGGCATCTGCTTCGTAGGCAAGGTCGATCTGCCCGTTTTTCTGCAACAGAAACTCGCCGCCAAACCCGGCAACGTGCACGAAATACTCCCGTCATGGCCCAAATTCGCCCTGCGGCCCGCCGTGCCCGAGGGCGCGCCGACGACCGAAGAACTGGCGGCGCTGGCGGCTCCGTGGCGCTACACCGTGCGCGACGGCAAGAAGATCGGCACCCACAACGGCGCTCACTACTACACCGTCGGCCAGCGCAAGGGGCTCGGCATCGGCGGCCGCAAGGAGTCGCTTTTCATTCTGGCGACCGACGTCGACGCCAATGCCATCTATGTCGGCGAGGGCGACGCACACCCGGGACTCTGGCGCCCAGCGCTGCGCATCGAACCGCAGGAGGTCCACTGGATCGACCCCGCGCGGGCGATTCCGACCGGCGGGCAGGCCCGTTTCCAAGTGCGCATCCGCTACCGTCAACCCTTGCAGGGAGCCACCCTCTACGCCCGGCCCGAAGGGATCTTCCTGCTGTTCGACACGCCCCAGCGCGGCATCGCTCCGGGCCAGTTTGCGGCATGGTACGACGGCGACGAGCTCGTCGGTTCGGGCGTGATCGCCGAGTGACGGGGCCGGAACGGACTTTTCCCTTTACTCTCCACCCTGTAAAAGCGGCCCTGACGACCCGGAACGGTAGGGACCACGGTTCCTTTCACGCACGTTTTCGCGCACTTGCAGCGTCGCACGCGGCATAGCGGAAACGTCGTACCGGAGCGGTCGGCAGATTCAACGATCCACCGGCATCCGGCCGAGTCCCGTGACCGGAACGCCGGTTGTACATCCCAGCCTGGCGCGGAGCTTATGGCCAATGACAATTGACAACGGGCCTGTCATCTGCTACCTTGCACCCGGGAACAGCTTGCCCCCGCAGCCGACCCGGACGGACGATTTGCCGTCGCTGTCAACCTCGTACGGAATTTCGGGCGCAGTCTGCGGAGCACGCTTGCGGAACTCCGCCGGCCAAGGCTGCGGCCCGTACGGCTCTCGGAGCCGCACGGTTCCTTGCAAAACCATTGGTCCGCCCTCTCCGCACCATCCATCCCAGCGATCGTCCCTTGCGCCTGCTTCGGGCTACCGCCACACTGCGACGGGAGCCTTGGGCGGCATCGGCGTCGAGGGCACGGCTTTGTCGTCGTCGCCTCTCGCCTCGGGCCACAACAACGCGAGCCGGATACTCTTCAATGCGGGCAACGTGGGTCCGTTCAACGGTACCAACCGTGCCTACGCCTTATCCGTGCGCTGCGTCCAAGCATCTGCCGGGCCGCTTTTTCCGGGTGGGAAGCCAAACATGAGAAAATACGGAAGGCGAAACGGTCGGTTTCCTGTTTCGGGTTATTTCGTGGTTGTTATCCGGCTGTTTCGTTACCTGCCGGCAGCCTGCCGAACGCCGCTTGACGACCTCCTGAAATCGCAAAACCCATGCGGGCCGGAGCCCTGCCCCACAAAACGCCCGCAGTCGATGACCTCCCAAAATCGCAAACCCCATGCGGGCCGGAGCCTCGCCCCGCGGAGGCCCGCAAGCGTGCCCCGCAGGCTCCGACCCGAAAATCCGTACAGACATCCCGTTCTCCGGCCCTGACATTCAAAAAAGGTCGTATTTTTAGATATAGCTTAACGAATTGAAGTTATAACTAAACTTTTCCTTTGGCATCTTTTTTAGCTTTACAACGTCCTAAACAAGACGCAGGTGAAAGCAAAAAGCGATTTCGATCTTTATGTGAGTGCAGCCGTCCGCCAGGCGCGAATGGCCCAGGACGTGTCGCAATCCATGTTAGCTTTCGGAATCGGGGTCAGCGACAGTTTCATCAGCCAGGTCGAAAGTCCCAAAAGCCCGTCAAAATACAACTTGAATCATATCAATTTGATTGCAAAATATCTGGGCTGTTCTCCTCGTCTCTTTCTTCCCGAAAAACCGCTCTGATTCCGCCGCCATGATACCTATCAAGGCGGCTTTCCTTCTGCTCGTCCTCCTCGGCGGACACCCCGCCGCGGCCCGGAGCGAGACACAGCACCCCGGACAAACCCAACAACCGGCACACTACGCCGAAGAACAGCCCCGGGAATCGGGCAGGCCGGAAAGACTCCGTCCGTTCGGCATCGCCTACCTCGACGCCGACCACCTCTACGACACCGTCCCGTCGCCTTTCTACGACGACAGCGACTACACGCCGCAGGGCCCGCTGCGCTGGAATACTGCGCGCTACCGCCGCAAAACAGCCCGGACGGCCGCACTGATCGATTCGCTGGGGCTGCCCGTCGTGGCGCTGTGGAGCGTCGAGAACGAACAGGTCGTACGCGACATCGCCGCCGCCTGTCAGGGCGACTACACCTACCTGCACCGCACGCTCAACTCACTGGACGGCATGGATTTCGCACTGCTCTACTATGCCGACATGTTCTTCCCCCGCTACGTCGAAACGGGCCGCCGCTACCTCTATGTCGAGGGCATCCTGCGCCGCCCCGCAGGCCGCGGGCCGAGACAGCGGTTCCGGAGCGACACCGTGGGCCTGGTGCTGTGCAGCGAGCAGCGCATGTTCCGCTGGATGGTCGGGGAGCTGCGCGACGAACGGCCCGGTGTCAAACTGATCGTCATGGGCCGCCTGCCGGCCCGCGAAACCGCCCAATACGGACTGCGCGATGTTCATGCCCGCGCCGAAAAAGCCGGCCGGGGCAACATCCGCGGTCGTGCCGGCTGGATCATGCGCGACCGCATAGCCGTCGACACGGCGCTGCGCGTACGGACGGGCGACGTCTACATCCGGCGTTTCCTGCTCGACCCCGCCGGAACCCGGCCGCTCCCCGCCTACGACCGCCGCCGCTACTGCGGCGGAACGAGCTACGCCCTGCCGGTGTACGTCTACATTGAGTAATCCCCGTAAAGGCCTGCACTCCTGCCGAAGCATCGCTTCACGCTGTTCCCGACCGGCCCCAAAAGCGGCGCGAGGAGCGCACAATGGAGCCTGCAAATTTGGAAAAGCAAAATAATTTCGCTAAATTCGCCATCCGTCTCACGAAAAACGAGGTATTTCCTTACGCCGGGCGCAGACCAAGGTTGCTTGGGATTACACCGAAACGAAGGAAAGCTGCGCAAGAAGTTTTCCGACGAGCCGGACGCGGAGCTGGCAGACGCCGAGGTGTCGGATGATGCGGGCTTGACCGGGGCGGAAAAAAGCGGCACGAAAACAAAATTCACAACATAAAAAGAAAAACTTATGGCAGACGTCAAACGAGTCTACACCTTCGGCAACAAGGAAGCCGAAGGAAACGGCAAGATGCGTGAACTGCTCGGCGGCAAAGGTGCCAACCTGGCAGAAATGAACCTGATCGGCATTCCCGTACCTCCGGGCTTCACCATCACCACGGAGGTGTGCACCGAATACTACCAGCACGGCAAGCAGGCCGTCATCGAGATGCTGCGCCCCGAAGTGGAGAAAGCGATGAAGAACATCGAGTGCCTGACGGGCATGCGCTTCGGCGACAAGGAGATGCCGCTGCTGGTTTCGGTCCGCTCGGGCGCCCGCGCCTCGATGCCCGGCATGATGGACACGATCCTCAACCTGGGCATGAACGACCAGGCCGTGGAGGCCGTGGCCAAGCGCACGGGCAATCCGCGCTTCGCGTGGGACTCCTACCGCCGCTTCGTGCAGATGTACGGCGACGTGGTGCTGGGCATGAAACCCGTGTCGAAGGAAGACCACGACCCGTTCGAGGAAATCATCGACGAGCAGAAGAAGAAACGCGGTGTGAAAAACGACACCGACCTGACGACCGACGACCTCAAGGAACTGGTCAGAAACTTCAAGGCCGCTGTCAAGAAACAGACCGGCGAAGAATTCCCGGCCAATCCGTGGGACCAGCTGTGGGGCGCCATCTGCGCCGTATTCGGCTCGTGGATGAACGAACGCGCCATCCTCTACCGCAAGCTCAACAACATCCCCGCCGAATGGGGCACGGCCGTGTCGGTGCAGGCCATGGTCTTCGGCAACATGGGCCAGAATTCGGCCACGGGCGTGGCTTTCTCGCGCGACGCCGCGACGGGTGAAAACATCTTCAACGGCGAATACCTGATCAACGCCCAGGGCGAGGACGTCGTAGCCGGCATCCGCACCCCGCAGCAGATCACCGTCGAGGGCTCGAAGCGCTGGGCCAAGGCGCAGAACATCAGCGAAGAAGAACGCAAGTCGAAATACCCCTCGCTGGAAGAGGTGATGCCCGAAGTCTACAAGGAGCTGAACGAGATCCAGCACCACCTGGAACAGTACTTCACCGACATGCAGGACATCGAATTCACCATCCAGGACGGCAAGCTGTGGATGCTCCAGTGCCGCAACGGCAAACGCACGGGCGCGGCGATGGTGCGCATCGCCATGGAGATGCTGCGCGAGGGGCTGATCGACGAAAAGACCGCCGTGCTGCGCTGCGAACCGGCCAAGCTCGACGAACTCCTGCACCCGGTATTCGACAAGAAAGCCATCGCTTCGGCGCAGGTCATCACCAAGGGTCTGCCCGCCTCGCCCGGAGCGGCGACGGGTCCCGTGGTGTTCTTTGCCGACGATGCGGAGAAAGTGCTGGCCAAGACGGGACAGAAAGCCGTGCTGGTGCGTATCGAGACCTCGCCCGAGGACCTCAAGGGCATGCTCGACGCCGCCGGCATTCTGACGGCCCGCGGCGGCATGACGTCGCACGCCGCCGTCGTGGCGCGCGGCATGGGCAAATGCTGCGTATCGGGCGCCGGTGAGCTGGAAATCGACTACAAGGCCCGCACCATCAAGGTGAACGGCTTCACAGTGAAGGAGGGCGACTGGATTTCGCTCAACGGCTCGACGGGCGAAGTCTACCTGGGACAGGTAGCCACCAAGGCCGCCGATCTGAGCGGCGACTTCGGCAAACTCATGGAGCTGACCGGCAAATATTCGGTGCTGAAAGTGCGCGCCAATGCCGACACGCCGAAAGACGCTGCGCAGGCGTTCGAATTCGGTGCCGAAGGCATCGGACTCTGCCGCACGGAGCACATGTTCTTCGAGGGCGACCGCATCAAGGCCATCCGCGAGATGATTCTGGCCGACGACGAAGCCGGACGCCGCGTGGCGCTGGCCAAGCTGCTGCCCATCCAGCGCGGCGACTTCGAGGGGCTGTTCAAGGCGATGAACGGCTACCCGGTGACGGTCCGTCTGCTCGATCCCCCCTTGCACGAGTTCGTACCCCACGATGAGAAGGGCCAGAAAGAGATGGCCGAGGAGATGCACGAACCGCTCTCGAAGATCGTGGCCAAGGTGGAGTCGCTGGCCGAGTTCAACCCGATGCTGGGCCACCGCGGCTGCCGTCTGGGCAACACCTATCCCGAGATCACCGAAATGCAGACCCGCGCCATCATCGAGGCTGCGATGAATGTCAAGGCCGCGGGAGTGCCCGTCCATGTGGAGATCATGGTGCCGCTGGTGGGCAACCACAAGGAGCTGCGCTACCAGAAAAACATCATCGACCGGACGGCCGAGCAGGTCTTCAGCGAACGCAACGACAAGATCGAATACATGGTCGGCACGATGATCGAGGTGCCGCGCGCCGCCGTGACGGCCAACCAGATCGCCGAAGTGGCGCAGTTCTTCTCGTTCGGCACCAACGACCTGACGCAGATGACGCTGGGCTTCTCGCGCGACGACATCTCGAAGTTCCTGCCCGTCTACCTCGAAAAGGGCATTCTGAAGAACGACCCGTTCCAGATTCTGGACCGCAACGGTGTGGGCCAGCTTATCCGCGAAGCGGTGTTCAAGGGCCGCGGCACGCGCGAGAACCTCAAGTGCGGCATCTGCGGCGAACACGGCGGCGAACCCTCGTCGGTGGAGTTCTGCCACTACGCCGGACTCAACTACGTGAGCTGCTCGCCCTTCCGCGTGCCCATCGCACGCCTGGCCGCCGCCCACGCAGCCCTCAACCAGAAGTAGTTCCCGGAGGGGGCCTCTGCGAAGGGGACCGTTTCCGCCCGCTATCCGCCGCCCGGCCTCCACGGCCGGGCGGTGCTTTTTTACGACCGGAGAACATGGAACCGAACCTTATTCAGAGAACCGGAACTTGTTTTTAATCGGGTTTCATTCGGGCCCCGGACCGCAGTATCGAAGCCGGACAATGTTTCGGGACAAGGCACAAAGTACGATTATAATTCCTAACTTTGCCCCAGCAACTTCCGCCCGGAATGATGCGGGCCACGGCTCGCATCAGCGAGGCAAAGTAGATTCAGCAATCCGCCGGCGGCATTATGGCGGCGGGCATATTCAGGAATCGTCTTACACGGTCTTTGTCGGTTTCGGCAACTCGCAGAGTTGCGCGAACCATAGTCTCCCGACGCGAAGGCTCGCTGCTTTTCAGCTGTCGCCGGGCTCGCTATCCGCAAGTTGCGTTCGCGAACAAAGACTGCACGACAGCGCCCCGGCAATCCGGAAAACCCCGACAACCGGGGCCGGCACTCCTGTCTCCCGACCGCTACGCCGTCGGCTGTACATCCCAGTCTGCTGCGGAGCCGAGAACAAAACAATTCAGAATTGAACTTGTTCCCTCTCCGCGCCATCCATTCCAGCGATTGTTTCCCGACATCTGCTGCGGGCGACCGCAACCGCGACTCGGGAGCCTTGGAAAATGTCGGCGTCGGCGGCTTTGCGTGGTCCTCGTCCCCCTACGCATCGGGCCATCCGAACGCCAGTTTCCTGGGTTTCAAACAGAGCTACGTCGAGCCTTTCCGAACGGACAACCGCTCCTACGCTCTTTCCGTGCGCTGCGTCCAGCATCTACACGAGTTGTTTTTCTGACTTATGCGGCTTTTGTCCGTCCGGACCGACGCCTCCGGAGAACACCGAACCCCGGTCCGGGCGGATCCGGAGACGGCAAGCGACAGAAACGCACACCCGGAACAACCGAACCGGACATGCGAAGCGGGAAAACCGCCTGCGATGACGGAATATCCTGTTTTTCGGCCCTGACGTTTCGTTTTCGGGACTCCGAAACGCCCGAATCGGCACGAGTGTTGCGATGTGGTCGGTTTGTTATCAAAATACCCCGCTTCGTTGAATTTGCTTGGCAGACAAGGGATTTTTGCATATATTTGACAAGCAAACGGACAAAAGCTCACTTTTGTAAAATTAAAATAACCGGAAATGAAAAAGATTCTTCTGACGGCTATGGCCGCACTTTTCGCCTTGGGAGCCGTCTCGGCCCAGGACAAGGGCAAATGGGCACTCGGCCCGCAGATCGGCGTCTATACCAATACCGGAGCCGACGGCGCCATCTTCGGCGTGGGCGCCCTGGCCCGCTACTCCTTCACGGACAGATGGCGCATCCAGCCGGCCGTGACGTTCCTCTGCAAGAAATACTGCTCGGTGGACATCAGCGCCGACATGCAGTACCTCTTCCACCCGGCGCGCTTCTGGACGCTCTATCCGCAGGTGGGTCTGAGCGCCAACGACATCGGCGACTGGTCGTGCGGCATCAACCTCGGCGCCGGCACCGACTTCAACATCACGCGCAACTGGGACATCTCGGCCGGATTCAAGTGGATGGTGCAGACCCACAAATACTGGAAAAATCCGATCATCATCAGCGTCGGCGCAACCTACAAGTTCTGACGCTCCGGCAACGGCAATATGAAAAGCGGCTCCCAAAAGGGAGTCGCTTTCGTTTTTGGGACGGCGCAAATGAACGTCCCGATATTCGGCCGAACCGGCAGGCGCTCCGGCCGCTAAGCGCTTACCGGCTTGCCGCCCGACCGCCTTTCGGCTACCGGGTCTTGTAGCTGCAACGATATTTTCCTTTAGCCAGGTTGAGCAACTTGCCTTTGAGCAGGTTGCGGCGCAAGGGAGCGACGCGGTCGACGAAAACGCGCCCCTCGATATGGTCGTACTCATGCTGGATGACCCAGGCCTTGTAGCCCGTGAACTCCTCGTCGTGGGGCTTCAGCTCCTCGTCGAGGTAACGCACGCGGATCGACAGCGAACGCGGCACATCGGCATAGAGCCCCGGAAACGACAGGCAGCCCTCGTTGTAAGTTTTCGTCTGTTCGGAATAGGCGTAGATCTCGGCATTGACGAACGCCTGCTTGAAGTCGGCGCACGACGGGTCGTCCTCGGCCCACGGGGTGCAGTCGACGATGAAAAGACGCAGGCTCTTGCCGATCTGCGGAGCGGCCAGCCCCACGCCTCCGGCTTCGCCGAGGGTGAGAAACATGTCGTCGACGAGCTTTTTCAGATCGGGAAAATCGGCAGCGACCGGCTCGCAGGGCTTGCGCAGCACCTCGTCGCCATAGATGACAATCGGATAAATCATTGGTTGAACTCCATGTAACTTTGTAAAATGATCGTGGCGGAAATCTTGTCCACCAACGCCTTGTCGCGGCGGGCCATCTTGCCGATGCCGCTTTCGAGCATCGCCCGGTGGGCCAGCACCGAAGTGAAGCGCTCGTCGTGGAAAACCACCTCCTTGTCGGGCCATGCCTGCCGCAACCGCGCCGCGAGCGGCTCGATGAAACGCCACGTCTCGGAGGGCGTGCCGTCCATCCGGGCGGGTTTGCCCAACACAATGGTACCAACGTTCTCGCGGGCAAAATAGTCTGCGAGCCACTTTTCGAGCTGCCGCGTCTCAACCGTCACGAGTCCGCCCGCGATCAGCCGCAGGGGGTCGCTCACGGCGATTCCCGTACGCTTGGTACCGTAGTCTATGGCCAGAATGCGCGACACTTCGAGAAAGCGAGAAGTGAAAGGTTGAAAATGAAATGTTCCGGCAGACGGACTTTCATCTTCGACCTTTCCATTTTCACTTCAATTAAAGGTTCAGTTTCTTGAACAACTTCCGGTACGAGCACTCCTCCTCGACCATGGCATGCAGAGCCTCGATCTTGACGCGCTCCTGCTCCATCGAATCGCGGTGGCGCACCGTGACGGTGCCGTCCTCGGCGGTCTGGCCGTCGACGGTGATGCAGAACGGCGTGCCGACGGCATCCTGGCGGCGGTAACGCTTGCCGACCGAATCTTTCTCGTCGTAGACCACATTGAAATCGTACTTCAGTTCGTCGACGATCTTCTGCGCGATCTCGGGCATGCCGTCCTTCTTGACGAGCGGCAGGATGGCCGCCTTGACGGGAGCCAGTGCCGCAGGCAGGCGCAGCACCACGCGCGAATCGCCGCCGTCGAGCTGCTCCTCGGTATAGGCCGCCGACATGACCTGCAGGAACATGCGGTCGACGCCGATCGACGTCTCGACGACATAGGGCACGTAGCTTTCGCCCGTCTCGGGGTCGAAGTACTGGATTTTCTTGCCCGAGAACTTCTGGTGGTTGCCCAAGTCGAAATCGGTACGCGAATGGATGCCCTCGACCTCCTTGAAACCGAACGGGAAATTGTACTCGACGTCGGTAGCGGCGTTGGCGTAGTGGGCCAGCTTGTCGTGGTCGTGGAAACGGTAGTTGTCGTCGCCGAAACCGAGGGCACGATGCCAAGCCATACGGGTGTTCTTCCACTCGTTCCACCACTCCATTTCGGTGCCGGGACGCACGAAGAACTGCATCTCCATCTGCTCGAACTCGCGCATGCGGAAGATGAACTGGCGGGCGACGATCTCGTTGCGGAACGCCTTGCCGATCTGCGCAATGCCGAACGGCAGCTTCATGCGGCCGGTCTTCTGCACGTTAAGGAAGTTGACGAAGATGCCCTGCGCCGTCTCGGGGCGCAGGTAGATGGTGCTGGCGCCGTCGGCCGTGGAACCCATCTGCGTGGAGAACATCAGGTTGAACTGCCGCACCTCGGTCCAGTTGCGCGTACCGGAAACGGGGCACACGATCTCGCAGTCGAGGATGATCTGCCGCAGCTCATTGAGGTCGTTGGCGTTGAGCGCATCGGCAAAACGCTTGTGCACGGCGTCGCGCTTGGCGGCAGTCTCCTGCACGCGGGGCGAAGTCTCGCGGTACTTGGCCTCGTCGAACGACTCGCCGAAGCGCTTGCGGGCCTTCTCGACCTCCTTCTCGATCTTCTCGTCCTGCTTGGCGAGCCACTCCTCGACAAGGACGTCGGCGCGGTAGCGCTTCTTGGAATCGCGGTTGTCGATGAGCGGATCGTTGAACGCTCCGACATGGCCCGAAGCCTCCCACGTGCGCGGATGCATGAAGATGGCGGCATCGAGACCCACGATGTTCTCGTGGAGCTTGACCATCGAATCCCACCAATAGCGCTTGATGTTGTTCTTCAGCTCCACGCCGTTCTGGCCGTAGTCGTAGACGGCGCCCAGACCGTCGTAGATCTCGCTCGACGGGAATACGAAGCCGTATTCCTTGCAATGGGCGACCAGTTTCTTGAAAAGTTCCTCCTGAGTCATCGTATTTTGTGATTTTGATTTTTCCAATCGACAAAAATACAAAATAAAAAGGAATTTTCCTACCGGTCGCCTCTGCGGCGGTCGTTTCGCAGTTCGGGCTCGAGCCGCAATCCGGAGGAATCCCGGCGGCACAAGAACCGACGATCCGCTCCATACGAAACCGCCCCGGAAAATTCCGGGGCGGTCATTGGCATAGAGACCGGAGACTATCGGTTCGACAGTTTCTTGACTTCGGCGGCTCCTTGGTAGGACGTTGCCGCCGAGAAAACCCTCGCCGGCCACGCGAAGACGTTGCCGCCGGGAAAACCCTCGCCGGCCACGCGAAGACGTTGCCGCCGGAAAAACCCTCGACGGCCACGCGAAGACCTTGCCGCCGGAAACTACTTCTTCAGCAGTTTCTTGACTTCGGCGGCTCCTTGGTAGGACGTTGCCGCCGGAAAAGCCTCGCCGGCCACGTGAAGACGTTGCCGCCGAAAACTACTTCTTCAGCAGTTTCTTGACTTCGGCGGCGACGGTTTCACCGTTGAAACCGAACTTCTCGTCGAGAACCTTGTAGGGCGCCGAAAAACCGAAGTGGTCGAGACCGTGGATCATGCCGTTCTCGCCGACGAGCCCCAACAGATTGACGGGCAGGCCGGAAGTGAGTCCGTAACGCGCGATGCCGACAGGCAGGACACTCTCCTGGTACGACTTGGGCTGGTCGCGGAAAAGACCCTCCGAAGGCACGTTGACAACGCGGACGGCGATGCCCTCCTTGGCCAGCAACTCGGCACCCTCGACCAACGTAGCGACCTCCGAACCGGAAGCGACGAGGACAGCAGCGGGTTTGGCGGCATCCATGACGACGTAACCGCCCTTGACGACCTGCGCGGCCTCCTCCCGACGCGTACGGCCCAACGTGGGCAGGTTCTTGATATTCTGACGCGACAGCACCAATGCCACGGGGCGGTGCTCCTCGACGGCGGTTTTCCAGGCCATAAGGGTCTCTTCGCCGTCGGCCGGCCGCAGAACGACCATCGAGCGCTCGCCGTGGTGGTTGCGCAGATGCTCCATCAATCGGATCTGCGCCTCGTGCTCGATGGGCTGGTGCGTAGGTCCGTCCTCGCCGACGCGGAACGAATCGTGGGTCCAGACATAGACGACATGCAGCCGCATGAGGGCCGCCAGACGCACGGCGGGCTTCATGTAATCGGAGAAGACGAAGAAAGTGCCGCAGGCGGGAATGACGCCGCCGTGCAGGGCCATACCGTTCATAACGCAGGCCATGGTGAGCTCGGAGACGCCGGCCTGGAAGAATTTGCCGGAGAAATCGCCCTTGGCGAAAGCCTTGGTCTTCTTGAGGAAGCCGTCGGTCTTGTCGGAGTTGGAGAGGTCGGCCGAAGCGACGATCATGTTCTCGATCTTCTCGGCATAGAGCCCCAGAGTCGTGGCCGACGCGGCGCGCGTGGCGACGTCGGGTTTCATCTCGACGCACTTGTAGTCGATCTCGGGAAGCTCGCCCTTGAAGAAGCCGTCGAGCTTGCGGGCCAGCTCCTTATGCTCCTGGCGCCAGTTCTTCTCGACCTTGGCCTGCTCGGCGGCCCATGCCTTGAGCGCTTCGCGGCGGGCACCGAAAATCTCGCGGCTCTCCTCGAAGAAAGCGAAAGGCTCGTCGGGATCGCCCCCGAGGTTGCGGACCGTGGCGGCCAGATCGGCTCCGGCGGCCGACAACGGCTGGCCGTGGGTCGAAACCTTGTCCTCGTAGCACGAACCGTCGGCGGCCACGGCACCCTTGCCCATGGTCGTACGGCCGATGATGAGGGTCGGCCGCTCGGTTTCGGCGTTGGCGGCCACGAGAGCCGCACGGAGGCCGTCGATGTCGTGTCCGTCGACCGACAGCACGTTCCAACCCCATGCTTCGTACTTCTGAGCGACATTCTCCGTGTCGACCTCGTCGACCTTGGTCGAGAGCTGGATGTTGTTGGAATCGTAGTACATGATGAAATTCGCAAGGCCCAGGTGGCCGGCGATGCGGCCGACGCCCTGCGAAATCTCCTCCTCGACGGCACCGTCGGAGATATAGGCGTAGGTCTTGTGAGCCGTCCACTCGCCGAAGCGGGCAGCCAGGAAGCGCTCGGCGATGGCGGCGCCCAAAGCCATGGCATGGCCCTGACCCAGAGGACCCGACGTATTCTCCACACCGCGCATGACGTCGACCTCGGGATGTCCGGGCGTGACGCTGCCCCACTGTCTGAGCGACTGCAGGTCGTCGACCGAATAATGGCCGGCAAGCGCCAACGTAGAGTAGAGCATCGGCGACATGTGACCGGGATCGAGGAAGAAACGGTCGCGGAAAGGATAGTCCATACGCTCGGGATCGTAACGCAGGAACTCGGTGTAGAGTACGGTGATGAAATCGGCACCGCCCATGGCACCGCCCGGATGTCCCGACTTGGCCTTCTCGACCATGGCGGCCGACAAGATACGGATGTTGTCGGCGACGCGCGTAAGTTTGGAATTTGTAGACATAGGCTATTCGAGTTGTTTTATCTTTTCATATCGGTCTTCGCACAAACCTGCCCGCGGCACTCAGCGGACCGCAAGGCGGTGCGGACGAAGCGGCTAACAAAGATACGCATAAGCGAGGGCAAAAGCAAACTTGCTTGCATTTTGCCGAGCGGAAGTATCTTCGGCGCATGCCAAAATACGCATAAGCGAGGGCAAAAGCAAGCTTGCTTGCATTTTGCCGAGCGGAAGTATCTTCGGCGCATGCCAAAATACGCATAAGCGAGGGCAAAAGCAAGCTTGCTTGCATTTTGCCGAGCGGAAGTATCTTCGGCGCATGCCAAAATACGCATAAGCGAGGGCAATGCCGAATTTATTTGAGCATTGCCGGGGCGGGGAGCATTCAAAGATAGCAAAAAAACGCGTTTATCCGACCTGACGGAAAGCACAAATATTCGCCCGGTCGATCTTCTCCGAAGCATAGGGCCCCGTGACGGTGAAACGGGGCGCATCGCCCGAGGGCAGGTCGAACATGGCATCCATCATCACGGCCTCGCAGATCGACCGCAGACCGCGGGCGCCGAGCTTGAATTCGACGGCCTTGTCGACGATGAAGTCCAGCGCCTCGTCGTCGAACTTCAACTTCACACCGTCGAGCTCGAACAGACGCTCGTACTGCTTGACGATGGCGTTCCGGGGCTCGGTGAGAATCCGCCGCAGGGCGTCGCGCTCCAAAGGCTGCATGTAAGTGAGCACCGGCAGACGCCCCACGAGCTCGGGAATGAGTCCGAACGCCTTGAGGTCCTGCGGGGTGACATACTGCATCAAGTTCGAACGGTCGATCCGCTCGGCGACGGCGCGGCCGTAGCCCACGGCGCGGGTGTTGAGCCGCTGGGCGATCTTGCGCTCGATGCCGTCGAACGCACCGCCGCAGATGAAGAGGATGTTGCGCGTGTCGACCTGGATGAACTTCTGGTCGGGATGCTTGCGCCCGCCCTGGGGCGGGACGTTGACCACGGTGCCCTCCAGCAGTTTGAGCAGCGCCTGCTGCACGCCCTCGCCCGAGACGTCGCGCGTGATGGAGGGATTGTCGCCCTTGCGCGCGATCTTGTCGATCTCGTCGATGAAGACGATGCCGCGCTCGGCCAGCGCCACGTTGTAGTCGGCCACCTGCAGCAGACGCGAAAGGATGCTCTCGACATCCTCGCCGACGTAACCGGCCTCGGTGAGGACCGTAGCGTCGACAATGGTGAAAGGCACCTTCAGCAGCCTGGCGATCGTGCGGGCCATCAGAGTTTTACCGGTACCCGTCGGACCGACGAGCACCACGTTGGACTTGTCGATCTCGACCTCGTTTTCGCCGGGCGCATGAAGCAGCCGCTTGTAATGGTTGTAGACCGCCACGGAAAGATAACGCTTGGCAGCGTCCTGTCCGATGACATACTGGTCCAGAAAATCCTTGATCTGAGCCGGTTTCAGCAGGTCTTCGCGGCGGAACGGAGCGGCGGACTGCCTGCGGACGGACATCTCGCTGTCGACAAGGATCTTATGGCCGTTTTCGATGCACTTGTCGCAGATGTTGGCTCCGTCTGCGCCCTGGAACATGAAGCCGACCTCGTCGCGCCGGGCACCGCAGAAGGAACAGCGGTCGATCGTGTTGTCGCCGCCTGCGCGGCGGCCGTTGCGTCGGTTCTGCGTCATTGTTTTTCGCGTTTGGTGAGCACTTCGTCGATGAGACCGTAGTCGCGGGCCTCGGCGGCCGAGAGCCAGTAGTCGCGGTCGGCGTCCTTCTCGATCTTCTTGACCGAAACACCCGAATGAGCGGCCAGGATGCCGTAGAGCTCGCGCTTGGTTTTCATGATCTCGCGGGCCGTGATCTCGATGTCGGAAGCCTGGCCCTGGGCTCCGCCCAGAGGCTGATGGATCATCACCCGCGAATGGGGCAGCGCCGACCGTTTGCCGGGAGCGCCGGCCGTGAGCAGCACGGCGCCCATCGACGCAGCGAGGCCCGTACAGATCGTGGCGACGTCGGAAGCGACCAGCTGCATGGTGTCGTAGATGCCCAGTCCGGCCGAAACCGAACCGCCGGGCGAGTTGATGTAGATCTGGATGTCCTTCTCGGGATCGACGGACTCCAGGAAGAGCAGCTGCGCCTGGATGATGTTGGCGGCATCGTCGTAGATGGGTGCGCCGAGGAAGATGATGCGGTCCATCATCAACCGCGAGAAGACGTCCATCGTGGCGATGTTCAACTGGCGCTCCTCGATGATCGTCGGCGAGACGTAGGCCTCGCAGACGGAGCGGAAATCGTGCAGTTTCAACGAACTGATGCCGCACTTCCCGCGTGCATATTTCTCAAATTCGGACATATTCGCAGAGTTCACAAATTAAAATTCACAAATCAGCATCGAAAACCGAAATTCGTTTCGCCGCATCCCGCACGCAAGGCATTTCTGCCGGAAAGACGACCGGCGCACCCGCCGGAAAACGCATTCCGGCATGCGGAACCGCCGAAAAAACACCGATTCCGACGTTCGATTTCTCATTCCGGGATTGGCTCCCTTTCACAAAAAGGACTTTGCAAACATCACGCCTGCAAAGTCCGAAGGTAGGAATTTCGTGCGAAAAACTAAAGTTCCTTGGCCAGGCTGGCGAAATCGTCGGCAGAAACGGCCTTTTCCGTCACCTTGATCTTCTGCTTGACGGACTCCACGACCTTCACCTCGTAGAGCTTCTCGTAGATCTTCTGGCCCTGCTCCTTGTCGGCGAGAATCTTCTCGGCATAACCGGCCAACATGTCGTCGGGAGCCGACGGCATGCCGTACTGCGCGAACTGCGCGGCGGCCAGCGCCTTGGCTTCGGCCACGGCCTCGTCCTTCGACACGGCGATCTTCTCCGACTGGATGAAGTGCTTCTGCATGTAGTTCCAGGTGAACATCTTGAGGAACTGATCGAAATCCTTCTCGATCTCCTCCATCGAGAACTTGCCCTCGTTGATGGTGTAGAGCCAACGCTTGAGGAACGCCTCGGGCATCTTCAGCCCGGCTTTCTTGATAAGGTAGTCGCGGAGCTGGAGCGTGAAGAGGTAGTCGCTCTCGCGCGAAAGCTCCTTGGCGATCTCCTCGTCGACGAACTTGTCGAGATCGGCTTCCGACGTCACGTTGCCGGCCGGGAAAGCCATCTTGAAGAACTCCTCGTTCAATTCGGGTTCGGCGAACTTGCGGATTTTGGTGATCTCCAGCGAGAATGCGGGATTGATGCCCTCCAGCTCGCCCTGCTTGACCTGCAGCACGGCAGCGCGCTGCGAAGGATTCTTATAGAGCTCGTTGATGTTGACCTCCATCTTGTCGCCGACCTTCTTGCCAATGAAAGGCTTGCGCTCCTCCTCCGACAAGGAGATAAGGCCCACATAGGCATCGGCCACGTTCATGTCGCCGTTATCCAGCGTCACGCTCAGCGCCTCGTCGGAAGTCACCTTCCCGGTGTCGACCAGACGGCCGAAGCGACGCAGGAAGTTGGAGCGGTAGTCGTCGTGCATCTTCTTGTCGACCTTGATGCGGTTGTAGGTCACCTTGTCCTTCTCCGTAAGGTCGAGCTTGATTTCGGGCGCTTCGCCGAACTCGAAGACGAAGTCGAACTCCTTGCCGTTCTCGAAATCGAAGTCGCCCTGCTCGTCCGACGGGATCACGTCGCCCAGGTAGTCGATCTTCTCCTTCTGCAGGTAATCGAAAGCGGCGTTCGACGCCAGCCGGTACGACTGCTCGGCCAGGACGCCCTTGCCGTACATCTTCTTGACGATGCCCATGGGCACCATGCCGGGACGGAAACCGGGGATGTTGGCCTTGCGACGGTAGTCGCGCAGCATCTTCTCGACCTCCTGGGCATAGTCGGCCTCGCCGACCTTCACGCGGAGCAACGAGCTGCCGCCTTCGCGCTGTTCTCTTACGATCTTCATAATGAGTGTTTTGTATTTGATTTTTTCTTTTTTATTCCACGAAATCGGACCACAAAGATAGAAAAATAATCCGTGCGGCGCAATAGATGCCGCCATATTTGCGACCCGGCCGGGAGCGGGCACCGTCCCGCCGTCATCTCCGGAAGAAACGACGGCCGGCGGCACATCCGCTTTCGGCGGCAACTCCCGCAGATGCTGGACGCAGCGCACGGAAAAGCCGTGACCATGGCCCGAAAAGTCCAACGGCGCGACGGCGCTCCTTCCGAACTGAAGCAGCGCGGCACTCGAATAGCCCACAGCGTGGGAAGACGAACTCCAACAGAAGCCGGCTTCCATATCGGGCGACAAAGTCCCGTCCGTCACGTGGCGGTTGCCCGCAGCAGGCGTTGTAAAGCAATCGCTATGAGGAATGCGGCGGAGGGGGAACAAAACAATTCAAAATGCACAATTCAGAATGCAAAATGCACAATTAAGAAGTAGTTTGTCATTCTGAGGAGCACAGCGACGAAGAATCTGTATGCTGACGATACAGATGTTTGACTGCACTGCGTTTGTCTTTCTCCTCCTTGCGAAGCATAGTCCGAAAGCGGCCGCTGCCGAGATTAATCACAAAATTGTGAATTGTGAATTGTGAATTGTGAATTGTGAATTGTGAATTGTGAATTGT
>CASPAC010000012.1 GCA_949419965.1 Bacteroidales bacterium
GGGGGCGACCCACGCCGGCAAAAACCGCTTCAAGGTTACTTGAAAGCGGTTTTTTCATTTCGGGCCGTAATCGAGCAGCGATTTTCGCAGTTTTGACAGCGCCCCTGCGGCAAGCAGAAGAGATAAAACGAGCATAACGAAGTTAAATCTCGGTTTCGGCTCGAAAACGGGGGGGGGCGACCCACGCCGGCAAAAACCGCTTCAAGGTTACTTGAAAGCGGTTTTTTTTCATTTCGGGCCGTATATCGCACAGCGATTTTCGCATTTTTGGCAGCGCCCCTGCGGCAAGCAGAAGAGATAAAACGAGCATAAGGAAGTTAAATCCCGGTTTCGGCCCGAAAATCCGGAGGATGCTGCAAGGCTTCGACGGTAAACGAAATCCGCCTGCAAATGATTTGCAGGCGGATTTTTCGCAACAAAGCGGCAACGAGAACGCCTACCGCGGCTCGGGCATCGACGTATAGACCAACATGGTCTCGGGTTCGAGACGAATGCGGGCGCCCTCCTCAAGCGTAACGCCCTGCTCGGTCGGCAGCAGCCGCTCACCGTCGAGCTTCAGCACCCCTTCTCCATAGACATAGAGCGACAGACCGGACAGCGGCGCCGGAAGTCCTCGAAGCGTCAGCTCCACAGCGCGGTCGGCATGCGTGTTGACCACAGCCACCGTCGCACCCTTGTCCGTGCGCCCGACCATCGAACGCACGCCGTCGACTCCCTCGACCTCCGAGCCGACGATCCGGCATCCCTGCGGAAAATAGCGGCACAAAAGCGACATGGCATAGTACCACGGGCGGATGCGCTCCTTCTCCGCTCCGTAACGTTCCTCGCCGAGGATGTTCCAGAAGCCCCATATCTTCAGCCGGCCGGGTTCCTTGGTGTGCATCGCATCGTCGAGCATCCACACCACACAGCCCGAATAGCCTGCGGCGGCCGTCTGCATGACGGCATCCGCCACGTCGATTCCGTACATCGTATCGAAAACCAGCATCTGCGAATCCTCGATCGAAGCATGGGGATCGGCCGCAATGCGGCGCTTGTTCTCGGCATCGAGTTCCGCATCGCGCGGATCGATATACTTGATTCCCAGCTCCCCGAGAATCATCTTCGCCGTAGCCGGCGCCGCGGCGCGATAGGCCGCGATCATCTCGGTGTATTCGCCCGTGTTGATCTGTGCTTTCGACGGATAAGTGTGGATGTCGTAGAGACCCACCGCCTCGCCCAGGTCCGCGCGGCTACCGCTCACCCAATGCGTCTCGGCCGTCGTCCACACCGCAGCGTCGGGCGCCACCAGGCGTACGCGGTCGCCCATGCCATGACGGCGGAGCGCCGCATCCATCGCTTTCGCGGCCCGCAGCCAGAGCGCATAATCGCCGTTGGTCGACGACCACGAACCGTTGGGCTCGTTGACCATATTATAATAGCGGATGCAGCTGTAGCCGCAATCCTCCACCAGATAGCGCACCAGCTCGCCGCAGCAGCCGATCAGTTCCTCGTCCACGGTCTGCTGCTGCCAGTCGGCCAGCCCGCCGCCCCAGTCGCCGAGCAGCACCGTCACGCCGTGCGTGTTGCAATAGCCCAGGATCATGTGCAGGTCGTCCATGTTGCGCGCAGGGTCGAACCGCCCGTCGGTCATGTGGGACCTGATCCCGCTCATCACCCGGATGAAACGCGGCGACATCCATTCGAGCCGCGTCACCAGGCGCCGTCTGTCCGAGGCCGAAAAGCCCTCGCCGTCGTGCACTTCGTAGGGGTCCCACTGCACGCCGTTGCCTATGTAGGCCTCGTCGACGACGCGGTCCGACAACGCGAGCACGCCGTCGACCGTCGGAACGGCCGGCGCACCGCCCGCAGCCGGCGAACATCCGGCAAGAAGCGTCGCCGCAATGCCGCAAAAGAGCGGGCGGAACAAGTTTCTTCTCATGGTCGCAAGTGTTGGTTTCCAATAATTCAAAGGTAAGGCCCCGCACCCGAAAAGGAATAATACTTTTTTATCCGAATCCGATATTTTACAGACAATTACCCGGCTGCGGAAGACCCGCCCCAGCAACGGCCCGAATGCGCGAAAAATATAACTAATTGCTAAAAAACTACATTTTTCCGAAGTGCCGAACCTCTATCTTTGTCTTCGTCATCCGTTCCCTAACCCGAACTGCGCATGAAATCCCTGTTCCTGCCGGTCGCCGGTCTGCTGATGCTCGGACTCACGGCCTGCCACTCTCTGAAAACGACCCGTTTCGCCCGCGTCGAGCAAGGCCGCTTCGCCGGCCCCGACGACATGCCCGCCTACTTCGTCGGCACCAATTTCTGGTACGGCGCCCTGCTCGCCGCCGAAGGTCCCGGCTGCGACCGCGCACGGCTCTGCCGCGAACTCGACCGCATGCACGCGGCGGGCATCGACAACCTGCGGGTGCTGGTCGGTTCGGAGGGCAGCGAAGGGGTCGTCTCGAAGGTCGAACCCATCCTCCAGACCGCCCCGGGCATCTACGACGACCGCGCGCTCGACGGGCTCGACTTCCTGCTCGCCGAGATGGGCAAACGCGGCATGCGGGCCGTGCTCTACCTGACCAACGCCTGGGAGTGGAGCGGCGGCTACAGCCAGTATCTCGAATGGAGCGGCCGCGGCACCTATCCTGTTCCGGGACGGGACGGCTGGGACGTCTTCATGCGCTACGTGCGGCAGTTCCACGAAGCGGATGCCGCCGACAGCTGCAAATTGCTGTTAGAAAACCACATCCGCCACATCGTCGGCCGCACCAACCGCTACACCGGACTCCCCTATGCCGAGGACCCGGCCATCTTCTCGTGGCAGATCGCCAACGAGCCGCGCGCCTTCTCCGACGAGAACAAGGAGCGCTTCTTCGAATGGATCGCCCGCACGGCGCAGCTCATCAAGGAGCTCGATCCCAACCACATGGTATCGACCGGCAGCGAGGGATCGATGGGTTGCGAGAACGACATCGAACTCTGGCGCCGCATCCACGCGCTGCCCGAAATCGACTATGCCAACATCCACATCTGGGCCTACAACTGGAAGTGGATCGACCACGACAGCATCGCAGAGAATCTCGACCGGGCCTGCGCCAACATGACCGATTACATCGACCGCCACGCCGCGATCGCCCGCGAGCTGCGGAAACCCCTCGTCATCGAGGAGTTCGGCTACCCGCGCGACAACTTCCGGTTCGAGCCCGACTCCCCCGCCTCGGCCCGCGACGCCTACTACCGGCACCTTTTCGCACAGATCATCCGCAGCGCCGCCTGCGGCGACATCCTCGCCGGATGCAACTTCTGGGGCTGGGGCGGCGAGGCACGGCCCGCACACCTCCGCTGGGAGCGCAGCGACGACTACTGCGGCGACCCCGCACAGGAGGAACAGGGCCTCAACTCGGTCTTCGACTGCGACACGGCCACGATACGCGCCATCGCGCAGACCAACCGGACGCTCGCCCGCTACGGCCGCGCCGCAGCCGCACAACCCGGCAACCGGACTCCCGAACAACTCCTCGCACTGCTGCGCCACGTTTCGAAGCGCGGAGAACTGCTTTTCGGACAGCAGGATTTCCCCTTCTACGGCTGCGACTGGGCCTACGAGGAGGGGCGCAGCGACGTGAAAGAACTCTGCGGCGATTATCCCGCCGTCCTGGGCTGCGACCTGGGCGAAATCGAGCTCGGCACCGGCCGCAACCTCGACGGAGTGCCTTTCGACACCATGCGCACCGAAATCCTGCGCCACTTCGCACGCGGCGGCCTGACGACCGTCAGCTGGCACCCGCGCAACCCCCTCACGGGAGGCGACGCCTGGGACGTAACGAGCGACCGCGCCGTCCGTTCGGTCCTGCCCGGCGGCGAGCGCCACGAACTTTTCGTCGGGTGGCTCGACCGCGCGGCCGACTTCCTGCTGTCGCTCCGCACCGACGACGGATCGGTCGTCCCGACCCTTTTCCGGCCATGGCACGAGCACACGGGGAGCTGGTTCTGGTGGGGACAGCGGCTCTGCACGACCGACGATTACAAGGCGCTCTGGGAGATGACCGTCGAACACCTGCACCGGCGCGGCGTGCCGATGCTCACCATCTATTCGCCCAACCCCTGCCACGACGAATCCCAATACATGGAGCGCTACCCGGGCGACGCCTGGGTCGACATCCTCGGTCTGGACGCCTACCACGGCGGTTCGGCCGACGAATTCATGGCCCGGCTCGACCGCACGCTGGGCATCATGGCCGCCCTCTCCCAACGCCTGGGCAAACCCTGCGTCCTCTCCGAAACGGGCCGCGAGGGCCTGCCCGAAGCCGACTGGTGGACAGGCGTCCTGCTGCGGGGCATCGGCAGCCACCGCCCCGCCTACGCGCTCGTATGGCGCAACGCCCTGCAAACCGTCCGGCCGGGACACTTCTACGCGCCCTTCCCGGGCCAAACCTCGGCCGACGACTTCGTCCGTTTCCATGCCCTGCCCCAAACCCTGTTCGCCACCGACATGGCGCACACTGCATCCCTAAAATAAATCTAACTCAATTCGCACGCAATGACTGACTTCAAGGTGATCATGAGCGAACTGGAAGCCCGGCACGAAGAGCTTCTGACCCGAAAGAACACGCCCGACGAACACTACAACGGCATCTACACCCGCTACCGCAACCCGATCCTCACGGCCCGGCACACGCCCCTCCACTGGCGCTACGACTTCGACCCGCAGAGCAATCCTTTCTGCATGGAGCGCATCGGCATGAACGCCGTGATGAACGCAGGAGCGATCAAATGGCACGACAAGTACATCGTCGTGGCCCGCGTCGAGGGCGCCGACCGCAAATCGTTCTTCGCCGTGGCCGAATCGCCGAACGGCATCGACAACTTCCGGTTCTGGGACTACCCGATCCGAATGCCCGAATACGGCGAGCCGGCGACCAACATCTACGACATGCGGCTCACGGCCCACGAAGACGGATGGATCTACGGCGTCTTCTGCATCGAACGCAAGGACCCCGACGCGGCGCCGGGCGACCTCTCGTCGGCCGTCGCCGCGGCCGGCATCGCCCGCACCCGGAACCTGGTCGACTGGGAGCGGCTCCCCGACCTCGTGTCGAAGAGCCAGCAGCGCAACGTAGTGCTGCACCCCGAGTTCGTCGACGGCAAATACGCCTTCTACACCCGCCCCCAGGACGGCTTCATCGACACCGGCAACGGCCAGGGCATCGGCTGGGCGCTGGTCGACGACATCGCCCGTGCCGAGATCGTCGGAGAGACCATCATCAACCGCCGCTACTACCACACCATCAAGGAGGGCAAGAACGGCGAAGGCCCCCATCCGATCAAAACCCCGCACGGCTGGCTCCATTTGGCACACGGTGTGCGTTCGTGCGCTGCAGGGCTGCGCTACGTGCTCTACCTCTACATGACCGAACTCGAGCGCCCGTGGGTGCCGCTGGCCGAACCGGCAGGCCTGTTCATGGGTCCGGAGGGCGAAGAACGCATCGGCGACGTGTCGAACGTCCTCTTCTCCAACGGCTGGATCGCCGACCCCGACGGCCGCGTCTTCATCTACTATGCTTCAAGCGACACGCGCCTGCACGTGGCCACCTCCACCGTCGAACGGCTGGTAGACTACTGCCTGCACACCCCCGCCGACGGCCTCACGACAGGCCGCAGCGTCGAACAACTCTGGAAACTCATCGATAAGAATCTCAAACGCTGATACGAATGGCAGCACCCCGCCTCGAAAAGATCGGATACGGCCTCGGCGACATGTCGTCGAGCATGTTCTGGAAGATATTCACCTACTATCTCCCGTTCTTCTACTCCAACATCTTCGGACTGAGCCTGGAGCACGCCGCCCTGCTGCTGCTCGTCACCAAGCTCTGGGACGCCGTCTCCGATCCGATCATGGGACTCATCGCCGACCGCACGCGCTCGCAGTGGGGCCGCTACCGGCCCTACCTGCTGTGGATCGCCGCGCCTTTCGCCGTGGCGGGCGTGCTGACCTTCACGACCCCCGACTGGAGCGACGGGGCCAAACTGGTGTGGGCCTACGCCACCTACATCCTGATGATGACCGTCTACACGGCCATCAACGTTCCCTACGGAGCCATGCTGGGCGTGGTGACCGACGATTCGGCCGAACGCACCGTCTTCTCCTCCTACCGCATGTTCTTCGCCTACGGCGGTTCGTTCCTCGCCCTGGCGCTCTTCGAGCCCCTGTGCAGCTTCTTCACGGGCGACACCGGCGCGCTGAGCCCCGCCGAAGCCGCCGCTGCGCAGGCCGCCGGCTGGCAACGGACCATGATCGTCATCGGACTGCTCTGCGCCGTGCTCTTCTACTATTGTTTCCGCTGGACGCGCGAGCGCATCGCTCCGGCCGACAACGACCGCGAATCGATCCTGCGCGACGTCAGGGCCCTGGCCGGCAACGGCCCCTGGTGGCTGCTGTTAGGCGTGGCGATCGCCGTGCTGCTCTTCAATTCGATCCGCGGCGGCGCAGCGGCCTACTTCTTCAAGGACTACGTCGGAGCGAACAACCTGCTGGGCGGCAGCCTGCTGCTCACGTGCGGCGTCTTCCTGGCCGTGGGCGAGATCGCCAACATGGCAGGCGTAGCGCTGGCCGTGCCCGTCTCGCGCCGCATCGGCAAGCGCATGACCTACATGGCGGCCATGGCCGTCGCGGGCGTGCTGAGCGGTGCGTTCTACTTCGTGCCGGCGACCAACGCCGGTGCCTGGACGATGCTGGTGCTGCAGATCGTCATCTCGGCCGCCGCAGGCATCACCTTCCCGCTGCTGTGGAGCATGTTCGCCGACGTGGCCGACTACTCCGAACTCCGGCACGGCCACGGCTCCACGGGGCTGATCTTCTCCTCGTCGTCGATGGCCCAGAAGTTCGGCGGCGCCTTCGGCAGCGCGCTCATCCTCTGGCTGCTGGCCGCCTACGGCTACGACACGTCGGCCCAGGCGGCCCAAAGCGGCGAGGCGATCGTCGGGCTGCGCATGCTGATGAGCTGGATACCGGCCGCCGGATGCGGTGCGGCGATCCTGCTCGTCGCGCTCTATCCGCTCGGCGAAAAACGGGTGGCCGCGATCGCCGGACAGCTGGCTCTGCGCCGCTCCTCCAAAGCATAACCACATGGAAGAAAAGCAACTCAAGGCGGAACTGCTCGCCGAACTCCACGACAACATCCTGCCCTTCTGGCAGACACACATGACCGACCCCGAGGGCGGCTTCTTCGGCCGCATGACGGGACGCGGCGAACTGCGGCCCGACGCCGAGCGCAGCGCCATTCTCTGCGGCCGCATCCTCTGGACCTTCGCGGCGGCTTACCGCACAACAGGGCGCGAGGAGTACCTCCGTACGGCCGCACAGGCCCGCGACTACCTGCTGGAGCACTTCATCGACCGCCGGTACGGCGGCGTCTTCTGGTCGGTCGACGCCCAGGGGCGGCCGCTCGACACCAAAAAGCAGTTCTACGCCCTCGCGTTCGCCATCTACGGGCTGAGCGAATACGCCCGCGCAACGGGCGACGCGCAGGCGACCGAGGAGGCCGCAGCGCTCTACTGCGCCATCGAGACCCGCTCCTACGACCCGGCCGGCAACGGCTACGAGGAGGCCGCCACACACGACTGGCAGCCCATCGCCGACATGCGCCTGAGCGACAAGGACGCCAACGAGCGCAGGACGATGAACACCCACCTTCACATCCTCGAAGCCTACACCAACCTGCTGCGCGTGTGGCCCGACGCGGCGCTGCGCCGCCAGACCCGCAACCTGCTGGAGATCTTTCTCGACCGCATCGCCGATCCACGCACGGGGCACCTCGGGCTCTTTTTCGACGAGCATTGGCAGCTCCGGAGCGAGGGCGTCTACTCCTTCGGCCACGACATCGAAGCTTCGTGGCTGATGCTCGAAACGGCCTTCGTGCTGGGCGACGACGCCCTCACCGAGCGCACACGCGCCTGCTGCGCCCGCATCGCCGATGCCGCGCTCGAAGGCTATCTCGAAGACGGCAGCCTGCTCTACGAACGCCATGCCGACGGCACGCTCGACCGCGAGCGCCACTGGTGGGTGCAGGCCGAGTGCGTCGTGGGGCTTTTCTACCTCTACCGGTTCCACGGCCGCCGCGAAGCGCTGGCCCCGGCCCTCAAGACCTGGAGCTACATCCGCCGGCACCTCGTCGACCGCGAGGGCGGCGAATGGTGGTGGAGCATCCTGCCCGACGGCAGCATCAACCGCCGCGACGACAAGGCCGGATTCTGGAAATGCCCCTATCACAACGGCCGCATGTGCATGGAGGTGGCCGGACTTATCGGATAACCGGGAGCCGCCGGCAGCACGCCCGACAATCCAAAAAGAGGGGAATCCCGCAAGGATTCCCCTCTTTCCGTATTCCGCCACGGAAGCGTCAGAGCTTCAGCAGCGTGCAGCGCTCCAGGTTGTAGCCCTCGGCCGAGATCACGACATCCTCGCGAGCGGCATATTCCGCCTCCACCACACGTTTCTCGTTCGGCAGCAGATGTATGTAGCCCTCGGAGATGTAGGCGGGCAAAACCGCCTCGCCGGTCGCCGCCGACCGCACGTTGAACTTCACGGCCAGCGCTGTCGAGCGCGACGGGTTCGAAACCTCGAAACGCACCGTCCGGCGGCCGTTCTCCTCCCGCTGCGCGAGCTTGCGGGCCCGCAGCGCGGCGGCCGGCACCTCGTTCAGCGCCATGAAGTCGTCGCCCGTACGGCGTATGTAGTCGTTCGTAGAGACGCACCGGCCCCCGGCGAACAGTTCGACACGCACCAGAAAACATGCTTCTCCGGCAGGCATTTCGGCTTGGCCTACACGCGTCGCGGAATTGGCCGCAACCACGCCGGCCGGCATCGTCTGCACGGAAAGGCGCTTGCCGGTGAGCGTATGGCTCGTCACGCGCACGCGGGCCTTCGACAAGGTCTCGCGCGTGGTATTGACCGCCAGCACCTCGTTGTCGTGGGGGTTCATCTGCACGTGCACCGGCTCACAGGCCTTGCGGCAGCCGTAGAACGACCCGTGCGTCTCGAAATCCCACGAATAGGTCTGCCATTCGAGGCTCGGCCAGGCGGGATGGCTCATCCAGAGCAGCACGCCCGAAGTCGAATTCCACATCCGGCTGTTCCACCCCTCGAGCATTGCCCGGTGGCTGTCGTAGTTGATGAGCTGCACCTTGCGGCAGAAGTCGTCGAGCGACGCAGCCCGGCCATAGAGGCGGTCGACCGCCTCCACATATTCGGGCAGGCCGAAATGCAAGTCATGATAATGCCATGTGTCGCTGATGGGCCACTGCTCGGTCTCGGGCATGAACTTGCGCATGCTCTCGGCCGTCGGCACCGAAGGGGTCCCGAGCTCGGTCGAGAAACCGTGCGCCAGGTCGCGGAAATACGCCGATTCGTCGGCCAGGTAGTGCCACGGACCGCTGGTCCGCAGGTTCATGTAGCGCGAATTGGGGCTGTAGAAACGCGTGCCGTCCTCCGAAGCGATCAGATCGGCCAGCCGCACTTCGAGCGTCGGCGTGGCGTAGCCCTCGTTGCGGGGGCACCAGATCGCCAGCGAGGGATGGTTGCGGAAACGCAGCACCGTTTCGCGGGCGTTGGCCATGAAGAGGTCTTCGTCGTTGGGATTCTGGTTGTAGCCCTCGGTCGAGTACCAGAAGTCGTTCCACACCAGCATGCCGTATTCGTCGCAGAGCGTGTAGAAGAGTTCTTCGGTCGACTCGCCCGTCCAGTTGCGCACCATGTTGAAACCCTCCTCGGCATGGAGGCGGAAAGCAGGTTCGAGACGTTCGCGCGAAACGCGCTTCATGCCGTCGTCCATGCCCCAGTTGCCGCCGCGGCAGAAGATGCGCACGCCGTTGCAGCGCACCACCAGGAAAGGCGAGGCGCCGTCCTTCTCCAGACGGCGGAACACCGACGGGTCGACCTCGGGTCTGAGCGCCGGGACCACCACGCCCGCGCCGACGTCGCGACGATGGAACGAATCGAAGGGCGAGCGTCCGTCGACAAGATCGTCGGTCGGATCGAAATCGATGCGCAGCTCCTCGCCCGAGGGAGCGTCGACCGTCAGTTCGTACGACAGCTCGCGGATGCCGAAGCGCACCTGCTCCGTATCGGAGCGGACCGCCCCTTCGTCGACGCCGAGCGTCATCGTATAGAGTTCCTGTTCTCCGTAGCCGTTGGGCCACCACAGACGCGGCGAAGCGACCCGCAAAACGGGATAGTCGGCCGGTGCGAAGCACTCGCGGCGGCTCTCGCCCGGGGCCAGGTCGACACGCTTCTCGAAGGCGATGCCGCCGTCGATCGCACCGTGCAGCACCACGCTCCGCGGCGCGTCGGCGTGGTTCTTCAGCGTGGCGCTCACCGTCAGCTCGGCCGACGAGGTGTCGGGCAGCGGCAGGTCGGTCACCACATGGGGGTCGGAGAGGGTCACGTCGCCCGTATATTCGAGCACGACGCTCTGCCAGATGCCGATGTTGCGGTCGCGGATGCCGGGAATCCAGTCCCAGCCCTCGGAACTGATGAACGTCGGGCCGTCCAGGCAGAGCTGCCCGCCGTTGGGACCGCGGCCCGCCTTTTTCGACTGCTCGTGCGGAATGCCCGGGTTGTGCGGCGGACAGATCTTCACGGCCAGCACGTTCTCGGCTTCGAAGCATTCGGTCGCATCGAACCGGCCGCGCGCAAAGGCGCCGTCGATCGTGCCGAGCTGGCGGCCGTTGAGCCAGACATCGGCGCGGTAGTTGATTCCCTCGAAACAGAGCCACACGCGGCGGCCGTCGCTGGCGGCCGGGCGGTCGAACCGGATGCGGTACCACCACTCCGTGCGGCACAGGCTCTCGGGGATGGCCAAATTGTTCAATCCATAGTAGGGATCGGGATAGACGCCCGCTTCGACGAGCGAGGTGAGCACCGTACCGGGCACAACGGCGTTGTACCACGCCGAGGTATCGAAAGAGGAGCCGAAGATCGATTCTCCGGCCGTCACAAGGTTGTCGGCCTCGGTGAGCTCCCACCCTTGGGCGAGTTCCCACGAGGAGCCGTCGCGCGGCGCAAGGCGGCTCTCGGCCGCACGCTTCGCCTTGCGGACGGGCTGTTGGGGCGGCGTCTGCGCCTTGGGCAGTTCGTTGGCAGGCTGCGGGGCGACCAGTCCGAAGTTGGACGAAAGCGCGGGTTGTTTCTGGGCGAAGGCCGCTTCCTCCGCCGCTGCGAATGCGGAAAGGGCCATGATGAATGTGCTTATGCGCATAGTTTTACTTGCTTATCGGATCGGAGTGAAGATGTAGATACGCTCCCCGTAAGGCGCGAGTTCCACGCCGTCGAGCACGAACCGGCCCTCGGTCCCGATGGCCCCGTGCCCGGCGAAAGCGAGCGATGCCGGATCGAACGACTGCACGGCGTACCGGCCCCGGGCGGCCAGATTGACGGTGAGCGGCGTGCGGCCGAGCGCTTCGGACGAATTGTTGTAAAGATATACGTAGATCGTTTCGCCGCACCGGACGGCCATCGCCTCGGCGGGCGGGCAGGTCACCGAAAGCTGCTCGAAAGCGCCCTTGCCGTCGGCAAGCATGCGGTCGGAGATCAGGCGCACGCCGCGGAAATAGGGCATCAGGCCGCGGTTCTCGAAATACTCCCACCACCAGCTCATCGGCGTCAGGGGCGTGGGCGAGAAGATGCCGTACCAGAGGCCGCGGCGGAAGTCGCGGTCCATCTCCTCGCCGAACTCGTCGAAATTCTTCGACCAGTCCCACTCGTAGCCGAATTCGCCGATCACGTAGGGTTTTCCGAAGCGGTTTTCGTAGCGGAGTATCTCCGCCGGAATGCCGCCCGTGTTGCAATAGATGTGTTTCTGGTTGATGTCGAGGCCGGGCACCGAGTTGAGACCCTCGAGGTCGCGGTGCGAGATCGACGTCGTGACGGGGTGTCCGTAGGGATCGATGCTCTTCAGATACTTGCTCATGCGGGCATGCCACGCCACGATCTCCTCGGCCGGAATGGGACCTCCGGCGTTGCGGTGCTGGATGTTGTCGATCTCGTTGAAGAACTCCCACATGCCGATGGCCGGGCTGCAGCCCCAGCGAGCGACGATGTAGCGCAGGCGGTTCATGAAGCGGCGCGCCGGCTCCTCGTCGGTGAAGAAGGCGCGGTCGGCCCGCACGGCGCCCTGCCCCATGCAGAGCATCGCGTGCACGCCCAGCTCCTCGCACAGCCCGACGAAATGGTCGAGCCGCGCCACGGCGCTCGGGTTGTAGTAGGCGTCCGAGGGGGTGTAGCGGTGGTTGTTGAAGTGATCCTGCTGGTCGATGGGGAAATTGAAGCCGCACATCCACACGCGGATGAAGTTGCCGCCGTTGCGGGCGAACAGCGGCAGCATGTAGTCGTAGTTGTACTTGTCGTGCTGCTCGTGCAGTTCCTTGAAGTAGCGCGAGTCGTCGTTGGCGCGCGACTCCCAGCAGATGTTCTCCGCCACGCCGCGGAAAGGCGTGCCGTCGTCGTAGACCAGCGTCCAATAGTCGCGTGTGTGGAGTATGCCGTGTCCGGCGGCCTCCTGCCGCACGGCGAGCCGCACGGGCTTCGAGAGCGAAGTTTGCCGGCCGCGTTCCGTCAGCCGGAACCGGAGGGCATATTCGCCCGCCTGCTGAGGCGTGAAGCGCGCCTCCCAGCGCGAGAGTTGGCCGGACGCGCCCTCGACCCAGTAGCACGGGAGCAGGCGCTCCTCGCCCCCGGGGGTGCGGATGAGCATGTCGAGGGCGACCTCCTCCTGCAGGAAGGCATTCGAGTAGGTCGCCTTGAGACACACGGTGAAGTCGATGCGTTCGTAACGCTTCGCCGTTGCGGCCGACGGTTCGACCGAACGGATCTGCGCCCGCATGCCCGCCACCGAGCAGAGTGCAAGCAAGGACAGGATCGCTTTTTTCATGGTTCGTTTGGTTTTCATGAACGATATGCCTCCCTTACAAGAGGCATATCGGTTCATCGGGGTTCGTAAAAGATGATTACAGCAGGGCTTTCAGCGCATCGACGTCGACCACCACGGCGGTCACCGTTCCCCGCTCGGCCAGTTCGTAGGCCGAAGGCTCGGAGATGCCGACCGCCAGGACCCACTTCTTGCCGGCATATTCGGACCGGGTCAGCGACGACACGGGGATGGCCAGGTAGAACGATTCGCCGCTCCGGCCTTTCGGCACGGTCACCGATTCGGGCAGCGAATAGACCTCGGGCATCGCCTCGCCGCCGAAAGCGGCCGCGGCTTCGGCCGTCGCCGGAAGCGAGACGCCGACTTTCACCGTAAAACCGCCGGCCTTGTCGAAACTTCCCGAGCGCATGACGCCCAGGATGATGCGCACCTCGCCCTCCTCGACCCGGAAGTTGTAGGTGTTCACGCTGCTGCTCGCAGGCACAGCGTAGGAGTTGTCGAGTCCGCCGGTCGAAAGCGCCTGCGGCATATAGATCCTGGAGAATCCGTAGTCGGCGTCGCCGTCCCCCTCGCAGGCCGTGAAAGCCAATGCACAGAACGCCGCCAGCAACAAAAACAGTCTGTTTTTCATGATTTTCTCGAATATGGGATTGAATTAATAACCGGGATTCTGCTCGAGCGTATGGTGGGAGTTCACCACTTCCGAACGCGTGAAGGGCATGTAGTAGTTCCGTTCGAGGAAGGTGCGGCCGGCAACGTCGGCCACCTTGTACGACCAGGCGTTCTCGCCCGTCTTGGTCACTTTCACGCCGCGCACCGGCTTGTTGAGCACCTCCATCGCATCCTTCCAGCGCAACAGGTCCCAATAGCGGTGATCCTCGAACGCCAGCTCGATGCGGCGCTCGTGCTTGACGGCCTTGCGGAACTCGGCCGGATCGGTCGTCGTCACCACGGGCAGCCCGGCGCTCGCGCGGTCGCGCACCAGCTGAAGCGCATCGCGGGCCGAAAGCGAATAGCCCGCAGGGCCGTAGGCGTCGGGACCGTAGGCCTCGTTCATCGCCTCGGCGTAGTTGAGCAGCACTTCGGCATAACGGTAGGCCACCCAGTTGTGCTGCGCCTTGGCGCCGTGCGTGAGGTCGAGGTCGTCGGTGAGAAACTTCTTGAGATAGTAGCCCGTGCGGCTTGCGTTGGGCTTCGACATGTCGTCGCTGCCGCCGGCCGACTGGTCGATCGTGCGGCCGTTCCAGCGGCTGCCGTTGGTCACGATGCTCGCCGCCAGGCGCGGGTCGCGGTTGGCATAGGGATCCGCCGGGTCCGCGGCGCCGATCAGCTCGTAGGCGTCGACCAGATTCTGCGTCGGCGTCACGCCCGAAGCTCCGCCCTGCGTGGCGATGGGATAGTTCTTGGTCTCCATGTTGCTCGACTGCTCGCGCCGCACGGCATAGATGGTCTCCGTGCTCGCCAAGCTGTTGTTGCCCTGGAAATAGGCGCCGTAATCGCTGGCCAGCGAATAGCTCAGCTCGGGATGCGAGATGATTTCGTAGGCTGCGGCGGCCGCCCGCTCCCAGCGCTTCGGATCGTTGTTAGGATTGTGCAGCGGCGAAGCGGCGTAGAGCAGCACGCGGGCCTTGATGGCCAGGGCGGCGCCCAGCGTGAAGCGGCCGTTGCGGTCGTTGAACGAACTCCAGTCGACGGCCAGCTCGTCCTTGCATCCGTCGATCTGCGAAACGATGTATTCCACCACCTCGTCGTACTTGGCGCGGGGGTAGAACTTCCCGGCCGCATACTGCGTCTCGACGATGGGCACGCCGCCGTACATCTTGATAAGCTCGGCATAGTAATAGGCCCGCGCCACGTGCGCCTCGGCCCGGTACCAGCGCAGCGACGCCAGGTCGCGCTCGTAGCTCGGACGGTCGGAGATCGTATCGCGGTTCATGCCCACCATGTACTCGCCCTTGCCGCCGGCCGTGTAGTCGAGGAAGTGGTTGGCCGCCCGGATGCCCTCGTAATAGTTGGTATAGAGGTTCGACAACGGATTGAGGTTGGCGTTGATGACTCCCTTGTTGAAATAGGTGGCATCGCTCTGCACGAGGGTCTGCTGCGCCTCGTCGGTGGCGGCGGCGAAGAGGTTGCCGTCGAGCATCGTGAAGCCGTAGCCGACCGGCGTGTAGAACGCATTGCCGAAATTCCACAACGTACTGAGCGTCGTCTCGATCGTCTCGCCCGTTGCGTTCTGGTCGAGGCTCGTATCGAGAAAATCGCTGCATCCGACACCGGTCGCGACAAGTGCCGAAACGAACGCCGACTTGAATATGGATCTTGCTTTCATGGTAACGTCGATGATTAGGTTAGAAAGTGAGGTTTACGCCGATGTTGTAGCTTTTCAACACCGGATAGCGGTACGAAAGCAGCTCCGGGTCGATGCGGTAGTCGGACATCAGACCGCTCGCCGTGAAAGGATTGGTCACGTTGAGATAGATGCGGAAGTCGCTGATGCCCGCGGCCCGGAACTTCGCGTGGTGCCTGAAGCTGTAACCCAACTCGATGTTGCGCACGCGCAGGAAGTTGCGGCTTCTGACCCAGAACGAGCTCAACTGGTAGTTGTTGTCGTTGCTCTGCGTCGTCAGACGCGGATAGGTGGCCGTCTCGCGCGTGTCGATGCCCTGTTCGGGATAGTAGGCCCAGGCACCCTCGGCGATCGGGAAGGCGTTGCCGTTGTCGACGAACGCGCGGGTCTGTACGGCGTTGTCCATCAGACTGAACGAAGCGCCGGCAATGCCGTGCAGCAGGAAGCTCAGGTCGAAACCGCGGTAGTTGAACTGCGCACCCAGCGTATAGGTCCATTCGGGATGGAGCGACTTGCCGATCTTCGTCACGTCGTTCTGGTCGATGAAGCCGCTGTTGTCCAGGTCGCGGTACTTCAGGTCGCCCGGCCGGACGGCTCCGAACATGGGCTGCGGCAGATCGGCGCGCAGCGTGCCGTCGGCCTCGAAGTCGTCGATGTCATAGAAACCGTCGGCCACCAGACCGATCAGCGTACCGTAGGGACGGCCCGTCTGAGCGTTGTAGCCGTACATCGGCGCCACCTCGGCCATGTAGTCGATCTTGTTGCGGTTGAACGACACCGAACCGTTGATCGCATAGCCCCAGTCGCCGCGCTGGTCGGACCACAGGGCGCTCACCTCGAAGCCCTTGTTGGTCATCTTGCCGACGTTGTTGAAGTAGTAGTTCTTGCCGTAGTAGCCCATCATCGAGTTGTCGAGCGTCAGGATGTCCGTGCGCTTGTCGAGGAAGGCATCGGCCGTAATATGGAGCTTGCCGAACAGCGAGGCGTCGATACCGATGTTGTACTTGTTGCTCTTTTCGGCATGCACGTCGGGATTGGGCATGAACATCTGCACGAGCGACCCCTGCCACTGTCCTTCGGGGTTGCCCATATAGAACGCTCCGACGTAGGAATCGGTATAGTAGTCCTTGAACAGATAGCGGCCGTTCGACGAATAGCCCGACAGGGCGCCCGTCGCGCCCGAATCGGCAAAACCGCTCCGACCGTACGACAGACGCAGCTTGAGCAGATCGACGCTCTTCGAATCTTTCAGGAACGCCTCGTTCGAAACCACCCAGGCGGCCGACACCGAAGGATAGAAGGCCCACTGGTTGCCCGGCGCGAAGGCGTCGTTGCCGAAGTAGGAGAAGCCGAATTCGGCGATGTAGCGGTCGGCATAGCTGTAGTTGACGCGGCCGTTGAGATTCAGATAGTGGTACTTGTAGGAGAAGTAGCCGTCGCCGTTGTAGGCCGAGATGTGGAAATTGGCGGCAGCGCTCAGCGCATGGCGGCCGAAGGTGTTGTCATAGCCCAGCACGATCTTGCCCTGCTTCCAGTCTTCCATGCCGTCCGAACCGTAGCCGCTGGCCTGCAGCGAGGTGTCCTCGTCGGTGGTCGTGCGCTCGCCGTTCTGGTAGCGGGCATAGTTGCGCGTCTTGCTGTAGCCGCTGTTGGTGAGGGTGTTGAACGAAAAGGCCTCGCGCAGGTAGAGACCCGGCGTGATGAAATCCAGCCGCTCCACCAGCTCGAAGTTGCCCTGCAGCACGCGCGACTGGTTCTGACGCCATCCCAGGGCGTTGACCGACGCCACGGGGTTGCTGTTGTAGACCGACGTGCCCGACCAGCGGGTGCGCTCGGCGTTGTCCCACACCTCGTAGATGTTCGACGGATAGCGCGACAGGTTGTAGAACAGGTCGTCGGTTCCGATGTTCGGGCGCCGGCCGCGCTCGATGCGGCCGCCCAGGTCGACGCGGGCCTCGATGAAGCGGAAGACCTTGAAGTCGAGGTTGGCGCGCAGGCTGTAGCGCTCGTACATGCGGTTCGACCGCGCGTCGCTGCGCTTCACGTCGTAGAGACCCTGCTGGTTGAGATAGTTGAGCATCACATTGTAGCGGGCCGCTTCGGTTCCGCCGCGCACGGCGACGTCGCCGTCGATCGTGTAGCCCGCCTTGCGCAGCGTCTCGTCCTGCCAGTCGACGTTGGTGCCCGTGCCGTTGCGGTAGGCCTCCAACTGCTCGCTGCTGTAGTAGGGATTCCAGAAGCCGGCGTCGTTGCTCACGGCCTGGTTGTAGAGCGTGGCATAGCCGTAGGAGTCGAGCGGCTTGGCCATCGTAGTGGCCTGCTGCACGCCGTAGCGCACCGAAGCGCTCACCTTGACCGGACCCACCTGGCCGCGCTTGGTTTCGATCCAGATCACGCCGTTGGCGCCTCGCTCGCCGAAGATGGCCAGCGCCGCACCGTCCTTGAGCACCGAGACGCGCTCGATCTCGGCCGGCGAGAGGTAGGCGATGTAGCTGGCATTGACCTCGAAGCCGTCGACGAAGATCTTGGCGCTGTTATAGTTGGCGTTGCCGTAGGAGCCGATGCCGCGGATGAGCCAGCTGGCCATGTCGTTGCTCGGCTCGCCCGACCCCTGGAAAAGCGTCATGCCGGCGAACTCTCCGGCGAAGCTGTTCGTGAGGTTGGTCGCCGTCGTTTTGCGGAGCGTCTCGCCGCCGACCGAGGAGATGGCACCCGTCGTGCGTGCGGACGACGTTCCGAAGAGCATTTCGGGGCCCGCCGGCGCCTGGACATGCGCGCTGTCGGCCGCCGGCTGTCCGCTTCGGGCGGAAACCGTGCCCAGCGAGACGAATCCCGCAAGAAGCAAGGTATGGATGATGTATTTGTTCATGGTCGAATCTGTTTTTTAAGTAAAAGGCTGCGAAGACTAATAACCGGGGTTCTGCACCAGCGTCCCTTTGTTGATCTCCGACTGCGGAATCGGCTCAAGGTACATCTTGGGATTCCAGGTCGATTCGTAGGCCACGGCGTCCCAGTAGGACTCGACAGCCTCCCGGAGGTTGAACGAACCCGAATGGCCCGACTTGATCTTGAACTGCAGTTCGCGCATCTTGCCGCCGATGATGCCGTTGGCGATGTTCTCGTCCTTCCAGTGCTTCACATCGTAGTAGCGGTGGTTCTCGCGGTAGAGTTCGATGGCACGTTCGCGGCGGATCAGCTTGCGCAGCGCATCCTGGCCGGTCTCGGCGATGGCCGGCAGGCCGGCACGGTTGTGCACCTTGTTGAGGTTCTCCAGCGCCTTGGCCGCATTGCCCTTCTCGTTGTAGGCTTCGGCCAGGTTGAGATAGATTTCGGCCATGCGGAAAAGCGGCTGTTCGTACCACACGCGCGAACCGGCCTTGTAGTAGAACTTCGTGGGGGCCGCGCAGCCCCTGCCCTCGCCCTGGGCGCCGGGGAAGTTGTTGTCCTTGCTGGCATTGGCCGTCTGACGGCCCCAGTCCAGCGCCGTCCAGCGCGAATCGCCCTGGTTGTTGAAAGCGTCGAAGCCGATGAAGATGTTGTCGGCCTTGGCACGCGGCTCGATCGCCTCGATGTTGGCCAGCCACTCCTCGGCGGGGCGGGGCGCCGGCTCGTCGAGCTTGGGCCAGTTGGCATAGTCCGAACCGTCGGCCTTGTAGTAGAACTCCAGGAAGTTGGTCATCAGACCGCTCTGGTCGGTGTCATAGCGGTTGTTGCCCCAGTAAGGCGAATAGTTGTTGTAGTAGAAGATGGCGCTCGCAGGCCACGACCACATGTTGGTGTCGTTGTTCTTGTAGGCCAGCAGCACCTCGCGGTTGGCGGGCGTCGAAGTGGCCGTCGCATAATCGTCGAACGCGTTGGGGTTGGGCTGTCCCTCGCCGGCCGCGCCCGTGTTGATGAGCGCATAGTTGTTGGCGGCGGCCCATGCCAGCACCGCCTCGTTGGCTTCGATGGCCTGCTGCCAGCGGTTCTCGTCGGTCGAACCGAAACATACCAGTTCGTCGTGCGCGCCGCTCAGATAGGGCGTCGCCGAGTTGAAGAGCGGACGGGCCGCGAAGAGCAGCGTACGGGCCTTGATGGCCAGCACGGCGCCGCGCGTCATGCGTCCCTGGTCGGCTGCGCTCCAGTCGCCCTCGGGAAGCCCGTCGTAGGCCTCGTCGCAGAGTTCGAGGATGTAGTCGAGCGTATCCTCCAGCGAGGAGCGGCCCACGTTCACGGCAGGCTCGGCCGCATTGGCGAAGTCCTTGCGCACGATCGGCAGACCGCCGTAGCGGTAGAACATGCCCATGTAGCGGTAGGCGATCAGCGCCGTGACCTCGGCCTTGATGTAGTCTTTCTCCTCCTGCGTCATGTCGGGCACGCGGTCGATGTTGGTTTTCACGAGAAAACAGTCGCGGATATAGGCCCAGTTGTTGCCGAAATGTTCCGAACCGGCATCCGAGCCGTCCGTACCGTTCACGTCGAGACCCGACTGGGTGATGGTATAGGTGCCGTGCCACGAGTAGCCGCGCGACACCTCGCCGCAGAGCGCGCCCAGCGTACCGTGCCCGACGCCCCAGCCGCCCGGAAGACCGTGGAGCAGCGACTGGCGGTAGCAGGTCATCAGCGCGCCTTTGGCGTTCTTGGCCGACCCGTAGACCTCCTTGAGGTCCACCGTGCCGGTCGTATCGGGCATCTGGAGGAACATGTCCTGGCAGGAGAACAGCCCCAGCGAGCCCAGCAGCATCATGGAAACAAGTATTTTTTTCATAATCAGCTTCGGAAGGTTTTAGAATTTCAGGTTGACGCCGAAAGTGAACGTGCTCGTCAACGGGTAGATGTAGGTGCTGCCGTCCGAGCCCTCGGGGTCGATGCCCAACTCCTTCAACGCGTTGTCGAAAGTATAGACGTTGTTGGCGTTGAAGTAGAGACGCAGCGCGCGTATGCGGCTCCGGGCCAGCTTGCCGCGGCTCATGTCGAACGTATAACCCAATTCGATGTTCTTGATCTTGAAATAGTTGCTCGACCTCATCCAGAAATCGCTCTGGAGATAGTTGTAGTGCTCCGTATTGGGGTCGAAGACCATGCGCGGATAGGTGATCTTCTCGCCGGCGGCATAGCGCTCGGCCGTCCAGCGGCCGTCGTACATCCATTTCCAGGCGTTGCCGGCCTTCTTGAAGAACGGCATCGTGTAGCCCTTGTTCAGATAGTAGGACCCGTTGGCCGAACCGACGAAGAGCACACGCAGGTCGAAGCCCTTCCAGCCCACCATCGCCTTGGCGTTGAAATGGTACTCGGCATAGTTGGGATAGCCGATCGGCGCAATATCCTTGTTGTCGATCAGCCCGTCGCCGTTCAGGTCGACATAGCGGATGTCGCCCAGCGTGGCGCGGTTGCCGTTGAAGGTGTTGTAGGGACGATTGGCCAGCTCCTCGGGCGTGTTGTAGAGTCCGTCGGTCTTCAGACCGAAGCGCTGACCGATCGAAAAGCCCGTCTGGTTCATCCACGGATAGGGATTCTGCGCTTCGGCCTTGTAGACGATCTTGTTGCGCGCGAAGCTCACGTCGCCGCTCACGCCGTAGCGCCAGTCGCCCTTGCGGTCCTCCCAGGCTACCTGGAGTTCGAAACCCTGGTTCTTCGTGATACCCACGTTGACGGGAGGCACGCTGCCCGAATCCACACCGTAGATGCCCGGAATCGTGCCGAGCGTCGTGAGGATGTTGTTGCGGTCCTCGCGGAACCAGTCGGCCGTGATCGAAAGGCGGTCGCGGAACAGGCGGGCCTCCAGACCCACGTCGTACTTGCGGGCGCGCTCCCACGTGATGTCCGGATTGCCGATCACGCCCTCCGTGGCACCGGCCCAGTAGGGATTGGACGACGAACCGTTCGACGAACCCAGCCAGTAGCCGCCCTGGTTGAGGTTGTAGGTGCTCGGCAGGTAGTAGAAACGGCGGCTGCCGCCCAGGCGGTCGTTGCCGACCTCACCGTACGAAGCGCGGACCTTGAGGAACGTCAGAATGTCGTTCTGCGGGAAGAACTCCTCGCTGGTCGGCACCCAGCCCACCGAGTAGGCGGGGAACAAGCCGAAGCGGTGTCCCTTGGCGAACTGCTCCGTACCGTTGTAGCCGACATTGACTTCGGCCATGTAGCGGTTCTTGTAGTTGTAGGTCACGCGGCCCACGAAGCCCATCACGCCCGAAGGCACGTTGTAGGAGTCGCTCGGCATCGTATAGCGCGAGGCCTTGGCCAGAAGGAGCGCCGAAATGTTGTGGTCGTTGAAGCTGCCCGACCAGTCGATGCCCGCGTCGAGATAGAGCTTGTTCCAGTTGCTGTAGCCCCACGACTCGAACGAACCGCCGCCCATGCCGCCGCCGAAGAACTGATAGAGGGTCGGATCGTCGGGATTGCGCTGCACCGAGTAGGTCGGAATCGAGGGACGGTAGCGCACCGTGCGGTTGTAGTTGTCCTGGTAGTTGACCGTACCGTAGATGCGCAGGCCGTCGACGATGTAGTCCATCGAGTGCTCGAGCTTGACCGTATTGTCCAGCAGCGAGTTATAGATCGTATTGGTGCCGGCGGTCAGCAGGCTGACGATGGCGTTCTGCGAGCCGAGCGAGCTGCCGGTCTTGATGCCCAGCGGGTTGGTCGGCGAACCGGCCGTTCCGGCGAACGCATCGATCAGATGGCCGTCGACCATGCCCGGCGAAATGAAGGGATTCGCCTCGTAGATATACTGCATGATGGCCTTGTAGCGGGCCGAGAGGTCATAGGGATCGTTGCCGCTGCTCAGACCCTCCGAACGGCCGAACTGGCCGGCCGTGTTGACCGACACCTTCCAGCGCTTGGCGATCTGGATGTCGAAATTCGAACGGAAGTTGTAGCGGTCGAACGACGACCCGGTGCGGGCGTCGTGGTAGGTGTAGTCGGTGGTGATGCCGTCCTGCGAGAAGTAGCCGAACGACACGAAATACTTCACGCGCTCGGTGCCGCCCGCCACGTTGACATTGACCTGCATCTGCGGCGCCACGCGGTCGAACATCTCCTTGTAGAGGTCGCGGCTGGCGTAGTAGAGCGCCGGCGAACGCTTGAGCTGCTCGCGCTTCTCGGGCGAAAGGTTGGTCATGGCGTCCACCTCGACCGGCGTATAGTCGCGGTTGTTCTTGAACTTCCACAGATCGTAGTCGTCGAAGATGTAGGTCGACAGGCCCTCGTTGCCGGCGAAGCTGTTCTGTTCGTGGCGGATCGCCTCATTGCGCAGCAGGGCGTATTCGTAGGAGTTCACGCCCTTCTGCAAGGCCGAAGCGCACGTGAAACCGTAGTTCAAGGAGAAATTGACGGTCGGCGCACCCGTGTTGCCGCGGCGCGTCGTCACGATGATGACGCCGTTGGCGCCTCGGATGCCGTAAACGGCCGTCGACGAAGCGTCTTTCAGCACGCTGATACCTTGTATTTCGTTGGCATCCATCGCATTGAGCTCGGCCATCGCCTGCTCCGACGACTGCTCCACACCGTCGATGACGATCAGCGGCGCCGCGGAGCCGTAGGTCGCTACGCCGCGGATGCGGATGTCGGCGGCATTGTGGCCCGGTTCGCCCGAAGCCTGCAAGCCGCCCACGCCGGGCGTGTTGCCGATCAGCGCATTGGAGATGTTGGCCACGGGGGTGGAAACGAGGTCGGCTCCCTTCACCGAAGAGATCGAACCCGTCACGTTCACCTTCTTCTGCACGGCATAGGCCGTCACCACGACCTCTTCGGCCATGATGGCCTCCTCCTGCAGCGTTACGTCGATGACGCTCCGCACGCCGACGCGTTCGCTGTGCGACGTATAGCCGATGAACGAGAACTCCAGTTCGTCGTCGCCCGACGCCTTGATCGCATACCGGCCGTCGGACATCGTGATGGCACCGGTCGCGGTGCCCTTCACCATGACGGTAACACCCGCCAAAGCGGCCCCATTCTCATCTTTGACGGTACCCGTCACCTGCGACTGCGCCGCCGCCCCCGAGGGAAACAGCACGCCCAGCAGGAGCATCAGCCCGTACAACAAGGACGTTTTGAAGATTTTTACCATAGGATTTAAGGTTGTTTTAGGTTGTTTGCAAATCGGGTCACTCGACCGTCACCCCTTCGGCCATCCGGTACATCGGCGGAAGATCGGCGCTGAAGAGCGAACGGGAGCGGGAGTACATGATCCGGAAATTCTCCTCGGAGGGATGCCCCGGATAGACAGAGTAGAAATGCTTGTCGGATTCGTTGGTGACATACTTGTTGCGCCACATGACCACCATCGAGACCCGCTGGCCGGTGAGCGGCGTCAACAGACACCGAGTCCAGTAATCCTCATTGGTAAAGGACTCCTGGCCCGTTTCGGTCACACCACAGGGCTTGCGCTTTTCGAGCGAAAGGGCCGAGATGGCTTTCAGATTGGAGGAGAAGGCGGCGGTGTTGAGACCGTGGTAGCAGTCCATGCCGATGAAGTCGACCCATTCGTCGCCCGGCCAGCGGAAAAGCAGGCGCCCTTTCGCATCGGCATACTCGCCGTCCATCTGCGGCGAGACGGCATAGATAAGATTGTGTACCCCGCGCGTGTCGCGCAGATGGCGCACGGTCATCCGCCAAAGAGCGATGAACTGCTCCTCGGTGGTGCATTTCGAGCCCCACCACGACCACGTCTGCGTGTGTTCATGATAGGGACGGAAGACAAAGGGAACGAGCGTGCCGTCGGCGGCTTTGAGATCGAGTGCGAAGTCGGCCAGGCGGTCGAGCCAGCCCAGGTAGGCCGTATGCTGCGCGGAACCTTCGGTCAGAATCGAAGCCACCACGTTATCGTTGCTGTTGTCCCACGAATCGCCGTCTGTCAGCGGGTTGTTGAGATGACAGCAGGCGACGATAACTTCGCCGCGGGCGTAGGCCTCCAGCATCACGCGGCGCCGGATGGCGTTCTCGCGCTTGTCGTAGTCGTAGGAAGCGCGGTTGTCCATCACCGACGCCAGATCGACGCTGAAGACGGCAGGATAATCGCCGCAGACGGCCTTGGTGTCCGAGCCGCCCGGCTCGTCGTACCAATAGCGGCCGTACCACAGATCGTCGTGATGGCCGAACATGAAGCCGCGGGCCGCCACCGCCCACAGATTCGAATAGAGGGCTTTGGTTTCGGCCGTGGCCGCAGGGTCCACCATCGTAAGGCGGACGAGCTCGGGATTGTCGGGCTCTGGATTGTCGGGATCGGTTCCGCCGCCGTCTTCGCCGCCCTGGTTTCCGCCGCCGTCAGGTTGCGGCTTGAGGGGGGGGGACGGAATCTCGATGTCGCTGCCGCCGCACGCCGGCATCGACACAGCGATTCCTATGCAGCAGACCGCCGCACACACCAGACGCAGGAAGCGCCGGACGGAATCACCGAAAGATTGCATGGGTAACATGACCGGAAGCATCAATACTCGTTTTCAAGCAGCGCATCGTGGTTGTCGAGCGGCTTGTCCGACGACTTCTTCATCAGATAGAACGTATTGCGAACGTTATTCACATACCAGCGATCGTCCGACCAATCGTCCATCCCGTTGGTGAAAGGACCCGGATGTTCGCGGTAGAACGACATACCGGCTACCGAAACCTGCTTATCCCAGAATGCGTGCGTACCGGCCTTGAGCTGTTTCGACGTCCAAAGAGGTGTGACATGTTCCGTATCTTCCCAAGCATAGAAGGTGACATCGCCCGACGAAGGGTTCTTCGCCCAGCGCGCCTTGCCCTTGGGCAGAATACGGTACTTACCGTTCATGTCCTTTTCGGCTTTGTTCTGATACATGTAATTGGCCCATTTGCCGTCAGCGCCCGGCAGGTTGAGGATCGTGCCGTAGCTGACGCCCGTCTGCTCGTCGACGTGGGCGAGCTTGAAGCTGACAGTATTGTCGTCCTCATCGGTAGGCATGTATCCTTCGCCCCATTGCCACCATTTGTCCATAGCCGTCGACATGACGATACTGCCGTCGAAACCTCCGAGCACAATGAATGCGCTCTTCGGAGCGCTGCCGTCGAGAATACCGCCGCGGGGATCGAACAGATAGACGCCCTCGAGCGGCTCCTCGAAAGCCGAATAGGTCACCGTATATTCGCGGGTTTCGCCCGTCTCGGCGGTTACGACGAACGAACCCTTGCCGCTGCTCAGGTCCAGCGTACTGCCCGCCTGTACCGAGGCCGTAGCGCCGTACTGCAGTTCGATACCCTCCACCTTGACCGCCGCCATATCGTTGATGGCGCCCGTGACGAGCCGCACCGACACGGCACCCTCGTCGTCATGCCGCCAATCGTGGGTGATGACGGCTTCTCCGATCTGATTCTCCAGCCGGAAGCTCACCGGCGTGCGTTCGCGCAGCCACGGATCGACCATGTCGGGCGCCGACGATTCGTTCTCGTAGCAACCGCCCAGCAAGGCCCCCGCACATACGCAGAACAGAGGAAGCAAAAGTTTTCGCATAAAGGTTTAGGTTTAGGTTGGTTTTTCTTGCCGGTGCAACCCTCCCGCGCGGAATCGTCTCCGTCCGGACAGGGCCGCACTTTCTCTAAAGCAAAAGTAGACAAACCCGCCCGCCCGGTTTGATACATTCTTATCTAAAACCGATACTCAAAGCACCAAACAGAACATCCGGGGCTTTCCGCTCCGGATGTCGACTTTTTCAGACGAAGACTTTCTTCGGTAGAAACAGGGTTCGGAACTTGTGCGGCGGCATCCCTTTCTTGCGTTTGAAGATGCGGTTGAAATTGGCCATGTTGTTGAAACCGCAGCAGAAGGCGATCTCGGCGATCGTCATGTCGGTGTCGATGAGCATGCGGGCCACATGTCCCAGCCGGATTTCGGTGAGCGTGTCGATGAAACTCTGTCCGGTCACCTTCTTGATGAAGCGGCTGAACGAGACGTCGGACATGTTGATGAGCGCCGCCGCCTCCGAGAGCGAGATCTGGCGGTGGAAGTTCTGGCTCATGTAGGCGAAGACCGTTTCGAGGCGGGCCGAATGCGACTTGAGTTTCTTCTGGACGAACGTCACGTCGGAGAGCACCTCGCGGTCGTGCGAAAGCGACAGATCGTTCAGAATCATGATCATGTCCAACAGCGGCTTCATCCCCCCGACCGCGCCCTGTTCGTAGAGTTCCTTGATGCGCGGCGCCATGCGTTCGGTCGTCTCGCGCGAAAAGAGCACCCCGCGCCGCGCTTCGGCGAAAAGCGATTTGAGCGCAGCCATCGGATTGCGGTTCAGTAGCTTGTCGTCCAGCAGATCGGGGCTGAACTGCAACGTGATTTCATGAATCTCCTCCGACTCGCAGCGGTCGGTGAACCAGGCGTGGGGCGTGTCGCCGCTCACGAGCACCAGTTCCATGTCGCCGATGCGTCCGACATGATTGCCGATCACGCGCGAGGCCCCCGCAGCGTTCATCACCAAGTTGAGCTCCATCTCCTGATGGGTGTGCAGCGGGAAGTCGAAACAGGCCTTCTTCCGGGAAAAAATCATAAAGCAGTCGTTATCAGTCAACGGCGTGCTTTCGCGAAGAATCTCCATAGTCAGGTTCGTCAAGTTGGTTTGCACAAATATAACGATTAATTCCAAATTGCAAAAAATAGATAATAATATTCCGCACACCTATATATAAATACAATTTCGCAAAAGCAACATTCAAATAATTGTTAATCAATAATATAAATACAACCAACAGCAATACATCATCAATACAACATTGAAAAACCTACAAGAAAGGATTATATTTGGTTAAAATAATATCAATTTCATCTGATAATAAGAGCTACCTTTGATTCGGAGAAATCCGATTCGCACCGTTCCGACCTTTCACATTTTACCGACCCCGAATGAAATCACCTTCCGACTTCTTCCGCCGCGCCTCGGCCATCGCCGCAGGCGCCTGTGCGCTGGCACTCTGCGTCTTCCCGGCGCAAGGCGCCGAGCGGCACCCCGACCCCGACGCACAACAGCTCTTCATCGGCGAAAACATCGCCGTGGCCCAAACCGCCTACGGCAAGGTGCGCGGCTTCGTGCTGCGCGACATCTTCTGCTTCCGCGGCATCCCCTACGGCGCCGACACGGGCGGCGAAAACCGCTTCATGCCGCCCCGACCGCCCGAAGCGTGGGAGGGCGTGCGCCCGGCAGTGGCCTACGGCGCTTCGGCACCGCAGAGCTACTACGACCGGCGCCCCGAATCCTACTCGATGTTCGTCGACCACTGGAACTACGACCTGATGGGCGAAGACTGCCTGCGTCTGAACGTATGGACGCCCGCCCTCGACGACGGCAAGCGCCGTCCGGTGCTCGTGTGGCTCCACGGCGGCGGCTTCGCACGCGGCAACGGCATCGAGCAGGACAGCTACGACGGCGAGAACATCGCCCGCTACGGCGACATCGTCTTCTGCTCGGTGAACCACCGGCTCAACGCGTTCGGATTCTCCGACTTCGCATCCGTGGGCGGCGAGAAATACCGCCGTTCGGGCAACGTCGGGATGCTCGACATCGTGGCCGCCCTGCAATGGGTGCACGACAACATCGCGAACTTCGGCGGCGATCCCACGAACGTGACGATCATGGGACAGTCGGGCGGCGCCTCGAAAGTCTGCCTGCTCGCCGCCATGCCGGCAGCCAAAGGGCTCTTCCACAAGGCCGTGGCCCTGAGCGGCGACGCCACGCGCGCCAACGATGCCGTCTACGCCGAACGGCTGGGCGAGACGATCCTGCGCGAAGCGGGGCTCGACGCCTCGCGCATCGACGAATTGCAGCGCATGCCCTGGGAAGCATACATGGAGCTGGCCGAACGCGCCCGGCAGCGCATGGCCGACGAGGAGCCGGGCTACCGCACGGGCTTCGCACCCGTGGCCGACGACATCGACATTCCGGAAGGCACCTTCTACACGGGCAGAAACCTCGCGACGGGCTCCGACGTCCCGATGCTTCTCTGCTCCACCTACCACGAGTGGAACCCCGACCGCGACAACCCCGAACTCGAAGCGATCACGCTCGACGGCGTAGTGCAGCACCTCCGACCGCAGTACGGCGACCGGACCCGGCGCATCGTCGATGCCTATGCCGCGGCCTTCCCTGACCGGCGCCCGATCGAAATATGGGCGCTCATCGTCTCCAACCGCCAGGGCACCATACGCACAGCCAACGCCAAATGCAGCCAGCAGTCTCCCGTCTACGTAGGCTGGTTCGGCTGGGAATCGCCCCTTTTCGACGGCCGCCACCGCGCGTTCCACTGCATCGACATCAGCTTCTGGCTGCTCAACACCGACCGCATGCTCACCCACACCGGCGGCGGCAAGGCTCCGCGTACGCTCTCGAAGAAGATGGCCGACGCCCTGCTGCACTTCATGCGCACGGGCGACCCCAACTGCAAGGCGCTTCCCGCCTGGTCGCGCTACACCCCCGAACGGGGCGAACTGATGATCCTCGACACGCATTGCCGCCGCGCCGACGACCCCGACCGTTCGGCACGCGCCGCCTTCACCGACTAACCCCCGACCTTATGCTGAAAAAACTCGCACTTCTGTTCCCGCTCTGCGCCCTGACGCTCTCCACGTCCCCGGCACAGACCATCCGCAGCTTCGTCACCCGCCCCGACCGTTCGGCGCTCTTCGCCGAGCAGGAGCAGGCGGTCGAATTCGCCGACCGGCGCAACGAACGCGCACCCTACATCGTCGTCGACCCGCGCCAGAGCTACCAGCGCATCGACGGCTTCGGCTTCGCCCTCACGGGCGGCAGCGCCGAACACCTTATAAAGATGTCGCCCAAGGCCCGGCAGGCGCTGCTCAAGCAGCTTTTCGACCCGCACAAGGGCATCGGCATCAGCTGCATCCGACTCACGCTGGGCGCTTCGGACCTCAACAGCTTCGTATTCTCCTACGACGACATGCCCGACGGCGAGGAGGATTTCGCCCTCGAGCACTTCTCGCTGGCGCAGGACCTCAAGGACGTAATCCCCGTCATGCACGAAATCCTGGCTATCAACCCCGACATCCGGATCCTCTCCTCGCCCTGGTCGGCACCGGCCTGGATGAAGGAGTCGAAGAACGTGCGCGGCGGCAAGCTCCGCAAGGAGTGCTACGGCGTCTATGCCGACTACTTCGTGCGCTACATAGAGGCGATGCGCGGGCACGGAATCGAAATCGAGGCCGTGACCATCCAGAACGAACCGCTCAACTCGCGCAACACGCCGAGCATGCCGTGGTCGGCCGCCGACCAGATCGACTTCGTGAAGAACCACCTGGGGCCCAAGTTCCGCGCAGCGAACCTCCCGACCGGCATCATCGTCTTCGACCACAACTGCGACCGCCCCGACTATGCGCTGGAGATCTACGACGATCCCGAAGCGGCGCAGTATGTTCTCGGTGCCGCCTACCACCACTACCGCGGCGATCTGAGCGCCATGAGCTACGTCCACGAAGCGCGCCCCGACAAGGAGATCTACTTCACCGAGCAGATGACCACCGAACGCCCGGGCTCGCCGCGCATCGACATCGCACCGGCCGTCGGGAGGCTCATCGTCGGCATCACGCGCAACTGGAGCCGCAACGTGGTGCTCTGGAACCTCGCGGCCGACCCCGACAACGACCCGCACACCGACAACGGCGGCTGCTCGATGTGTCAGGGCGCCGTGACCATCGACGGCAACGAATCCTCGTTCAACCTGGCCTACTACGTCGTCGCCCACGCCTCGAAGTTCGTGCGTCCGGGCTCCGTGCGCATCGCCTCGACCGCTCCCGGCGACCGCAGCATGCAGCTCTGCGAGGACGAACAGCGCCCGGGAGTCTTCCGCGCCAACGTGGTGGCGCATACCGACGTGCCGGCCAACGTAGCTTTCCGCACGCCCGACGGGCGCATCGTGCTGGTCGTGTCGAACGACTCCTGGTCGCGCCGCACGGTCAACATCCAGTATGAAGGGCGCTTCGCAACGCTCGATCTCGAACCCGGAGCAACGGCCACCTACGTATGGGAAAAGTAGCCCGATTCCTGCCGCCAACTATGCTCGCCGTACATCCGGCCGAACCCGCTTCAACGACCAACCCATAAAACCAACCGACATGAAACGCATCCTGATCTGCACCCTGCTGCTCACGCTCTGCACCGGCACCGCCCCGGCGGCCGGCAAGCGGATGAAAGCACCTCAAAAAACGACCCTGAAGATGGTCGACCCCGACGCCACGCCCGAAACCAAGGCTCTCTACGCCAATCTTTGGTGCATGGGCTACGAGGGCGTGATGTTCGGACACCACGACTACCCCTCCTACGGCATCGGCTGGCGGGGCGACGCCGGCCGCTCCGACGTCAAGGACCTCGTCGGCTCGCACCCGGCCGTCTACAGCCTCGACATGGCGGGCATCGACGACCGCAAGATACAACTCGTCCGCGAGGCCCGCGAGCGCGGCGGCGTCTGCATGCTGGTCTGGCACCAGAGCAACCCGCTGACCGAGGGCCCCGGCACGAAATATCCCGTCGGCACGGCCTGGGACAACACCAAGGTCGTCGACCGCATCCTGACCGAGGGTTCGGAGATGAACATCAAGTACAAGGCCCGGCTGGACAAGGTGGCCGAAGCCTTCCGCAAGATGGTCGACAAGCAGGGCCGCCCGATTCCGGTGATCTTCCGCCCGCTGCACGAGCACACGCAGACCTGGAACTGGTGGGGCCGTTCGGCCACGACGCACGAAGAGTTCGTGGCCTTCTGGCGATTCATCGTCAGCTACCTGCGCGACACCAAGGAGATACACAACGTCATCTACGCCATATCGCCTCAGATGGACGCCCTCTACGACGATCCCGTGGGCCGCATTCTCTTCCGCTGGCCGGGCGACGAATGGGTCGACTTCGTGGGCATGGACTGCTACCACGGTCTCGACACCCGGGCCTTCGTTGCGAACGTCGAAGCGATGAGCGAAGTGCACCGGCGCGTGCACAAGCCCGTCGGCGTCACGGAAACCGGGCTGGAGAACGACCACAAGGCCGACTACTGGACGGAAGACGTGCTGCCGGCCCTGCGCAACCAGCCCTGCGCGATGGTCGTGGCCTGGCGCAACGACAACCCGCGGCACGCCTACGGCCCCTACCCCTCCGACTCGACGGCCGACAACTTCAGGCGCTTCTTCGACGACCCGTGGACGCGCTTCGAGTGCGATCTGCCCGACATGTACACGATGCCCCGGAACGTCACCGTCAAATAAGCGCCCGACCATGAAACCCATCCTCGCGATCCTCTGTGCGGCCGCCCTGCTCGGCGGCTGCACCGCCGCCCCGAAAAACATCGCTCCCGTCAACCCCGACGCTTCGCCCGAGGCGCGGCAGCTGCTCGAATTCCTCTACTCGGTCCGCGGCCGATATACGCTGGCTGGCCAGCACAACTTCATCAGCGAACCGCCGCGCTACGACAGCGTGGTCCATGCCATGACGGGCAAACACCCCGTCGTGTGGGGCAGCGACTTCAGCTTCAACGCCCTGGGCGACAACATCCGCGACTTCCACCACTGCGGTCCGATGAACCTCACCTCGCCGTGGGGCGAATGCCGCACGACAGGCCGCACGACCGGGGAGCTGCGCCAGAGCCTTGTCGACGAAATCAAGCGCCGCCACGCCGAGGGGCGCATCATCACCCTCATGTGGCACTGCTGCTTCCCGACCGAGTGCAACGACTGCAACGGCAACTCGATCTGGACGTGGGCCGAGAAGCTGCCCCCGCAATATGCGTGGGACGAACTGACCACCGACGGCACGCAGCTGAACAAGCTGTGGAAGAAGCAGATGGATACGGTGCTCCCCTACCTCAAGCAGTTGCAGGAGGCGCGCATTCCCGTGCTGTGGCGCCCCTACCACGAGATGAACGGCGTGTGGTTCTGGTGGTGCAACAAGCCCGGCGAGGAGGGATTCGCCAAGCTGTGGCGCATGACCTACGACTACTTCACCCGTGTGCACAAGCTCGACAACCTGCTCTGGGTGTGGAACACCAATGCCCCGCGCGACATTCCGGGCGACGAGGCGGGCCCCTATGCCGACTACTTCCCCGGCCTCGAATATGTCGACGTGCTGGCCGCCGACGTCTACAAGCGCGACTACCGGCAGTCGCACCACGACGAGCTGAAAGCGCTGGCCGGCGGCAAGCTCATCGCCCTGGGCGAAGTGGGCCAGTTGCCCGATCCGGAGGCCTACCGCAACCAGCCCGACTGGTCGTGGTTCATGGTGTGGGGCTACTTCATCAACAGCCAGCAGAGCGGCGACCTCGACTCGGCGACGGCCGTGCGGCGCATCTACGACGACCCGCGCACGCTGACGCTCGACAAGATCGATTTCAGCGGCGGCACCTACAAACTGAAGAAGTAGACACGGCCCATACCTGCCAACAAGAAGACCGCAGCCCCGAAAGGGCTGCGGTCTCTCTCTTTCGCGGCCGGCAGAGGCCTATCCGATCGACAGACGCGTTATTTCGTCGAGCTCCTCGTCGGCAAAGCGGGTGTTTTCGAGCGCCCGCAGGTTGTCGGCGATCTGCGCCGTGGAGCTGGCGCCGATGATGACCGACGAGACGCGCTCGTCGCGCAGCAGCCACGCCAGCGACATCTCCGCAAGCGTCTGACCGCGGCGGCGGGCCACGGCGTCGAGTCCCCGGATGCGGCCCAGCACCTCGTCGGTCAGGGCCTCGCGCTGAAGCGCGCCGCCCGTGGCGATGCGCGAACCGGCCGGAACGCCGTTGAGATAACGGTTCGTCAGCAACCCCTGGGCCAGCGGCGAAAAGGCGATGAAGCCCGACCCGGCATCGGCCGAGAGCTGCAACACGCCCGAACGCTCGGGTTCGCGGTCGAAAAGGTTGTAGCGGTCCTGGAACAGCAGGCAGGGCACGTCGCGCCCGGCCAGATAACCGTAGGCAAAGCGCGCCGCTTCGAGCGGGTAGCGCGAGATACCGACGTAGAGCGCCTTGCCCCGGCGGACGATGTCGACGAGCGCCTGCAAGGTCTCCTCGAGCGGCGTATCGGGATCGTAACGGTGGGAATAAAACAGGTCGACATAGTCGAGCTTCATGCGGCGCAGGCTTTGGTCGAGGCTGGCCATCAGATATTTGCGCGAGCCCCAGTTGCCATAGGGGCCGGGCCACATGTCGTAGCCCGCTTTCGAGGAGATGAACAGTTCGTCGCGGTAGGGACGGAACGACCGCTCCATGAGCAGCCCCATGTTCTCCTCGGCCGCACCGTAGACCGGTCCGTAGTTGTTGGCCAGATCGAAATGGGTGATGCCGCGGTCGAAGGCGTAGTGGGCCATCTCCCGGATGCGGGCGAAAGGCTGCTCGCTGCCGAAGTTGTGCCACATGCCCAGCGAGAGAGGCGGCAGCAGCACGCCGCTGCGGCCCGCCCGGCGGTAGGAGGTCGACTCGTAGCGGTCGGGAGCGGGAGAATAGCGAGGCTGAATCATAACGAAAATATTGTATGCGTGAATGTTGCGGCCGGATCGGAAGTCATGCGCAAACCCCGGAACCCGGAGTGCGCCGGGCGGGCTGCACACGGTCGGTCCGGCAAAAGGAATGCTGCGGCCGACCCGAACCCTGCCGCAAGGCAAAGATACCGATTTTAAATGAAAAAAGCGGCCCGCAAGCCGCTCTTTTCAACCGTTTCGGGAAAGGATTTTCCCGGTGCTCACTCCTTGGAGGATTGCTGCGAAAGAAGGACCTGCCGGTATTCGTTCCACATCGGCTCGATGCCGCAGTCGTCCGGCACCCCGGCGGCAGCACCACGATGGACAGCGCGAGCACCCGGCTCGCGGGACGCATAACAACGAATTTACAGCATTGTTGGGACGACAAGGTATATAATCGTGTAGGAATATTCGTAGTTCTCGCCGTTGAGATAGTCCGCGGCCACGAACGACACAGCGAAGAATCCGACGCAGACCGGCCGCCACGAAAATCGGAACCGGCGGCCCGCCATCCTGTCTACTCGCGGCAACAAGAGCCGCCGAGCCGGTCGTACGCTTCGTCCGTCACCGGTTCGAGCCACTCGGTCGAACATGCCTCGCCCGCCACTTCGAACGCCAGGTGCGCGAACCAGCTGTCGGCAGCGGCCCCGTGCCAGTGCTTCACGTTGGCGGGGATATGAATGACCGTACCGGGCAGAATCGCCTGCGCAGGCTTGCCCTCCTCCTGGTACCAGCCCCGGCCGGCCACGCCGACGAGCATCTGTCCGCCGCCTTTCGCCGCCTTGTGGATATGCCAGTTGTTGCGGCAGCGCGGCTCGAACGTCACGTTGGCGATGGCCACCTGCTCGCGCGAAACCGGCGCAAGATAGCTGTTGCCCGTAAAATACTGCGCATAAGCCGTGTTGGGCTCACCGATGGGGAATATCATCTCGCGCTGAAAGGCCGCCTTGGCATCCCCGGCATCCGAATCGTCGGCCCACACTTCCTTGGCCAGGCGGAACGCCGCCCAGGCATTGGGCCAGCCCGCATAGAAGGCAATGTGGGTGAGCATCTCCGAAATCTCGGTCCGCGTCACGCCGTTGGTCTTGGCGAATTGCAGGTGGTGACCGAGCGACGAATCGACGATGCCCTTGCCCACCAGCGTTGCCACCGTAATCATGCTCCGTTCGCGGGGACCCAGCCCCGGACGGTTCCACACTTCGCCGAAAAGCTCGTCGTCGTTGAGTTGTGCGAATTTCGGTGCGAATTCGCCGAGCTGGTCGCGCCCGGCCGTCTGTACGATTTTTTCCTGTGCCATAACATGCAACGTCAGAACGCTCGACAGCGTAAGTAACAGTATTTTCTTCATCGTGTTCGTTTTTCCGCCTGCGGCCCGCAGCCTTTTTCTTCCCGCCGCAGGTTCCGCAAAGTTAGCGCCTTTTGCATGAGCCGACGTAACCAGAACCCCGTTGTTCGTATCCATTTTACGGTTTCCCGCCCCCGCGAACCGCACTTCGCACCGCCACGCCTCCTTCCACCGACAGCCGCCGGGCCGTACCTTTGCCCGTGAGGCCGCATCTCCCGACCCGAAGACCCGCCCGGCCGGGCGGCGGCATGCGTCCGAGCCGCGCCACTTTTTTTTGATTGCAGATATGGAAAAGAAAAACAACAATCCGCTGCGGAGCTCCAGACGCTCCGCCCTGAAGAACCGCATCGCAAACGCCGGACACCCAGTCGGCCGACAGAACACGCAAATTCCTCACCGGTAAATCAGCAGCCGGACACCAACCCGAACAAATCTCGCACATGGCAACAGTCAGAATCAAATACCGGCCCTCCATCCGCACAGGCAAGGAGGGAACCGTCTACTACCGGATCACTCACAAGCAAACGATTCGTCAGATAACGACCCCCTACCGCATCTTCAGGGAGGAATGGGATGCGCAAAAATCGGAGGTGGCGCTCGCCTGCGGCGGCAGGGAGCTGTTTCTCCGCACCGTCCGTGAGCATACGGCCCGGGATACCGAACGTCTCCGCACCATCATCGGCCGGCTGGAAACCGCCGGATGCGCATTCACGGCGGACGACATCGTGGACCGTTTCCTCGCACCTGCGCACGAAGGCTCCTTCGTCCGTTTTATGGAGGAACTCGTCGCCCGGCTGCAACACCTGGGTAAAATCCGCACCTCGGAGACCTATGCGGCAGCCGCGGAGAGTTTCATGCGGTTCAGAGGCGGCCGCGACCTCCTTCTGAACGAAATCGACTCCGACCTGATGGTGGAATACCAAACCTATCTCAGGCAGCGGGGTCTCGCCATGAACACCGTCTCTTTCTACAACCGCATCCTCCGCGCGGCCTATAACCGCGCCGTGGAAAAAGGGCTTGCCGAGCAGCGCCATCCGTTCCGGCACGTCTATACGGGCGTCGATAAGACCGTCAAGCGGGCCATTCCGCTCCAGGCCATCAGACGCATCAAGAACCTCGACCTCTCCGCCAGACCGTCGCTGGAATTCGCCCGGGACATGTTCCTCTTTTCGTTCTACACGCGCGGCATGTCGTTCATCGACATGGCCCATCTGCGGAAACAGGACCTCCGCAACGGCATCCTCTCCTACCGCCGCCGCAAGACCGGACAGCAACTCTTCATCAAGTGGGAGCAGTGCATGCAGGAGATCGCCGGCAAACACGCGGCCAAGGGTTCCGACCGGCTGCTGGCCATCATCCGGACTCCCGACAACGCCCTGCGGCAATACCGCAATGCGCTGCGCCTGGTCAACAACAAACTGAAAACGATTTCGGCCATGGCGGGGTTGCAGACCAACCTCACGATGTACGTCAGCCGGCATTCGTGGGCCAGCATCGCCAGAAGCAAGCACGTACCCGTCTCGGTGATCAGCGAGGGGATGGGCCACGACTCCGAGACGACCACGCAAATCTACCTGGCCTCCCTGGACAACTCCCTGATAGACAGAGCGAACAGTATGATACTGAAAAATTTGTAGACGAAAGACGACCCGCAGCCTCCTCTCTTACCAAAAGAGGGATCGGATTGCACAAATGTATGCAAAATGTTCCTGATCTGCAAAAATAATATCGGCAAGACACATCGGCTCTTACCAAGAGAGGGATTGAATCATACAAAAGTATGTAAAATATTCCGGATTCAAGTATTTTTCACCGATGCAAACCATATTTTGCATCGAAAAGCACCGAATCGTTTAGCAAAACGACCGTTCGTTGCATATCAAAATCCTGATTCCCGGCCCGTTTCATTTTCAATCCCTCTCTTGGTAAGAGATGACGCATTGCCCTGCCAATTGCGCATCCCGGTAAAGATACAACGCTTGTTGTCGAACATAACGAAAAGATAATGAAACGCATCATCTTATTGCTGGCCATTATCGTGACTGGCATGACCCAGGAGCTTCGGGCACAGAAAGCGGCAATCAAGACCAACCTGCTCTCCGACGCATTCCTCAACATCAATCTCGGTGCCGAGGTGGGTCTGGCACCCCAATGGACGCTCGACGCCTCGGGGCAGTTCAACGGCTGGACACTTTCGCACGACCGCCGGCGGAAGCACTGGGTCTTGCAGCCCGAAGCGCGCTATTGGCTCTGCGACCGCTTTTCCGGCCATTTTTTCGGAGCGCACATGCACGCAGGCCAGTACAACGTGGGCGGTTTCAACGGCGTGATCAACCTGCTCGGAACCGATGCCCGCAAACTCAAGGACTACCGCTACCAGGGTTGGTTCGTCGGTGCGGGCGTGGCATACGGCTACGCATGGATTCTCAACCGCTACTGGAACCTCGAAGCCGAAATCGGCTTCGGCTATTCCTACACCCGCTACGACCGGTTCCGGTGCACCGGATGCGGCAAAAAAGTGGAAACGAACAAGCCGCACCACTACGTGGGACCGACCAAGGCGGCCATCAATCTGGTTTACGTCTTCTGAACGAATGGATATGAAAAGAACAATATTCATGTTGGCCGCCCTGCTGGGGGCGGGAAGCATGCCCGAAGCAGCGGCACAGACTCCGGGGAACGTCGTTCCCGACGTATCGGTCGGCCGCTTCGCCATGGAGCGCCACGGCAAATATCTGACCGTGGAGATGGAGGTCGACCTCTCCGCACTCAGCGTCGACGCCAACCGGGCCGTGGTGCTCACGCCGCGCCTGGTCAACGGTAAGGATTCGCTCGACCTGCCCGCAATCGGCATCTACGGACGCCGGCGTTACTACTACTACGTGCGCAACGGCATCAGCACCCTCTCCGGCAGCAGCGGAATCAGCTGCCTGGCCTCGAAGAAACCGGAGGTCGTAAGCTATCGCAATCCGACAATTTACCAAGAGTGGATGAACGGTGCCGAGCTGTCGTTGCATCGCTGCGACTGGGGTTGCTGCCGCACCTTGCTGGCGGCATACGCAGGCGCGCTGGGAGAGCATAACGAGGCTTTCTTCCCCGAATTGGTCTACGTGCGGCCCGAGGCCGAGACCATGAAAAGCCGGTCGTTGTCGGGTTCGGCCTTCATCGACTTCCCGGTCGACCGGACCGACATCTTCCCCGACTACCGCCGCAACGGCACGGAGCTGGGCAAGATACAGGCCACCATCGACTCCGTGAGGACCGACAAGGACGTCTCCATCGTCTCCGTATGGCTCAAGGGCTACGCTTCGCCCGAGAGCCCCTATGCGCATAACAAGGAGCTGGCCATCGGTCGTACGGAGGCACTCAAGAAGTACATCCGGCAGCTGTTCCACTTCGCCGACGGGGTGATCGTCACCGACTACGAACCCGAAGATTGGGAAGGACTGCGGCGCTACGTCGAGCGCTCCGACCTCGACCATCGCGAGGAGATACTCGCCATGATCGACAGCAGCCTCGACCCCGACGCCAAAGAGGCGAAAATCAAACGCACTTACCCGGAAGAGTACGGTTTCCTGTTGAGGAATTGTTATCCGGCACTGCGGCACACCGACTACCGCATCGACTACAACGTGCGCAGCTACAGCAACATCGAGGAGATACGGCGCATCATGGCCGAGCGTCCCGAGAAGCTGAGTCTGAACGAATTCTACCTCGTGGCGCAGGAGTACGAGCCCGGCACCGAGGAGTTCACCGCCGTGTTCGAAACAGCGGTCCGCATGTTCCCCGACGACCCCGTCGCCAACCTCAACGCCGCCAATGCCGCCATGCGCCACGACGACCTGGACGCCGCCGCCGGCTACCTCGACAAGGCGGGCGATTCCGCAGAAGCGTTCTATGCCCGCGGTGCGCTCGCCATACGCGCAAAAGACTACGCCGCAGCCGTGCGCCACATGAAGAGAGCCGACGCAATGGGACTCCGCGAAGCGGAAGCCATTCTTGCAGAGCTGAAAGAAAGAGGATACCTGGAAAAACAATGAAACGCAGTATAGTATGTCTGTTCGGAATCCTGGCGCTGGGCGCCTGTTCCGAAAACGGAGCCCCGGACACGAAAGGTCCGGACGAGAGCAAGACCGGCGGTCGTTTCCTGACCGTCGGAATCGCCGATGCCGGCACAACGAGAGCCGGAGCCGACGGCTATGAGGCCGGTTCCGGCAGCGAAAGCCGAATCGGGTCGCTCAGATTCTATTTCTTCGACAGCAAGGGCAGCCCGGTCAGCGTGAACCTCGCCGGGCGGAAAAACTATGTCGATTGTACGGACATCGTACCGGAGACGGGAAGCAGCATGCCGAACGTCGAGAAAACGTTCCGGACAACCGTCATGGTCAATCCCGGATTCAGCCAGGTCGGGGCCTTGGCCGCCATCGCCAACTACGAAGCGGCCGGTCTCGGCACGGAGTCGCTCTCCTTGGCCGAGTTGTGCGCCAAGGTCGGCGATTATGCCGCCGCCGCAGACGGAACCGGGAGCGATTCGACCCCGGGCTTCGTCATGACCAGCTCGTCCTACGCCGGCGCCGACGGTCCGGTCTGCACGGCGGCAGTCCTTCCCGAGAACCTCTGCGACACGGAGGCCGAGGCTGCCGCCCGCCCCGTAACCGTCTACCTGGAACGCGTCGTCGCCAAAGCACGACTGACGACCGCCTGGAACACCGACAAGGTCTCCGTCGTGAACGGCGTGGCATTCAACGGCAAAACCCATACGGCCGTCGCACTGAAAGACGCCGAAGGCAAATCCCTCACCGTCGGCGGCAAGCAGGTCTACGCCCTCTTCACCGGCTGGAGCATCACCGGCCGGGCCGACAAGTCCTACCTCTTCAAGAAAATCAACACCGAAACGGCTTGGCAGCTGGGCTGGACCTGGAACAACCCCGTCTTCTTCCGTTCCTACTGGGCCGCCAATCCCGCCGGCGTCTCGCTCGGGCATATCGCCTACAATGAAATCGATTCCGCAATCGACGGGAACAGCACCGTCTACTGCGCAGAGAATGCCGCGGACAACTTCGCCGACGGCACCAAAAAGCGTTACGACCCCGACAGCGAGGTCGGCAACCGCACCCAGGCCATCGTCGCCGCCGTGTTGGTGACCGTCGACGGCAGCAGCGCATCGCCCGTCGACCTCGCCCGATGGGCCGGGGCCGACTACACGCAGGAGGGCGTCAAGACGGCCATGCTCAACACCGTCGCAAGCCTCATCTACACCAAGAAAGACACCGGGTTCGTCTCCATCGGACCCGAGCACGTGAAACTGGTCACCGCCACCCAGGCAGGCATGGCGGACGACAAGTCGGAGAACAGCCCGCGCTACCTCTGTTACCTGCAGCTGACCGACGCTGCCCGGGCGCTGCCGTTCTACTCGGCCGCATCGGACCAGGCCGCCATCACCCCCGATGCCGTCGACAACATCCTCCGGGAGATGCCCGGAGCACGGGTATGGAAAAGCGGAACGACCTACTATTATACGGACATACGCCATTCGGGCCTCGACGAACAGAGAGGGCTCTGCGGCGTGGTGCGCAACCACGTCTACGAAATCAGCATCAACTCCGTCGCCGGCCTCGGAACTCCGGTCTGGGACCCCGACGAGAAGATCGTTCCGCAGAAGCCGGACGACAGCCAAACCCACATCGCGGCGACGATCGGCATTCTTTCATGGAGAACGGTGAACAACGACGTCGACCTGGTATGGTAAGGCGTTCCCTGAAGAGGACGCCCCGCAGACATAACACACACATGCGATGAGCACATTGTCTTATATCAAACATCTTGGATGGGCAGCGTTCGTATTGCTCGGAGCCGCATCCTGCGACAGTCTGATCTACGACCGCGAAGGGGATTGCTCCGTGCACTACCGGTTGAGGTTCCGCTACGACATGAACCTGAAGTTCGCCGACGCCTTCGCACACGAGGTGGAATCGGTCCGGCTGTATGCGTTCGATTCGGAAGGCAAGCTCGTGTGGCAGGCGGCCGAGCAGGGCGAGGCGCTCGCGGCCGACGGCTACTCCATGCTGCTGGACCTCGCCCCCGGAAGCTACCGGCTGGTGGCCTGGTGCGGACTCGACGGCGGCGATTCCTTCAGCCTGCCCGATGCGGCGTCCGCATGCAGCCCGGATGACCTGCACTGCCGGCTGAGCTGCATCTCCGGGACGGCGGCGGCCGGCTCCTCGTCCCCGGCCTGTTCCGACAGCGACCTGAAGCCGCTGTTCCACGGCATGATGGAGGTCGAACTGCCGGCAGACGACGACGGCGGCGAATACACCTATGAAATGTCGCTCACCAAGAACACCAACGTCTTCCGTGTCGTGTTGCAGCACCTGTCGGGCGAAGACCTCAGCGCCGAGGATTTCGAGTTCGGCATCGAGGACTGCAACGGATGGCTCGCCTACGACAATTCGCCGCTCAGCGACCGGCCCGTCGTCTACCGGCCGTGGGCGGTCTATTCGGGCCAGGCCGGCGTAGGGTCCGGCCGCGCCATCACGGCGGTCCGGGTCGTCGTGGCCGAAATGACCGTAAACCGGCTCTTCATGCGCGACTGGACGCAATACCGGCGTCCCGCACTGGTCATACGCACCGCTGCCGACGGCGCGCTCGTCGCTTCGGTCCCCATCATCGACTACGCTTTGCTGGTCAAGGGCCGGCACTATGCACAGATGGACGACCAGGAGTACCTCGACCGGGCCGACCAATATAACATGACGTTCTTCCTCGACAGCAGCAACCATTGGATAAGCACCGCCATCGAGGTGCTCTCCTGGCGGGTGGTCGTCAACAATTCGGACCTCAATTGATAAACGTTTTCGCAACAGGCAAATGAAAACCTTGTCGCAACATATCATCCTGAGGATGGCTTCGGTACTCGGCCCGCTGCTCATGTCGGCGGCCTGCAACTCCGGTTCTTCGGACGCCACACCGCCCGCCGGCCGCACGGTCATGCTCGGAGTGACGACCGAAGTCCTCGGCTCCGTCCGCACCGACAGCGAGAAGATGAGTACGCTGCGCATCGTCGTCCTGCATCCCGACGGTTCGGTCGAGCACAACCGGTTCGTCGATTTCGGCAGCGCCATGCAGACGGAATACACCCGGCTTCTGGAGGTCCGGCCCGACGAGAAGAAGAGTATATGGCTGATAGCCAACGAAAACAGCGTCTCTTCCGACCTGCACGATGCGCTGGAGGCCTATACCGCCGGCAAGCAGGGTTTCGGGGAGGCGGCCGGCAACCTGTCGTTCGTTCTCGACCCCGCCCGGCCGCTCCCCATGACTTCCTTCTACGAGGTCCAGACCGAGGAGACCGACATGGAATGCCGGTTCTTCCTGGTCCGCACGGCCGCCAAATTCACGTTCCGGTTCACGAACCGGCGTTCGGGGGCCGTCACGATCGACAGCATCGCCGTCTCGGACATCGCCGAAGAAAGCTATCTCATGCCCCATAAGCTCGCTCCGACCATGACGTTCCGCGCAACGGAGCAAAGCCCTCCCGAAGAACTCTACTGGATCGACTGGCTCAAAAGGGTGTCGGACGAATCGCAGCTGAATCCCGGCGACAAAAGCCTGGCCGACCGGCGGGGATGGATACTCGACTACGACGTACCCGCGACAATGCACCGCAGCGTCACGATGCAGGCTCCGGACGATTTCCGGGTCGCAGGACTCGCCTACGACATGGGAGTGCCGCGGCCGGGCACGGCCGTTTTCCCGACTTTCTTCCTGCCCGAAAGCAAATCGCCGAAAGCCGTTTCGGGAAGTTACGGCGAGCAGGAGTACTTCATGACGCTCACGATGACCGATTCCAGCAACGCAACGAAAACATTCCGTTGTCCTTTCGACAACCTGAAGTCTCTTTTCCGCAATACGCACGTCACGGTGGACATATCGCTGCACGAAAAAGGCATCCAGGTCGACGTGATTCCCTACAGCGAAGTTGTCCTTCAGCCCGAGTTCGGATTGTAAACACATGCTAAAACACCTCAGAATGAAACGTCTGATAGCATCCGTTCTTTGTGCGGTTCTCCTTTCCGCCGCAAGTTGTTACAACGACCCCCTGGCCGGCAGCATCGGCTCATGCAGCGCCGCGCTCTCCGCCACCGTCGACTTCCGCCCCATGTCGTCGGGTCTGACGCAGACCCGGACCCCCGGCGACACCATCGGAGAGATCGGCAGCCTCCACATGCTGCTCTACGATTACGAAAGCGGCGAACTGGTCCAGAGCCGGCAGGTCGACAACTATGTACTGCGCGACGTCGTACGCAGCAACGCCGATGCGGACAACGGGCTCTCGGCGGAAACCATGACCAAGCAGGCCGCCTTCGACCTCTTCGACATCGACTTCGGCCGCTACCGCATCTACGCGGTGGCCAACATCTCCGATCTGCTCGACAGCCACGCCGAGGAGATACGGACCGTGGAGGGTCTCCGCAGCCTGCCGCTCACCTGGGACTCCGAGGATATGGCCAGAAACGGTCAGATGATCGGCTGCTTCACCAAGCATTCGTCCGCCCGGCAGGAGGACGAACCCCTCGTCATCGACGAAAAGAACGTAAGGCTGCACGCCTGGCTGCGCCGCGCGGCATCCAAAATCACCGTCGCCTACGACGGCAGCGCCCTGAACGAAGGCGTCTTCATCTACCTCAAGTCGGTGCGCATCAAGGATATACCCTCGCAATGCCATCTGGGCAAGGACAACAACGTGGGAGCCCCGGGATATGCGTTGGCATATCCCGAGAACGGTTCCGACATGCCCGACGGCGAGAAGATCGTCTACTACGAAGGCGACGAGCCCCAGGAGTTCGGTCCCGACTATGCAGGTCCCCGCATCACATCCGGAACCCCGTTCTTCGGTTCGCACGAGGAAGCGGACGAAGCACTCTTCTTCTACGAAAACTTGCAGGGAACCGGCAAGGACAAACGGCAGGACGCCGACAAGGACGGCGAGCTCGATGCTCCGGGCATGCCGGGCGATGCCGCCTACGCAGCCAAAGACGAAAAACCCTACGGCACCTACGTCGAAGTCGAAGCCTACTACGTCTCCATCAACCCGCTCAAGCAGGGCAGCGGGCCGATTACCTATCGTTTCATGCTTGGCCAGGACGTGGAGAAGGACTACAACGCCAAACGCAACTGCCACTACAAGCTGACGTTGAAATTCAAGAACTTCGCCAACGATGCCGACTGGCACATCGAGTACGAGGAGCCGCAGCCCAGCGTCATGACGCCCGAACCCTACTACATCTCCTACCTCTACAACCACTCGCTCACCTACCCCATCAAAATCAACACGGGAGGCCGGAAAATCGAATACATCCGGGCAGAAATCACCGACAACCGGTGGGCGCCCTACAACGCCAACCAGGAAATCTATTATCATCCGATAGACCTTCCGAACGCCAACCTGTGGAACGGTTTCCTTTCGCTGCACCAGACCAACCAGACCTACATCACCGGAAGCAAACCGTTCACCGCCGTCTCCAACAAGGAGTTCTACGAGTCCGCTCCCAAGCGGGGCGAACGCGAGTACCGCGACTTCTCCGTGGGCGAGCATACCACCGACGGGGCCGAAAGCACCGACACCTACCGCGTCGAGAAACATCCTACCGAGGCCAATACCTACTACGTGTTCATTCCCATGTACACGCGGGCCAAGCAGCTCATCAAGTCGACGGGCTACACCGGCAACAACCCCTATGTCGCCTACCAGCGCAAGGCAAGCGTGAAGATCACAACCAAGCTGGAAGGGTTGGAGCCGGCGTTCGAGAACGAGGCGACCATCTACCAGGTGCGCCGCATCGTCAACCCCAAGGGCATCTACCGCAGCGCCAACAACAACGGTTCGTTCCATGTGGTGTTGAAACGGCTGCCGAGGGAGAACGCCGAATATTTCGAAACTTTCCAGTCCGAAGGGCCCTGGAAAGCCTATGTCATCAAGGACACCAACGGCGACGGCATCACGCTTTCGGGCTACCGCGGCAAATCGGAATGCATCCGCGACACCATCCACGGCAAGACCGGTACGGAAATAGACTTCAACGTCGATTTTTCTTCCGGCGGATCCGGCAACCGCTACGCCATCATCCGGGTCGAATACCACAACTACACCTGCCAGCACCTCATTTTCGTGCGGCAGGGCAACGAGCCCGACAACCTGATCGACGGCGGCGCGGCATGGTATGCCGAGAACATGAAAACACGCACCCGACGGACGGCAACTCCGTTAGAGGAGGGTTCGTTGTTCAAGATGGGCAACTGGGACGATCCCATCGATGCCCTGAACAACAAAAACTCCAAAGAGGTATGGATCAACGTTGTCCCGACCGATTTCAGATTGTTGCCGGAGGACGGTTTCACCATCGCCGGAACCGACAAGAAAAAAACATGGAGCCAGATAACTGCCAATCTCAACCCGGACAATCCCGAGCTCAATTCGTTCGACGACCCGGACAGCGAGATGAGAGTGGCCGGATGGGAGGACTACGAAGCGTTGTACAACAATGCCGACATCGAGCAGGGCTACGGCATCCTCTACGGCGACGACGCTACGGAGACCGCCGATCATATCAACGATGCGTATGGCTACGACTACTCCGCGAACACCTCGGGACGCGGCATGCGCGGCTGCTTCGTCTACAACAAAAAAACCGGCAAGAACCTCTTCTTCCCCATAGGCGCCTCCGGCTACGGACACCGAAGGAACGCCGAGGGCGGTATCCTGAGGTATTCCGCCGGGCAGACCGGTTATTTCTCCACGAACCCCCTCCCCGCCTACCCTTCGGACGGCATCTACACCTACCCCAACGGTGTGGCCGACGCCCCGTTGCTCCACGACATCTACATGCGTCCGGGCGCCATCTATTGGTACCGGACACGCGGGGGCGCCATCCCCGACGGCCCCTACGTCGGTTGGGACATCAATTATTTCACGTTCGATTTCTACCCCATAGGTAATTATTCCGCAGGCGCATCCCAGGATGCCTGCTTCGTGCGTTGCATCCGAAAATAGCGGCACCGGGCGGTGCGGGCTCCGAACGGTCCCATCATTTCCGGACAGCAGGCCCGCCCGCAGGGAAGGGCAACGCAATGTTGAGCCCGGGCCACAGCTCTATTAATCGGTGTAAACCAATACCATAACACCTTATTCGTGACCGTTTTTCGCAACTTCGGCATCGGTCACGAACAGGGTCTGTAAACCAAGTCTCCGGCACCTCGTCGATTTTGGATTCGGGATAAAGGAGCGTTCCGCCGACAGAGGCATAAGAGAGAATACCTTTGTCCCGATAGTTCTGCAAAGTGCGGCGGGAGATGTGCAACAAACGACAAACTTCAATGTTGTCCA
>CASPAC010000013.1 GCA_949419965.1 Bacteroidales bacterium
CGTACATGCCCACCTTGTCGTTGATGGTGCCGTCGTCGTTGAAGATGTCGATGGTCTCCAGCCCGTATTTCTCGCCCAGCATGTAGTCGTTGACGTCGTGTGCCGGGGTCACCTTCAGCGCGCCCGTGCCGAACTCGATGTCGACGTAGGAGTCGCGGATGACCGGGATCGAACGGCCGACCAGCGGCACGATCACGCGGGCGTCGGCCGGCAGCCATGCGTAGCGCTCGTCGTCGGGGTTGACGCACAGGGCCGTGTCGCCCAGGATGGTCTCGGGACGCGTGGTGGCCACGATGATGTGCTTGTCCGTACCCTCGACCTTATAGCGCAGGTAGTAGAGCTTGCCGTGCGACTCCTTGAAAATCACTTCCTCGTCCGAGAGGGCCGTCTTGGCTGCGGGGTCCCAGTTGACCATGCGCACGCCGCGGTAGATCCTGCCCTTTTCGTAGAGGTCGCAGAAGACGCGCAGCACGCTCTCGGTGCGGGCGTCGTCCATCGTGAAGCAGGTGCGGTCCCAGTCGCACGAGGCGCCCAGTTTGCGCAGCTGCTTGAGGATCACGCCGCCGTATTTTTCTTTCCACTCCCAGGCATGGCGGAGGAACTCTTCGCGCGTGAGCGACGATTTCTCGATCCCCCGCTCGTGCAGCATCGCCACCACCTTGGCCTCCGTGGCGATCGAGGCATGGTCCATGCCCGGCACCCAGCAGGCGTTCTTGCCCGACATGCGGGCGCGGCGCACCAGCACGTCCTGCAGCGTGTTGTTGAGCATGTGGCCCATGTGGAGCATGCCCGTCACGTTGGGAGGCGGAATGACGATCGTGTAGGGTTCCCGGGCGTCGGGCTCCGAGTGGAAAAGCCGGTGGCCGATCCAGTAGTCGTACCATTTCGTCTCGATCTGCCGGGGTGCGTATTTGTCTGCGATTTGCATGGAGTGTGAGTTTTTCTTTCGGGTTGCGAGGTGCAAAGTTATCAACAATCCGTTAAAGATGAAATAAAATTCCGTAAAAAAACGTTACCTTTGCGCCCGCATATATATTATGAATTGTAAGCGGTCGCGCCGGTTTGCGCGGCCGGCGGCGCAGGGCCCGCACCGCGGACTTTCGGTGCGCAGCTGTTCCCGAAGCGGACCGGATTCGCGCTTGTGGCGGCCGGCCCCCTGCGAGCGCGGCGCAAAGTTGCAGGCACGGCTTCCGGCAGGTTGCAGTCCGGAGGGCCGATGCGAAAAACAGTGCATTATGAACAAAAAAGATAAAATCCAGAGCGTGGAGACCGACGATGCCGGTCTCTACCCCGAACTTTTCGACGGCAAGCACAAGGTGATTCCCATCGTCACCGGAGGCGACGAGCCGCAGGAGGAGATCGACATCCCCGAGATCATCCCCATCCTCACGCTGCGTTCTTCGGTGCTCTTCCCCGGCGCCATCACCCCCATCACCGTCGGCCGCGACAAGAGCATCTCGCTCGTGCGGGCCGTCAATGCCGACGGCGGCATCCTCGGCGCCGTGCTCCAGCGCGAGAGCGAGGTCGAGGACCCCGCGCCCGACGACATGTACAAGGTCGGCACCGCGGCGCGCATCATCAAGATTCTGGAGATGCCCAACGGCAACCTCACCGTGATACTCAACGGTCTGGAGAAGATCGAGATACGCGAATACGTCTCCACCGAGCCCTATTTCAAGGCCCGGGTCTCGGCCCTGCGCGATACGCAGCCCGACATGACGACCGTGGAGTTCGAGGCGCTCGTCGACTCGATCCGCGATGTGGCGCTCAACATCATCAACATCTCGCCCTCGATGCCCAAGGAGGCGGCGTTCGCCATCAAGAACATCGATTCGAAGCGCGGCATCATCAACTTCATCTGTTCCAACCTGGAGCTCTCCGACGAGGACCGGCAGTCGCTGCTCGAGGCGCCCGGGCTGCTGGCCCGTGCCCGCAAGCTGCTCGAAATCCTCATCCGCGAGCAGCAGCTGGCCGATCTGAAGAACGAAATCCAGGAACGCGTCAAGCAGGAGATCGACAAGCAGCAGCGCGACTACTACCTCCAGCAGCAGATGCGCACCATCCAGGACGAACTGGGCGACGGCGCCGATGCCGACATCGAGAAGATGCGCGAGCAGGCCAAAAAGAAGAACTGGCCGCGCGAGGTGGGCGAGACCTTCGAGAAAGAGTTGCAGAAGGTGGAGCGACTCAATCCCGCCGTGGCTGAGTATTCGGTGCAGATGACCTACCTCCAGCTGCTGCTCGATCTTCCGTGGAACAACGTCACGCCCGACAACCTCGACCTGCGTTGCGCCCGCGAACAGCTCGACCGCGACCACTTCGGACTCGACGAGGTCAAGGAGCGTATTCTGGAGCATCTGGCCGTCATCAAGCTCAAGGGCGACCTCAAGTCGCCGATTCTCTGCCTCTACGGCCCTCCGGGCGTCGGCAAGACGTCGTTGGGCAAGTCCGTCGCCGCGGCGCTCGACCGCAAGTTCGGGCGCATCTCGCTCGGCGGTCTGCACGACGAATCGGAGATCCGCGGCCACCGGCGCACCTACATCGGCGCCATGCCGGGCCGCATCATCCAGACGATCAAGCGCTGCGGTTCGTCCAATCCGGTCATCATCCTCGACGAGGTCGACAAGGTGACCGTCTCGAGCCACGGCGACCCTTCCAGCGCCTTGCTGGAGGTCCTCGACCCGGAGCAGAACACCACGTTCCACGACAACTACCTCGACATGGAGTACGACCTCTCCAAGGTCCTCTTCATCGCTACGGCCAACAACATCGCCAACATCGCGCCGGCGCTGCGCGACCGCATGGAGATGATCAACATCGCCGGCTATCTCATGGAGGAGAAGGTGCGCATCGCGCTGGACCACCTCCTGCCCAAGCAGCGCGAGGCTCATGGCATCAAGGAGCAGGAACTCACGCTCACGCCCGCGCTGGTCGGGCAGATCATCTCCGGATATACCCGCGAGGCGGGCGTACGTTCGCTCGACAAGCATCTGGCCAAAATCGCCCGGGCGCGTGCCAAGCAGATCGCCTTCGACGAGGCTTTCGCTCCGGAGCTCACGGCCAAGGACGTCGAAACCATCCTCGGCATGCCCAAGTTCCTGCGCGAGGAGTACGAGGTGGGCGGCATGATCGGCGTGGTCACCGGACTGGCCTGGACCGAGGTGGGCGGCGACATCCTCTACATCGAGTCGGTGCTTACGCCCGGCAAGGGCCGCATCAACCTCACGGGCAACCTCGGCGACGTCATGAAGGAGTCGGCCACCATCGCCCACGAGTGGGTCATGGCCCACCATGCCGAACTGGGCATCGATCCGTCGATGTTCGAAAAACACGACATCAACATCCATGTGCCCGAGGGCGCCATTCCCAAGGACGGTCCGTCGGCCGGCATCACCATGGTCACCTCCATCGTCTCGGCCTATACCGGCCGCAAGGTCCGGGAGCGCATCGCCATGACCGGCGAAACCACCTTGCGCGGGCGCGTGATGCCCGTCGGCGGCGTCAAGGAGAAGATTCTGGCCGCCAAGCGTGCCGGCATCGATACGCTGATTCTCTCCGAGGAGAACCGCAAGGACATCGCTGAGATCAAACCCGAGTACATCGAGGGGCTGACGTTCCACTATGTGCGCACCAACGACGACGTGCTGGCGCTGGCGCTGGAAGCAAGGTGAAAGGTGAAAGGTGAAAGGTGAAAAGCATTCGCCGGAGCCATGGAAAAGCCGCGATTCTGAATTGTGAGATATGAATTTTTTAGCCATCATTCCCGCCCGCTACGCTTCGACGCGGTTTCCCGGCAAACCGCTGGCCCTGCTGGGCGGCAAGCCGGTCATCCGGCGCGTCTATGAGCAGGTCGTCCGGGTGCTGGACGATGCCGTGGTCGCCACCGACGACGAGCGCATCCGCGATGCGGTTCTGGAGTTCGGCGGCCGGGTCGAAATGACCTCCCCCGACCATCGCAGCGGCACGGACCGCTGCCGCGAAGCCTATGACAAGGTCTGCGCGCGCGAAGGACGGGTGTACGATGCCGTTATCAACGTGCAGGGCGACGAGCCTTTCATCCACCCGTCGCAGCTCGAAACCGTCATACGCTGTTTCGACGATCCCTCGACCGACATCGCCACCCTCGTCAAGCCTTTTTGCGGGGCCGACGGGCTGGCCGCGCTGGAGAATCCCAATTCGCCCAAGGTGGTCCTCGACGCGCAGTCGCGGGCGCTCTATTTTTCGCGTTCGGTCATTCCCTATCTGCGGGGCGTGCCGCGCGAGGAGTGGCTGGCGCGGCATACTTTCTACAAGCATATCGGACTCTACGCTTTCCGGTCCGAGGTTCTGCGGGCCGTCACGGCGCTGCCGCAGTCGCCGCTCGAACTGGCCGAGTCGCTCGAACAGCTGCGGTGGCTTGAGAACGGGTACCGCATCGGCGTGGGTATCTCCGACCGGGAGACCGTCGGGATCGATACCCCCGAAGACCTCGCCCGGGCCGAAGAGTTTCTTCAAAGTGAAAAGTGACAGGTGAAAAGCGGAGACGGAAATGCCTTTCACCTTTCAATTTTAACCTTTTACCTATGATAAAGTTCATCGCCGGTCCCTGCGTCATCGAGTCGGCCGAGTTGCTCGACACGGTCGCCGAACGCCTGACGGCCATCAACCGCCGTCTGGGCACCCGCATCATCTTCAAGGCTTCGTTCGACAAGGCCAACCGCACGTCGCTCGGGTCGTTCCGCGGTCCCGGCATCGACAAGGGGTTGCAGATGCTCGCCGACGTGCGCGCCAAATGGGGGCTGGAGCTCCTCACCGACATCCACGAGGCCTGGCAGGCCGAACCGGCCGGCCAGGTGGTCGACGTGTTGCAGATTCCCGCTTTCCTCTGCCGGCAGACCGATCTGCTTGTGGCCGCGGCGAAGACCGGCAAAACCGTCAATATCAAGAAAGCGCAGTTCCTTTCGGGCGCCGACATGCGCTATCCCTACGAAAAGGCGCTCGAATCCGGCGCTTCCGAAATCTGGCTCACCGAGCGCGGCAACAGCTTCGGCTACAACAATCTGGTCGTCGATTTCCGCAACATTCCCGACATGCTCGCCATCGCGCCTACGGTGATCATGGACTGCACCCACTCCGTGCAGCGTCCCGGTGCAGCCAACGGCACCACGGGCGGCAACCGCGAGTTCGTGCCCGCCATGGCCCGTGCGGCCAAGGCTTTCGGTGCCAGCGGTTTCTTCTTCGAGGTGCACCCCGATCCCGACCGCGCCAAGAGCGACGGCCCCAACATGCTGCGTCTCGACGACCTCGAAGCGCTGGTCGCCGAACTGATCCGCTAATCCGACTTAATTGCGCGAAGCAATGACCGATACGACCAAAAAACAGATTCTCGATGTGGCCCGCAAGGCCATCCGTACCGAGATGGAGGCGCTGCGCCATCTCGAGGAGACCCTCGGCGACGAATTCGCCGCTGCGGTCGAACTGATTCTTGCCTGCCGCGGCAAGTGCATCATCACGGGCATGGGCAAATCCGGTCTCGTGGGGCGCAAGATCGCGGCTACGCTCGCATCGACCGGCACGCCGAGCTTCTTCCTCCATCCCGGCGAGGCTTTCCACGGCGACCTGGGCATGATTTCGCCCGACGACATCGTCGTGGCGCTCTCCTATTCGGGCGAGACCGACGAGATCCTCAAGATCGTGCCTTTCATCCACTCCAACGGCAACAAACTCGTCTCCATGACGGGCAATCCCGAGTCGGCGCTGGCCAAGAATTCCGACATCCACCTCAACGTCGGAGTCAAGGAGGAGGCCTGCATCCTGCACCTCGCGCCCACGACCTCGACCACGGCGCAGATCGCCATGGGCGACGCGCTGGCCGTCTCGCTCATGCGGATGCGCAACTTCACGAGCGTCGATTTCGCGCGCCTGCATCCCGGCGGCAGCCTCGGACGGCGTCTGCTGATGACCGTCGGCAATGTCATGCGCTCGCACGACCTGCCCGTCGTGGCGCCCGACTGTCCTGCTGCGGAGATGATCCACGCCATTTCGAAGGGCGGCCTTGGACTGATCGTCGTTTGTCGCGGCGACCGCATCGAAGGCATCGTCACCGACGGCGACGTGCGCCGCGCCATGGAGTCGCGGCGTGCGGAGTTTTTCAACATCGTGGCCGCCGACATCGCCACGCCCGCTCCCAAAAGCATCGCCGCTTCCGAAAAACTGATCGAGGCCGAGAAGATGATGACCCGCAACAAGGTCACTTCGCTGCTGGTCACCGGCGACGACGGCAAACTCCAGGGAGTCATCCAGATTTACGACATCAAGTTGTAGTTTTTAGGGTCGCTTCCCGGTTCGGCGTCCGGCAGTTTCCGCCTCGGAGTGGCAAGGGTCACGGTTCTTGCCAGAGAGGTGGTAGATTCTGCAATCCGCTGGCGGCGCAATGGCGCGGGAGGGTAAAAGGGATTGTTCAGTTTCTTGCGGTTGTTTGCCACTGGTTTTTGTCGGTTTTGCAATTCGTGGAATTGCGTTGTTTGCAGTCGTTTTTTCGGAGATTGCTATTTGCAATTCAAGAATTGCGCGAGCCGTAGTCTCCCAACGTAGAGACTCGCCGCTTCGGCTTTCGCCGGGCTCACCCCCGCAGGCTGCGTTCGCTTCGTTCAGAAAGAGCGCAGGTTCGCAGGCTTGGATTCAAATTCTGTCTCAGCCGGCCGCAGAAGCATTCGTGCCGAAGCCGGCGGGGCGAGCCCCGTTAAGAACGGGGATTTGTAAATTCTGCGAGCCTCCGCAGGGCGGGGCGGGCCTATTTTCCGGTGCCGGCTTCGTGGTGCGAACCGGCGTGGGCCAGGATGGTGTCGGTCAGGGCCCGGATGATCGAATTCTTCACATAGGTGCGCCGCACGGCGATGGCTATCTTGCGCGACGTGGCTCCCTTGGCCAGCATCTTCAGCCGGTCCCGCCGCTCGGCGGGGATGTATTCCACGGCCATCTCCGGAATGACGGTCAGGCACGACGTGCAGTCGACGATGCGCATCAGCGTCTCCAGCGAACCCGATTCGAAGGTGTAGTGGGCCGGCATGCTGCGGCGCGCCTGGCACAGCTCGATGATCTGGTCGCGCATGCAGTTGCCCGGGCTCAGAATCACCAGATCCTTCAGGTCGATGTCTTCGATGCGGATGTTCTGCCGTTCGTAGAGCGGGTTTTCCGGCGACACGTAGGCGAAGAAGCGGTCGTTGAACAGCTCCTGTTCGAGAATCCCCTCGCCGCACGTCCCGCTCGCCACCAGCGCCGCGTCGATGCGGTCGCGCTTGAGCGCCTCGACGATCTCCGAAGTCACCATCTCCGAAATCTCCAGCTCCACCTTGGGGTAGTCGCGCACGAAGGCCGGGATGAACTTGTGCAGCAGGTAGGGCGCGATGGTCGGAATGACGCCCAGGCGCAGTTTTCCGGCCGTCTCGCCTTTGAGTTCCGCCACGGCTTCCTTGATGTAGTTGTAGGCGGCAAGGGTGTTGCGCGCCTGCTCCAGCACCACTTCGCCCGCTTCGGTCGGGATGACCGGTTTCTTCGAGCGGTCGAGCAGCACTACGCCCAACTCTTCTTCGAGCGCCTTCACCTGCATGCTCAGCGAGGGTTGGGTCACGAAACAATGTTCCGCGGCAAGCGAGAAACTCCCGCAGTTGGCCACCGCCAGGAGGTATTCGAGCTGAATGATGGTCATAATGGCAGTCTATTTTCGCGGACGAAAGTATAAAAAAAAACGATATTCGGCAACTTTTTTAGGTCGCACACGCGCTTTTTCGTAAGTTTGTGCGTGTTTAGTTCCGGGCGGAAGCGGTTGTTTCCCGCTTCGGGGCACCGGTGGCGTGCGGATTTGCGCGGACCGCAGCCTTTGTGCTGCGGCGGTCTGTCGGGATTCGCTTCGCCGGCCGAAAATAGCAACGTAGAAAACAAGATGAATCTATGGGCAAAATAATCCTTACCGGCGACCGTCCTACGGGCCGTCTCCACCTGGGCCATTACGTGGGGTCGCTGCGCCGTCGCGTCGAGTTGCAGAACTCCGGCGAATTCGAGAAGATCTTCGTCATGATCGCCGATGCCCAGGCCCTCACCGACAACGCCGACAATCCCGAGAAGGTGCGGCAGAACGTCATCGAAGTGGCTTTGGACTACCTCTCCGCGGGGCTCGATCCCGAGCGCTCCACGCTTTTCGTGCAGTCGCAGGTTCCGGAGTTGTGCGAACTGGCGTTCTATTACATGAATCTGGTCACCGTGCAGCGGCTCCAGCGCAATCCGACGGTCAAGGCCGAGATTCAGATGCGCGGGTTCGCCGAAAGCGCCGTCGAGGGCGATACGACCCAGCGGCAGGGCATTCCCGTGGGTTTCTTCACCTATCCCATCAGCCAGGCTTCCGACATCACGGCTTTCCGCGCCACCACGGTGCCCGCCGGCGAGGACCAGGAACCCATGATCGAGCAGACGCGCGAGATCGTCCACAAGTTCAATTCGGTATACGGGCCTACGCTCGTCGAGCCCGAGATCCTGCTGCCCGACAACGCGGCGTGCATGCGTCTGCCGGGCACCGACGGCAAGGCCAAGATGTCCAAATCGCTGGGCAACTGCATCTATCTTTCCGATACGGCCGACGAACTGAAGAAGAAGGTCATGGGCATGTACACCGACCCCGACCACCTGCGGGTCGAGGACCCCGGCAAGGTCGAGGGCAACACGGTTTTCACCTACCTCGATGCTTTCTGCCGCCCCGAGCACCTCGCCGAGTTCCTGCCCGACTATGCGTCGCTCGACGAGCTGAAGGCGCATTACCGGCGCGGCGGTCTGGGCGACGTGAAGGTCAAGAAACTGCTGATCGCCGTGCTCAACCGGACGCTCGATCCCATCCGCGAGCGGCGCCGCTACTACGAAAGCCGCATCGAGGAGGTCTATGCCATGTTGGAGGAGGGTTCGGCCCGCGCCCGCGCCGCTGCCGCCGCCACGCTCGACGACGTGCGCAGCGCCATGAAGATAAACTACTTCGGCGACAAGGAGCTGATCGCTTCGCAGGCCAAGGCCTATGCCGAGAAAATTCACAATTCATAATTCACGAGTTGCAATTTCGCCGGCATCCGTGGTGCGGGTGCCGGACGGTTGGCAAAAAGGGTGAATTCTCAATTCTGAATTCAGGAAAAATGCGTCTCCGCACCGAACGTCTCTACACCTATTTCCTCCACCTTACGCGGAGGCTCTCCACCCGCCAGGTGATGATGCTGCTCGCCGTGTTGGTCGGTGCGCTGGCCGGTGCGGCCACCTATTTGTTCGAGGTGCTGCTTTACGCCATCAAGGGCGGGTTGACGCGGTGGTTCCCGGTCGAGAGCGGCCATCCGCTTTTTCTGATCTATCCTGTCGTCGGTATCGTTCTGGCCACGCTTTTTGTCCGTTATATCGTCCGCGACAACATTTCCGAGGGCGTCACGCGCGTGTTGCAGGCCATGTCGAGCAAGAATTCGCGCATCGCCCGCCACAACTGCTGGACTTCGGTGGTCGGCGGCGCCACCACCATCGGATTCGGCGGTTCGGTGGGCCCCGAGGCTCCCATCGTGCTGACCGGAGCCGCCATCGGCTCCAACGTCGGCAAACTTTTCCGGCTCAACTACAAGCACACCACGCTGCTGCTCTGCTGCGGCGCCGGAGCCGCCATCGCCGCCATCTTCAAGGCGCCGATCACCGGCATCGTCTTCGTGCTCGAAATCCTGATGCTCGATATCACGGCCGCTTCGGTCATCCCGCTGCTGATCGCCTCCATCACGGCCACCACCATGGCGTTCATGCTGCGCGATTTCGATCCCATCCTGGCCGTCACGCTCAAGCCGCAGGACGCTTTCGAGTTGTGGCAGATTCCGCTTTTCATCTTGCTGGGCATCTGCTGCGGGCTTATGTCGTGGTACTTCACCTCCATGAATTCGCGCGTCGGCACCTTCTTCAAAGGGCTCGACCGGCAGTACAAGAAGTGGATCGCCGGCGGTGCCCTGCTCGGCGTGCTGATCTTCATCTTCCCGCCGCTCTACGGCGAGGGTTACGAGGGCATCACTTCGCTCATGCACGGCCATCCCGAGACGCTGTTCGACAATTCGTTCTTCTACGCGTTCCGCAACATCGACTGGGTGGCCATCCTGTTCGTCATCGCCATCATGTTCTTCAAGGTCATCGCCATGTCGGCCACCAACGCCGCGGGCGGCGTGGGCGGTACCTTCGCGCCGTCGCTCTTCGTCGGCGCCTTCACCGGTGCGGCACTGGCCCTCACGTGCAATGTCCTTTTCGACTGGCAGGTGTCGCTCGTGTCGTTCACGCTCGTGGGCATGGCCGGCGTCATGGCCGGCGTCATGAACGCCCCGCTCACCTCCATTTTCCTCATCGCCGAGTTGTCGAACGGCTACGGACTCTTCATCCCGCTGATGATCACGGCCTGCATCTCGTTCGCCGTGGGCTACTGGCTCGACCCCGATTCGATCTACACCAAGCAGCTGCGCCTGCGGGGCGAGCTGCTCACCCACGACAAGGACCAGTCGGTCTTCGTCTTTCTGAAGCTCGACGAGCTGATGGAGACCGACTTCATCCGCATCCGCCAGCGCATGACTCTGGGCGACCTGGTGCACATCATCTCCAGCGCCCGGCGCAACATCTTCCCCGTCATCGACGAGTTCGGACGCCTCTTGGGCGTCGTGCAGCTCGACGACCTGCGCGAAGACATGTTCAAGCGCGAGAAGTACGGCCATCCCGTCACCGACTACATGATCCAGCCGCCCGACCGCATCCTCGAGCACGAGTCCATCCAGAGCATCCTGCCCAAGTTCGAGGACAAGCACACGTGGATGCTGCCCGTGGTCGACAAGCAGGGACACTACCTCGGTTTCATCTCCAAGTCGCGGATCCTCAACGCTTACCGCGAGCAGCTGGTCAAGATCCAGCAATGACCGGCGGCCCGGTCGGCCGGGCGAAGCCTTTTTTCGGTTCGTTGCGTTTCGGGCGGGCGGTAGGAATTGTAATGCTTATCTGTAATAATGTCCGTCTGCCGTTTTTTTGCGGCTCTCGGAGCCGCGCGGGCCGCAGCCTCCCCCGGCGGAGGCCCGCAACCGTCCGCCTGTCGCCGGGCGTGCCCCGCAGGCTGCGGTCTGTCGACCAACAAACCGAATACGGAGTCGAACAGGGTATGCATGCGGATAAGCATGGAGTGATATATTCGTTTTCAACCTTATACTTTGTCAGTCATGCAGGATGTTTGGTCCGACGAACTCGACTGCGCCGTGACGGTGTGCGACACCGACGGCGTGGTGATCTACCAGAACGGCCGTTCGCGCGAGGTGAACGGCGAGATGCAGGGCAAGTCGCTGATTCCGTGTCATAACGAACGTTCGCGGACCATCATCCGGCGTTTGCTGGACGAAGGCGGCCGCAACGTCTACACGATCGAGAAGAAGGGCGTGCGCAAATTGATCTACCAGACCGTCTGGCGCCGGGAGGGCCGGGTGTGCGGACTGGTCGAGTACTCGATGGAGATCCCGTCCGAAATGCCTCACTATGTCCGCGGATAATTCGGGCGCCCGAAGCGTTCGATTGCTCCGATGGATGACGTTTATCCTTTTGTTTCTGTCATGAACGACCTTGAAAGAATGCGTGCGGGAGAATGGCTCTACGCCATCACTCCCGAGATCGGCTCGGCATTGCGCTACGCCGAAGAATTGTGTTTCCAGCTCAACGGACTGGCGCCGGGCCGGCGCGAGGAGCGCGACGCCGTGGTCCGCCGTCTTTTCGGACGCGTCGGCCGGAACTGCATCCTCCACAGCCCGTTCCATTGCGATTTCGGCACGCAGATAACGATCGGCGACGATTTCGTGGGCAATTTCAACCTCACGATCCTCGATGAAGCCCCCGTTACCATCGGCGACCATGTCTTCATCGGCCCCAACGTGGGTATCTACACTGTCAACCATGCTCTGCTGCCCGACCAGCGCAATGCCGGTCTGATGCGTTCGCTGCCCGTGACGATCGGCAGCAATGTCTGGATCGGCGGCAATGTCGTCATTACCCAGGGCGTCGCCATCGGCGAAGGTAGCGTGGTGGGGGCCGGCAGCGTCGTCACGCGCGACATCCCTGCGGGAGTCGTCGCTTGCGGCAATCCCTGCCGGGTTCTCCGGCCCGTTACGGATGCCGACCGTGTGGCCATGGGGCCGCAGTAGGTCGTTCGGTGCTGGAATCGACAAGATTGTCCGCCGACCCTTTTGGCGCTCAAAATCGCGCCGGTGTTCGGCCGGCAGGTCGAAGAGACGTTCCAACTCGAAGACGAGGATCGACGGGCCGGCCGGGTGCAGGCCCGATGCAGAAACCGATGCCTCCAAAGGGCGTCGGTTTCGTGCGTTGTTCGGCGAATGCGCGTGCTGTGCGACGAAACGGGCGGCGGTCGGCTTGAGCTGCGGGCAAGTCCGCTGCTGCGTTAGCGCCGCCCGGCTTTTCGTTGGGTTCGGGGTGTGCCTGAACGGGAAGAACCGTATGAATAGGAGCCCTTTCGTTATGAATTGTGAATTCTTCTTCCTATCTTTGCAAGGTTATAGATAGATATTGAAGATTATGGAGAAACTGATCGATACGATCGTCGGTGCGATTGAAGATAAAAAAGGTAAGAATATTGTATCGCTCGACCTCTCGGGATTCGACGGGGCGATCTGCTCGGCGTTCGTGGTGTGCAACGCCGATTCCACCACGCAGGTGGCGGCCATCGCCGCAGGCATCGAGGAGAAGGTGCAGCAGACCTTGGGCGAGAAGCTTTGGCGCATCGAGGGCCAGCAGAGCGCGCTGTGGATCGCCATGGACTATGTGGACGTGGTGGTGCACATCTTCCAGACCGATCTGCGCGAATTCTATCGCCTGGAGGAGTTGTGGGCCGATGCGCCGCTGACCCGCTACGAATACGAAGAGTAAGACGGTTATGGTACGTAAGAACAAGAACGATAACAACAGGAAAAAGCCCGGCGGGCTGCCGCGGCCCTCGATCTGGTGGATCTACGGGCTGGTCGGAGCGTTCATCTGCGGGTGGTATCTTTTCGGCGAAAGCAGCGAAGCTCCGTTGGAGAGCGACTGGTCGACCGTCGGGGAGATGGTCGGCAAGGGCGACGTGGCCCGGATCACGATCGTCAACCGAGACCGTGCCGAGGTCTATCTCACGGAGGAGGCTGCGCCCCGTTACCGGCAGGATACGACCGGCAATTTCCGCCGTCTGCCCGAGCGGGGGCCTCAGCTGCACTTCACGATCGGTTCGGTGGATTCGTTCCGCGAGGATCTCAAAGCCGCCGAGACGGAGTCGGGACAGGCTGTCCCCGTGGTCTACGAAAACAAGACCAACGAGTGGACCAACGTGTTGGTCAACCTCCTGCCGTGGGTGCTCATCATCGGCGTATGGTTCCTCATCATGCGGTCGATGTCGCGCGGTGCGGGCGGAGGCGCCGGGGGCGGCATCATGAACGTGGGCAAGGCCAAGGCGCAGGTATTCGACAAGAACAACGCACGCCGTGTGACTTTCAAGGACGTGGCCGGTCTGGAGGAGGCCAAGGTCGAGATCATGGAGATCGTCGATTTCCTCCGCAAGGCCGACAAATACAGGGAGTTGGGCGCCAAGATTCCGAAGGGCGCCCTGCTGGTGGGTCCTCCGGGTACGGGCAAGACGCTGCTGGCCAAGGCCGTGGCCGGCGAGGCCAACGTGCCGTTCCTCTCGATTTCGGGTTCGGATTTCGTGGAGATGTTCGTCGGCGTGGGCGCTTCGCGCGTGCGCGACCTTTTCGAGCAGGCCAAGCAGAAGGCGCCCTGCATCGTCTTCATCGACGAGATCGACGCCATCGGCCGGGCCCGCGGCAAGAACGCCGGGTTCTCGGGCAACGACGAGCGGGAAAACACGCTCAACCAGCTGCTTACGGAGATGGACGGTTTCCAGACCAACACGGGCGTCATCGTCCTGGCGGCAACCAACCGGGCCGACATCCTCGACAAGGCGCTAATGCGCGCCGGCCGCTTCGACCGGCAGATCGAGGTGGGACTGCCCGACGTGAAGGAGCGCGAGGAGATTTTCGCCGTCCATCTGCGGCCGCTGAAACTCGATCCGGCGCTCGACCGTTCGTTCCTGGCGCGTCAGACGCCCGGATTTTCGGGCGCCGACATCGCCAACGTCTGCAACGAAGCGGCGCTGATCGCAGCGCGGCACAATAAGAAATACGTCGCCAAGGAGGATTTCCTGGCGGCCATCGACCGCATCATCGGCGGTCTGGAGCGCAAGAACAAGATCATCACCGACGAGGAGAAGCGCGTGATCGCCTATCACGAGGCGGGCCATGCGACCGTGAGCTGGATATTGGAGAATGCCAGCCCGCTCATCAAGGTGACGATCATCCCGCGCGGCAAGGCGCTGGGGGCGGCGTGGTACCTGCCCGAGGAGCGGCAGATCACCACGCGCGAGCAGATGATGGACGAGCTGGCCGCCACGCTGGGCGGCCGCGTGTCGGAGCAGCTCACCTTCGGCGAGATGTCGACGGGAGCGCTCAACGATCTGGAGCGGGCGACGAAACAGGCCTATGCGATGGTCGCCTATTACGGCATGAGCGAGGAGGTGGGCACCCTGTCGTTCTACGACTCGACGGGGCAGAGCGATATGGCGCTGACCAAGCCCTATTCGGAGCGGACAGCCCAGCAGATCGACGCTGAGTCGCGGCGCCTGATCGACCGGGCCTATGCGATGGCCGAGCAGGTGCTGCGCGACCATGCGGCCGGTGTCGAACAGCTGGCCGAGCTGCTGCTGGAGCGCGAGGTGGTCTTCACGGAGGATGTGGAACGCATCTTCGGCAAACGCAAGAAGGACATCGAGCGCGAACGCCGCGAAGCCGAAAAGGCCGCCCGGGAACAGGCGGAGAAGAAGTCCGCACGCAAGACCGCAGCCGGAGCGCAGGCTTCCGCCGATGAAAAAGGCGGGGCGACGAAGCCCGAGGTAAAGAAATCCGCGGCGAAAAAATCCGCGGCGAAGAAGTCCGGCGGCGGCGCAGCTCCTGCGAAACGTGCGGAAACTGCGAACCAAGGGGCGGCGGCCGACGTTGCGGCGGCATCCGGGCCGGCGCGCAGACGGCGGACGTCCAAATCCGGAAATGCTGCGGGAACCACTGCGGCAGATGCAGCCGCGAAGACCTCGGCAGCCGGAAAAACGGCGGCCGGGCGGTCTTCCCGACCCCGAAAACCGAAAACGGCGGACAAGGGCGATGCCCCGACCCCGACCAAATAACGATCGAACTGCTAACCTGAATCGGAATCATGACGGAAGATAGGAAAAACCTGATGACGCGTACGCTCAGCGGCGCAGTGCTGGCGGTGGTCATAGTGGGCAGTCTGCTCTGGTCGCCGTGGAGCTTCGGCGCCGTGCTGGCGCTGCTCGTCGCGGGCGGCATGTACGAATTCTACGCATTGGCCGAAAAACGGGGCTCCCGGCCCCAGCGGGTGCTGGGCATTGCCGTTGCACTGGCGCTTTTCGGGCTCAACGCCGTGGTGACGCGCGGTGTGGCCGGAATCGGTTTCGAATCGGCGCTGCTGGCGTCTCTTGCGTTGCTGCTGTTGATGGTGCCGGTGCTCCTCGTCTGCGAACTCTACCGCAAGAACGACGATCCTATGGCGGCGGTCGGTACGACGCTCCTGGGTATTCTCTACGTTGTGCTGCCGATGATCTGCCTTTTCCACATTGCCTCCGCAGGCGGAAAGGGCTGGGATTGGAACCCCCGGGCAGCTCTCGGTTACATCTTGATTATCTGGGCCAACGACGTCTTCGCCTACCTCGTGGGCAGGAAGCTGGGGCGCCACAAGCATTTTTCGCGTCATTCGTCCAACAAGTCGTGGGAGGGTTTCTTCGGCGGCGTGGCGGGTGCCGTGGCCGTGGGCCTGGCGGCCGCATGGTGGTTCGGCGGCAGTCTGTGGGCCTGGGGCGGACTGGCTCTCGCGGCTGCTGCAACGGGCGTGTTGGGCGATCTGACCGAATCGATGTTCAAGCGGGCCGCCGCCGTCAAGGATTCGGGCGATCTGATGCCCGGCCACGGCGGGGTGCTCGACCGTTTCGACGCCGTGCTGCTCTCGGCGCCTTTCGTGGCGGTCTATCTGCTGTTGTGCCGTTACGTTTTCGACGTCGCTCTCTTTTGCTGAACTGCTAAACCTAACGCTTCATGAGAATAAATAAGGAAGGCTACAAAATCATCTTCGTTTCGCTCGTCGTCTGTGCATTGATCTGGGGCAGCTTCTATGCGCTGTGGATCTGCCGCTGGCAGACGACCTTCATCTGGACCAGCGTGATCTTCTTCATGGCGCTGTGGCTCTTCGTCGTGGCGTTTTTCCGCGAGCCGCGCCGCGTGCGCATCCATGACAACGATCTGGTCTTCGCGCCGTGCGACGGCCGTGTGGTGGTGACGGAACGGGTGCGCGATGATGAGTATCTGCACGAGGAGATGCTGCAGATTTCGATCTTCATGTCGATCACCAACGTCCACATGAACTGGGTGCCCGTCGCCGGCGAGGTGGAGTATTTCAAATACCATCCGGGCCGTTTTCTGGTGGCCTGGCATCCCAAGTCGTCGACCGAGAACGAGCGGACCACCACCGTGGTGCGCATGGCTTCGGGGCAGAAGGTGCTGTTCCGCCAGATCGCGGGGCTGATCGCCCGCCGCATCGTCTCCTACATGAAGGAGGGACACGCCGTGGAGCAGAACAGCGTCTGCGGCTTCATCAAGTTCGGTTCGCGCGTGGACGTGCTGATCCCCAAGAACAGCGAGTTGCTGGTGGAAATAGGCGATGCGACCGTCGGTTCGCAGACGCCCATCGCCCGGTTGCCCAAAAAGGCGTGACGCATGACGATGACGCCTCAGACCGTGCTGCGTTTTCTCGCCGGTGCCGCCGTGGCGGCCGGCGTGCTCTTCATCGTGTGGTATTTCTCGGCGATCGTCGGCTATATCCTCGTCTCGGCCGTGCTGGCCGTCATCGGCCGGCCGTTGGTGGGGCGCTTGGCAGCCCTGCATGCCGGCAAGTGGCGCGTGCCGCGTCCGTTGGCGGCGCTGGTCACGCTGATCGTGATATGGACCGTCGCCGCGGTGCTCTGTTCGCTCTTCGTGCCCCTTGTCTTCAACAAGATCAACCAGTTGGCCGAAGTCGACTTCGGTGCCGTCTTCAACAGCATCGGCGAGCCCATCGCCCGGGCTCAGCACAGGGTCCAGGAGTTGTTCGCCTTGTCCGAAAGTTCGTTCTCGCTCTCCGAGGAGCTCTCCTCGGCGCTGCCGCGGCTGCTCGATCTCGATTCGCTGAACACGCTTTTCTCGTCGATCATCGGGATGCTGTTTTCTTCGGTCATCGCCATCTTTTCGATTTCGTTCATCACGTTCTTCTTCCTCAAGGAGGACGATCTGTTCTATACGATGGTCACGGCCGTATTCCCCGAGCGCTACCATGACAACATTACGCGGGCGCTCGATTCGGTGACGCTGCTGCTGGGCCGCTACTTCACCGGTATCCTGGCCGAGAGCCTCTTGTTGATGATCGCCGTGTCGCTGGCGATGATGGCTTTCGGGATGGCGGGCGCCGACGCCTGCTTCATCGGGCTGGTGATGGGCGTGATGAATGTCGTGCCCTATGCCGGACCGCTGATCGGCGGCGTGATTTCGGTTCTCGTGGGCATCGTGACGCCCATCGAAGGCACAACGGTGGGGCACACGGTGTTCATCATCGTTTTTACGTTGCTTGCAATCAAGGGAATGGACGATTTCGTACTCCAGCCGTCGCTCTATTCGGAGCGTGTCAAGGCCCACCCGCTGGAGATCTTCCTGGTTATTCTGGTAGCCGGTTCGCTGGCCGGAATCTGGGGCATGCTCCTGGCCATTCCTTCCTACACGGTGCTGCGCGTCTTCGCCAAGGAGTTCTTCTCGCAGTTTGCGCTGGTGCGGCGTCTGACGGAGAAGATATGAGCGCACCGGTCGTCATAGAGGGGATCGTGGCGCACGGCCGCAGGCTGGGGCGCGAACTGGGGTTCCCGACGGCCAATCTGCCGGCCGGGGCCGATGCGCCGGCCGAAGACGGAGTCTACGCCTCGGAGGCCGAGGTGGACGGCGTGCGCTACCGGGCCATGTCGAACCTGGGCAGCAACCCCTCGGTCGGCGGCCGCGAACGCAGGCTCGAAACCCATCTGTTCGGCTTCGAGGGTTCGCTCTACGGGCGGCGTCTGCGGGTGCGTCTGCTGCGGAAGATACGCGACGAGCGGCGCTTCGACTCGGTGGAGGAGCTGCGCGCGCAGATCGAAAAGGATAAGGAACACATATTAAAGCTACTGTAAACCATGTTTTTGGACAACGCTTTGCCCTACAAGGTCGCCGACATGTCGCTGGCCGAATGGGGCCGCAAGGAGATCGCCGTTTCGGAGTACGAGATGCCGGGTCTGATGGCCGTGCGCCGCAAATACGGCCCGCAGAAACCGCTGAAAGGGGTGCGCATCATGGGCTCGCTCCATATGACCATCCAGACGGCCGTGCTGATCGAAACGCTCGTCGAACTGGGCGCCGAGGTGCGCTGGTGCTCGTGCAACATTTTCTCGACGCAGGACCATGCCGCCGCCGCCATTGCCGCCGCGGGGGTTCCCGTCTTCGCGTGGAAAGGCGAGACGCTGCCGGAATACTGGTGGTGCACCGCCATGGCGCTGTCGTTTCCGGGCGGCAAGGGCCCCCAGCTTATCGTGGACGACGGCGGCGACGCCACCCTGCTCATTCACAAGGGATACAAGGCCGAAAACGATGCTTCGACGCTCGACGTGGAGCCCTCGTCCTACGAGGAGAGCGTGATTCTCGACACCTTGCGGCAGCTGTTGGCCGAAGACGGCGACAAATGGCACCGCACCGTGGCCGAATGGCGCGGCGTGAGCGAGGAGACGACCACGGGCGTGCACCGCCTTTACCGCATGATGGAGGAGGGCGAACTGCTCGTGCCGGCCATCAACGTCAACGATTCGTGCACCAAGTCGAAGTTCGACAACCTCTACGGCTGCCGCGAGTCGCTGGCCGACGGCATCAAGCGCGCAACGGACGTCATGATCGCCGGCAAGGTGGTCGTGGTGTGCGGCTACGGCGATGTGGGCAAGGGCTGTGCGCGGTCGATGCGCTCGTACGGCGCCCGGATCATCGTCACGGAGATCGACCCCATCTGCGCCTTGCAGGCGGCCATGGAGGGCTTCGAGGTGAAGAGCGTGGAGAGCGCTCTGGCCGAGGGCAACATCTATGTGACCTGCACGGGCAACTGCGACATCATCACGCTGGAACACATGGAGCGCATGCGCGACCAGTCCATCGTCTGCAACATCGGCCATTTCGACAACGAGATCCAGATGGACCGGCTCGAAAAGTCGGGCGCCGCGAAGACCAACATCAAGCCGCAGGTCGATAAGTATACTTTCGCCGACGGTCATTCGATCTTCGTTCTGGCCGAGGGCCGTCTGGTCAATCTGGGCTGCGCCACGGGCCATCCGTCGTTCGTTATGTCGAACTCCTTCACCAACCAGTGCCTCGCTCAGATGGAGTTGTGGCAGAAAAAGCTGGATGTAGGCGTCTATCGTCTGCCCAAACACCTCGACGAGGAGGTGGCGCGGCTTCATCTGGACAACCTCGGCGTCGAGCTTACGCACCTGACTCCCAAGCAGGCCGACTACATCGGCGTGCCGGCGGAGGGGCCTTTCAAGGCCGACCACTACCGGTATTAAATCCGGGTGAAAGGTGAAAGGTTAAAGGTGAAAAGCAGGGCAGAGACCGCTGTTCATGAATGCTTTCTGAACGGTTGTAGGCTATTCATCGGTCCGGCATGGCGGGTCCCCGCAGGGGAGATTATGCCGAGCGGCCGAACTGCTGCAAATGGATTTTGCGTCGGTTGCACCCTCCTCGGAATGCCGACTGCCATCAACCTTAATAATCGGGGCGCCTCGCAAAGAGGCGCCCCGGTTGTGTATTGCTTGGGGTAAGCGGACAAGAGGACGGGGTGGAATGAACCGGCGGAATGAAGGAGGATAGCCGACGCTTCGGAGTAGGATAACGGGGAGGGGCGAGACCCGATACGGCCCGGCCGGCCGAAGAGGACGGATGAGAACGGACTGCCGGCATTCGGAGCGGAGCGGGCGGAGACGGCAGGTGGCCGGAACGGGATGGAACGCGAATGTCTGCGGTGGGGCCTATGCCGGTACAAGTAACAGGGCCGGAATCGGATGACGGGGAAAATCCGGATACCGGGAACCTTCTCCGTGGGGCTGTAGCTTCTTTCGGTTTCGGGCGGTCCTTGGGCTCCAGCGTCAGAAGATGGCCGTCACCCACGCCTTGAACGGCCCCCAGGTGTCGGCGATGACGAGCACGAACATGGCGATGGCGGCGGTGAGCTTGATGCCGGTGCCGACGGCGAAAGCGAGGAACGAACCGATGCCCACCTTGAATGCGCGGCCTTTGTCGGTGCTGTCGTGCAGCAACTCGCCGATGATGGCGCCGGCGAACGGTCCGAGGAGGATGCCCCACGGTCCGAAGAAGAGCCCGACGAAGATGCCGATGGTGGCGCCCAGCGAACCGGCCCGCGAACCGCCGAAGCGGCGGGCCATCCACCCGGGCAGGAAATAGTCGGCGACGGTGACGGCGACGGTGACGGCGAGCCAGATGCAGACCGTCGCGACGGAGAGCTCCGACCACGAAGCGCCCCAGGCGCAGAGCACTCCCACGAAACTGAGGATGACGCCCGGAAGGGCCGGAACGATGCACCCGACGATGCCGACCAGCGTGCAAAGGAGTGCGAGGAGGCTCAGCAGAAGATCCATGGCGCGCGGGGTGTTATTCGACCAGCCGGTTGGTGGCCGTGTCGGGGAAGACGATCCAGGGGCGGAACCGCTTGGCCTCCTCGAAGTCCATCAGGGCGTAGGAGGCGATGATGACCACGTCGCCTACCTGCACCTTGCGGGCCGCCGCGCCGTTGAGGCAGATGCAGCCGCTTTCGCGCGGACCCTTGATGACGTAGGTCTCGAAACGTTCGCCGTTGTTGATGTCGAGAATCTGGACCTTTTCGCCCTCGATGATGTTGGCCGCCTCCATGAGCGCCTCGTCGATGGTGATGCTCCCCACGTAGTTCAGATCGGCCTGGGTGACCGTCACGCGGTGGAGCTTGGATTTGATGACTTCGATCTGGAATTTCATTATCGGATGCGGATGTTGTCGATCAGACGGATCTCTCCGGCCTGCACGGCGATGCAGCCCTGGATGCGGGCGGCGGCGTCCCATGCGTCGACCTCCTGCATGGTCAGGGCGTCGACCGACTGGTAATAGATGACTTCGAGCAGCGGGTTGCGCTCTGTTTCTTCGATGACCCACGCTTTGAGTTGGGCGGGGGTGAGGGTGTGCGACTTCTCCGCGGCGGCGCGCAGCGTGGCGTAGATGTGCGGTGCGGCGGCGCGGTGCGCAGCGTCGAGCAGCTGGTTGCGCGAGGAGAGGGCCAGGCCGTCCGCATCGCGGACGATGGGGCACTCGACGATCTCGACCGGGAGTTGCAGCTGCGCTGTCATGGCCCGGATGACGGCGATCTGCTGGAAATCCTTTTCGCCGAAGTAGGCGCGGGCGGGCCGCACGATGTCGAACAGACGGCTGACGACCTGCGCCACGCCGTTGAAATGGCCCGGGCGCGTGGCACCCTCCATCACCTTGTCGATCTGTCCGAAGTCGAACTGCCGCGTGTCGGGTTCGGGGTATATCTCTTCCACCGAGGGCATCAGCACCAGATCGGCGCCGGCCTCTTCCAGCAGCCGTGCGTCGGCTTCCGGGGTGCGGGGGTAGCGGTGCAGGTCGTTCCGGTCGTTGAACTGCGTGGGATTGACGAACACGCTCACGGCCACGACGTCGTTTTCCTTGCGGGCCCGCTCGACGAGCGACCGGTGGCCGGCATGCAGGGCGCCCATCGTGGGCACGAAACCGATGCCCGCAGCGTCTACCTGCTCCAGCTCGGCGCGCAGGGCGCGGACGCTTGTGAATAACTTCATCTTCTTTAGAATCGGGTTGCGGGGCAAAGGTAGAAATTCCCGCAGACATAACGAAGCATTTTTTGCGGAAAAAATGCGACGGGCGTTTCGACGTCGGGCTGCTGCTGGGGCGTGAGTTCCGGACGGGGAGTTGCGGGTGAGGCGTTGCGGGGCGGGGTGTCGAATCTTCCGCGGGCGGGCGGCAATGCGCTGTGCGGGTCCTTCTGTGTGCGCAAGGGCGGACCGGTTTGTTGCAGGACGGACGGAAATGCGGCAGGCCGCACGGAACAAGCGGCGCTCGTACGGTCGTTTTGCAGCGCGTTTTTGCCGGATTTTTGCTATCTTCGCGCAAAACAATACCCGAACGACATGAAAAAAATCGCAGTTATGTCTTTTTCCGCCATTATGCTTGCTTCGTGCGGCTCCTCGCAGGACGAGAAACCGTGGATCGTCGACCGGTTCGACGACGTGAAGGTGATCCGCTACGAAGTTCCCGGCTTCGACGAGCTCTCCCTGGAGCAGAAAGAGCTGGTTTACTACCTCGCCGAGGCTGCCAAATGCGGCCGCGACATTCTTTTCGACCAGAATTGTGCAATGAACCTTGCGGTGCGCCGCACGCTGGAGACCGTCTATGAAAACTATGCGGGCGACCGCACGACGGCCGAGTGGAAAGCGCTGGAGAAGTATCTGAAGAAAGTGTGGTTCGCCAACGGCATCCATCACCACTATTCCAACGACAAGTTCGTGCCCGAATTCACGGAGGGCTATCTGCTCACGGTCATCGAGACCATCCCCGAGGAGAAGTTCGGCGACGAGCTCAACGCCCTGCGCGGCGAGGTGTGCGTGGCGATCTTCGATCCTGCGGCCTATCCGACGCGGCTCAACCAGCGGGCGGGCGACGACCTGCTGCTCACCTCGTCGAGCAACTACTATCGCGGAGTTTCGCAGGCCGAGGCGGAACGTTTCTATGCTGCCATGGCGGCGGCCGACGCCGGCAATCCCGAGCCGGTCTCCTACGGGCTCAATTCGCAGCTCGTGAAAGACGAAGCGGGAGTGCTTCGCGAACGCACGTGGAAAGTCGGCGGCATGTATTCGCCCGCCATCGAACAGATCGTCTTCTGGCTTGAAAAGGCGCAGTCCGTGGCTGCCGAGCCGCAGAAGTCGACCATCGCTTCGCTTGTCGATTATTATCGCACGGGCGATCTGAAGAAGTTCGACGACTATAACATCCGCTGGGTGAAGGACACGCTTTCGAACGTCGATTTCGTCAACGGATTCATCGAGGACTACGGCGATCCGCTGGGCCGCAAGGCGTCGTGGGAGGCCAACGTCAACTTCATGGACAGCGCGGCCTGCCACCGCACGGCCGTCATCTCGGAGAACGCCCAGTGGTTCGAGGACCATTCGCCCGCAGCTCCGGAGTACAGGAAAAAGGAGGTCAAGGGCGTTTCGGCCAAGGTCATCACCGTGGCGATGCTCGGCGGCGACTGCTACCCGGCCACGCCCATCGGCATCAACCTGCCCAACGCCGACTGGATCCGCAAGGAGTACGGTTCGAAGTCGGTGACCATCGACAACATCACCTATGCCTACGACATGGCGGCCCACGGCAACGGATTCAACGAGGAATTCGTGCTGCGGGCCGAGGACCGCGACCGCATGGAGCGCTACGGCAAGCTGGCGGACGACCTGCACACCGACCTGCACGAGTGCCTGGGCCACGGCTCGGGGCAGCTTGCGCCGGGCGTTTCGGGCGGCGAGCTCAAAAGTTACGGTTCGACCTTGGAGGAGACCCGCGCCGACCTGTTCGGGCTCTATTATCTGGGCGATCCGAAGATGGTGGAGCTGGGCCTGATCCCCTCGCTCGACGTGGCGTGGGCGGGCTATGCCAAGTACATCATGAACGGCATGATGACCCAGCTGGCACGCATCGAGCCGGGCAAGAACGTCGAGGAGGCGCACATGCGCAACCGCAAGCTGATCTGCGAATGGTGCTACGAGCGCGGCAAGGCCGACAACGTGATCGAATGGGTGGTCGAGGACGGCAAGCGCTACGTTGTGGTCAACGACTTCGTGAAACTGCGTGCGCTTTTCGGCGAGATGCTGCATGAAATCCAGCGCATCAAGTCCGAAGGCGACTACGAAGCGGGCCGCGAGCTGGTAGAGCGCTATGCTGTGGCGGTCGACCCCGAACTGCACGCCCAGGTGCGCGAGCGCTATTATGCGTTGGGTATCGAACCCTACGGCGGCTTCCTCAATCCGGAATATGAGCTTGTTGAGCGCGACGGCAAGGTGGTCAACGTGAAGATCGTCTATCCGACCGACTATGCTGCGCAGATGATGGGCTATTCGAAGAATTATTCGTTCCTGCCGCTGAAAAACTGAGTTTCCGGCTTTGTAAAACAGCTTCCGGCCCGGAGTGGCGCGGGCTACGGCTCGCACCAGCGCGGCCAGGCAGATTCAGCAATCCGCTGACGGAGTCGCGTTTCCGGCCGGAGTTTCCCGGCCGGAAACGCCCGCCAGTTTTTCATCCCAGTTCATGCCGGAGCCGGATCGCAACGAAGTCTTCGGCATGTCCATTCCAGCGATTGCTTTTCGCTCCTGCTGCGGGCCTCCGCATCCGGGATACGGGAGCCCTGGCCAACGTCGGCACGAACGGCTACTATTACTCTTCGTCGCCCTTCGCGTCCGGCAATATCTACGCGGGCTTTCTGAACTTCAACGCGGGCAACGTGAACCCGCTGAATACTGCCATCCGGGGCGATGCCTTTCCCGTGCGCTGCGTCCAGCATCTGCCGAAGCTGTTTTTGGTTCTTTGACTTTCGTGTAAAACAGCTCACGGCCCGGAGTGGTGCAGATCATGGTTTGCACCAGCGCGGCCAAGCAGATTCAGCAATCCGCTGACGACCCGGTCCCGGCTATCCCGAATCCGCCGCAGGGCCCGTCGTCAGTTGTTCATCCCAGTTTGCCGCAGAGCCTACAACGATAACCCCGGCGTTCCGTACGACGGTCGATGCGAAGTCTTTGCGGCATCCATTCCAGCGATTGCTTCCACATCGCCTGGACTGCTGCGGGCTACCGCAACAACGCGACGGGAGCCTTGGGAGACGTCGGCGCGAACGGGGAGTATTTCTCTTCGTCGCCGCTTTCCGCCAGCGTTGCTCAGGCGAGTGCGCTGTGGTTCAATTCGGGCAATGTGAACCCTTTGAGTAATCCGAATCGGGCGAACGGACGCTCCGTGCGCTGCGTCCAGCATCTGCGAAGCTGTTTTTTATTTCCGACTGCAAAACAGACAGCTCACGGCCCGGAGTGGCGCGGGCTACGGCTCGCACCAGCGCGGCCCGAGTAGATTCAGCAATCCGCTGACGGTTCCGGTCCCGGCACTCCCGAATCCGCCGCAAGGCCGCACCGCCAGCTATTCATCCCAGCCTGCCGCAGAGCTGGAAACAATTCAGAATTCACAATTCAAAATGCACAATTAAGAAAGTAATTCGTCATTCTGAGGAGCATAGCGACGAAGAATCCGTATCGTCAGCATACGGATTCTTGACTGCACTTCGTTTGTCTTTTTCGGACTATGCACTCGCTGCGTTCGTCGATCCGTTTCGCTCAACATGACGTACAGCCTTTGCTGAGCAAGAGCGGAATCAAACCCTCGAAGAGGGGTTAATTGTGAATTGTGAATTCTGTTTTGTTCCCTCTCCGCGGCATCCATTCCAGCGATTGTTCCTTGCGTCCTGCTGCGGGCTACCGCCACTGGACGACAGGAGTCTTGACGAACGTCGGTGCCGAGGGCGACAGCTGGTCCTCGTCGTCCTTTGCAGCCGGCGACCATCGCGCGGGCTACTTGAACTTCAACGCGACCTGGGTGAACCCGCTGAACGCGTGGTACCGTTCGATCGCTTTTCCCGTGCGCTGCGTCCAAGCATCTGCGGGCTGTTTTCGTGCAACGAAAACGGGAGGCATAAAGCCTCCCGTTTTGCGTTTGTACGACTTGCAGTATTATTTCTTCTTGGGGTCGGAGCCGTTGTCGATGGCGAAGGTCGATACGATGACCATTTTCTCGTCGACGTTGTTGGGGTTGGAGACGATGACTCCGTACTCGCCGTTGGGGCGCGTTTCGAAAACCAGCCGATAGCTGCTTTCGCCGTACTTCGATGCGGTGAAAGGCAGGTATTCCATCGTGTTGCTCTGTACGTTGAACGTGCCTACGGCCGAAATTACGGCCGAACGGTTCTTGGCCGTGGCTTTCATGCGGAAGACGCGCACGATCGACATCGGGTCGGCCTTGTTGTCCTTGGCGCGGACGATCAGTTCGATGGGCTGGCTGCCGTCGAGCCGTACGCCGGCTGTGCTGCCGTCGATCACGACTTTGGTCTTCTGCTTGGCGGCGGCGAATCCGGCAATGTAGACGCCGGCTCCGGTCTTGATGCGGACGTTGTGCTTTTCGAGCTTGTGCGACGAGCCGTCGGGGAAGACTGCTACGACTTCGCCTTCGAATTCAGGTTCGAGGGATTGTGCCGAGAGCGGTTCGGTCCCCCACGCCATGGCTGCGAAAGCCATCAGGAAGAGAAACTTTTTCATGGACTTTGGGTTTAGGAGTTGTGTCTGTTGCAAAGATAACCATTTCTGTTTAATGTTGTTCCCCCCCCCGTTTTTTTTGTTCATTTGGTCTGAAAACGGGGCGTGCGCAGACCCCGAAAACGGTGAAAAACAGCTTCCGTGGTGTAGATGCTGGACGCAGCGCACGGGAAAACCGGCGGAACGGTACCACGATTCGAGTGGGTTAACGTTGTCTGCGTTGAAGTTCAGATAGCCCATTCCGGCCTGGTCGGCAGCAAGCGGCGAGGACGAGAGCGAGTACCCGTTCGTGCCGACGTTCGCCAGGGCTCCCGTCGTTTCGTTGCGGTAGCCCGTAGCAGGGCAATAAGCAATCGCTGGAATGGATGCCGCGGAGAGTGCGGAACAAAGGTTCTTGCTACGATTGCCGTTGTATCGTGCGGCTCTTTTGAGCCGTGCGGGCCGCAACCCCCCCCCGGCGGAGGCCCGCAAATATCCGGCTGTCGCCGGGCGTGCCTCGCAGGCTGCGCCCGAAACTACGACATCTCGTGTAAGCCCCATTGCCACAAACCCTGCGGCAGGCTGGGATGAATAGCTGGCGGTGCGGCCTTGCGGCGGATTCGGGAGTGCCGGGACCGGAACCGTCAGCGGATTGCTGAATCTACTCGGGCCGCGCTGGTGCGAGCCGTAGCCCGCGCCACTCCGGGCCGGAAGCTGTTTTTACCGATGGACGGTTGCGAAACGCCGGTCCGGCGATCGTTGCCCGTGCTGTCCGATTGCGCCGTACAGGTCGTTTGTGCGGCGCGATGCGCACTCCGGCAATGCTTCTTCGGGCAAAAAATCGTGTGCAGAACCGAACCTGAAGTTTGCCGGGATGATAGGCAGCAACGAATCGGATCTGTCACCGCATCGTTCCCCGGAATGCTGCCCGGGGCGGCGATGTGTGCGCCGCGGCGTTATTCTTCTTCCGGAGCGTCCGTCCGGCTGCCTTGCGGCGGTGCCAGTTCCTGTTCGAGTTTTTCGGCTTCGGTGCAGGAGACGTAGAGACGGTCTTCGCAGTCGGTGATGATCTCCACGAAGTTGCGCCACTCGGTGGCGTAGAGTTTCACGCGCGTGAAGCTCCGCAGGTCGTAATAATGGCCGTAGTAGCCGAAGAACCCGCAGGCGCCGAACAGCGGCACGATCCAGGTCATCTCCTTGGGCTCGACACGGCGTACGGAGACGATTTTGCTGCGGTCGATCTCGGTGATGTCGAGCAGACAGCGCACCTGGACCGTTTCGTCGGTGACGACGATCTTGCGCGGGACCGAGAGGGCCATCAGCGCGATAAGCGCAATGATGAACGAAGTGAACCAGGCCGAAAGATAACCGCCTTCGTAGAGGTAGTAGAGTCCGCCGCCCAGCAGGCTGAAGACGACTACATAGACCAGTGTCCAGTAGATCGTGCGGCGATCGAAACGGTATTTGTAGACGCTTTGCATGGGAAGTTATTCTTGGGGCAGCTCGTTGTAGGCGTTTTCTTCGCGCAGGGCCAGCAGGGCTTCGGCCACGGCAAAATCCTCGGGCGTGGTGAGTTTGATGTTCTGCCGCTCGCCGTCGCAGAGACGGACCGCGTGGCCGGCGGCTTCGACGACCGATGCGTCGTCGGTGAAGCCGGGGCGGAAATCGGTCCGGTAGGCGTCGCGCAGCAGGTCGGCCCGGAAGAACTGCGGAGTCTGCACGATCCGCAGGCGGCTGCGGTCGACGATGCGGGAAACCTCGCTGCCGCCGTCGGTTTCGCGGTAGGAGTCGATGGCCTCGACGACCGGAACGGCGCTTCCGAATTCGGCGGCGAGGGCTGCCGTGCGACGGATCAGCTTGACGGAGCCCAGCGGCCGCACCGCATCCTGCACGGCTGCGATCTCGATGTCGGCCGGGAGTGCGGCAAGCCCGTTGCGCACCGAGTGGAACCGTTCGGCGCCGCCTTCGACAACGCTGTGTGCCGCAACGTCGAAGCGCGCACAGAGATTGTGCCAGAAGTCGACATGTTCCGCCGGCAGCACAACGACGATAGGGGCACCGGGCAGCGCTTCGGCGAAGTTGCCGATCGTGCGGGCCAGCACGGGGACACCGCCCAGCAGTGCGAACTGCTTGGGGATGCGTCCGCCGCAGCGTTTGCCGGCACCGCCGGCCACGATGATGACCCCGATGGATGCCATGGCGCTATTTTTTAGCCGGTTTGGCCGTTGTCTTTGCCGGAGCGGCTGCCGCCGAGTCGGCCGGAACGGCCGGTTTCGTCAGGGCCGGGATCGAATCGAGCTGCGTGATGCGCTCTTCGTCGGAGATCGTGCCGTTGAGCTCGGCCATGATGCGTTCGCGGACATATTCGAATCCGGCGCGGTTCTGCTTGCTGATGGGCTCGGCTGGCTTCTGCGGAATCTTCAGCGGGTCGATGGGCGTGCCGTTGCGCCAGATGCGGTAGTCGAGGTGGGGGCCGGTCGATGCGCCGGTCGAACCGACGTAGCCGATCAGCTGGCCCTGCGACACGCGTTTGCCCTGGGCGATGCCCTTGGCATAGCCGCTGAGGTGGAGGTAGCCCGTCATGAGGTTGCCGGCATGCTTGATCTTGAGGGTCTTGCCGCCGCCGCCGGCCCAGCCCTTGAAGGTCACGACGCCGTCGGCCACGGCGTGCACGGGCGTGCCCTTGGGTGCGGCGTAGTCGACGCCGGTGTGTGGGCGGTAGACCTTGTAGATGGGGTGCTTGCGGGCGTAGGAGAACTTGGAGCTGATGCGCGTGTATTTGAGCGGGGCTTTGAGCAGCTGCTTGCGGAGGCTCGCTCCGTCGGCCTCCCAATACTGGATCTTGCCGCCCTGGCGGTAGGGGATGGCGTAGTATTCCTTGCCTCCCTGCGTGAACTTGGCGCCCCAGACGCGGCCGATGCCTGCCGACACGGTGTCGTCGATGAAGAGTTCGTCGTAGATGACCGTGAAGCTGTCGCCCTTCTGGATGCCGAAGAAGTCGACGGTCCACTGGTAGATGTTCTCCATCTCGGCGGCGAGCGAATAGGGCAGGTTCTGCTCCATGATCGAACCCCACAGCGACGAATTGATCACGGCGCTGCGCTGGGTGCGGCGGATGGTCATGGGTTTGGTGTCCTTGCGTACCGAGACCGAGTCGTTGTCGTGGAATCCGAAGACGACGAATCCGGTGCGGTCGGTTTCATAGACCAGGTAGTCGAGGTGGGGGCTGTAAAGCGAGTCTTCGTGGATGAAGACCGTGTATTTGTGTCCGGGGCGGATGTTGCGCAGGGGGAAGATCTCCTTCGAGGCGCGGTCCAGCCGGTCGATCTGGCGCACGGTGATGCCGTAGCTGTTGAGAATCTTGCTCATGGTCTCGCCTTTGCCGACTTCGGCGGTTTCGAGACGGTAGTTGTCGGCATCGATGCCGTAGACCAGGTTGCGTCGGGTTTCCGTCTCCTTCTCGGAGGTGCGGTTGCAGGCTCCCGCCGTCAGCGCGAGCAGTGCGAGGAGGTATAATCGGAGAGTTTTCATACGTATGGACAAAGATAGTGCAAGCCGAGCGGAAAAGCAAACGGAGTTTGTTTTTTCCCGAGGCGCCGCCTATCTAAACCGAGGATTCATCCTCGGTAAAGTGCAAGCCGAGCGCAATACCAAATTTATTTGGTATGGCCGAGGCGCCGCCTATCCAGGCGCCTGCGCAAAGTAGTGCAAGCCGAGCGGAAAAGCAAACGGAGTTTGTTTTTTTCGAGGCGCCGCCTATCTAAACCGAGGATTCATCCTCGGTAAAGTGCAAGCCGAGCGGATTTTCATTTCGGGGGACACGGCGGCGCCTGCCCGAATCCACAGCTTATCGAAATCTTTCGTTGCCTGGCTCGCGCTTTGCGCGACCGCCCCCGGCCGGGCAACGAGTAAATCCACGGTGTACATTTCTATGAGCAAGCGTGGGATCGGGATCGTTTGCAGCGGCAGGTTGGGTGCCGGCATGTCAGGTTTCGGCCGGGTGGCGGCCGGAGCGGCGGGTGCTTGTTCATTCCGGGTGGTCCGAGCTTTCCGTGAGACAACCTTGGGCGCCGAATCCGGCGATGCGTTCTCCCCGGGCATCGTTTTTGTGCGGGCCGGCGGAAACCGACCGGATGAACAAGATCAAGCCCCATCTGGCCCTCCTGGCATGCAACTGCATCTGGGCCATGGATTTCCCGTTCTACAATCTGCTGCTGAGCCATTATATCCGGCCCTTGGCATTGGCCGAAGCGTCGTTGATCGCCACGGCCCTCATCTCGCTGGTGCCGCTTCTGTGGGAGCGCGCCGAACGGATCGACCGGGCCGACATCCGCAAGTTCTTGGGAGCGGCCATGTTGATGGGGGTCTTGCGCAAGGTGTTTCTGATGTACGGTCTCTCCGAAACGTCGCCCATCGACGGTTCGATCATCGATACCATCGTGCCGATCCTCGTTTTGCTGCTCTCGGTGCTGTTAGGTCTCGATCGTTTCACAAAGTTGAAGGTCGCGGGTCTGTTGCTCGGAACGGGCGGTGCCGTGGCCGTGGTGGCGACGGGACATGCGTCGGCCCATTACCATGCGCAGCTGTGGGGCAACGTGTTGATTTTTCTCTGCGCATGCGTCTCGTCGGTCTACATGGTCTGCTTCAAGAAGCTGGTGGGCAAGTACCGCGTCACGACCGTCATGCGTTGGCTCTATTGCCTTGCGGCGATCATGCTGCTTCCGTTCAGCGTCGGCCAGCTGGTGCATACCGACTTCGGGGCGATGTTGCGGCATGCGCTCATGCCGACTCTGTGCGTCTTCCTGCTGCAGACCTACCTGCCCAATATTCTGTTCAACTATTCGCTGCGTTTCGTTTCTTCGACCGTGTCGAGTATCTATACCTATTTGCAACCCGTAGTGGCCATTGCGGCTTCGGTGGCGCTGAGGCTCGACAAACTCCATTTCGACACGGTGGTCTTCGCGCTGTTGATTTTCCTGGGTGTCGGGATGGTGCTGCGCTCCTATGCCAAACAACCGTCCCGTCCCGAAGAACCGGCCGTGAAGCTGCATTAGAGGGTGTGAAGCTATTTCAGAAGCCTGCGGGCCGAAACTAAAACGCGCCTCCCGACTTGGGAAGCGCGTTTTTCGCTGCGAACATTGCGTCCGCTCCGGGCCGTTTGCCTATTCGGCAGCCGAAACCGAGAACTTGATCGTAGCCTTGACCTCCTTGTGCAGGCGGGCCGTAGCTTCGTAGTCGCCGACGGTCTTGATCGTCTCGACGCTGATGACCTTGCGGTCCAGCTCGATGCCCTTGGCGGCGAGCGCCTCGGCCAGGTCGGCAGCCGTGACGGTACCGAAGAGTTTGCCCTCCTCGGCCTTGACGGCGAGCGACAGGGCGAGTCCCTCGATGGTCCGAGCCAATGCCTGCGCGTCGGCCAGGATCTTGGCGTCCTTGTGGGCGCGCTGGCGCAGGTTCTCGGCCAGCACCTTCTTGGCCGAAGCCGTAGCGGCCTTGGCCAGGCCCTGGGGGATCAGGTAGTTGTTCGCGTAACCGGGCTTCACGCTCACGATGTCGTTGGCGTAGCCCAGATTCTCCATATCCTTGATCAGAATCACTTCCATAGTCTCGTCCTCCTTAAATTATTTCATACAATCGGTTACGAAAGGCAGAATGGCGAGGTGGCGGGCACGCTTCACGGCCTGGGCCACTTTCTTCTGGAACTTCTGCGAGGTGCCCGTCAGGCGGCGGGGCAGAATCTTGCCCTGCTCGTTGAGGAACTTCTTGAGGAATTCGCCGTCCTTGTAGTCGACATACTTGATGCCCAGCTTCTTGAAGCGGCAGTATTTCTTCTTCTTGACGTCTACCGTTACGGGGTTGAGGTAGCGGATCTCGGATTGTGCTTTGTTCTCCTGTGCCATGGTTTACTCCTGCTTGTTAGAAAGTTTAGCACGACGCTTCTCCGAGTACTCCACGGCGAACTTGTCCTGCTTGAAAGTGAGGAAACGGATCACGCGCTCGTCGCGGCGATACTGCGTTTCGAGGGTGTTGATCAGCGAGCCTTCGCCCGTGAACTCCACGAGGAAGTAGAAACCGGTGGTCTTCTTCTGGATAGGGTAGGCGAGCTTGCGGAGGCCCCACGACTCCCTGTTCACGATCTGACCGCCGTTTTCGGTGATGACACCCTGGAATTTGTCAGCGACCTCCTGCACCTGCTGGTCGGAGAGAACCGGCGTGACAATGAAAACGGTTTCGTAGTTGTTCATGATACGTTGAAATTAAATGAATGTTCCCTTTTCGGGACGGCAAAGGTAGGAATTATAATTCAGAATTCAAAATTTCTTCCGATTCTCTTCATGACAGGCATACGTTTGCGGCTCCGGCGCCTGCGGACGGCAGCTCTTCGTGCCGGGGCCGGTATGCCGTGCGGAGCGGAACAGCCGTGCGGCCGAATGCTGCCGGTTTTGCCGCCTCGCCCTTTTCACCTTTCACCTTTCACTTTCGACAAATCCTTGGGCTTTGAGCCGGATGTCCGAACCGTCGGGCGTGACGAGGAAGCAGCCGGTCGATTCGGGTGTGATGTGGCCGATGACGTCGACCAGTCCGAGACCCATGATGCGTTCCTGCATCGACAGCGGCACGGTGAAGAGCAGTTCGTAGTCCTCGCCGCCGTTGAGTGCCGCTACGACCGGGTCGGCGTGCATCTCCTCGGCCAGCGCCGACGTCTGCTTGGCGATGGGGATGCGTTCGAGATAGATGCGGGCGCCGCAGTGCGAGGCGCGGCACAGCTGCATCAGGTCGCTGGCCAGCCCGTCGGAGAGGTCGATCATGGCCGTGGGCACGATCTGCTCGTCGGCCAGTGCTGCGATGATGTCGGTGCGGGGGCGGGGTTTGAGGTATTTTTCGAGAAGATATTCGTAGCCGGCGAACTGCGGTTCGGGGTCGGCGATGCCGGCCAGCACGCGTTTCTCGCGTTCGAGCAGCTGCAGCCCCATGTATGCGGCGCCGAGGTTGCCGGTGATGCAGATGAGGTCGTTCTGCCCGGCCCCGTCGCGGAAGGCGATGCGGTTGTCGTCGACGCGGCCGATCGCCGTGACGGAGATGACCAGCCCGGTCATGGATGCGCGCGTGTCGCCGCCGACCAGGTCGATGCTGTGTTCGTTGCAGGCGAAGGCGATCCCTTCGTAGAGGTCCTGGAGCGCTTCGACGGGGATTTTGGCCGAGACGCCGAGCGAGACCAGCAGTTGCGACGGCTGGGCGTTCATGGCCAGAATGTCGCTCACGGCGGCCGTTACAACCTTATAGCCCAGGTGCTTGAGCGGGAAATAGGTGAGGTCGAAGTCAACGCCTTCGAAGAACGAATCGGTCGAAACCACGGTCCGCCGGCCCTGCTCGTCGCCCAGCACAGCGGCGTCGTCGCCCGTGCCCCGGAGCGTCGAGGCGTTGCGGGGTACGAAACCGGCCGTGAGCTTGTCGATAAGACCGAATTCGCCCAATTCGGCTATTTCGGTACGTTTTTTCTGCGCTGCCATTCCTTAAAATTTTTACAAAACTAACGAATCTTTCCATTTTGTCCAAAAAAAGTTGTAGTTTTGCCGGGTCTAACCATCAGCCATTCGTTATGATGAACATCGTCTTGTTCGGCGCTCCGGGATGCGGAAAAGGCACGCAGGCCCAGCGTCTGAAAACGCACTACGGCATCGACCATGTTTCGACCGGCGAGGTCATCCGCGAGCACATCCGCCGCGGCACGGACCTGGGGCGCAGCATGGAATCGTATATCGCACAGGGCAAGCTGGCGCCCGACAGCATCGTCATCGGCATGATCGAGGAGTATGTCGCCGCGCACGCCGACGCCAAGGGGTGTATTTTCGACGGTTTCCCGCGCACTACGGCGCAGGCCGAGGCGTTCGACCGGATTCTGGCCGCTCACGGGCTGAAGGTCGACGTGATGGTCGACATCCATGTGCCCGAGGAGGAGCTGGTGCGCCGCATTCTGCTGCGCGGCAAGGATTCGGGTCGTGCCGACGATGCGTCGGAGGAGGTGATCCGCGGCCGTCTGGCCGTCTACCACCAGCAGACCGCCGTGGTCTCGGACTTCTACGCCGCCCAGGGCAAGTATGCTTCGGTCAACGGCACGGGTACGATGGACGAGGTCTTCGATCGCGTCGCTACGGTGATCGACGGACTCGGAGAATAGTACGGCTGGAGGGCTGGCAATTAAGATAAGCAAAATGCGGAAAACTCCCGAGGAGTTTTCCGCATTTTTTTCATCGTTGCAGGGCTGCGGCCGGTCGTGCGGGTTGCCGCTTTTCACCTTTCACCTTTCACCTTGTTCAGTATCCATTCGAGGTGTCCGCGTTCGGTCTGCTCCGAGGTCCAATGTTCGTTGATGGGCGTAAGCAGCGCTTCCTTGGGACATGACAGCACGTTGTAGACCGCATAGCTGGTGGTCGCCGGGCAGGTGTCGTCGTTGTAGCCCCAGGTCATGCGGACCGGCACGCGGATCATGCGGGCGAAGTTCACCACGTCGTAATAGGCCATCGTGCGCAGCTTGTCGGGCGTCTCCGTTCCCGGTATCTTCGTGAAATGGGGGTAGCCGTCGGCTTCGTTCAGCTTGAAGCCGCGGGCCATGTCGCTCAGCGCCGGATGGTTGGCCACGCACGCCGTGATGCGGGGATCGAGCCCGGCAGCCACGAGCGCCAGCGCGCCGCCCTGGCTCCCGCCCTGCGCCACGAGATTCCGCCCGTCCCATTCGGGCAGCGAGGTCAGGAAATCGGCCGCGCGCACGCAGGCCAGGTAGACGCGTTTCATGTAGTAGTTGTCGCGATTGTCCAGCCCGTTGGTCAGATAGCCGTTTTCACGGCCGTTGAACGCGGCGCTGATCTCGCGGAAGCGTTCTTCGGGCAGCTCGGGATGGAGTCCGTGGATTTCGAATTCGAAGCGGATGCAGCCCTGCTCGGCGTAGTACTTGCGGCGCAGGGGCTCCTTGATGGTCTTGATGCCGGCGCCCGGTGGGCAGAATACCGCCGGGCAGCTTCCCGGGCGGGCATTGACGGGACGGAACAGGTAGCCGTAGATGCTCCGGCCCTGCTTGTCGATCTGCAGTTTGACCAGATGGCACTCGATCCGGTCGGTGCAGTATTTCTCCGCCCGTTCGATCGTGTAGCGAAGCGGCAGGGCGGCAAGCTCGGCCTTGTTGCGTTCCCAGAATTCGCGGAAGTCGGCGGGCAGAGCGGTGCAGGGCTCGATCTGCTCGGGCGAGAATCCCACCTTGACGTGGTATTTGTGGGCTTTGCCGTCGACGGTGGCCGTCAGCCGGCAGTCGCGGAAGCCGGGGCGCTTCATGGTGCCGACCGGGATTGTCGCTTTGCCCTCTTTCAGCACTACGCGGCCCGATTTGTCGGCCGGCATCAGTTCGTCGGCCAGTTCGTAGTCGACGGCGATGCCATCCAGCGGGATGCCGTAGCGGTAGAGCTGGATTTCGACCGTGGCTTTCTGCCCCGTCTTGTAGAGCCAGTCGGCACGGTCGGGGCGCGCGACCCACAGCAGGTCGCTGCGATAGGGGTAGTTTTCGGCCAGAAGCCACAGCGGCAGCCACAGAGCTGCAAGGAGAAGCATGAGGTATCGTTTCATGGAAGCAAGGTTGTTCGTTGCGATCGTAAAGATACGAATAAGCCGAGCGGAATGCCAAATTTATTTGAGCATTCCCGAGGCGGAAGTATCTTCAGCGCAAGCCAAAGATAGCGAGAAAATAGTAAAAACAGCTTCGGGGCAGATGCTTGGACGCAGCGCACGGGAAAACCGGCGGAACGGTACCACGACTCGAGTGGGCCAACGAGGTCTGCGAAGAAGCCCAGATAGCCCATTTTGGCCTGGTCGGCAGCAAGCGGCGAGGACGAGAGCGAATACCCGCTCGTGCCGACGCTCGCCAGGGCTCCCGTCGTTTCGTTGCGGTAGCCCGCAGCAGGACGCAAGGAACAATCGCTGGAATGGATGCCGCGGAGAGTGCGGAACAAAGGTTCTTGCTACGATTGCCGTTGTATCGTGCGGCTCTTTTGAGCCGTGCGGGCCGCAGCCTCCCCCGGCGGAGGCCCGCAAGCGTGCCCCGCAGGCTGCGCCCGAAACTGCGACATCTCGTGTAAGCTCCATTGCCGCAAACTCCGCGGCAGGCTGGGATGAATAGCTGGCGGCAGGGCCTTTCGGCGGATTCGGGGCCGCCGGAGCCGGAACCGTCAGCGGATTGCTGAATCTGCTTGGCCGCGCTGGTGCGAGCCGTAGCCCGCGCCACTCCGGGCCGGAAGCTGTTTTGTGGTCGAAGATAGGTGCGCGAGGACAGAAGCCACTGCAAGTGGACTATGTCGAGCGGAAGCGACGATGGCACAAACCGAGAGCTGCGTCGAACTCCTTCGGGTATTTCCGGGGCGCCGCCCGTCCGAGACGCAGTCGGGCACATACGTAGGGGAGGTAAGGCATAAGCGGGCGCCGGGTGGCATCGATCGAAAGGCTGCTTTCTTCAATACAAAAAAGCCACCCTTCGCAGAGTGGCTCTCAGTCGTCCCGTCCCGGCTTACAGCGCGTTCACGTGCAGCTGCAGGGCGCTCTTGAGGTTGGCGGCCTTGTTCTTGTGCATGATGTTGTGCTTGGCCAACTTGTCGAGCATGGAGGTTACCTTCGGAAGCAGAACCTCGGCGGCGCTCTTCTCGGTCGTCGTGCGCAGAGCCTTCACGGCGTTGCGGGCCGTCTTGTGGAACAGACGGTTGTGGGCACGCTTGGTAGCGGTCTGACGGATCCGTTTTTTCGAAGACTTATGGTTTGCCATAATTCGTTGTTGTTTTATTTTTTAACTTTTCGTGTCGTTGTCTGCGCAGCCGTGGCTGCCGGCGGATGGGCTTGCAGCCCGCTCCTGGGAGAATCGTTCGCCCGCAGGGGTCGCGGTTCCGGCCGGGTCTTTCGCGTCTTGCCGCATGGTTTCAAGGCGGCCCTCGCTTTTCGAAAGCTCGGTGTCCCGTTCTCCTTTCCCTGCTTCTTCGCGTTCGGGAGTCTCCACCCCCCCCCTCTCCGGTGACCTTTCGGCCCCTTCGTGGTAGCCCATAGCAGAATCGAACTGCTCTTTCAAGAATGAAAATCTTGCGTCCTAACCGATAGACGAATGGGCCTTACCGCTATCGCCGCTCCCCGCTCGGGGATGCTTTAGCGGTGCAAAGGTAACCAAAAAAGTGACTCGTGCAAAAAATACGGTAAAAAAAGTTGCCGTTTTTTACCGTTCCGCCGGGCGCAGACGCTTCGCCGCCGGATCGTATGTCACGCCCGATCCCGCAAAAAGTCGTTCGATAGCGCCGCTGGAGGCTACTTCCGAGGCCGGAATGTGGCGGAGCTGCGGCGTGTCGATCAGCAGCACCGCGTCGCAGTGCGACAGGGCGATCTCCAGATCGTGGGTCGAGAAAAGGACGCATTTGCCCTCGTCGCGGGCCAGGCGCGCAAGCAGCGACACCATGGCATAGCGGTTGGGCAGGTCGAGGAAGGCGGTGGGTTCGTCGAGAAGAATCACCGGCGTGTCCTGCGCCAGGGCCCGGGCGATCATCGCGCGCTGGCATTCGCCGTCGGAGAGGGTGTCCATCGTCTTGGCGGCATAGTCGGTCAGGCCAACAGTCTCCAGCGCACGGCGCACGGCGGCACGGTCGGTTTCCCGCAAGCGGCCGAGCCAGTCGGTGTAGGGCGCGCGCCCCAGGGCCACCATTTGTTCGCAGGTAAGGTTGGCGATGCGCAGCTTGTCCGTGGCCACGAACGAGACTGTGGCGGCGAGTTGTTTGGCTTCCAGAGCGGCGAGCGGACGTCCGCAGAGCCGGATTTCACCCTCCGAGACCTTGTTCAGTCCCGCAATCGCACGCAGCAGCGAGCTTTTGCCCGTGCCGTTGCGCCCGAGGAAAGCGGTGAGCGTTGCCGCAGGTATGTCGGCGGAGACGTTTTCCAGCAAGGTCCGCGAACCGTAGGCCAGTCTGATATTTTGCAGCGAGATACTCATCAGAAGAAGCTGCGGTTACGAAGAACGACGATGACCACCACCGGAATGCCCGTCAGCGCGGTGATGGTGTTGACGGGCAGCGCCAGCAGTTTCGAAACGAGGTCGCAGCCGAGCAGCAGGGCGGCCCCCGTCAGCATCGACGCCGGCATCAGCACCCGATGGTCGGCGCTGCGGAAGAGCATGCGCGCCAGATGCGGAACGGCCAGTCCGATGAACCCGATCGGACCGCAGAACGCCGTGACGGTGCCGGCAAGCAGCACGGTCGAAAGGACCAGCAGCGTGCGGGTGCGGCGGATGTCGAGCCCCATGGTGCGGGCGTAGCTTTCGCCTAAGAGCAGGAGGTTGAGCGGCTTGATGACGGCCACGGCGAGTGCCAGACCGGCCGTGACGACCGGAAGCAGCACCGCCAGCTGCCCGGCCGTGATGTCGCCCAGCGACCCCATGGTCCAGACGACGAAAGCCTTGAGCGCTGTTTCGGTGGAGAGGTATTGCAGGATCTCGACAACCGATCCGATGCCCGATCCGAGCATCATGCCGAGGATCAGAATGACCATGATGTCCTTGATGCGGCGGCTCACGGCCAGCACGACGGCCAGCACCAGCGCCGAGCCGAGCCATGCGGCTCCGGCTACGCCGAGCGAGCGGAGCAGCGAATGGCCGGCGATGCCGAGCATCGGAGCCCCGAGCAGGAAGAGCGCGACGCCCAATGCGGCGCCCGAACTGACCCCCAGGACGTAGGGCCCGGCCAGCGGGTTGCGGAAAAGGGTCTGCATCTCCAGACCGCTGGCGGCCAGCGCCGCGCCGGCCAGCAGAGCGGCCAGGGCTTTCAGGAGACGGATTTTCAGCACGATGTCGTGCACGACAGGATCGGCGGCGCGACCGGTCAGCGCCTGCCACACCTCGCCCGGCGAGAGTGCGACCGAGCCGACGGCCAGATCGGCCGTGAAGAGGGCGACGGTTGCGAAAAGCAGCAGTGCGAAGAGCAGGGAGTGCCGGGACATCGCTATTCGAGACGCTTGTAATAGGTGAGCGTATCGGCGCCGAGCGACGGGTGGAGGATGGTCGTCAGATCGTGCAGCACCAGGTCGGGGTGCACGGCGCCCGACTCCCAGAAGTCGGAACCTCCGCCCGGGGTGAGCCGGCGGTTGTTGTTGTAGACCCTGCGGTTGCGTACGACGGGCAGCTCGGCGAACTTGGGGTTCTGGGCTTTCAGTTCATCGAGCGTATTGCAGGAGCCCACGTTGAGCCACACGTCGGCATCGCTGGCAAGCAGGTAGGCCTGTTCCAGATCGACGGGCCGCGAACTGTTGCCCTCCTCCGAGGAGGTGAAGGTGTCGCCTCCGGCGTCGCGGATGAGCTGCACCATGTAATTGCGTGCGGGCGGCATGAACCATGTATCGCGGTAGGGCGTGTTCAGCAGAACCTTGGGCAGGCAGGCGACGTCGGGAATTTCCTGCTCGACATAGGCCCGCACGCACTGCGCCGTGGCGTTGTAGCGTTCGGCGATCCGGTCGAAAACAGCGGTTCCGCGGTCGCGGCAGCCGCACAATTCGGCCGCGACCACCAGCCATTCGGCCTTGCCGAGGGGCGAGGGCTCGAGGTAGTCGCCTATATATATATAAGGAATGTCCAGCTCCCGGAGCTTGCCGGTCACGGCGGTGTTTTCGCCCGTCACGCCATACAGCAGCACGATGCTGGGGCGCATGACGGCCAGCAGCTCGAAATCGAGGTTGGTGTCGTAGCCGATGTCGCGCACTTCGCCGCAGAGCCGGTGGGCCCGGACGTAGGAGTTGGCTATGTAGTCGATGCCCGACACACCCTTGATGCGGCGCACCTCGCCCAGCGCGTCGAACAAGGCTACGTGGCTCGACGAGAGGCAGGCCACGCGGTGCACCGGCGCCCGGACTGTCTGTCCGTCGAAATCGATCGGTGCGTCGTTGTCGTCGTGGAGCACCAGCAAATGCTGCTCCACCTTTTCGGCGCCCTGCCACGGATTGCGGATGGTGATCAGGGCCGCCGCGTCGTTTTCCGTGCCGCGGATGTCGAAGCCGGCGGCGTAGGCCGGGGTGTAGAGCGGGCGGTCGAAATCGGCCGTCGAGTAGTTCCTGCGGCTTTCGCAGGCCGTAAGCGTCAGGATCGCCAGGATGCCCGGGAGTATGTTTGACGGTTTCATCGACTTCAAAAGTAGAAAAAAATCTTCAGATTTTGTTGTTTTTAGAAAAATATGCTATATTTGCAGTCCCAAACCGATGGTTTCGGGTAATCGGGGCGTAGCTCAGTCCGGTTAGAGTACACGTCTGGGGGGCGTGTGGTCGCTGGTTCGAATCCAGTCACCCCGACAACAGGAAAAGCACTGATAATCCAACGGTTATCGGTGCTTTTCTTTTTTATCCGCACCTGCCGAAAATGAGCGGTTGACGCCACGGTTGACGCGAAAAAGTCAACCAAGAAGTCAACCGAATCCGATGAAAACATCCGTTTCCGTCGTTTGTTACAGGTACAAGGTACTTGCAAACGGAGAATCTCCGCTGATGCTCCGCATTTCCAAAGAGGGTCGCCGTACGATGAAAAGTCTGGGCGTGTCGGTCGATCCCAAATTCTGGAATTTCGACACCAACCAACCCAAGCCCAATTGTCCGAATCGGGCGTTGATTCGTCAAATCGTACTGAAATACGAAACCGAATACAACGGCAAGATTCTGACGAAAGAGATCAACGAAGAAGAATTTACCCCGCAGACGATTGTAGCCGAACAAAAGGAGCGCATCAAGGTGCAGACCGTCGAGGAAGTCTACAAAACGATTATTGCTGAGTTGAAAGAACGGGGGAGTGTCGGCACTGCCTATGCCTATCTGAACTCCTACAACGTGTTGAAATCCTTTAATCGGGACAAACCGCTCAATTTCACGTTCAGCCGTATCGATGCCGATTATCTGGAACGATTCGAGGAGTGGATGCGGGCACGGGGGAATAAAGATACGTCGATGAGTTTTCAGATGCGCACTCTGCGGGCCGTGTTCAATCGGGCGATTAAGTCGAAAGCCGTTGCCCGCGAGAAGAACCCGTTCGCCGACTATAAGATTAGCCGATTCAACACCCGCACCCCGAAACGGGCGTTGAGCAAGGCGGATGTAATGAAAATCGTCGATGCGGATTGCTCGGCAGAGAGCGATTCTTGCCGATTGGCGCAAAGCGTTTTTACATTCTCTTATTTGTGCGGGGGAATTTCGTTCGTCGATGTGGCGAATCTGACACCCGATAATATCGTGGACGGGCGATTGTCGTACAATCGTCAGAAAACGCACGGGGCAATCCATGTTCCGCTGTCGGAAAGGGCGATGCGGATTGTAGACAGCTATGCCGAAGCCTGCGAACGGTCGGGCTATCTGTTTCCGATACTCGATTCGCGCAGGCATACGACGCCGATGCAGAAACGGAATCGGGTGCATAAAGTCTGCCACCAAGTCAATACCGAATTGCGCCGATTAGCCTGCAAGTTGAATATTTCGGGAGAGGTAACGACTTATGTTGCAAGGCATAGCTTTGCTACCGTATTGAAGAAATCGGGTGTAAATATCGGCATCATATCCGAGGCGTTGGGCCACCATAGTCTGAAAACCACACAGATTTATTTAGGGGCATTCGAGAATAGCCAAATCGGCGCGGCAATGGCCAATCTGTTATGACGAAAAATCGGACCGACTTTGTCGCGGGGTCTTAAAATAGCCCCTCTGTCAAAGTTGGTCCTACTCTTTTAAGGGATTATCCGTTTGCATCGGGTAGTCCCTTTTCTTTTTTCTGCGGTCGGTGGTTGTGTCAGAAAGCGGAATTTTGTAAATTCGTTGAAACAATTACCGCTTATGAACGAACTTGCAGGCTCGAAAGGCTGTTTGGCTACCGATACCCGCTCCTTACGGGAAATCGCTCCGTTGCTGGAAAACTATTTCGGCATTACGCTGGGTTACCTTACCAATGAAATCGAATCGAGTACAGGCAAACATGCCGCCAAAGCGATTCAAGAGGATCACAAGATATATTTGCCGACCAACCGTTTCGATTACGATGCTTATATGGAGTTGTTCGGAGAAACGCCTCTATTGACCGACCGATTGCGGGAAGCCCTTTTATTCGTGGCTTACATCATTACCGACCGCAAATTCAACGAAGAAGATTTATACGAGCGCGGATATTGGGAAGATTGGAACACCTATAAGGGCGAGTGGGCGAAACTGATGCTTTTTATGGAAGAAACCGAACAACGGCATCGGAACCTGTACGAACGTGTCGGAGAACAGGAAATGCCCGTAACCCTGCGCACCGACAGCCGCAAGCAGGAGCCGCAGACGATTCCCAATACGAATAACTGGTTGTTCCGTCTGATCCGAAAGGAACTCGCCGATTATTTCCCCGACATTCGGACCGCCGAGGAAGCACGGCAGGAATTGGAACGCCGCAAACCCTCGGCAGGAGCCAAGCCGATGAATACGCTTTATCCGATTGTCGCATACGGGATTTATCGGATGCTTCATGAAGAAAACGCCATACCCCAAAAGCCCGATACACCGAGCGAACTGTGCAGGCTGATCTATGATTACACCCGCTTCGTCGGATGCTATCCGTCCTATAAAGGCTATGACGGTTCTTTCAACCCAAAAAACATACGTGCCGACATAGGCTATATAAAGAAGAACGTACAGAAATACGGCGGGGAAAAGATACCTAAATTCCCGTCTGTCGAGTTCGGGAAAATACACATCGTAACGGACAACATCGTTCATAAGGATTTATTCTGAATAACCAATATATTTCAGGTAGAGAATGGGTGCAGAAATGCACCCTTTTTCTTTACCTGTTCCATTGAAACCGAATGACGCTTTTTTGCGTTATCGCAGTGGAGAAGAAGAAAGAGTTACGAGCAGAGAAACGGGTTGGCAGAAGCCGAAAAAAAGATTCTTAGTAATATACTGAATTACAGAGGAAAACAATAGGTATGAAACAAGCCGATATTCTCTACCTGAAACGGCTCGGAGAAGCAAAAAAAATCGACCACTTTTGCAGTCGCAAACAAGGTCGGAGCGTACGGCCGACCGAAGTCGAAATTTAATTTTAATAATATTCTTATGATATTAAATTCTTATTTGAAGCGGGCGAATCTCGCTTACCTGCAAGAAGCCGTCGAGAACGGCTACCGCATGAGCATTGTGCTTGAATATGACGGCAACTATTATTACCGAGTACGGGTGCACGAAGCGGATGCAACGGTCATGTTCCTGATGTACCTGAATGCCGAGGTTTATGCGACGGTACAGCGAATGCTGGGTTGCCAAACGATTCTATCCGTCGCAACTGGCCGATTCAATCTTTCGCACGCCGATAGTCTGGTTGCTTTTCGCGGAATGTCCGTGTTGAAAATGCGGATGCTCCATGCCTTGAATATCTTTTACAAAAATGTTTCACTTACCTATGCACGATAACAGAATGCTGACAGAAACCTTAAACATCGACAAGGGGCAATGGTTGTCGAATGTCTTGCCCTTGATTCCAGCAAATACGATTTTCGACAAAACCATTACGGGATGCGGAGCAACGACACTGGAAATAAATGCGGCACGCAATTCCATTGTCATTGAACCGAATATCCCCGTGATTCTCGGCAAGAAAGCGGAACATCCGTTTCTGTTCGCCGTGTACGAGGGCATTGCGAAAGAGGACGTGAAAGCCTATCTTGCAGGGGAGCATGACGGCTATCGTAAAATCATTACGACGCCCGAAGGCTTCGACAAAAAGGTAAGGCCAGCTATGCACGAGTTGAGCATACCCCTCTATAAAGACTATTTCCTGCTGTTCGATGAGTGCGAAAAGACCATACAGGATGTGGGCTATCGCGGGGACATCTACCTGCCTGTCGAGGATTTTTTCAAATTCGAGAGCAAGGCGATGGTTTCGGCAACGCCTATCGTTCCGTCCGACCCGCGTTTCGCGGAAAACGGGTTTAAGATACTGAAACTCGTTCCGACTTATGATTGCCGAATCGAACTGACGCTTTGCACGACCAACAACACGGTCGCTGTTCTGCGGAAGCTGCTGAAACGGCTGAAAAACGAAACGGTCTGTGTGTTTCTGAACTCTACAGACACGATATTGAGCCTGATTCATGCGCTCGAATTGCAAGGCCGCAGCAAGGTTTTTTGCAGCGAAAAGAGCGTGCGGAAACTCAAACAGATGAACTTTACCGACGCCAGCGAAACGCTCGAAGAATTGGCGCCCGTCAATTTCCTGACCAGCCGTTTCTATGCGGCTGTGGACATCAAGCTGGACTACAAACCCCACGTAATCATGCTGACGGATGTAATGCGTGCTCCCTTTTCGGCCGTAGACCCGCAGACCGAAGTCGTGCAGGCCATCGGGCGATTCCGTAACGGCATAGCACGGGCATACCATATCGCCAACACGAGCGACAGCCTGCAATGTCAGACCCGCGAAGCACTCGAACGCCGACTGACGGGCGAGGAGAAAATCTACAATCAAATTCGCCAGATACAGCCCGACGGCGAGGATGAAGCGCAAGCCCGTTTCCAAGCCCTGAACGGCATGGCCTACAAGCGGTTCGTAACCCGCGACGGAAAACGCAACCATTTTATGTGGGACAATGCGTGGGCGGATGAACAGATCAAGGCATACTATCGCTATCCGTCCACTCTGACAGCGGCTTATAAATCGGCTCCGTTCCGACTGCAAGTCTGCACGGCCTATTACCCGATAACGGATGCGGACCGTCTGCGTCGCGAGAAAGCGAAAATGAATACGCGCGAATTGTGGCGAGAGGTAGTCGAACAACTTGCCAAACTTCAAACGGCCCACTCCGACATGGAACCTGCATTTCTACAAGAAGAACTGGGGAATGAATTTGCGACGATTGTACAGGCATTTACGATTCTCGGCGCAAAACGGATGGAAGAATTGGGGTACAGCCGCAGTAAGATTGAAGCGGCCATGACCCGCATCGAAGAAAACGTGTTGCTGACAGCCCCCAAAATGCAGGAAGCCGTTTATGCGCGGTACGGCACGGGCGATCTGGTGGCCTGCTCGGAAATCAACAATTTCTTGCATCGACTGATCGTGAACAACGGCATCCCGTTCGAGGGGCGGCGCGTGGATCGCAAAGTCGTGAAACTCTTTTTTGAGATCGAGGACGACACAAAACGCCTCAGGGGTCAAAAAGCATTTCTACTCGGCAAAAAAATGTTTGAGTTTTAAGAGCATCGGACCGACTTGGCAAAGGGGGCTTACAAACACCCCTTTGCGAAAGTTGGTCCGTTTGTTATACCCGCGCACCTACTCCCTATTTTTCACCCCTCCCCCTTTTCGGATGGGAAACCGAATACTTTACCTGACTATTCAATAGGATTCCACTAAGAACAAACCGCCCCTATTTATGCCCCAAAACAACCGACAGCGAAAGATTATTGATATTATATATAGTTGAATTACTACCTATAAGCGATAAACAAAACCTAATCGCTATGTACGAAACACAAGAGAGAACCAAACGCATGACGGACATTCATGTTCTATGGG
>CASPAC010000014.1 GCA_949419965.1 Bacteroidales bacterium
AATTGTGAATTGTGAATTGTGAATTGTGAATTGTGAATTGTGAATTGTGAATTGTTCTCGACTCCGCAACAGACTGGTGTTATCAACTGGCGGCAACGCAGGTTGGAAATAGGAATTGTTATCCGACAAGCTGGCAAAGCTCGAATCGCAAAATCCGGCTTTAGCCGTGCGAGCCGAAGCCCCGCCCTGCGGAGGCTCGCAAAACTCGCTCCGCGGGCTTCGGCACGAGAACAACCGTTGCACCACTATCGAAACCAGGAATCGGTTGCGCCTTACACAATACGCGAATTGCAAAACCGATAAAACCGGCGGCAAACAACCGCAAACGAACAACGATTTTCTTTTAACCCTCCCGCGCCATTACGCCGCCAGCGGACTGCTGAATCTGCTAACCACGCTGATGCGAACCATGATCCGCACCACTCCGGGTGTGAAGTTGCCGGGAGCGAAGATAAAACAAAATCTGCGGCAAACTGGCAGCACGCACCCTCAAAAACCTACACGCGGAAAAATGCGGCCACTATGAAATAAAACCCAAGAACAGCCGGAGCCGCCTAACGCGGCTTTCGATTTCTCGTTTATAATGCTTACTTTTACGGCGCTTACCGAACATGCCATGACCGAATTCGGATTTATCGACTCCATCCGGGCGCTGTGCGCCGACCTGCCGGCGAACGGCTTCGAAGGCATCGGCGACGACTGCGCCGTGCTGCCCGCAGGCGACGGCGAATCGCTCGTATTCACGGCGGACCTGCTGGTGGAAAGGATTCATTTTCTGCGCGCGGCGACAACTCCCGAGGAGCTGGGCGGCAAAGCCCTGGCCGTGAACCTGAGCGACGTTGCGGCCATGGGTGCCCGGCCGGTCGCAGCCCTGCTCTCGCTGGCACTGCCCGCCGATGCGGCCGACGCATGGGCCGACCGCTTCATGAAAGGCTACCGCGACCTCTCGGCCCGCTACGGAGTGGCTCTGATCGGGGGCGACACGACCCGCTCCGACCGCGACATAACGATCAACGTCACGGCGATCGGCCGCGCGCCGGCCGACCGGCTGAAACGCCGCAGCGCTGCCCTTCCGGGCGATACGATCTTCGTGACCGGAGAACTGGGCGCTTCGGGCGCCGGGCTGCGCGACATCCTCGCCGGCCGCTATGACACGCCCCTGGCCTCCGTCCACCGCAATCCGCAGCCTCAGGTCGACGAGGGGCAATGGCTGGGAGGACGTGCGGAAGTGCACGCCATGATGGACCTTTCGGACGGTCTGGCGTCGGACATCCGCCGCATCATGGAACAATCGGGCCGGGGAGCCGCCATCGATCTGGAACGGATTCCGGTGGCTGCCGGCGCCGACCTGCAAACCGCCGCCTGCGGAGGCGAAGACTACAAACTGTTGTTCACGGCAGCACCCGAAGCCGCCGAACGGCTCGCCGCCGACTGGTCCGCCCGCTTCGGCACGCCGCTCTACCCCGTCGGCCGCATCGAACCGGGCGGCCGGCTGCGCTGGCTGCGTCACGGATCGGAAACCGACCTCGACTGGCGCGGATTCGAACACTATTGAAACCGCTCCGCAACTATTCGCCGCAGCATTGAACGAGCATCGCGCGGCAACCGCTCCGGTGTCGCGCGAAAAAACGAATGCCGGCAGTAACCCGCCGGCAACGAAACCGCCCTTATTCGATCAGATAGACCCGGTCGTCGGCATACTGCAACCGGTAATGTTCGCGCGCGTACTCCTCAAGATATTCATCGTAGCGAAGATGTTCGAGCAAAGTGCTGTCCTCGGCGATTCGGGCTTGATAGGCGGCTTTTTCGCGCTCCAGCGCATTGATCTGCCGCTTGATGCGGATGGCATGCACCACATTGCGCCCCACGACCGAGAGGGTGAGGATCACGATCAGCAGCGTGGCGCCGATCCAGAATTTCTTGCCTACCTGCGCATCCATCGGAGAGCGGAATCAAGGAATGCGCATGTATTTGTGCGTCTGGATCGAGATGTTCCACTGCGGGCGTGCCTTGGCATACTCCACGATGGCGGGCATCATCCGCTCCGCGGCGCTCCACTCGGGCTGGAGGTAGAGCCGGCACTTCTCACTCGTGCGGGCAGCATTCTCCTCAGCCCATTCGAAATCCTCCTCGCTTCCGATGACGACCTTCAGCTCGTCGGCCCGGGCGAAAGCCTCCTCCAGCGGAGGCCGCCGGTGCTTGGGCGAAAGACACACCCAGTCGAAACGCCCGCTGAACGGGTGCGAACCCGACGTTTCAAGGCAGATGCGCAAGCCCTGCCCGGTCAATGCGTCGGTCAGGGGACCCAGCGGATAGAGCAGGGGCTCGCCGCCCGTAACGACAACGGCCCGGGCTCCGGATGCGACCGCCCGGCCCACGACGGAGTCCACCTCCGCAGGCGGAAAGAGCCGGGGATTCCAGGTATATTTGGCATCGCACCATGCGCAACCGACGTCGCAGCCACCCAGACGGATGAAATAGGCGGGCATCCCGGCATGGCAGCCCTCGCCCTGGATGGTATAGAAGTCCTCGGCGAGCGGCAGCAGCCGGCCCCCGTCGAGCGATGCGCTATCGGGAAATGCCGCCATCATTCGGTGACGACGTAGATGTCCTTGAGACTGCGGCCCAGCTGGTCGTAGTCGAGACCGTAGCCCACGATGAACTCGTTGCCGATCTCCATGGCGCGGTATTCGATGGGACGCTGCTTGCGGTAGGAACCGGGCTTGAAAAAGAGCGTGCAGACGGCGATGCTGGCGGGATTGCGGCTTTCCAGATCGCGGACCATGTGCTCGATCGACTCGCCCGTGTCGACGATGTCCTCCACGATGATGACGTGGCGCCCCTCGATCGGGTTGTTGAGTCCCAGCAGGCTCTTGACCTCGCCCGTAGAGGAGGTACCCTCGTAAGAAGAGAGTTTCACGAACGAAAGTTCGTTGTTGAATTCGATTTTCTTGATCAGGTCGCTCATGAACATGAACGAACCGTTCAGCACGCCGACGAACAGCGGCGTCTCCTTGTCAGCGTAGTCGCTGTTGATGCGCTGCGCCACGGCGCTGACGGCCCGGTCGATCTCCTCGGCCGGAATCATGATGCGGAACTTCTTGTCGTGAAGCTGTATGACGTCCTTCATGGAATGGGTGGTTTTTATTTGTGCAAAAATAACGAAATAAGGGCAAGAAATGAACGTTTCGGCGAGAAAAATGTTTCCGGCACCCGCATCCGCCTGCAAAAGACCGGAGCCGGAATGCCGGAACGATCCGAATCGTCGTATGCTCGGCGCACCGGTCGGATGAGATCCCCTTCTCCGTTGCCCGGCCCGCACTTCGCGCGATCGTCCCCGGCCGGACAACGAAACCGCCGCTCCGCCCGGCCCGGCCCGTCATCCCAAAACGCCCCGGAGAGCCGAACTCTCCGGGGCGCATGCAACGGGATAAGGGCCGTCTAAACGAGACCCGAAAAACCCATGAACGCCATGGCCAGGATACCGGCCGTGATCAGCGCAATGGGAATGCCCCGGAATGCCCGGGGAACGTCCTCGAAATCCAACCGCTCGCGGATGCCGGCGAAGAGCACCAGCGCCAGCGCGAAACCGACCGCCGTAGCGACCGAGAAGGTGACGCTCTGCAAAAGGTCGAACTCCTTCTGGATCATCAGAATGGCGACGCCAAGCACGGCGCAGTTGGTGGTGATGAGCGGCAGGAAGATGCCCAGCGCCTGGTAAAGCGACGGCGAGAGCTTCTTGAGGATGATCTCGACCATCTGCACCAGCGCCGCAATGACCAGAATGAAGACGATGGTCTGCATGTAGACGATGTCGAGCGGCACGAGCACATAGGTCTGGATCAGCCAGGCCACGACGGCGGCGATCGCCATGACGAAGGTCACGGCGGCGCCCATGCCCATCGAAGTCTCGACCTTCGACGAGACGCCGAGGAAGGGACAGATGCCGAGGAACTGCGCCAGGACGACGTTGTTGACGAAGATGGCGCCGATGATGATCGCGAAATAGGTAATCGATTCGGCGGGAATATTGCCCGAGAAGATGATCTCTTCCATAACTAACGCTTGGCTAATTTGTTAAACAGAACCATGAGGTAGCCGAGCACCAGGAAAGCACCCGGCGCCAGCACGAAGATCAACGGCGTGTAGTCGGAGATGCCGAAGCTCCAGCCGAAGATCGAGCCGTTGCCCAACATCTCGCGCACCGAACCGATGACCGTGAGCGACAGGGTGAAGCCCAGGCCGATGCCGATGCCGTCGAGCACCGAATCGAACGCATTGTTCTTCGAAGCGAAGGCCTCGGCGCGGCCGAGGATGATGCAGTTCACCACGATCAGCGGGATGAAGACGCCCAACGACGCATAGAGCGCCGGGACATAGGCCTTCATGAGCATCTCGATGATGGTCACGAACGATGCGATGATGACGATGAACGCCGGAATGCGCACCTTGTCGGGGATGATGTTCTTGACGAGCGAAATCACCAGATTCGACATGATCAGCACGGCCATCGTGGCCAGTCCCATGCCCATGCCGTTCTCAGCCGACGTGGTGGTGCCCAGCGTGGGGCACATGCCCAGCACCAGCACGAACGTGGGGTTGTTCTTGACGATGCCGCTCAAAACGATCTTCAACTTATTCATTTTTACCTCCTTCCTGAGCCTCGGGCCCGTTTTCGGATTGTTGTGCCGGCTGCTGGCCGTCGCACGTCAGCGTGGCGCCCGACACGGCAAGCGGCTCCTGCGCTCCGGCCTGCCCCGAAGCGATGCGGAAAGCCGCATCGGCCGCTTCGATGGCGTTGACATAGGCGCGCGACGAGATGGTGGCTGCGGTCAGTGCATCGACTTCGCCGCCGTCCTGGCGCACGGCCAGTGCGCCGCTGTTGCGCATTTCCCAGGTGTTCTTGCCCCGCACGCTGAGGTAGAGCGAATTGCCCTCGTCCTTCATGCGGGTTCCCAGACCGGGAGTCTCGTTCTGTTCCACGACCACGATGTCGTTGACCACACCGTCGGGCAGGTAACCCACCATCAGGGTCACCTTGCCGTTGAAACCGTTCTTCGTGAGGCTGGGGGTCTTGACCGCATAAGCCGCAACGTCGTCGCCTTTCTTGGCGCGATAGACGACCACCGTGCTGTTGTTCTTGTTCATCAGCGTATCGGCCGGTGCGATGGTGTCGAAATCCACGCCGCTCAGCACGGCTTTCACGGCATTCTCGGTATCGGCGGCCTTGGCCTGCTCGATGGGTTCGGCCGTAATCATGTTCACCGCGCCTACGCCGGCCGAAGCCACGAGCGTGATGCCGAAGAGGACGGCCGTCATGTTGAGAAGTGAGCTTTTCATACTGCTTGTCCTCCTATTTTACGCCGAAGCGCTTGGGTTTGACATACTTGTTGATAAGAGGCACCGTGGAGTTCATGATCAGAACGGCGAACGACATGCCCTCGGGATAGGAGCCCCACAGACGGATGCACATCGTAATCAGACCGATGCCCACGGCGAAGATCACGCTGCCGCGCACGGTCATGGGCGACGTGGAGTAGTCGGTAGCCATGAAGACGGCACCGAGCACCGCACCGCCGGCCAGGATGTGGAACAGCGGGAACTGCCACATGGCGGAACCCTCGGCGCCGCGGCTCCAGGCCACGGCAAAGGCGAAGATCGCCATGGTGCAGAGAATGGTGACGGGGATGTGCCAGGTGATCACCTTGCGCCACAACAGGTAGACGAATCCGGCGAGCAGCGCCAGTGCGGCGACCTCGCCCAGCGAACCGGGCATGTTGCCCAGCAGCAGATCCTGCATGTTCAGCGAACCGGCCGACAAGGCGCCTTGTTTGACGGCGGCCAGCGGCGTGGCGCCCGACAGCGCGTCGAGCCCCTCGACCTCGGGGAACGTGGTCATCTGCACGGGATAGGCGATCAACAGGAAGACGCGGCCCACCAAGGCAGGGTTGAAAGGATTCTTGCCCAGGCCGCCGAACGTCATCTTGGCGATGGCGATGGCGACGAAAGCGCCCATGACGACGATCCACCAGGGAATCGACGCCGGAAGGTTGAAAGCCAGCAGGACGCCCGTCACGACGGCCGACCAGTTGCCGACCGTGGGCTTGCCGCCGACCATGAAACGCTGGATCAGATACTCGAACCCTACGCACGAAAGCACCGAAAGGGCCGTGACGAAGAGTACGCTCCACCCGAAGACGACCGTCGAGACGAGCAGCGCCGGCACGAGTGCGATGACGACATCGCGCATGATCCGGGGCGTCGACTGCGACGACTGCACATGGGGAGCAGGAGCGACGATAAGTTTGTTAGCCATGTTATGTGTTTTTTTCATTTACTCGATTGGCACCGCCCTACTTCTTGGGAGCGGCTGCGGCGGCACGCTGGCGGATGATGCCCATGACGGTCTGCTTGCCCAGGCGCACCCAGTCCAGCAGCGGCAGGTAGGAAGGACAGGTCGACTGGCAGCAGCCGCACTCGATGCACGAAGTGATCATCTGCGCCTCCAGTTCGTCCCAGTTCTTCTTCTGAGCCATCTTGGAAAGGAAGTAGGGCTCCAGACCCATCGGGCAGGCGGCCACGCACTTGGCGCACTTGATGCACTGAGAGGCTTCGCGGCGTCCGGCATCGCGGCCGCTCATGATCGTAATGCCCGAGCAGCCCTTCGTCACGGGCGACGAGAGGTTGATCATCGCACGTCCCATCATCGGACCGCCGTTGATGACCTTGCCGGCATCGGCGGGCAGGCCGCCGGCCGCGTCGATGAGCGACTGCACGGGCGCACCCATGCGGGTAAGCAGGTTGCGGGGTTCCTTGACGCCCTTGCCTGTGACGGTCACCACGCGTTCGATCAGCGGCTTGTTCTTCTGCACGGCCTGGTAGACGGCGTAGGTCGTCGAGGCGTTGCACACCACGGCGCCCACGTCGATGGGCAATGCGGGCGGGGGCGGCACCTGACGGCCCGTCACGGCAGCAATGAGCTGTTTCTCACCGCCCTGCGGGTAGCGTACCTTGAGGGGCACGACCTCCACGCCATGGTACTCCTTCACGATCTTCGAAAGGTGGGCGATGGCATCGGGCTTGTTGTTCTCGATGCCGATGAAGGCACGGTCCACGCCGATGGCCTTCATCAGAATCGAAACGCCGACGACCAGTTCCTCGCCGTGCTCCAGCATCGTGCGATGGTCCGACGTGAGGTAGGGTTCGCACTCCACACCGTTGATGATCAGCGCATCGGCCTTCTTGCCGGGAGGCACCGAAAGTTTCACGTGCGTGGGGAACGTGGCGCCGCCCATGCCGACGATGCCGGCATCCTTGATCTTGGCGATGATCTCCTCGGCCGAGAGGGGGCACTCCTTGACGAGCGTCTCGGAGCGGTCGATGCCCTCGGCCCACTCGTCGCCCTCGCGCTGGATGGTGATCATCATCTGACGCACGCCCTGGCCGTTGGGCTGCATGTCGACGGCCGTCACCGTGCCCGACACGGGCGAGTGGATGTTGGCCGACATGAAACTGCCCGCTTCGGCGATGAGCTGCCCCGTGAGGACCTTGTCGCCCTTGGCGACCTTGGCCACGGCGGGAGCGCCGATGTGCTGGGCCAGCGGGATCATCACCACCTCGGGCAACGGAAGCACCTCGATGGCCTTGCCGCAGCTCAGCTTGTTTTCCGACGGATGGACTCCGCCCATTGGAAATGTTCTCATATAGCGTTTTCTGTGTTTGCGATTCAGCATTGTCCGCTGCGCGGCTGCAACATTCGTGAATGCGGTCGTCGGAGCTGCGAGCCGGGCGAGTCTCCCCGGTGGAGACTGCGGCCCCTACTGCTCCGCCGGCCGCCATCCGCAACGCGCGAACGGACGGTTCCGTTATGATCCTTTTATTCCGCTTTCGCAGCTTCGGGTGCGGCCGAAGAAACTTTCGCAGCTTCGGATGCCGGAGCGGACGCCGGAGTTTCGGAACCGGCAGGCTTGGCAGCCGGAGCGGCCGGCCTGGGGGCCGGAGTCTTGGGCTCCTTGGGCAGCGGCTCCATGTTCACCAGCTTGATGGCGCCCGTGGGGCACTCGTTGACGCACTTGCGGCAAAGCTTGCACTTCTGCGGATCGATGTAGGCCAGGTTGTTCTCCACGGTGATGGCTCCGAAGGCGCACACCTTCTCGCACTTGCCGCAGCCGATGCAGCCGGCCTTGCAGGCCTTCATCACCACGGCGCCCTTGTCCCTCGAGACGCACGACACGTAGACCGCACGATCCTTGGGCCACTTCTTGCGCAGCTCGATGATCCCCTTGGGACACGCCTTCACGCAGGCGCCGCAAGCCGTGCACTTTTCGGGGTCGACCTCGGGAAGCCCCGTTGCGGGATTGACATGGATGGCATCGAAAGCGCACACCGTCACGCAGTCGCCGAAACCGAGACAGCCGAACGAACATCCCGTTTCACCGCTGTAGAGCGATGCGGCAACGGCACACGAGCGGGCACCGTTGTATTCGTTGATGCGGGGGCGCTTCTCGCACGTACCGCCGCAGCGCACCGTGGCGGTCTGCGGCTCCTTCTCGGCAGCGGCCTTGCCCAGGAATGCAGTGACAGCCTTCATGCAGTCGCCGCCGCCCACCGGACAGAAGAGCGCCGAAATATCGTCGTTCTTGACCAGCGCGTCGGCCATGCCGCGGCAACCGGCGAATCCGCAGCCGCCGCAGTTGGCACCGGGCAGCATCTTCTCCACCTGGTCGATGCGCGGGTCCTCCTCGACGCGGAACTTCTGCGCGACGAAGTAGAGGATCACGGCGGCGAGCACACCCAGCACGCAGAGCGTCAGGATCGTGTAAAGTAATACTTCCATCAGATTTCAGTTATTGTAAATTGAATTGTGTGTTCGATTCTGCGGCGGAAGAGCCACAATACCATATAATAGAGGACCACGGCCCCGAGCGACGCCAGGGCACCCTGCCCTTCGCTCCAGCCGGCCAGGCCCACCGTGACGGCCAGCACGGCCAGCAACACGGCAAGCGCACCTCCGTAGGCCAGTGCCACGGAGAGCAGGCCCGTGCGGCGGCGCACCCCGACCATCACCGCGTCGCCCGGCTGAAACCGGGCGGCATCGGGCGTCGGGACCTCCACGATCTTATCCTGCGCTTCGGCCAGTCCGCAGGCCTGGCGTGCGCTGCACGACCCGCAGGCGCTGTGCGACGTGATCCGTACGAAAACCCGGCCGGCCTCCGTCCGTTCCACCGTCCCGCTATGTTCGATCACTTCCTCCACCGTCTCAGTCGCCGTATTTGTTGGTCAGCGGCATGAGCCGCTCGTGCCCGAACGAGCACATCGACAGACGCAGCACGGGCGGGAACTGGTAACGTTTCTTTTCGTTGCGCATGATCATGCCGTGGATCTTCTCCACGACCTCCGAGTCGAAGCCCGCGTTGACGATCTCCTCGCGGTGCTGCCCCTCCTCGATCATGCGGTAGAGGATGGCGTCGACCACCTCGTAGGGCGGCAGGATGTCGGTATCCTTCTGTCCGGGGTGGAGCTCCGACGAAGGTTCCTTGGTCAGAATGTTGTCGGGAATGGGATCGCCCTGCGTACGGTTGATGTAGCGGGCCATATCGTAGATTTCGCCCTTGTAGAGGTCGCCCGTAGGACTGAAGGCACCCGCCGTATCGCCGTAGAGCGTACAGAAGCCCAGGGCGTTCTCGCTCTTGTTCGACGAATTGAGCAAGATATAGTCGCTCTTGTTCTGCACGGCCATCAAGAGGATGGTGCGGATGCGGGTCTGGATGTTCTCCTCTGTGGCGTCGAACTCCGTACCGCCGATGACGGGCTTGAGCGTATCGATGGCGCTGGTGTAGATTTCGGTAATCGGAATGACATTGTACTGGATGCCAAGGCGCTCGGCCAGTTCCTTGGCGTCCTCCACCGAATGGTCGGACGAGAAAGGCGACGGCATGAGCAGCGCCCGGACATTCTCGCGCCCCAGAGCATCGGCGGCCAGGCAGGCCACGACAGCCGAGTCGATGCCGCCCGAAAGACCGATGCAGGCCTTCCGGTAGCCGTTCTTGCGGAAGAAATCGCGCAGACCGCAGCGGGCGGCCTCGTAGACCATGCGCGTGCGGTCGCCGCTCGACGGAATGGTGACGGGCTCACCGGCGGCTTCGGTGTCGAAGATGCGGAAATCCTCCTCGAAGCTCTTGAGCATCAGCACCAGTTCGCCGCGGCTGTTGAAAGCGCCCGAGGTGCCGTCGTAGACGATGTCGGTAGAACCGCCCACCTGGTTGACGAGCACCAGGTTCTTGCCCTCGACGAACGAAAGGTTGCGCATCACCTCGTAACGGCGGGTCATGGTGCCCTTGCCGTACTTGCGGGCGTTGATCGAAATAACGGTCTCGACCGAACGGTCGAAATCGTGCTCGCGGCTCAGGTCGTCGCCCACGATGACGGCGCACTTGCGGCCCTTGACGGTGATGTATTCGTAGCCCTTCGAAGGAACGAGAAAACCCATCTCGCGACGGGCCGTGATATGCTTCTTGCCTATGTAGCGCAGCACCTTGCGGTCCTGGATCAGCGCTGCGGCGCTGATCGTACCCTCGGCCGTGAGCATCGGAAGCCCCACGATGGCGGCGATTCCGTCGCAGCACGAGGCGATCTCGACGAGCGCCTCCTCGCAAAGCTCCAGGAAGGTGGTCTTGCGCAACAGATCGAAGGCCGGAGTTCCGCTCAATGCCTGCTCGGCGAAGATCACCAGATCGGCATGTTCGGCTTTCGCTCTGTTGATCGCGCCGATGATCCGCGACGCATTGCCGTCCACATCGCCGACGGTATAATTCAACTGGGCAATAGCGATTTTCATCTGTGGTAATTTAAGTCGGGGGTCTTACAACCTTGCAAAGGTAAAGATTATTTATAAAAGACGGAAAAATTTTCTGTGTTATTAAATTAACGTTTTAAAAAGTCGGCCGCGTCTCGCAACACCCGCGCATTTTGCCGTGCGGGCTCCTCCGCGGCACCGGCAAGCACCCCATCGAAGCGCGAAACCCGGCCTTTTCGCAAGGTCGGGTCGGACTTTTCGCCGCAAGGGGCGGACCGGCCGTGCCGCGGCGGAGAACTACAGCTCCTTCAACGCCAGCCGCACGAGCTCCTCGGTCGACGCAGCCGGATTCGCGCGAAGAACGGAGCGGAGGACCTTTTCGGCGGCAGCCTTCGAGAAACCCAGCATGTTGAGCGCCGCAAGCGCCTCTTCGACACGCTCGCTGCCCGCGACGGCGGCGGAGGCCCCCGTTTCGAGACCGGTCAGCTTGCCGCTCAGCTCCACGATGATCTTCTGGGCGGTTTTCAGCCCCAGCCCCTTCACGTTCTTCAGCAACACGGCGTTGCCGGCGGAGATGATGTTCTGCAACTCGGCGGGCGAATAGGTCGACAGGATGGTGCGGGCCGTATTGCCGCCCACGCCCGAGACGCCGATCAGCAGGCGGAACAACTCGCGCTCGACCCGCGTAGCGAAGCCGTAGAGCAGCTGCGCATCCTCGCGGACGACGTGATGAACGAAAAGTTTGGCCTGCGCGGCATGCTCGACGGCCGAATAGGTTTCGAGCGATATGTTGAGAAAATAGCCCACGCCCCCGGCATCGACGACGGCATAGGCCGGAGTCAGTTCGGCCACGGGGCCGCTGATGTAATCGTACATGCGACTTGAAATTTACGAAGTGCGAAGACAAAAATAAAGATTTTTTTACTTATCTTTGCGTCTCAAGCAGAAAATTCATCAAAAACGAACCGATATGAAGAAATTGCTTTTTATGGCAATGGTCGCCGCAGCGTCGATGACGTCCTGCGGCAAGCAGAACGCGCAGACGCCTGCCGAAGCGGCGGAGAACAACGCCACGGAAGTCTGCACGGGCGAGATCGTCTACGTGCATGTCGAAGCCGTGCTGGCCGAGAGCGACCTCTATAAGAACGAGGGTGCGGCGCTGCAGGAGAAGACCCAGAAGGCGCAGAACAGCTGGGCCCAGCGCGAGAAGAATCTCCAGGCCGAGGCCGCCAAGCTCCAGGAGAAATACCAGAAGGGCCTGATCACCACCAACGATGCCCAGGCGCAGCAGGAGAACATCCAGCGCCGCATGGTATCGTACCAGAATTCGGCCCAGAAGGAGGCCCGGACGCTCGAAGAGGAGAATTTCGTATTCACCAACCGGGCGCAGGATCTGTTGCAGCGCGCGGTGGACGAGATCAATGCCGACAAGAAATACAAGTTCATCCTCAACGCTTCGGCGCTGATCGATGCCGACACGACGCTCAACATCACGCCTGCCGTACTGGCCAAGGTGAATGAACTTTACGCTGCCGACAAGGCCGCCGAGAAAGCAGCGAAATAGTTCTTTCGAGCAACTTTTCCGGAAGACACGGAAATCCGGCTCCGCCTTTGGGCAGGGCCGGATTTTCATATATACCGCATCCCGAAGTATCCTGCCACCCCTCCTTTTTCTAAGATTTTTCGGGGAGAACTCTTATATATCTGCTATATAGTTCCGCGCAGACGCATGGGTTCCAATGATCTTCCCGGAAAATGGTTGTTCGATTTTCTTCGTTGCCCGGCTCGCGCTTTGCGCGACTACCCCAGCCGGGCTTGTCATTCGAGATACAACGATCGGCACTGCCAGCATTGTCATTCTGAGGAGCAGGTAGCGACGAAGAATCTGTAACCTTACCTCAATAGATTCTTCACTTCGTTCAGAATGACCAGGCAGTGGTTTCGGGCAGGAACCTGCGGGGCACGCCCGGCGATAGCCGGGGAATTCCTTTGTCTTGTTTCGCCACTCCGCAATTGTGTCGATCCACGTCGTTCAGAATGACGATTGCGTATCGGAAATGTCATTTCTCATCATCGGGGCGGCTCGCACCAGAGGTGCGACCCCCGCAGCCGCCCCGATGAAGGGTTTCTTGAAACGAGAGCAGAACCAAGTGTAGTTTCACTATGATATAAGTTTCATCTTGGCAATGCGCAAATAAATTTGGCAAAACTCCCGCCTTGCACTTTACCACCGCTTCGCGGCGGTTTAGATAGGCGGCGCCTCGGCAAAAATCAAACTCCGTTTGTTTTTGCTCTCGGCTTGCACTATCTTTGTCATCAAATCACAGCGCCATGGGCTTCATACCGTTCACGTTCGTCGATTTCATCGACATTCTGCTGGTCGCCTCGATCATGTACTGGATCTACCGCATGACCAAAGGCACCAACGCCCCCTATATCCTCTCGGGCATCATCGCCATCTATCTGCTGTGGGTCGTCGTCCGGGCGCTCAACATGGAGCTGCTCTCCACCATCCTGGGCCAGTTGATCTCAGTGGGAGCCATCGCGCTGATCATCGTCTTCCAGCCCGAGCTGCGCCGCTTCCTCCAGGCGATCGGCATGCGGCAGAAGCACTTCAACTTCATCACCCGCATCTTCTCCACCGAGGAGGGCAAGGTCCAGACCGACGTGGCTCCCATCGTCACGGCCTGCCGCGAAATGGCCGCCACGAAGACCGGCGCACTGATCGTCATCGGGCTGCAGAGCGACCTGACGCTCATCGCCGAAGGCGGCATTGCCGTCGACGCCAAGGTCTCCACCCCATTGCTGAAAAACATCTTCTTCAAGAATGCCCCGCTCCACGACGGTGCCGTGCTCATCAAGAACGACCGGGTCCTGGCGGCCAAGTGCATCCTCCCCGTCACGCAGAGCGAGGTACCCAAGGACTACGGCACCCGCCACCGGGCCGCCATCGGCATGAGCGAGATTTCCGACGCCATCATCGTGGTGGTCTCTGAGGAGACGGGCGGCATCTCCATCGCCGAAGACGGGCAGCTGCGCCGCGACATCGACCCCACACGGCTCCAGCAGACGCTGCAGCGCCACCTCGCGCCCAAAACCCGCAAGCGCTCCAAAAAGGAGAGCGAGTAGCCCGCGACCGATCCTTATCTGCTCCGGACATCTTCGACGCTCCGGCTGTTCTCCGGCCGTTTTTCTTATCACGGCGACCATTTCCGGCAGACCTCACCCGCTTCTCCGCTACTCCGGGTATCACACTCCGGCCGCTCAGGCGCTCGACATCCCCCGCCATTTCCACAAGAGCTTATTTAGGTGAAAAGTGAAAGGGGCACTTTGCTCGAAGAGGAACTGATACTTATTTTTCGTTGTCGGGGCAATTACACAAAAACATACAGCGCCGTGATTAAAAATCACGGCGCTGTCGATAATACTCAATCAGGCAATCAATGGATCTTCCCGGCCAGGAATTTCCCGATGGCAATGATATCCAATGCTTTTCCGAATTTTATTTCGAAACACCCGACACCGGAAAGCCAGATTTTGAAATCGGCGTCCAAATCGAATGTTCCCGCAGTCTCGACCGAGAACGAAGTGATCTTCGAATAGGGAAAAAACCGATAGTCCCGTTTCGTGCCCGTAAAGCCCTGTACGTCCAGAGCGATGATTTTTTTGTCTGTGAATACGACTTGGTCGCGAACGTTGGCGAATGCCAGTTGTATTTTTTCGTCGGCTGCCAAGAAAGGTGCGAATACGGGTTCAGCCTCTTCGAGATCAAGAGGTCTGATGACACTGAACTTCGCTATAAGGTCGATTGCCATATATTCAGACGTACTTTTATTCCGCGTCGGCCGGTGTTTCGGCAGGAAGGATGTCGGCCTGGGGCATGGCGGGAAGCTGACCTTCGATCAGCTGCTCCTGCAGCACCTCGGCATCGCGGGAAACCTCCGAGTCGCCCACGGCTACGGCGCCGCGGCCCATGGTCATCGTGGCCACAAGGCTCAGCACGGCAATGGCAACGGCCATCGTCCAGGTGAATTTCTCCAGGAAATTGGTCGTCTCGCGGACGCCCATCACCTGGTTCGAAGCACCGAAATTGGCGGCCATGCCGCTCTTGGGATTCTGAACCAGCACGGCGAGAATCACAAGAATGCTCGCAATGAGTGTCAGAATGATGCAGATCATCGATAACATATGCGTCGAATTTTAATTATTGTTTCCGATTTTGGCTATAAGCTCGGCAAAGTAAATACTTTTTTCGGGATTTCGCAAACTTAATTTGCGATAAATCGAGGCGGCACGGTCGTGCAAACCCTGTGCAAGATAGATCTCGGCCAGGCGCTCCGAAACCACTTCGTCGTCCTCGCCGAAACTGGGTTCGGTCAGCACCTCGGTCTCGGGTTCGCCCTCTTCGGCCACGATGCGCAGATCGGTCTGCTGCAAAAAACGGTCGATCAGTTCGTCCGCCGACGGCGAGCCCGCCGCGGGACGCACTTGCGGCAGCGGTTCCGAAACCGGTTCGGCAGCGTCGGGATCCGCCGTCAGAGCCGCAATGTCGGCCGGCAGCTGCCGCAGCGTGCTTTGGGCGCGCCACGGAGCCGTCACGGCCGCCCGGGCATCGGGGCGTCCGGTCCGCACCTCGCGCAGGATGCGCAGCGGACCGAACCAGCCGTAGCGCGCAAGCAGCTCGTCCAGCTCCTCGTTCGAGCATTCCCAGGCCCATGCGGGCAGTCCGACAGACGATTTCAGCGTTCCCATATTCGACAGATTACCAGTTGGAGGCCGAAGCCATGAAGATGTCGGTCGCGAGTTTGTCGACGATCTGCGGGATGAGTTCGCCCTCGACTTCGGTGAGCAGCAGCGACGAATCGTAGTCCTCGTAGGCCGAGAAAGTCTTGTTCCACGACTGCGATTCGTCCAACGCATTGGTGAAGCGCACCTTCACGGTGATGGTCAGCCGGTTCTGGAGTGCATAGTCGTCGCTCGACACCGAAGCCGTGGTCGACGTGTAGTTGACGATCTCGCCTTCGAACGCGAAATCGCCCCCGTCGTCGACCTGCATCAGACGCGTACGCCGCGTGAAGATGTCGACCAGCGCATCGGTCATCGTCGAACTCAGGATCGGCGAGACCATCGTGGCGTTGTTGGGGAAGTAAGCCACCGAAAAAGTCCGGGCGTCGGGCGGGATCGAGGCGCCCGACAACGAATATTTGACCGACACGCCGCAGCCGGCCAGTCCGGCGAACAACAGCGCTGCGAGTATGTTTCGAAAGCGGTTCAATGGTGCGGAATATTTGTGGATTTGCTAATTCTCCTCGATGCCCAGCTCCTTGATCTTGCGGTAGAGCGTGCGTTCCGACATGAAGAGTTCGCGGGCGGCTTCGCGCCGGCGGCCGTGGTTGTTGCGCAGGGCCCGCACGATCTGTTCGCGCTGCACGTCGGCCTTGGTCAGCTCGCGCACCGGCTCGTCGGTCACGTCCTCGCTCTCGGCGAAAACCGGAGTCACGGCATAGCCGCCCCCCGGAGCCGCCCCGACGACCGGCGAAGCGGCCGAGGGCAGCAGCGCCTTGATGTCCGGAGCGGGTTCGGGGCGATGCGTGCCCGCACCCTGCATCAGTTCGGCCATCATACGCTTGAGATCGTTGATGTCGGCCCGCATGTCGAAAAGCACCTTGTAGAGCAGTTCGCGTTCGGCCGACACGGTATCGTCCGCACGCATGCTTCCGGCAGTCATGGGCGCTCCGGCATGCTGCTCGGGCAGGTATTTGCGCAGCGTCGCAGCCGTGATGACGCGCGTCTGCTCGATGGCCGAGACCTGCTCGGCCACGTTCTTCAGCTGGCGGATGTTGCCCCGCCAGTAATATTCCGTCAGCAGCTGCCGGGCTCCGTCGTCGAGCGTGACGGCAGGCATGCGATACTGCACGGCCACGTCGGCCGCGAACTTGCGGAACAGCAGCGGAATATCCTCCGGACGCTCGCGCAGGGCCGGCACCGCGATGGGCACCGTGCCGAGCCGGTAGTAGAGGTCTTCGCGGAAACGGCCCGAAGCGATCGCCCCGGGCAGGTCGACGTTCGTAGCGGCGACCACGCGCACGTCGGTCTTCTGCACCTTCGATGAACCTACGCGCAGAAACTCGCCCGTCTGCAGGACGCGCAGCAGGCGCGCCTGGGTCGAATGGGGCAGCTCGGCCACCTCGTCGAGGAAGATGGTGCCGCCGTCGGCCTCCTCGAAATAGCCCTTGCGGGCCTCGAAAGCTCCGGTGAAGGCGCCCTTCTCATGGCCGAAAAGCTCCGAATCGATGGTGCCCTCGGGAATGGCGGCGCAGTTGACGGCGATATACTTGTTGTGTTTGCGGGCCGAATAGGCATGGATGACCTGCGGGAAGAACTCCTTGCCCACGCCGCTCTCGCCCGTGACGAGCACCGTCAGATCGGTAGGCGCCACCCGCACGGCCACCTCGAGCGCGCGGTCCAGGAGCGGAGAGGTGCCGATGATGCCGAAACGTTGCTTGACTGTGGTTGTCTCTGTCATGGAGATGATCGGGTTAGTACCGGGGCATGTCGTCGGGCAGCATGTCGGCCGGCTGCTCCAGGTAGACTTCTTCGCCCTCGCGGTTGAACGAATCGCACCACTGGCCGAAGAGAATGGCGCCCAGAGCGATCACGGCGGCGATCAGCGCGATCCAGATGAAGTGGTCGGAGCGCCGCTTGACGTTGACGGTCTGTTCGATGGCCGGACGACGCGGCAGACGGCCGTAGTAGGAATCGGAAAAGAGTTCGTCGCGCTTGAGCTTCTTGGAGGCAAGCTGAAAACGCGAGGGCGTCGACTGCCGCGGCATCTCGGACTCCGGCTGAACCGGACGCGCCGGCTGGGACGCGCCGGATGCCTGAGCCGCCCGGGGCTCCGCCGCCGCATCGGATTCGACGCCGTAAAGATCGCGCACCGCCGTTCCTGTCTTCCGGGGCTGAGCTTCCGGCTCCGGCACGGACGCACGGCCGGCAGCCGACGGACGCGGTCCGCCGACAGGCTCCGAAGCTGTCGGGGGCTCCTCCGGCCGAACCGGCACTCCGGCAGCCGGAGTGCGGGAGGCAGGAGCCTCCTTGCCGGTCTGCGGCGCATAGACGAACGAAATGGTGGCATTGGGGCCTGCTTTCAGCACGCCGAGCCCCTCGAGCGGGAACTCCCGACCCTGCTGGACGGCGCGGCGCACCTCGGCGACGAAACGCTCGATCTCGGCGGCCGCCGCGGCCTCGCCGATGCCGGCGGCCGTCAGCAGCGACTGCAACACGCCGTCGTCGCGCTTGAGCAGTTCCGAGAAAAGCACGCTGCTGCCGGGTTCCTTGACAATGAAGGCTCCCATCTGCGGGATGACCAGCCGCCGGTGCGACTCCAGATACTGCGCTATGATACGAATCAACATTTGCCTATGGTTTCAGGCTTCAAAATTACCCTTTTTCGAAGAAAAAACCAAAACACGGCACACTTTATTCCAAAATTCCGGCTCCGAAAAGCGGAAGAAGCGCGGCGAATCCGGGCCGGCGGGGCCGGACAAACGCATTGCGGAACGCCCCGGCCCCGGCCAAACAACCGGACACGCACCGGTCCGGCGCTGCCGGCGGCATCCGCCGCGAACTCCTGCCGACCGCAAGAACAGCGCATCGGACGGTGCTCCAGACAAAAATCGAACGAGCCATCCGACAGGCAGAGAGACGAAAAGAAGCGCAAGGCGCCCCGCCGGAAAGACCGCCGGCCCGACAACCGGACGCGACAAAACCCGCCGCAGACGGCGGCGAAATGCAACAAAACATACAGCCGGCATAAAATAATCGGCCGAAATGTTGGCCGTCCCGAAAATATTCGCCTACTTTGCATCCCCGAACAACGGAAAATCCGATCGAGCTACTTTGTCCCGAAATTTGCAATGTAGCGAAGACGGATTCACCCGAAGACCGATAACCGACCATGAAAGACAAGTACATCGATCTGATCGAACAGTCGTTCGACTTCCCGCAGGACGAGTTCTCCGTCGAAGACAACGAGCTCAATTTCCACGACATTCCACTCATGGAACTCATCAAGCAGTACGGCACGCCGCTCAAGATCACCTACCTGCCGAAGATCTCCCAACAGATCAACCGGGCCAAGCGCATGTTCAATGTGGCGATGGCGAAGGTCGACTACAAAGGCTCCTACAACTACTGCTACTGCACCAAGTCGAGCCACTTCTCGTTCGTGCTGGAGGAGGCCATGAAGAACGACATCCACCTCGAGACCTCGTCGGCCTACGACATCCACATCATCAATGCGCTCTACGACAGCGGCATTCTGGACAAGGACCGCTACATCGTATGCAACGGATTCAAGCGCCCGCAGTATGTCGAGAACATCGCCCAGCTGATCAACGACGGTTTCGAGAACACCATCCCGGTGATCGACAACAAGGAGGAGATCGACCTTTTCGACGGCGCCATCACCAAGAAATGCAAGGTCGGCATCCGCATCGCCTGCGAGGAGGAGCCCAAGTTCGACTTCTACACCTCGCGCCTGGGCATCCGCTACAACGACATCGTCGACTTCTACAAGGCCAAGATCAAGAACAGCAAGAAGTTCCAGCTCAAGATGCTGCACTTCTTCATCAACACCGGCATCAAGGACACGGCCTACTACTGGAACGAGCTGTCGAAGTGCATGAACGTCTACTGCGAGCTGAAGGCCATCTGCCCCGAGCTCGACAGCCTCAACATCGGCGGCGGCTTCCCGGTCAAGAACTCGCTCGACTTCACCTACGACTACGAATACCTCACCGAGGAGATCATCGCCCAGATCAAGAACATCTGCCAGCGCAACGACATCGAAGAACCCAACATCTTCACCGAATTCGGATCGTTCACCGTGGGCGAAAGCGGCGCGGCGCTCTACTCGATCGTCAACCAGAAGCAGCAGAACGACCGCGAGAACTGGTACATGATCGACTCATCGTTCATGACCACCCTGCCCGACACGTGGGGCATCAACCAGCGTTACATCATGCTGGCGGTGAACAACTGGGACAAGGAGTACCAGCGCGTTTTCCTCGGCGGGCTGACCTGCGACAGCGAGGATTTCTACAACTCGGAGTGCCACACCAACGCCATCTTCCTGCCCAAGCTCGAAAAGGGCAACACGCAATATATCGGCTTCTTCCACACGGGTGCCTACCAGGAATCGCTGGGCGGCTTCGGCGGCATCCAGCACTGCCTGATCCCTGCACCCAAGCATGTCATCATCGACCGCGACAAGTCGGACAACGAATACTATACGCGGCTTTTCGCCAAGGAGCAGTCCTACCGTTCGATGCTGCGCATCCTGGGTTATTGACGCAAGGGGCCGATTCCCTCCCCCGCCGCGTTCCGGACACGTTCGGAGCGCGGCTTCGTTTTAGCGGAAGCCCGCAGGAGGGGGGGGGAGTGTTGGTTGAGAGCCGAGCCGAACGCAATTCAGCCCCGCTTACAAACCGCTGCAAATGAGGCGAACCGCCCGCTGCCGAACAAACCGCGAGCACTTTTCAAACTCGCCCCGGACGGTTCGAACCCCGCGGAAGCGCCGAGAACAACACAACAAAAAGCGCCGCGAACCATGCACGATTTCATAGACAGGGGGCACGCGCCGGTTCGGCACCGGTCCCGAAGCACCGGATCGCCTTATCGCACGCCGGACACAGCCCGCTTTGCAACAATGATTCGGGGCGGAGCCTGCGGACACGCATTTGCGGGCCTGCGCGGGGCGAGGCTCCGGCCCGCCCGGCTTTCAGCCGGATCGGAACAATAACGGTGAAGCAATCAATCACGTCATCCTGAGGAGCGCAGCGACGAAGAATCCGTTCGAGCGAATGATTGCTGATTCTTAACTGCGCTGCGCTTGTTTTCCTCCTTCTCGCGAGGCAGAGTCTGTTCATGACACCTTTGCCCTCGCTTCGTGCGTCGGTTCGCTGACGCTCAGAACGGCGGGGGTTATTCCTTTGTCTTGTGATTCCGCGAATCATTTTCGGGGCGCAGGTTTACCTTTTCTTTTTCCTGGCGCCAAGTTTCTTTTTCAGGGCGGCCCGCACAGCCGCTCCGAAGAAATTTTCTCAAAGCAGCAGCAACATTTTTTCGCGAGAATACTTTTTACGCTCACTTCAAACCCGGCTCCCGCTCAATCGCAAAATTCACCTTTCACTTTTCACCTCATTTTACTATCTTTACCGCATGAAGATACAGAAGAAACAGACCATCGGCGAAAACCTGCTCTATGTGATGGTATGGTCGGCGATCATCCTGGTGCCGGTCCTCAACTCGCAGATGATGGCCGAACTGCACGTCGACTTCAGGAACGTGCTTTTCGCCTGGCGGCAGATCGCCCCCTACTTCATTATTTTCATCATACACAACTGCGTGCTGGCGCCCCGCTACATGCTGCGCCACAAATACTGGAAGTATCTGGCCGGCAACCTGCTGCTCATCCTCGCGGTCTTCACGCCGGCCTATCTTTTCGCCGAACGCCCCCTGCCGACGGGCTCCGACATCCAGATCAGCCAACTCTCCTTCACCCACCTCGAGATGTACTGGAGCGTGATGCTGGCGCTCTTCATGAACGGCGCCAATTCGGCCATCAAGCTCATGTACCAGTCGATCCGCGACGAGCAGCAGATGGAGGCGCTCAAACAACAGAACCTACAGGCCGAAATGGACTATCTGAAATATCAGATCAACCCCCATTTCTTCATGAACACGCTCAACAACATCCATGCGCTGATCGACATCGCCCCCGAAAACGCCCAGAACGCCATCATCGAACTATCGAAGATGATGCGCTACGTGCTCTACGATTCGGGCCGCGAGCGCATCTCGCTCGAACACGACATGCAGTTCCTGATGAACTACATCGAGCTGATGCGCATCCGCTACACCGACGCCGTGGACATCCGCGTCGACTATCCGCGCGAAAGTTCGTCGCGGGTCTCGATTCCGCCGCTGCTGCTGATCGTCTTCGTCGAAAACGCCTTCAAGCACGGAGTGAGCTACAACCGGCGCTCGTTCATCCACCTCAAGGTCGAATATGCCGACGACAAGGTCACCAGCACCATCGTCAACAGCCGCCACGCACCGCACGACAAGAACCGCAAGAAAGGCATCGGGCTGGAGAATGTCCACAAGCGGCTCGAGCTCATCTACGGCCCCCGGGGCTACACGCTCGACATCCGCGAACAGCCCGACACCTACACCGTCCGACTCGAAATCCCCGCCCTCCATGCTTAAATGTATCGCTATCGACGACGAGCCGCTGGCTCTGCGTCAGATCGCGGCCTATACGGCCAAAATCCCCTACCTGCAACTCGTCGCCACGTGCAACAACGCCCTCGAAGCGCAGCAGCAGCTGGCCGCACAACCGGTCGATCTGATCTTCGTGGACATCAACATGCCCGACCTCAACGGCGTGGAGTTCGTCCGCACGCTCACCGAGCGCCCGATGGTGATCTTCACCACGGCCTACTCCGAATATGCCATCGAGGGATTCCGGCTCGACGCCGTCGACTACCTGTTGAAACCTTTCGGGTTCTCCGACTTCAGCCGTTCGGTCGCCAAGGCCAATTCGCTCTACGAACTGCGGCGCAACCAGCGCGACAGCGCCCCCGAACCTGCGCCCGAGGCGGAGCCCAAAGACAAGGAATACATCTCGGTGAAAGCCGATTACAAGGTTTCGCTGATCAAGATCGCCGACATCGTCTACCTGGAGAGCGAGGGCGAGTACGTGCGCATGCACCTGGCCGACGGTTCGACCATCACCACGCTGTTCCGGCTCAAGAACATGGAGACGGCGCTCCCGTCCGAACTCTTCATGCGCGTGCACCGCTCCTACATCGTCAACCTGCGCTGCATCCGCTCCTACGTCAAGGGGCGCATCTTTCTCAGCGACACGGAGTACGTACCCATCGGCGAGAACTACAAGGAGGCGTTCCAGCGCTACATCGACACCAATTTCAAGAATCTCTGACAGCCGCCGCACCTCCCGCCGCATCATTGCCCGGAAGCCGCAGCGAAAAGAGACAGCGGCAGCAAGGTTCAGCAAAGCCGCCGCAGACCGCTGCAACAGAGAAGCATAATATAATATAAAAGGTGAAGCAAAAGAACGCGGCCTATTCCGCCGCCAGGTTCGGAAAGCCCGAGCACGGTGCGTAGTGCCCATCGCAACACTCCCAGCAGTAGTGCCGCAGCCCGTTGGTCAGCACGATCCACCGCGCGCCGAGCACCGAATTGTAGCGCACGGCCTGCGCCAGGGTCCGTTCGCCCACCGGCACGCCGGGCGCCTTGCACTCGGCCAGCAGCAGCGGCTCGGCCCGGTCGCCCACAACCACGACATCGGCCCGCTGGGGCTGCCCGTTGAGCGCCACGGCATACTCCTGCACGATGCGCCGGGCCTGCACGCCGCACGAAGCCACAAGGTAGGCGATCAGATGCTGGCGCACCCACTCTTCGGGCGTCAGCACCAGGTAAGTGCCCCGCAGGGCATCCCATATCTCCACCGTTTCGCCGCGGCGGCGCGCCCGCAGACGCACCGGAGGGAAGTTCAGGCGCGGAAGCGCAGGTATTTCGGAAGTAGCAGAGTCCATCGGTCGGGTTTTTGCAAGTGCAAGATAGCGATTAATCGACGAATAACGAACTGTCGGCCGCAAATAATTCTTCGGTGTTGCAGGGATGGCCGGAAACTTCGAATCGCCGTTGCGACAGACAACCGCACACTTTTCCCCTTTCACTTTTCGCTTTTCACCGAATATTATAGTATCTTCGTCCCTGAAACCGCCCGGCAAGCCGGGCCAGCGATGACAATCATGCGCACTCTTTCTACCACACTCGCTCTTCTGTTCCTCGGCGGCGCGCTCCGCGCCCAGCAATACACCCCTTCCAGCGGGCGCGAACTGCCTCACAGCCGCGTGACGGTCACTTCCGTCCCGTTCGACTCCGACGAACCCGACCGGCCCAACCGCTACATGGGCCGGATCGACGAATGGACGCAGGACGACAACCGCTTCACGGCCCGTTTCACCGTGCCTTTCGCGTGGATCAACCGCCAGGTCTTCCTGCACGTGGGCCACGCCACGGCCGACTACGAAGTACGGGTCAACGGCCGCCGCATCGCCTACAACAACAACGGTTCGTCGCCGGCGGAATACAACCTGACCAAAGCCGTGCAGGAGGGGGCCAACACCCTGCAGATCATCCTCTCGGAGCCTTCGGCCACCGCCCGGATGGAGAGCTGGCGCGAGGAGCCGGCGCCCTCGTTCGGCGACGTATGGCTCATGAGCCAGCCCACGATGTACATCCGCGACGTGCTCGTCAAGAACTGGCGTCCCAACGCCGGCGACGACTTCCTGATGGCCGAAGTAGGCATCGTCGTGAAGACCGCATCGCTCAATCCGCGCACCACACGCGTGCACTACGAACTCCTTGCGCCCGACGGCCGCTCCATGCTCGCGGGCCACGACGACATGACCCTCGACATGCGCCGCGAAGACACCCTGCGCTTCATCGCCCGCATCCCCGACACGCTGCAATGGAGCGCCGCACGCCCCTTGCGCTGGACCCTGCGGCTGAAGACGCAGCACGAGGGGCGCTACGACGAATACATCGAACTGCGGCCCGGCTTCCGCACGGTCGACACGGCCGACGACCGCCTGCTGCTGAACGGCAAGCCCGTCATGCTGCGCGGCCACGAAGCGAGCCCCCGCATTTCGGCCGACGAGATCGCAGCCCTGCGCGCCCAGGGCTACAACATGCTGCTTCTGCTGCCGGGGCCGGTTCCCGGGACTTTCTACGAAATGTGCGACTCGCTGGGCATCTACGTCATCGCCACGGCACCCATCGACACCCGCAGTAGCGGCCGGTCGCGCCGCCGCGGGGGCAACCTCTCCAACGATCCCTCGTGGCAGGGCGCCTTCTTCGAGCGCGCCGAAGACAGCTACCACACGGCCAAGCGCCACCCGTCGGTCATCGCCTTCTCGCTGGCCCGCGAATCGGAAAACGGCATCAACCTCTACGAAACCTACCTGAGGATGAAACGTTTGGACGAATCGCGCCCCTTCATCTACCCCGAGGCTGCGGGCGAATGGAACACCGACCGGGTGCTCTGGCGGTAGGCCGGACAGGGGGAGGTCCAGGAAAAAAGCGACATTTTTTTGCATTTTTTTTTGGAGTTCCGAAAATTGTCCCTATCTTTGCACTCGCAATCACCAAGGATTGATGCCTCTCTAGCTCAGTTGGTAGAGCACGACACTCTTAATGTTGGGGTCCAGGGTTCGAGCCCCTGGGGGGGTACAAGGCGAGAATCGTAAGGTTCTCGCCTTTTCTGTTGAAAAGGCCTCTGCCGCAACGGAAATCCGGCCCGGGCTGCGGCGCTGCGCTTGCCCGGACATGCAGCGCCCGGCACCGGGTGCACCGCAGCAGTGAAACGACGATGAGACGATCGCTACGACATACCGTCCTGGCCGCGCTGGCCGCCCTCGGGCTCGCCGGTTGCATGGAGTGGGACTACGGCGGCACGGAAGAGTTCGAAGCCTCGGGCGCGGGACTCTTCGTGGTCAACGAGGGCAATTTCCAGTACGGCAACGCCACCCTCTCCTACTACGATCCCGAGACGCGGCAGGTCGAGAACGAAGTGTTCCGCCGCGCCAACGGCTTCCGCCTGGGCGACACGGCGCAGTCGATGACCGTCCGCAACGGCACGGCCTGGGTCGTGGTCAACAACTCGCACGTCATCTTCGCCATCGACACGGAGACCTTCGTGGAGAAAGGTCGCATCGTGGGCTTCACCTCGCCGCGCCACATCCACTTTCTGTCGGACCGAAAGGCCTATGTCACACAGCTTTGGGACAACCGCATCTTCATTGTGGACCCCGAGCGGTACGCAATCACGGGCCACATCGAGTGTCCCGGCATGACCATCGAAAACGGCTCGACGGAGCGGATGGTGCAATACGGCCGCTACCTCTACGTCAACTGCTGGTCGTACCAGAACCGCATTCTGAAGATCGACACCGAGACCGACGCCGTGGTCGGCCAACTCGAAGTGGGCATCCAGCCCGCAGCGATGGTGCTGGACCGCTACGGCAAACTATGGGTCTACACCGACGGCGGCTACGAGGGTTCGCCCTACGGCCACGAAGCTCCGGCGCTCTGCCGCATCGACGCGGAGACCTTCACCATCGAAAAACGGTTCGGATTCCGGCACGGCGACCGCCCGGGCGACCTGGCCATCAACGGCCCGGGCGACCGGCTCTACTGGCTCGACGAAGGGGTCTGGTGCATGGAGACGACGGCCGAACGGCTGCCCCTGCGCCCCATTCTGCCGGGCAGCGGCACGCTTTACTACAGCCTCACGATCGACCCCGTGCGGGGCGATCTCTACGTGGCCGACGCCATCGACTACCAACAGCAGGGCATCGTCTACCGCTACTCGGCCGACGGCGAACCGCTCGACCGGTTCCAGGCGGGAACCACACCCGGATTTTTCTGCTGGAAATAAAGGAGCCTCGACCATGAAACCCGCCTACGCTGCCCTGCTCCTCCTCGTACTGTTCGCCCCGGCAAGAACCGCGGCGCAGGAACGGCATGCGGAACAACAACCGTCGGGCGGGCTGACCCGGCGGGTCCATCCCATCCCCGAAGTGACGGTCGTGGGCCGGCGCCCCATCAAGGAGACAGGAGTGCAGCGCACGAAGTTCGACTCGACGGCGCTCAAGGAGAACATCGCGCTCTCGATGGCCGACGTGCTGACGTTCCGGTCGCCGCTTTTCGTCAAGAGCTACGGCCGCGCCACGCTCTCCACCGTGGCATTCCGCGGCACCTCGCCCTCGCACACGCAGGTGACCTGGAACGGCATGCGCATCAACAACCCCATGCTGGGCATGACCGACTTTTCGATGATTCCCTCCTACTTCGTCGACGACGCCTCGCTGCTCCACGGCACCTCGTCGGTCAACGAAACGGGCGGCGGACTGGGCGGCGCGGTGAAACTGGCGACGCGGCCGGCCGCAGCCGAGGGTTTCGGACTGCAATACATCCAGGGGATCGGGTCGTTCCGCACGTTCGACGAATTCCTGCGGCTCACCTACGGCAACGCCCGCTGGCAGTTCTCGACCCGTGCGGTCTATTCCTCGTCGCCCAACGACTACAAATACCGCAACCGCGACAAGAAAGAGAACATCTACGACGAGGAGATGAACATCGTCGGCTCCTACCACCCTGTCGAACGCAACCGCAGCGGAGCGTTCAAGGATCTGCACCTGCTGCAGGAGGTCTACTGCAACACGGGGCGCGGCGACCGCTTCGGGCTCAACGCGTGGTATATCCATTCGAACCGCGAACTGCCGATGCTCACCACCGACTACGCCGACGATCTGGCGTTCGAGAACCGCCAGCGCGAACAGACCTTCCGCGGCATCCTGTCGTGGGAACACCTGCGCAGCCAATGGAAAATCGCCGCCCGGGCAGGCTACATCCACACCTGGACGGCCTACGACTACAAACGCGACGTGGGCAACGGCACGATGGCCGCGATGACCCGGTCGCGCAGCACGGTCGACACCTTCTACGGACAGCTCGACGGCGAATACGCCCTCGGCCGCAAATGGCTCTTCACCGCATCGCTCGCGGCGCATCAGCATCTGGTCGAGAGCGTCGACAGGAACATCATCAAGCAGGACGGCAACAAAGCGGTGGTGGGCTACGACAAGGGCCGCATCGAACTCTCCGGCTCGCTCTCGGCCAAATGGCGCCCCACCGAGCGATTCGGACTCGCGGCCGTACTGCGCGAAGAGATGTACGGCACAGAGTGGTCGCCGCCGATTCCGGCACTCTTTCTCGACGGGGTGCTCTCCAGGCAGGGCAACCTCGTGGCCAAGGCATCCGTCTCGCGCAACTACCGCTTCCCGACCCTCAACGACCTCTACTTCCTGCCGGGCGGCAACCCCGATCTGCGGAAAGAGAGCGGCTGGACCTACGATGCAGGGCTTTCGTTCGCCGTGGGCAAGGCCGGCCGCTACCGACTGAGCGGCTCGGCGACGTGGTTCGATTCGCATGTCGACGACTGGATCGTCTGGCTGCCGACGACCAAGGGATTCTTCTCGCCGCGCAACCTCAAGAAAGTACACGCCTACGGCGTGGAGGCGCAGGCCGAACTGAGCGTCGCCCTGGCGCAAGAATGGAAGCTGGAGCTGGGAGGCACCTACTCGTGGACCCCTTCGATCAACGAAGGCGAGCCGATAAGCCCGGCCGACCGCTCGGTGGGCAAGCAGCTGCCCTACGTACCGGTGCATGCCGCCACGACGACGGGACGCCTGACATGGCGGCGCTGGTCGCTGCTCTACAAGTGGTGCTGGTACAGCCGGCGCTACACCATGTCGAGCAACGACGTCACCCTCACGGGCAGCCTGCCGCCCTACTACATGAACAACCTCGCGCTCGAAAAGAGTTTTTCGCTGCGCTGGGCCGACCTCTCGGTCAAAGGCGCCGTGAACAACCTTTTCGACGAAGAATACCTTTCGGTCCTCTCCCGCCCCATGCCGGGCATCAATTTCGAAATCTTCATCGCCATCACCCCCAAATGGGGCCGGAAAAACTGACGCTCCAAAGGGCCGGTGAGATGCAGTTGCCCCGGGGACCCGCGAACAAACCCGGCGATCGGAGGGAACCGAACTCCTGCAAACCGCACCGGCCAATGAAAAACACCGCGGCCTGCTCCTTTCGGAGCAGGCCGCAGAATTCGGAAGAAGCGCAAGGCCTCTATTTCAGCATTTTCAGCTTGCGATCGGCGGGCGTTGCCTCGCGGAACGAGACGGCGTAACCGCCGCCGGCGACCGCCGTCTGACGCAGCCGGCTGCCGGCCGTGCAACGCACCTCGCGCACCGTATAGGCCTGGGCATTGGTCCGGCAATCGGCGTCGGGCGCATCGGCATAGATCGTTGCGACGTAGACCTTGCCGGGTTCGAGGAAATCGAAGACGATGTCCGACCGATGCGCATGCTCGCCCGTGACGTTGCCCACGAACCAGCTGCCCGAATCCTTGGCCTTGCGCGCCACGGTGACGTACTCGCCGGGCTCAGCTTCGAGATAACGGCTCTCGGCCCAGTCGAGGGCCACCTCCTTGATGAACCGGAAAGCATCGGGGAAACGCTCGTAGTTCTCCGGGAAGTCGGCGGCCATCTGCAAGGGCGACGACATGGCCACATAAATTCCCAACTGGTTGGCTATCGTGCAGTTGGCATGCGAATGGTTGTCGGGATTCGCCTTGGAGATATCCTGTTCGAAGATGCCCGGCGTGTAGTCCATCGGGCCGCCGATCAGGCGGGTGAACGGCAGCACGGTGACGTGGAAAGGCTTCGAACCTCCGAAAGCCTGGTACTCGGTGCCGCGGGCCGACTCGTTGCCTATGAGGTTGGGCCACGTGCGGCAGAGACCCGTGGGACGCACGGCCTCGTGGGCGTTGACCATGATACGGTAGTCGGCCGCTTTCTTCACGGCATAGAGATAGTGGTTGACCATCCACTGGTTGTAGTGGTTGTTGCCCTTGGGGATGATGTTGCCCACGTAGCCCGACTTCACGGCGTCGTAGCCATGCTCGTTCATGAAGCGGTAGGCCGCATCGAGGTGCCGCTCGTAGTTGCGCACCGAACCCGACGTCTCGTGGTGCATGATCATCTTCACGCCCTTCCCGCGGGCGTAGCGGCGGATCTCCTCGACGTCGAAATCGGGATAGGGCGTGAGGAAATCGAAGACGTAGTCTTTCATGTGGCCGAACCAGTCCTCCCAGCCGATGTTCCAGCCCTCGACCAGCACGGCGTCGAATCCGTGTTCGGCCGCGAAGTCGATGTAGCGCTTGACGTTGGCCGTGGTAGCTCCGTGCCGGCCGTTAGGGCGGACTTTCGAGAGGTCGTCGGTGTCGAGATGGGCGCTACGCAGTTGGTCGGTGTAGGCCCACGAGCTCTTGCCCGTAATCATCTCCCACCAGACGCCCACATACTTGCAGGGCTTGATCCACGAGGTGTCCTCGATCTTGCAGGGCTCGTTGAGATTGAGCGTCAGACGCGAAGCCAGGATGTCGCGGGCGTCGTCCGACACGATCACCGTACGCCAGGGCGTCGTGCAGGGGCTCTGCATGTAGGCCTTGTCGCCGTTGGGATCGGGCGTGAGGTGCGAGGTGAAGACCATGCGGCGGTCGTCGAGCATGAGGTGCATGGCCGGATAGTCGACCAGTGCCGCCTCGTGGAGATTGATGTAGAGTCCGTCGTCGCTCTTGAGTTGCAGAGCCGTCTGCACGCCGGTGGGCGAAAAGATGGTCTGAGAGAGGTTGTCCGTGACGGCCTCTTCGAGATGACCGCGGATTTCGGAGAGCCGCGAACAGGTATAGTCGTACTCCTGGGTGTCGTAGTCGCCAGGAATCCACCACGCCGTGTGGTCGCCCGTCATGGCGAACTCGGTGCACTCGTCGGCCACGACGAAATAAACCAGCTTCGGCTGCTCGGTAAACTCGTAGCGGAAGCCGAGGCCGTCGTCGTAAAGCCGGAAGCGCACGATCATCGTGCGGTCGTCGGCCGGCCGGCGCAGCGTGACGGCCAGTTCGTTGTAACGGTTGCGGATGTCGGACTCCTCGCCCCAGACGGGCTGCCACGTCTCGTCGAAAGCCGAAGTTTCGGCCTTGACCAGCTCGAATCCGTCGCGCAGCGACTCGAGTCCGCAGGGGGCTTCATCGTCGGAGAGGGCGGTGTTGAACTCGGGCACGGCGCCCTCGCCGCGCAGGAGCAGTCCGAGCCGGCTCGGCGCCACCGCCGCGCGCCCCTTGCAGTCGAGCGCATAGCGCGGTACGCCCTCGTCGAGCGTGAAATGCAGCGTCAGCGTGCCGTCGGGCGAGCAGAGCTCCTGCGCCCGGAGAATCGGAGCCGCCAACACCAGCAGGGCGGCCAGAAAAAGTTTTTTCATCGGTATCATATTTTCAGGCTATGGTTCAAGGTTATGCAAATTTAACGAAAATTTCCGGTTCCGCGAAACAACGGAGCGCAGTCCGAAAAAATCCATATCTTTGCATATCCATTGCACACACAACGCAAAGACCATGTATAGATTCCGACCCATTCTGAAATCGCTGCTCTGGGGCGGCGAGAAGATCGCACCCTACAAGGAGATCGCCGCCGACCTCACCTGCATCGGCGAAAGCTGGGAGCTCTCGGGCGTGGAGGGCAACGTCTCGGTGGTGGCCGAGGGCCCCGACGCCGGCCTGACGCTCGCCCAACTCATCGCCCGCGACGGCGCCCGCCTGCTGGGCAAGAAGAACAGCGAACGCTTCGGCGACGAATTCCCGCTGCTCGTCAAGTTCATCGACGCGCGCCAGGACCTCTCGATCCAGGTGCATCCCGACGACAAGCTGGCCTGGGAGCGCCACCGCTCGAAAGGCAAGACCGAGATGTGGTATGTCGTGGCGGCCGACGAGGGGGCGCATCTGCGTTCGGGATTCGCCAAGGAGGTGACCCCGGCCCAATATGAGGCGAGCGTGGCCGACGACACGATCACCGGCCTGCTGGCCGACTACGCCGTGCGGCCGGGCGATGTCTTCTTCCTGCCGGCCGGGCGCGTGCACTCGATCGGCGCCGGATCGTTCATCGCCGAAATCCAGCAGACCTCCGACATCACCTACCGCATCTACGACTTCAACCGCCGCGACGCCCAGGGCAACAAACGCGAGCTCCACACCGAGCAGGCCAAAGACGCCATCGACTACACGGTGCTGCCCGACTACCGCACCCGCTACGAAGCCGCGCAGAACCGGCCCGTGGAACTGGTGGCCTGCCCCTACTTCACCACGACGCTCTACGACCTCACCGAGCCGCAGCAGATCGATCTGACGGCGACCGATTCGTTCGTGGTCGTGATCTGCATGGAGGGACGCGGCACCGTCACCGACAGCGCCGGCACGACCCTCGCCGTCCACCAGGGCGAGACCCTGCTGGTTCCCGCTTCGACGGACGGGCTGACCTTCACGCCCGAAAAAGGCATGAAGCTGCTGACCAGCCGCATAGACTGAAGCCCGGACAAGTAATCCGAAGCTGCCGGCCGGTACGACTTAAGTATGCGGTCCCTCTGCCCCGCACGGCAAGAGGAAAACGGCACCGGACCTCAAGGGGCCGGCCGCATCATAGGAGCGACGGATCACAAAACGGAAGCCGACCCTTGAAAGGTCGGCTTTATTCTTACAAACAGGAAGTTACGATTGTTTTCGAGACTCTGTCTGCAGCGACACGCCCGGCGAGCCGGACGATTACGGGCACCGAAAAAACTGCGACCCGCGCGGCTCCGGGAGCCGCCCAGACACGGCGCAAGGGCATCGGAGCGGACACACGCATGCCCTCATTCCCAGAACGGCGTATTGCGGAATATCCACCAGAAGATGAAGATCGCCGCATAGATGCGGATGACCGTCGGATGCTGGACATACCGCAGCAAGCGCCCCTGCCGGCTCTGCGGCCAAAAAGTGGTGTAGGCCACCAACAGAAAATAGGGAATCGAAACCACCAGAAAGGGATTGCATCCCAATGCCTCGGCCAGCCGTCCGTGCACCAGGGCATGCAACGCGCGCTGACTGCCGCAAGCCGGGCAATCGAGACCGGTGAGGAGCCGGAACGGGCACTTGGGCATCCACACCGACCCGAGATCGGCGAAATAGTAGGCCACGGCCACTCCTGCCGCGGCCACGACGGCAGAAACGGCGACCGCCGCACGATGCCGGCGCACGAACGCCGCGGCGCCCCGGCTGCGGATTGCGCCGGAACGATCGGCGCTTTCGTCAGAGCCCTGGCTGCGGGAAGCTCCGGAAGGGTTCACGCGTCGGTCAGAATTGCGACTTGAGGTTGAACCACGTGAGGAAGACGACCAGCGTCAGGTATACCGTAAAAAATACGATGCCCACGATGCAGCCGATCCAGCTCCATCGGCGGGCGTCGGTCGCGGCCTGGACAGCCTCGTCGTGACGTCCCGAATACCACAGAGCGTCTACCGAAGCGGCCTTGACGATGGCTACGATGCCGAAGGGCCAGCAGCACAGGATGGTGATCAGAATGGCCCACACCAGATTGTTGTCCGGCTTTTGCATGTTCGGTTCCATGATGTTGCGATTTGAAGTTGACAGACAAGAGATTGTCCTGAAAAAGAATCCGGCGGCAACCATCCGCTGTCCCGCCGCATAGGCTGCGAAACGCCCCGGATCGCTCCCGCCGGATTTGCGCTGCGGATCAGTTGAGGCCGGCCATCGCGCCTGCCACGCCTGCGAAGACGAGCACGATGATGTAGACCACCATCACGAAGAAGCCTGCGCCTGCGCCGATCCACGCCCATTTGCGTGCGGAGGCCGCAGCCTGATAAGCCTCATCGTAGCGGTTCTGCGCCCACAGATTGTCCACCGAGGAAGCCTTGATGATCGACACGATGCCGAACGGCAGGCAGCACAGAATGGTCACCAGAATGCCCCAGACCAGATTGTTGTCGGGTTTCTGCAGATTCGTTTCCATTGGTTATGATTTTTAAGGGTTGTTTTACGAGAGCGAAGATACAAATAATCGTACAATAAATAGTCTGTTCCAGCAAGATTGTTGCCCGCATACCGAAAAAAAGTTACCTTTGTCGATGGTTTTCGCTCATGCCGCGCGCAGCGCCGGGCCTTGCGCGAGCTGTGCAGAGGCACGAAAACCCGCTTTGCAGAAACGTTTCACTCAACCGCCTCCCCATGTCAGCACCCTTGGCCGAACGCCTGCGCCCCCGTACGATGGACGAATACATCGGACAGGAGCATCTCGTGGGCAAGAACGGCGTCTTCCGCAAGTTCTTCGAGACGGGCAACGTGCCGTCGTTCATCCTGTGGGGCCCTCCGGGCGTGGGCAAGACCACGCTGGCGCGCATCGTCGCCACCCAGCTCGAACGTCCGTTCTTCACCCTCTCGGCCGTGACGTCGGGCGTCAAGGAGGTGCGCGAGGTGATCGAATCGGCGCGCAAGCAGCGCTTCTTCGACCAGCGGCCGCCGTTCCTCTTCATCGACGAAATCCACCGTTTCAACAAATCGCAGCAGGATTCGCTCCTGGGCGCCGTGGAGCAGGGCGTCGTCACGCTCATCGGCGCCACGACCGAGAACCCCTCGTTCGAGGTCATTTCGCCGCTTCTGAGCCGCTGCCAGGTCTACATCCTCAAATCGATGGAGGACAAGGACCTGCGCACGCTGCTCGACCGGGCGCTGGAGACCGACACCGAATTGAAAAACCGCGAAATCGAAGTCGAGGAGACCGGCGCGCTGTTCCGTTTTTCGGGCGGCGACGCGCGCAAGCTGCTCAACATTCTCGACATCGTGGTCGGCGCCACGGACGGCAAGGTGGTCATTTCCGACAAGCAGGTGACCGACTGCCTCCAGCAGAACATAGCCCTCTACGACAAGAACGGCGAACAGCACTACGACGTCATCTCGGCCTTCATCAAGTCCATCCGGGGCAGCGACCCCAACGCCGCGATCTACTACCTCGCGCGCATGCTGGCCGGCGGCGAAGAACCGCGTTTCATCGCGCGGCGCCTGGTCATCCTGGCGTCGGAGGACATCGGACTGGCCAATCCCAACGCCCTGCTGCTGGCCAACGCCTGCTTCGACACGGTGCACAAGATCGGCATGCCCGAAGCGCGCATCCCGCTGGCCGAGACGGCCCTCTATCTGGCGACCTCGCCCAAGAGCAATTCGGCCTACATGGCCATCGACAAGGCCCTCGCGCAGGTCGAACGCGACACGACCAACCGCCCTGTTCCGCTCCACCTGCGCAACGCGCCCACCCGGCTGATGGGACAGGCCGGCTACGGCAAAGGCTACAAATATGCCCACAACTACGCCGGACACTTCGCCGACCTGGAGTTCCTGCCCGAGGGGCTCTCGGGCACGAAGTTCTACGAGCCCGACACGCAGAACGCCGCCGAAGCCAAGATCGCCGAGCGCATCGCCCGGCTCTGGAAAGACAAATACCGATAACCCGGGCCGGCGCCGAGCCGGCCCTCAAAAAACATAATCATGAAGAAACTCCTGTTCCTGATGCTCGCCGCTGCGGCACTGCTGGCGGCCGGCGACGCTGCCGCCCGAACCAAGAAACCGGTCGCTCCCGAAGACAAGGGCTGGTGGCTCGGCGGCGAAATCGGTCTCTGGCACAACACGGTAGAAGAGATCGACACCAATTCGTTCGTCTTCTCGCCGGAAGTGGGCTACGACTTCAACAAGCGCTGGGCCATCGGCGTGGGCATCGGCTATGCCGTGGCCGGCACCACCGACGAATTCGGCGACAGCGTCAACCTCAACATGTTTATCTTCAATCCCTATGCCCGCTGGAAATACTGCAACGTAGGACGCCTGTCGCTTTTCCTCGACGGCGGAATCGGCGTGGCCGGCGGCGACATGGACGGAGTGAAAGTCGGCATCCAGCCCGGCGTGGCGGTCAGAGTGTCCGACCGCGTGCGCTTCCAGGCCCACCTGGGTTTCCTGGGCTACTGCACCAACTACTTCAACGACGGAGTGGAGGACAGCAACGGTTTCGGGTTCAAACTCTCGTCGTCCGATCTGAAGTTCGGCTTCTACTACACGTTCTGACGCGCGGCATGAAACGCATCGGCATCATCTCCGACACCCACGGCACCTTCGACGGCAAGCTGCGCGAGTTTCTGCGCGATGTCGACGAGATATGGCACGCGGGCGACATCGGGTCGCTGGGCCTGGCCGACGAGATCGCCGCGTTCAGGCCCCTGCGCGCCGTCTCGGGCAACATCGACGGCGGACTCACGCGCCGGGTCTATCCCGACTTCGCGGAGTTCCGGTGCGAGGAGGTCGGCGTGCTGATGACCCACATCGGCGGCTATCCCCGCCGCTACGACCCGCGGGCCTTGGAGCGCATCCGGGCCGTGCAGCCGCGGCTCTTCGTCGCAGGCCATTCGCACATCCTCAAAGTGATGTTCGACCCCGCCCACAACCTCCTGGCCGTCAATCCCGGCGCCGCCGGCGAATTCGGCTTCCACCGCGTCCGGACGGCCATCCGCCTGGTCATCGACGGTGCCGACATGCGCGACATGGAGGTGGGCGAATGGCCGCGCAGGCCCTGACCGGGGAAAGCGGCCGTGTCGTCGGCACGACTACGTACTGACCACAAAAACAATAGGGAGCCGGGCTGAGCCCGGCTCCCTTCTTCGAATCACTTCGGCGTCACGCCACCCTCAACCGTACGCCCTGGCCCTTGTCGGCCTCGACGACGACGGTATCGCCTTCGTGGAGCCGGCCGTCGATGATCAAAGCCGAAAGCGGATCCTCGACATGGTCCATCAATGTGCGTTTGAGCGATCGGACGCCATAGCGCTGCTCGTAGCCCAAGGCTGCAAGACGCCGCTTGGCGCCGTCGGTGATCTTGACCTTGTAGCCCAGCCGGCGCGTACGCGAAAAGAGCCCTTCCAGTTCGAGCTCGATGATGCGCTCCACGTCGGCGGCCTCCAGCGTGCGGAAGACGACGATGTCGTCGATGCGGTTGAGAAACTCCGGCGCGAAAGTCTGCTCCAGCGCCTTGTGGTACTCGATCTGCGGCGACAAGGTCTCCACCACGCTCTTCGACGTGGTGCTGTAGCCCACCTGCACCTGTTTCTGCGCTGCGGCGCGCGAGCCGACATTGGAGGTCATGATGATGATCGTGTTGCGGAAATCGACCTTGCGGCCCGAACCGTCGGTGAGGTGCCCCTCGTCGAAGAGCTGCAGGAGCGTGTTGAAGACCTCCGGGTGCGCCTTCTCGATCTCGTCGAACAGCACCACCGAATAGGGACGGCGCCGCACCGCCTCGGTCAGCTGGCCGCCCTCACCGTAGCCCACGTAGCCCGGAGGCGACCCGATCAGCCGCGCGACGTTGTGTTTCTCGCCGTATTCGCTCATGTCGATGCGGATAAGGCCCATGCGCTCGTCGAAAAGCCACTTCGACACCTCCTTGGCCAGCAGCGTCTTGCCCACGCCGGTGGGTCCCACGAAAAGGAAGACCCCGATGGGCCGGCACTCGTCCTTGAGCCCGGCGCGCGAGCGGCGGATGGTGCGCGAAATCTTCTCCACGGCAGCCTCCTGCCCCACCACGCGTCCGGCGAGATGGTCGTAGAGGGTCCGCAGACGCCCTGCTTCGCCGTCGGTGACCCGTTCGGCCGGAATGCCCGTCATGGCGGTGATCACCTCGCGGATGTGCTCCTCGGTGATCTCCACCGGATTGCACTCCAGCGAGCGGCGCCACTCGGAGCGCGTCTCGTCGATCTTCGAACGCAGGGCGATCTCGCGCAGACGAGCCGATGCGGCCTTTTCGTAGACCATCGCCTCGACCGCCTCGCGCCGTTCGCGCTGCATGTCGCACACGGCCGACTCCATCTTGCGCAGCTCGTCCGGTTCGCAGGCCGAACGGAGATGGACGCGCGAACCGGCCTCGTCCAGCACGTCGATCGCCTTGTCGGGGAAAAAGCGGTCGCTAATGTAACGTTCGGTCAGCGCCACGCAAGCCTGCAGCGCCTCCTCGGTATAGCGCACCTTGTGGTGGCGCTCGTAGTGGGGCGCGATGTTGCGCAGAATCTGCAACGTCTGCTCGGGCGTCGTGGGCTCGACCACCACTTTCTGGAAACGGCGTTCGAGGGCCGCATCGCTCTCGATGTTCTCGCGGTATTCGTCGAGCGTCGTGGCACCGATGGTCTGCAGCTCGCCGCGCGCGAGGGCGGGCTTGAGGATGTTGGCCGTGTCGAGGCTGCCCTGCGTCGAACCGGCCCCGACGATGGTGTGTATCTCGTCGATGAAGATGATCGTGTCCTTGGCCTTGCGCAGCTCGTCCAGCAATTGCTGCATGCGCTCCTCGAACTCGCCGCGGAACTTGGTGCCGGCCACCAGCGACGAGACGTCGAGCGAAAAGAGCGTCTTGTCGGCGATGGTGTAAGGCACCTGGCCGGCGGCGATGCGCAGGGCCAGCCCCTCGACGATGGCGCTTTTGCCCACGCCGGCTTCGCCTATGAGTATCGGGTTGTTCTTCTTGCGGCGCGAGAGAATCTGCACCACGCGCTCGATCTCCTGCTCGCGCCCCACGACCGGGTCGATGCGCCCCTCGCGGGCCATGCGCGTGAGGTTGACGCCGAACTTGTCGAGCAGGTGCGGCTCCTCCTTCTCCTCGGGCCGGTTGGCCGCATTGAAGTCGAGCATGTGCACCTGGATCTCGGCGCGGAAGTCGTCGCCCACGGCGAACTTCTGCAGGTCGGCGGCGATGACCTCGGCCGTGACGCCGTACATCTCCAGCGCCCGGGCCGTAGCGGTGGCGGGATCGGCGGCGACCACGCGCAGGGCATGGGCCGTGGAGATGCTGCGCACGGCGCCCGATTTCTCGCGCAGTTCGTCGGCGAAGCCGCGGTAGAACGTTTCGGGGTCGCACGGCTCTTCCTGCGGCTTGTCGTTGGTTATCTCGTGTTCGATGCGCAGACGGATCTGATAGACCTCCCAGTCCTTCAGCCGGGCCGAGAGAAGCTGGAACGCCAGGGAACCCTCCTCGCGCAGCAGTTCGAGTGCGAAGTGGTCCTTCAGCGACCGGGTGATGCCCGCTTTGGCGGTGTTGAACGCGGCGCGAGCAAGGACGCCTTCGAGCGTCTTCGAAATTTTCATTTGCATGTTGCGTCGTTTTTTTGAATTCGCAGAAAAAACGGCGCAGCCGCACCCTTTATTGTATGGAGGCCGCGGGGTGCTCCGTGCGGTCGCGGCGCATGTGCGGAACATGCTGGAAACGAAGCCCCGCCGGCACAATGCGAAGCCGGCCGACTTTTCATCGGCCGGCAACAAGATGCTGAAAATACCGGGAAATCGGCTTTTCCGGCCGTCGGCTACCACACGATGGGCTCCTTGCCCACGGACCGGAGGTATTCGTTGGCGCGCGAGAAGTGGCGGCACCCGAAGAACCCGCGGTAGACCGAGAGCGGCGAGGGGTGCACGGCCTTGAGGATGCAGTTGCGCTGCGGATCGGCGATGGCGCCCTTGCGCTGGGCGTAGCTGCCCCACAACATGTAGACGATGCCCTGCTTGCGCTCGTTGATGACCCGCACCACGGCGTCGGTGAAAGTTTCCCACCCGTGGCCCGCATGCGACGCCGCCTCGTGCGCCCGCACCGTCAGCACGGCGTTGAGCAGCAGCACGCCCTGCTCGGCCCAGCGGTCAAGGTTGCCCGACGGCGGAACCGCCGTTCCCGTATCGTCCGACACCTCCTTGAAGATGTTCTGCAGCGACGGCGGAAAGGGCACGCCGTCGCCCACCGAGAAACAGAGACCGTTGGCCTGCCCGGGACCGTGGTAGGGGTCCTGACCGATGACGACCACCTTGAGCCGCTCGAACGGGCACTTGTCGAAAGCCCGGAAGATGTTGCTTCCGCGCGGGTAGACGCGGCGCGCGGCATACTCCTGCCGCACGAAGTCGGTCAGTTCGCGGAAGTAGGGTTTCTCGAATTCGGGAGCCAGCAACTCTTTCCAGTCGGCGGCGATCTTTACGTCCATGGGATGCTAATTTTGCGTAAATGTAATGAAAAGTTCGCGGAATCCCCCGATTCTTCACGGAAAATCGACTTCTTCCTGCTGCCCGATACGATTCTCAGCCGCGCCGGCTCCCGCCGGTTTGCCGTTCGGACACAGCCGCCCGACGAACGGAGCAAGAGAGCGCCGCGCCGTCGAGAAGCCGTTCGCCCGCACCTCTTTCGCAAATCCCACAGCGCCCCGTGCAGGCCGCAGCATCTTGCAAAGACTCGAAACCGAACATCCCGGCAAAGAACGCACAACAACCTGTGCCGTTCATAAACAAAGGGTTGCAAATCTCTACCGGATAATTGCAAATTGATTTTACATGCACTATCTTTGTTTTCAAAACGTCATCCCATCCATGAAAAAACGCTTTCTCACACTGGCCGCATGCGCACTCGCCCTGTGCGCCGCCTGCACCGACCGCGAACCCGAAGTACGCAACGTCATCTACCTGATCGGCGACGGCATGGGCCTCGCGCAGGTCTCCCTCCTGCAGGTCGCCGAAGAGTACCGGCCCACGGCTTTCGACCGCGCCCACAACGTTGCCCTGATCACCACCCGTTCGGCCAACAACCGCGTCACCGACTCGGCCGCCGCCGGCACGGCGCTGAGCTCGGGCTGCAAGACCCGCAACGCATCGCTGGGCCTCGACACCGCCGGGCAGCCCCTCGTGCCGCTGACCGTCATCGCCCGCCGGCAGGGCATGCGCACCGGTCTGGTGGTGACCAGCTACCTCCACCACGCCACGCCGGCCGCCTTCTACGCCCATGTTTCCAACCGCGGCGAGACCGATTCGATCACCTGCGACATGGTCCGAAGCGACATCGACCTGCTCTTCGGCGGCGGACGCAAGGCACTGAACGACACGCTCCCCGAGGGCGGCACGCGCCTCGACGCGTTCCGCAACAAGGGCTACCGCATCGCGCTCGAACCCTCGCAGATCGATACGCTCAGCGGGCTTCCCGTGCTTGCCGCCGTAGCCGACCGCCACCTGCCCGCAGCCTCCGAACGCGGCGACTATCTCCCGCAGGCCACACGCAAGGCTCTCGAGCTGCTGTCGGCCGACAACCCCAACGGATTCTTTCTGATGGTCGAGGGCTCGCAGATCGACATGGCCTGCCACGGCAACGATGCTCCCCGCGCGCTGGACAAGATGCGCGACTTCGAGCGTGCCGTAGCGGCCGCCATGGATTTCGCCGACCAACACCCCGGCACGCTGGTCGTCGTGACGGCCGACCACGAAACCGGCGGGCTGACGCTCCCCAGCGGCAATGACGACTTCACGCTGCCCGAATCGGGCGTGCGCGCCGAATTCTCCACGGGCGGCCACTCGGCCACCATCGTCCCGGTCTATCTCTACGGCACGGGCGCCGGACGCATCCGCGGACTGATGGACAACACCGACCTGGCCCAGCAGCTCAAAGCGATCATCGCCAAGGCGAAATAGCCTGACGGCCCGTTTCGCTGCAAAAACGATCCCCGCAACGCTTCGGTGCATTGCGGGGATTCGTGTTCGAAAGGGCAGATCGTACCGCCGGAGCTACTTTTCGCTGGCAGGCTCCGGTGTTTCGGGAACCGGCATCTTGAAATCCACCGGCACGATATACTTCACCCGAACGGGCTCGCCCTGCTGCATGCCGGGCGCCCACGAACCTGCGGGAACCGATTCGATCACACGCACGACCTCTGCGGCCAGCGACTTGTCGGGAGCCTGCAACACCTCCACAGCACCGACCGAACCGTCGCACTCGACAACGAACGCAACGACGACCCGGCCCGAGATACCCTGCTCCAACGCCTCCATGGGATACTTAACCCGACTCTGCACCCAGGCGCGGAAATTCAGCAAGTCGCCGCCCCGGAACTTCGGCATCGTCTCGGCCATCAGACAAGGTTCATCCTCGCCGGCCGTCTCTGCGGTCTGCGACTTTGCGAAGGATGCCTCCTCGCCGGTCATGCTGCGAAACTCGACAGGCAGCGTATACTTCACCCGAACGGGCTCGCCCTGCTGCATGCCGGGCGTCCACGAACCTGCGGGAACCGATTCGATCACACGCAGCACCTCGTTCGTCAACAACCTGTCGGGAGTCTGCAACACTTTGATCGAGCTCATCGAACCGTCGCGCTCGACAACGAACGTAACGACGACCCGGCCCGAAATGCCACACTCCAGCACTTCCACGGGATACTTAACCCGACTCTGCACCCAAGTGCGGAAATCCTGCAGATCGCCGCCCCGGAACTTCGGCATCGTCTCGACCACCAGCCAAGGTTCATCGGCATCCGCCGCACCGCCGGGGGCCGGGGGCACCGTTCCGGACGCCCGGGTTTCGTTCTCTGCTGCGAAACCGACCACCACCATTTCGGGAACGGTCGTTGCGGAAGCCTCGCCGGAAGCGGAAACCGTAAACTCGAACACGCCGTTACGGCCTTTTTCGCCGTATTTCTCCACACCCTCCTCGGGCAGGAGCCTGCGAAGCCGAACCTGGGTGCCTTTCTTGGCGCTTCCGAGCGTCCGGCCCAACTCGAAAGCCTCCTCCAGGGTTTGCACCTCCTTGCCGTTCACGATATAGAGCGGCTCGGGACGGTCGGCCGGCAGTTGCTCCGCCGCGGGGAGATTCCGGACATCAGAGGCCCTTGCGGTGAGCGAAAAAGCGCACAGCAGGCCGGCAAAGGCGAGAAGCGTTCCCGCCAGTCGCAGCAGGACGTACCTGCCGCCGAAGTGAGTGGTCATCATCTGAAAACGTTTTTTGGTTAATGAATTCCGCAACCCGCTGGCTATGTCCGGACTATAGCCGCAGAGCTGCCTGAAAAGAGCGTTCATATAGTGTTCGCGGTCGAAACCGCCCGTCAGCACGTCGCGGTCCGCCTCGTATTCCTCGGCCTCGACGAGCCGCCGGGCCGCCAGCCACACGAAAGGATTCCACCACAGCAGCGCCTTCATGCACTCCATGGCGATGCGCTCGGCCGAATGCCGGTGGACGATGTGGCTTGTCTCGTGGGCAATGATAACCCGGCGGTCATCCGCCGGCGTTTCGGCCCACAGGTAGATCGTACGCCCGAACGAAAAGGGCGAGACCCGCACCGGGAGCGACGCCACGCGCCAACGACCGGCCGAAATCATCACGGCACGCTTCCGCAGGCGCCGCATGGCGGCCGCCTGACGCAACATGATGCCGGCCAGCCAAAGCGTACCGGCCAGCCAAAGGAGCACGACCGCCGCTTCGACCGTCGGGAAACTCCCGGCAGCCGCCGGCTCCGGGACCCATGCCTCCACAGGTGCAAGCCCGACGGGCATCGTCGCCGGAACCGCCGGCATCGGCAAAGCGGGCAGCACCGGGATACGCAACCGCGGGACGACGCACGCCGCCAGGGGCAGCAACAGCAGATAGCCGCGGCACCACCCGAACGACACGCGCCGGTCCAGCAGCAACCGATAAGCACCGAGCAGCACACCGCTGCACACGACGATTTTCAACCCTTCGAACAACAGCTCCTTCATGTCTTCGACTTTTTGGCATTGCGCACGATTTCGAGAATCTCCTCCTGCTCGGCGGCCGAAATCTTCTCATGGCGCGAAAAAAACGACACCAGCTGCACCAGCGAACCGTCGAAATAGGAGGTCAGCATCGACGACATCACGCTGCGGGCGTATGTCTCGCGGTCGATGAGCGGATAGTAGCGGTGGCTCTTGCCCTCGGCGGTATGGGCCACGAAGCCTTTGGTTTCCAATATTTTCAGAAAGGTGGCCACCGTCGTGTATTTCGGCCGCGGCTCGGGCATCCGGTCGATGATTCCGTTCACCACGGCATCGCCCAACTGCCACAAAATCCGCATCACCTCCTCCTCGCCGCGGGTCAGCGCCTGGATCTGTCGTTCGTTATTCATGTTTCGTTTGTTTTGATCGTTCTGTTTGCTGTCTCATCCGCACCCTCGTGCGTCGCGTTCCGGAATCCGTAAGTTCGTGGCTTTCAGCTATTTCGTTATGGTCAGCGGCTCTGCTCTCTACGTATCGCCGCGCTCCGTCGCTAACCGCCTCGCGACCCGAAAACGCATCTGCATCCTTTGCTTCATCGCCCGATGTCCGGAGTTCCTCCGTTTCTGCGTCCGAAAATGCTCCTGTATTCCTCTGCAAGCACTCGGCGGATTTCCTGATGCAAGTTTAATACTAATTTTTTAGAAGAACAAATATTTCTACTAAAAATTTAGTAATAAGACTAAAAAAGTACAGAAACAACCCCACCGGCAGATGCTTGGACGCAGCGCACGGGAAAGGCATCCGACCGCCGCTCACAAAGCGACAACGGCTGAATTTCCGCGGACAAAAAGCGCAGGCGCCCGGCACCCCGCTGACCGGACTGATAAGGCGAGGATGACCAGGAGTAACCGTGCGTACCGACATTACCCAAAACTCCCGTGTCACAGTCGCGGTAGCCCGCAGCAGGCGTTTTGGAGCAATCGCTCGGAGGAATGCAGCGGAGAGGGACAAAACAATTCACAACTTTACGATTAAGCGAGAGTAAAGACCGTTTACGGGCTTTACCGAGCAAGAGTAAAGTCAAGCCCCGTAGGGGATTAATGCAAAATTCACAATTAATAGATTCTCTTCGAGAGTTCGATTCCACCGTTGTCATTCTGAGGCGGAGCCGAAGAATCTATTAATCAGCAGTATTTATTCTTCGTGTGCTCGCCCGGGCCGGCTGCGGGGGTCGCGCTTTCAGCGCGAGCC
>CASPAC010000015.1 GCA_949419965.1 Bacteroidales bacterium
TGTAGACGGCATTGATGTCGAGCATGGCGTTCATCGGCGCCCCGGTCCACTGGATGGTCGAACCGCTCTCGATGGTGAAGCGCTTGTTGATGATGTTCTGCAACGACAGCTGGTAGGTACCCTCGCGGATGGTGTAGTCGCCGTACATCTCGAAGACGTTGGACCGCGGGTCGATCTGCAGGTTGAGCGTACCTTCGCCGCGCGCCTTCACGGCGTTGCCCGACACCGAAAGCTCGACCTCGACGTTGGGCCGCACGTCGAGCGCCAGAGCGATGGTCATGCGGCTGCTCTGCGTCGACTTGCTGCGCTGTTTGCGCTCGAAGAACATCTTCTTGCGCATCACACGGTCGAGCGTGTCGACGGGAGCCGGCTTCTCGAAGATCACGAAGTCGGCGTAGGAGATATTGGCCTTGTTCGACAACGGCATGGCGAAGAACGAATCGTCGTCGGTCTCGGCGGCGATCTCCATGTTGACCTGGCCCTTGTCGCCGCGGATGCGGGCCATGCCCGAAGCGTAGACCCGGCCGTAGAAGAAGTCGTTGTCCTCGGCCGAGGTATCCAGCACCAGCATGGCGTCGGGCGCCACGCGCAGGTCGTAGGCGATGTTGGACAGATGCTGAAGATTGAGGTCGATGTCCAGCCGGCCGCGGTTGCCCTCGGGGTCGTAGAGCGGAACGTTCGAGGCGCGGAAGCGGTTGCCCTTCACGTCGAGCACCGCTTCGGGCACCGAATAGGCCACCTGCGTGAAGTCGACCTTGGTGCGGAGTCCCCGCACGCGGATCTGTCCGGTAAGGTCGGCGTTGCGGCGCTCGCCCTGCAGCACCAGTTCGGCCGACGCGACGCCCTGCGTCGACGAGACGACGCCCGAGAGCACCGGATCGAGCAGCCCCATGTCGAGGCTGTCGACATTCAGCCGCGCATAGTAGCGCATGCGGTCGGGGGCGAAGTAGCCGCGGATGACCGTATCGCGCTTCTCGCGGTTGAGCACCGTCACCGCGGCCCGGTTGCGGGCGACGTTCCAACGCGATACCAGCCGCAGCGGAGGCGCCGGGATGTCGTTGACCTCCAGCGAATCGAAACGGATGTCGGCCTGGAACTCGCCGCCGCGCAACACCGATTTCATGGTGGCGCCGCCGTTGGTGCGTCCCTCGACCAGATAGCCCATGCGCTCGACGATCTGCGTGAGCGGCGCCAGATCGAAGTTGCGCAGACGCAAGGTCACCGAGTCGTCGGGGCTGCGCGAGGCGATGCCGTCGAGCAGCAGGTCCTGTTCGCGGTTCTTGACGTAGAACCGGTCGATGACGATGCGCGAGGTGTCGATGGCGATCCGGTTGGCGAAAATCTGCCAGCGCTTGTCGCCGCGCGTGATGTGCGAAGGCAGAATGCGCAGATCGATCGTCCGCCCGTCGGGACCCTCGGCGGCCTCGGCGCGCAGGCTCACCAGTCCCGAGAAGCGGCGCACCGAATCCTCGAAACCGGTGGAGAGCTGCATGCGGTTCTGCTTGGCGCCGCCCGTCACGGAGAGGTGCGGCAGGTGGAGCGCCCCGGCGTAGAGGTCCTCGGCCGAAGCGTAGACCGTGAGCGAATCGCCGTGGTTGGAAGCATTGATGTTGAGCCGGGTGGCGAGCATGCGCCGGCGCTCGATGTATTCCGAATCGGCCCGCAGCGAAAGCTGGTCGCTGGCCGGGTTGAAAAGCAGCTGCAAGGTCGACCCGTCGGCGATCTGGAGGCCCGAAGCGACGGCATCGGCCACGGGGTTGAAGTCGCGGATATGCACCGAAAGCAGCGAATAGTCGTCGGCCACGGCCGTTTTCAGCTCCGCATGCCCGGTGTCGCGTCCCTGCCGGTTCAACATGGGCAGGTATTTCCAGGCGCTCCGGCGCAAGTATTCGAACACCGTGCGGTAGCTGGTCTTCGAGCGGAAGGTGACGTCGGCGAAGTCGGAACGCAGCTCCACATACTTGCTGTGCTCGGAATTCTCGCCCGTAACGACAGCGCTGCGGGTTTCGATCGTCTTGTCGTTGTAACGGTACGAAGCGTCGGTCACGCGGATCACGCCGTTGAGATCGTCGAGCGAGCGGCCGCCGGCGTTGGCCGCGACATGCGCCGCGAGCACCGAGACGGAGTCGCGCGGGTTGATGTGCATGGCGGCCAGATCGGCCCGCCGGAGGTCGAGCGTGAAGTCGTAGCGGGGAATGGCGTCGTTGAGATCGACGCGCCCGGCGAAATCGAAGTTCAGCGCGGGGTCGCGGGCCGTGACGACACCGTCGAAGCCGCGGTTCTGCAAACGGCCGTCGAGCCGGAGCGAATCGTAGGTGTAGCCCTTGAACTCCAGCTGCGAAATGTTGCCCTCGACCTTGGCGTCGGTCGTGCCGCGCCCCACCGAGCCGTCGATCGAAGCCGTGAGCGTGGCGTTGCCCAGCAGGCGGCTCTGCCCGAGCAGGCGTCCGAGCCGGAAACCGCGGGCCGCCAAAGCACCGCGCAGGCTGCGGCGGCCTTTCGGCAAAGGCTGCATCGCCAGGTCGACGTCGACGTCGCCCACCTCCGAATTCACGGCGGCCTTCAGCTTGAAAGAAGACAACCGCCCCCGGAAACGGGCCCGCACTCCGAGGGTCCCGGCACGGCCGAGCATGGCGACCAGATTTTCCGGGAGCTCCTTCCGGGCGATGTCGCGCGAAAGGCGTTTCAGATCGTCGGCCGAAGCGACCAGACGGGAGACATCGAGGTCGAAAAGCGTCTGCCGGACATCGGGCAGCCCCTCGATCTTCGCCGTAGCCGCAAGGAACGTATCCTCGCCGACACGCAGGCTGCGGACGCGGGTTTCGAAATCGGCGACCGTGCCGTTGAAATCGACGTCGATGCCGCCGAAGAGCGTATGCCAGTCGCGCAGCCCGGGCGAGAAACAGGCGATGTCGTCGGTCGAGAGGGAACTGTTGCGCAGGGCGCCGTCGATCTGCACCTCGCGCACGAAATCCTTGTAGTCGGCCCACGAATTGCCGACCAGCGAGAGGTAGGGAATCTTGACGTGCGACCGGGCGGTGAGCAACGTTGCCTCCTCGAAGCCCATGCAGCCGTTGACCAGGTAGAAGCGCCCCGAGAAGCGGTCGAGCTCGAAGCCGCTGCGCTCGCGGGCCGACAAGGTCTCGATGGTGGTGTAGATGGTCTGGCCGTCGATGGTGAAGTCGTCGGCGCGGAGCGTCATGTCGGAGAGGTGCATGTGCCCGAAATCGATGCCGTGGGGCGGATCGCGGTGCACGCGGCGCTCAAGGCAGAGCTCCATCCCTTCGATCACGGCCTTTTCGAGCCGAAGCCGGAAGTTGCCCTTCTTGGGACGGTCGGGGTCGGAAAGGCGGCCTACCACCTGCCGGATGTTCATCTCGCCCTCGGGCGTCTCGCGCAGGAAGAGTTTCGCCCCCGCGATCTCGGCGCGGGAGAGCGTCACCCCGCCGCCCCAGATGCCGAGGCCGGTGATGTAGGCGTCGAGCCGGTCGACGTAGAGCAGCGTGTCGCGCTGGTAATCCTCGACGTAGAAACCGTCGATCCGGGCCTTGCCCAGCATACCGATGTCGACACGGCGGACGGCCACCGTGGTCTCCAACTTCCGGGAAGCCATGCGCACGACCTTCTGCACCGCCCAGTTCTGCACGGAGGGTATCTGCAACAACAACGACACGACGAAAGGCAGCACGACGACCGACACGACGATCGCCATGAACACCTTTCCCAATATTTTTATACCTTTGCCCACGAATGGCCTTACAAACATTCAACGATCGTCCGCACCGGGTTCCGCCGCGCGGAACGCCCCGCCGCCATGCCTCGCCCGCTTTCGGGCGGACGACATCCGGCCCCGCAACGGCCCTGCCGGAGCGACTCCCGGCAGCACCGGAAGAGGGGACGAAATTTTCAATACGAACTGTTAACCTGCAAAGTTAACTATTATAGTTAAAAAAACGAAATTTCCGATGGACATAACCATTCTGGGCATCGAATCGTCGTGCGACGACACCTCGGCCGCGGTTCTGCGCAACAACGTCCTGCTCTCGAACGTCATCGCCTCGCAGGCCGTGCATGTCAAGTACGGCGGCGTCATTCCCGAACTGGCGTCGCGCGCCCACCAGCAGAACATCGTGCCGGTGGTCGACACGGCGCTCCGCGAAGCGGGCGTCGCAGCGTCGGAGATCGACGCCATCGCCTTCACGCGCGGCCCGGGTCTGGTGGGATCGCTGCTCGTAGGCGTCTCCTTCGCCAAAGGGCTCTCCATCGCCCGCAACATCCCGCTGGTCGAGGTCAACCACCTGCAGGGGCACATCCTCTCCCACTTCATCGACCTGCCCGACCGCCGGCTGCCCCACCCCGATTTCCCGTTCCTGGCGCTGCTGGTCAGCGGAGGCCACACGCAGATCGTACGCGTGGACTCGCCGCTGGAGATGGAGATCATCGGCACCACGATCGACGACGCCGCAGGCGAAGCCTTCGATAAATGTGCCAAAGTGATGGGGCTCCCCTATCCCGGAGGTCCGGTCATCGACCGGCTGGCCAAGGAAGGCGATCCGGAGGCGTTCCGTTTCGCCCGGCCCCGCATCGAGGGGCTCGGCTACTCCTTCTCGGGGCTCAAGACCTCGTTCCTCTACACGCTGCGCGACCGTGTGGCCGAAAATCCCGACTTCATCGAGCAGCGCAAGGCCGACCTCTGCGCCTCGCTGCAGCACACCGTCGTCACGATTCTGCTGGACAAGCTCGTCAAGGCTTCGAAGCAGACCGGCATCCGCGACATCGCCATCGCCGGGGGCGTTTCGGCCAACTCGGGCCTGCGCGACGGCATCGTAGCCGAAGGGCGGAAGCGCGGCTGGCGGACGTTCCTGCCCGAATTCAAGTTCACGACCGACAACGCGGCCATGATCGCCATGGCGGGCTGCCACCGCTATCGGGCGGGGCAGTTCTCGTCGCTCGACGTCGCCCCCGAAGCACGGCTCGGGGAGCTGTAGCCATGCACACGGTCGAGGCCAGGACGATCCTGTCGCCGCAAAACGGCATGAACCTCTACCGAGGCTGCACCCACGGCTGCATCTACTGCGACTCGCGCAGCGCCTGCTACGGCTTCGACCACCCGTTCGACGACGTAGAGGTCAAGACCAACGCCGCGGAACTGCTCGAACAGGCGCTCCGTCGCCGGCGCACCCGCTGCATGCTGGGCACCGGCTCGATGACCGACCCATACATTCCGCTCGAAGAGGAGTTCCGCCTTGTCCGCCGGACCCTGGAGCTGGCCGACCGCTACGGCTTCGGCTTCACGCTCATCACCAAGTCGGCCCGTGTGCTGCGCGACCTCGACCTGCTGCGCAGCATCCACCGCAAGGCCAAGTGCGTGGTGCAGATGACCCTCACCACCCGCGACGAGGCCCTCTGCCGCCGGATAGAACCCAACGTCAGCACCACGCGCGAGCGCTTCGGGGCGCTGAAAACCCTGCGCGACGCCGGCATCCCCACCGTCGTGTGGCTCACCCCCATTCTGCCTTTCATCAACGACACCGAGGAGAACCTGCGCGGCGTGCTCGACTACTGCATCGAAGCCCGCGTACGCGGCATCGTCTGCTTCGGCATGGGCATGACCCTGCGCGAGGGCAGCCGCGACTACTTCTACGACCGGCTCGACCGGCTTTTTCCCGGCATGAAAGAGCGCTACATCCGCACTTTCGGCAACCGCTATGTCCTCGCGAGCCCCGACAACGAACGGCTGACGGCCATATTCCATGCCGAATGCGAACGCCACGGCATCATGCACGACAACCGGCAGATTTTCGACTACCTCCGCACCTTGGAGCCGACGCCGCATCCGACGCTTTTCTGACGCCTTTCCGCCGCCCGCCGCTTTTCTGACGCCGGGCCCTGCCGCCGCGAAATTTCACGGAACAATCATTTCGCCCCGTACTCCGGACGAGTCGTCCGCACCCGCTCTGACGCCCCAAGGCACGAAAAAGCGCGGCCGCCGAAGCAGCCGCGCCGAACCGGGGAAAGGATGCGCCTCTATCTTGCCAAACCTTTGATTTTCTGCGCAAAGGAATCGTATTCGGCACTCAGCGACGACATCAGCTCGCGCACCGTCTGGATCTTTTCGGCACGCCAGGCGTTGGCGCCGCAGAAAGCGTAGCCGTTCTGCAACTTGCCCTTGAAGGCGTTGTAGAGCGCCAGCATGATGCAATAGGGGCTGTGGGTGACGTCGCACGTGCGGATGCAGTCGAACGGGCAGGCCTTGGGGCGCTTGAGACCCGCCTTGACCCGCTCGAGGAACGAACTGCGGATCGCACGGCCCGGCATACCGACCGGACTCTCGATGATCTCGATGTCCTCGCGACGGGCGTCGATGTAGGACTGCTTGAAGGCCGGATCGGCATCGCACTCCTCCGTCGTCACGAAGCGGGTGCCCATCTGCACGCCCTCGGCGCCCAGCTCCATCGTGCGGTAGATGTCCTCGCCCGTGTAGATGCCGCCGCCGGCGATGACCGGAATATGGCGGTCGTGCTCGGCGCCGAACTTCGCCACCTCGGCCACGATCTCCGGCACCAGTTTCTCAAGTGCGTAGTCGGCGTCCTCGATCTGGTCGCGCTTGTAACCCAGGTGGCCGCCCGCCTTGGGGCCCTCGACCACGATGGCGTCGGGCACGTAGCGGTACTCCTCGAACCACTTGCGGCACAGCAGCACCGCAGCCCGCGCCGACGAGACGATGGGCGCCAGCTTGGTCCGGGCACCCTCGGTGAGGAACGACGGCAGATTGAGCGGCAGCCCCGCACCCGAGAAGATGATGTCGGCCCGCTCGGCAACGGCCGTGCGCACCATGTCGGCGAAATTCGACATGGCCACCATGACGTTCACGCCGATGATGCCGCGCGTGGCTTCGCGCGCCTTGCGCAACTCCTCCTTCAGCCCCAGGATCGAGGCTTCGCGGTAGTCTTTCGAGCGGTCGTTGTAGATCGCGCCGAGCCCCGCCGACGAGATCACTCCGATGCCGCCTTCCGACGCCACGGCCGAAGCCAGACCCGAAAGCGATATGCCTACGCCCATACCGCCCTGCACGACAGGTACGGAGGCGCACAAATTTCCGATTTTCAATGGTTTCATTCGTTTTCGCATGTTTGATGACAGGGCCAAATATACGCATTCCGGACGAATTTATCGGAATTTTGGGACAAAATCGTTCATCGGCCGGCAACGCGCGGACTTCAGGCGAGAATCGGACCTTCAACTGTCTTCTGCATCCTCCGTCCCGTCCTCGGGGGCGGCTGCGGGGGTCGCGTCCCTTGGCGCGAGCCGCCCCCGAAGCAATTTTTCGCAAGCCGAGCGCGGAGCCGATGCCGAGACGGGAAAACCTGTTCGAAAAGAAACCGTTGCACCCGGGCCGCAGTCCGCATGCGCATTGGGTGTTTAAGGTTCCGAATCACAAAAACCGCACGCCGCACAGTTTCCGGCGCCCGCCGTCGGCGGTCTCGCGCTCGACGATGCCGGTTATGACGTCGGCCGCGTCGTGCCAGCGGTTGGCGCGGAACTGACGCCGGTAGGTCGTCAGATGGGCATAGAGCTCGGGCCACCGCTGGTTCCACCCCCGCGGGAAGCGCAGCAGATGGATGGCCGTGGCCGCATTGGAGAGAATGCGCGCCTCCTTGTTGCCGTGCTGGTGGAACCACTCCACACGCACCTCCGGTGCCAGGCGCTGCACGGCCCGGGCGAATCCGCGCCCGCCGTTGTTGCTCTCCACCGCCGCCTGACGCGTACCGGAACGCACCAGCATCCCGGCCACCAGCTCCTCGGTCACCTCCATCGCCTCGCGCGAATAGACCGCATCGGTGATGTGGATCACCCCGTCGGTGTCGACCGCATAGGAGAGCGAACACAGGTAATCGTCGCCCGTATCGGCCGTGTCGGTGTAGTTGCCGTAGCGCACGATTTCGTGCGGCAGGCGGTCGTACTCCGCGAAGTTGGGACCATAGAGCAGCCCCTCGCGCGCCGAGGGACGGCCCTGGTACATGGCTTCGAACTGCAGCGGGTCGAGCCGGCGCTTGGCCGCCAGCAGCTCCGCTCCGTGCTGCGCCTCCCAGAGCGCCTCGCCCGGAGAGCGCGCATCGAGTTCGGTGGCGGGCGAGGCCTTGAGCGCTTCGAAGTTGAGATGAAGCCACTGGCCGGGCTGCAACGTTTCGAGCTGCGACCAGCGGGTCAACTCCACGACCGGCTCGCGCGCCATGATGGTGCCGATGAGGTCCTCTTCGTGCCAACGCGTGAAGACGATCAGTTCGCGCGAGGTGTTGTGCATGCGCGTACGCACCACCGAGGTGTACCACTCCCAGCAGTTGGCGCGGATGAGCGGCGAATTGGCCTCCAGGGCATCCTTGTAGAGGTCGTCGAGGATGAAGCAGTCGACGCGGTTGCCCGTCAGCGAGCCCTCGCGCCCCACCGAGAGCAGACCGCCCCGGCGGCCGATGATCTCGACCTCGTCGGCCGTGCGGATGTAGTTGGGCGGCCGGGTGCCGCGCTTGATGGTGGTGGCGGGGAAGATGTCGCCGTATTCGCGCGACTCGAGGATGCGCTGCACACGGCGGTTGAACTTCGAGGCCAGCGACCCCGAGTAGGAAGCGATCGCCACCCGGCAGTCGGGGTCGAGCCCCAGCACATAGGCCGGCAGCAACGTGGTGGCCCCCACGCTCTTGCCGTGCTGGGGCGGCATGGTGACGATCAGCCGCCGCACACGCCCCCGGGCGAAGGCTTCCAGCACACGGTAATAGTTGCGGTGGAAGCATTGCAGCTCCAGAAACGGATAGACCAGCCCCGCAAAGGTTTCGAACGACGGCGGAACTTCCGGTTGCGCCGGTCCGGAATCCCCGGCGTGCGACGACCTCGCGGACCGCTTTCCAGCCGGCGCCTCAGGCAAACTTTTCACCGGTTTTTCGGGCAACCTTCCGACCGGCGCTTCAGACATCCTTTCAGCCGGCGGGCCGGCCGGATCTCCGGATGACAGCCGCGTCGTATTCCCGGCGGCCGTACCCGAAGAGTTCCCGGACCGGTCGACGGGCGATTCTCCGCTGGCTTCCACAGCCTGCGCTCCGGCCGGCAACGGCTGTTCGGCAGTCGTGCGCTTTGTTTGTTTGCGCGTTGCCGGCGCGCGTCTCTTCGTTTTTTTCGGATTTCCGGCCGGAGCGTCCGTAGTCGCCGGGGCGGATTCCGGCGGAGCGGAGTGCGGCTCCGCCGACGGTTCCGGGACGACAGGCCCCGGAACAAGAACCTCTGCGGGAGCATTTCCCGCAGAGGCGACAGCTGTTCGTTTGTTCATACGAATCGTTTTTCCGGACCCCTTGTGCGGCGCCACGACGGGCGGGTCCGTTGCTCGAAACCGGTTCCGGCGGGCGGCGCCGCGCCCACAGACGGGAAGGGTGCCGGAACTTAAAGAAGGTGAAAGGTGAAAGGTGAGGGCGGTTTCTGGAAATAGGGACTGCTCCGAATGCGAATAAGAGAGACGAACAGCCGCAATTCGTTCAACCGGGCCGGTTCGGGCTACGAATTCCTTATTGCATCCCGCACGTCGCCGAACGAAAAGTCGTTGAGTATCTCGCCCTCGGGCACCACCGTGTGGAACTCCCACCACACGGGCACCAGGTCGGTGATGCGCTCCTCGTCGCCCTCGGGCAGCGACACCCGCCGGCGGTAGACGAGCACCGACGCCGTCAACCGCCAGGCCACCTCGTCCGTTTCGCCGTCTACCGAGCCCGAAAAATAGCCTTTGTCGCCGATGGCCGCCCGGAGGCGGGCCGTCACTTCCGCATAAAGTTGGTCGGAAACCGAATACATGTTGATTCTTGATTTATTTTTTTTGGTAAATTTTTTGCCAGCAAAAACAAATTGCTTAATTTTGCAGGACAAAGATATATTCAATAATTGAATTTCAATACACCGAAACACGATTTTTTACTATAAAATTTTTCAATAGGCATCCTATGAACGAGCGGGTAAAATTGATACGCAAGCAACTCGGATGGACGCAAGAGCAGCTTGCACAGCGACTTGGCATCGGCAAAGCGGCGCTTTCCATGATCGAGACCGGCAAGGCGGGACTCTCGTCGCGCAACCGCAACATTCTTATTCAAGATTTGAACGTCAATCCCGAGTGGCTCGAATCCGGACACGGGCCGATGTTCAGCGCCGAACCCGATCTGACGGCCTACATGCACCGCACCGACAACTCGCTGCCCCTGCAGAGCGTGCCGCTCTACTCGATCGAGGGCACGGCGGGCCTGGTGCCGCTCTTCACCGACCAGGCGCAGGCCAAACCCATCAACTTCATCCACATCCCCAACCTGCCCAAGTGCGACGGGGCGATCTACATCGTGGGCGACTCGATGTACCCGCTGCTCAAGTCGGGCGACATCGTGCTGTACAAGCAGCTGCGCGATCTGAACGACATCTTCTGGGGCGACATGTACCTGCTCTCGATCGACATCGACGGCGAAGAGTACGTCACCGTCAAATACATCCAGAAGTCCGACCGCGAGGGCTTCGTCAAGCTGGTGAGCCAGAATCCCCACCACGCCGACAAGGAAGTCGCCGTCAGCCGCATCCGCGCCATCGCGCTCGTGAAGGCTTCGATCCGCATGAACTCGCTCCGCTGACCGCCGGAGCCCCCGCATTGCCCTGGCCGCAGAGAAGTGCCGCACCTGCCGCCGGAAACCCCGGCCGCTGCCGGGCCGGATTCGCCCCGAACGGCATGCGGAGCACTCCGAGAGGCTTGCGAAGCGCTGGAGCGTTTCCGGACGAAACCCGCGGAGACGCTCCAGCGCGGACCCGCGCAATCGCCCGCACCTGCCCGCAATGACAAAGAAGCTGTCGGGAATGGCATTTTTCATCGCATAATTTTTCATTTTCGATTTCTTCTCCCTATCTTTGGCTTATCTTGGCGCGAGTTGTCCTGCAACTCCCGCCTTTCCGCACCGGAAAATCCCGGCTGCCACGACAACGACATAACAAACAATAACCCGATGAAAACCAACTACGAAATCCGCTATGCCGCGCATCCCGAGGATGCCAAGCACTACGACACGGCCCGGCTGCGCCGCGACTTTCTGATCGAAAAGGTCTTCGCGGCCGACGAAGTCAACATGGTATACTCGATGTACGACCGCATGATCGTGGGCGGCGCCATGCCCGTCAACGAAACACTTCGGCTCGAAGCCATCGACCCGCTCAAAGCCCCCCACTTCCTCACGCGCCGCGAGATGGGCATTTTCAACGTCGGCGGCAAGGGCCGCGTGAAGTCGGGCGACACGGTTTTCGAACTCGACTGCAAGGAAGCGCTCTACCTGGGCGCCGGCGACCGCGAAGTGACCTTCGAGAGCGCCGATCCGCAGCACCCCGCCAAGTTCTATTTCAACTCCACGACGGCCCACTGCACCTACCCCGACCGCAAGGTGACCAAGGCCGACGCCGTGGTGGCCCACATGGGTTCGCTCGAAGGCTCCAACGACCGCAACATCAACAAGATGCTGGTCAACCAGGTGCTGCCCACGTGTCAGCTGCAGATGGGCATGACCGAACTGCTGCCGGGCAGCGTGTGGAACACCATGCCGGCCCACGTCCACTCGCGCCGCATGGAAGCCTACTTCTACTTCGAGGTGCCCGAGGAGCACGCCGTCTGCCATCTGATGGGCGAAGTCGAGGAGACGCGCCACATCTGGATGAAGAACGACCAGGCCGTCCTCTCGCCCGAGTGGTCGATCCACAGCGCCGCCGCCACGCACAACTACACCTTCATCTGGGGCATGGGCGGCGAGAATCTCGACTACGGCGACCAGGACTTCTCGAAGATCACCGACCTGAAATAAGGCGCTTCGTTCCGGGAGTGGGCCGTTCCGTCTCCCGGAATGCCCCCTTGCGGGGTTTCGGCTTTGCTTTTGTCGCGGCAAAATCCACCCTGCGGTGGCTTCAGCTCCGTCCGATCGCAAGGCTCACCCTAAAAAAAACTTTAACTTTTCTCTTAATAAAATGGTAAACTTTTCTTTGGAAGGCAAGGTCGCGCTTGTCACGGGCGCTTCCTACGGCATCGGCTTCGCACTGGCCACGGCATTCGCACGCCAGGGCGCCAAGATCGTCTTCAACGACATCAAGCAGGAACTCGTGGACAAAGGTCTGGCCGCCTACAAGGCCGAAGGCATCGAGGCCCACGGCTACGTCTGCGACGTGACCAACGAAGAGCAGGTCAACGCGCTGGTGGCGCAGATCGAAAAGGAGGTCGGCGTGATCGACATCCTTGTGAACAACGCCGGCATTATCAAGCGCATCCCCATGCACGAAATGACCGCCGCCGAGTTCCGCCAGGTAATCGACATCGACCTCAACGGTCCGTTCATCGTCTCGAAAGCCGTCATTCCGTCGATGATCAAGAAAGGCCACGGCAAGATCATCAACATCTGCTCGATGATGTCGGAGCTCGGCCGCGAGACCGTGTCGGCCTACGCTGCCGCCAAGGGCGGTCTGAAGATGCTCACGCGCAACATCGCCTCGGAGTACGGCGAGTACAACATCCAGTGCAACGGCATCGGCCCGGGTTACATCGCCACGCCGCAGACCGCGCCGCTGCGCGAAAAGCAGCCCGACGGTTCGCGCCATCCGTTCGACGCCTTCATCGTCGCCAAGACGCCCGCCGCACGCTGGGGCACGCCCGAGGATCTGATGGGCCCCGCCGTGTTCCTCGCTTCCGAAGCGTCGGACTTCGTCAACGGCCACGTTCTCTACGTCGACGGCGGCATCCTCGCCTACATCGGCAAACAGCCCAAATAAACGGGCCAGCCGTCCATCGCCAGGAGGTGCTTTCCGAAGCACCTCCTTTTTTTCATCCCGGCCGTAAAGACCGAGCAGATTCTCCCCTTTAAAACAGATATTCAGCTCTTCCAAACATGACATGTCGCGGCCATTCGGCATTCGAAGACCGGCTCCTTTCCCTCGTCATTCCGAATGCCGTCCTTCGTCACTCCTCCCGCCATTGCACATCTATCTTCCCGGCGCTCCTTATCATTCCGAGCGCCCCTCCTGCCCCTGTCATTCTGAGGAGCATAGCGACGAAGAATCTGCTTGCGGCCACCCCACCCTGCTACGCGCTGCGTTGCTCTCCGCAGCGGCCCGCATCTCCGATGCGTCCGACCCCGGCCGCCGCAGATGAACATACGTCTTTCCGTGGAAAACAAGCGCCCGACACGACAAGCATACCGCCTCTCCCGATCGTTCATTGCTTCTGGTTCCCCGGAGCGCTGCGATTCGCCCTCTGAAGAAAAGCCGGCCGGTCTTGGGGAGCCCCCCGGCCGCAAATAATTTCCGCGGATTGTGAACAATCTAACAATATATTCCTATATTTGTATAGTCTTACAAAAACTAACCTTACCTTTCATTTAAGACATGGAACAGAACTCTGTGCATGAACTGCAGGACGTCGTGATCCGCTTCTCGGGCGACTCGGGCGACGGCATGCAGCTCACGGGCACGCTCTTCTCCGACACTTCGGCACTGATGGGCAACGGCATCTCGACCTTCCCCGACTACCCTGCCGAAATCCGCGCCCCGCAGGGCACCGTTGCCGGCGTCTCGGGCTTTCAGGTCCACTTCGGCAACCGGCGCCAGCTCAATCCGGGCGATTACTGCGACGTGCTGGTGGCCATGAACCCCGCGGCGCTCAAGGCCAACCGCAAATGGCTCAAGCCGGGTGCCACGGTGATCCTCGACGGCGATTCGCTCACCGAGGAGCACATCCGCAAGGCCGGATTCGCCACACTCGACCCGCTGGCCGAGCTCAAGCTGGACGAATATAACGTCGTGGTGCCCGACATCACCTCGATGACCCGCGAGGCGCTCAAGGAAACGGGCCTCGACAACAAGACGGTGGTCAAGTGCAAGAACATGTTCGCGCTGGGCATCTGTTTCTGGCTCTTCGACCGCCCGGAGGAGCACGCATTGCGTTATCTCGACGGCAAGTTCGCCAAGAAGAATCCCGCCGTCGCCGAAGCCAACAAGCTGGCCATCAAGGCCGGCTACAACTATGCGGCCAACACCCACCAGTTCGCCAACAACTACCGCGTGGCGCCGGCCCGGCTCGAAAAGGGCACCTACCGCTCCATCAACGGCAACGTGGCCACGGCATGGGGGCTCTGCGCCGCGGCCGAAAAGGCCGGGCTGCCGCTCTTCTGCGGCTCCTACCCCATCACCCCGGCAACGGTGATTCTGGAGGAGCTGGCCAAGCGCAAGGACCTGGGCGTGAAGACCGTGCAGGCCGAAGACGAGATCGCGGGCATCTGCACCGCCATCGGCGCGGCATTCGCCGGCAACTTCGCCGTGACGACCACTTCGGGCCCCGGCCTCTCGCTCAAGAGCGAAGCGCTGGGCCTGGCCGTCATGACCGAGCTGCCGCTGGTGGTGGTCGACGTGCAGCGCGGCGGTCCTTCGACGGGTCTGCCGACCAAAACCGAACAGAGCGACCTCCAGCAGGCGCTCTACGGCCGCAACGGCGAGTGTCCCGTGGCCGTGGTAGCCGCCTCGTCGCCGAGCGACTGTTTCCACTACGCGTTCGAAGCCGGACGCATCGCCATGGAGCACATGACGCCCGTGGTGCTGCTCACCGACGGATTCATAGCCAACGGCTCGGAGCCCTGGCGCATCCCGCAGATGAAGGAGTACCCTGCCATCTGCCCGCCCATCGTCGACCAAGTGCCCGAAGGCGGGTTCATGCCCTACGTGCGCAACGAAAAACTGGCCCGCGGCTGGGCGTTCCCCGGCAAAACGGGTCTCGAACACCGCGTCGGCGGCCTCGAAAAAGACTGCGTGAAAGGGTGCATCTCGCACGACCCGGCCAACCACCAGACGATGGTCTCGACCCGGGCGGCCAAGGTAGCGAAGATCGCCGACTACATCCCCGAACAGACGGTCTACGGCGATGCCGAGGGCGACCTGCTGGTCGTAGGCTGGGGCGGCACGCGCGGCCACCTGCAGAATGCCGTCGACCGGATGCGCGACGAAGGCAAACGCGTCTCGCTCTGCCACTTCAACTACATCAACCCGCTGCCCCGCGGCGTGAAGGAGATCTTCGCCCGCTTCCGCCGCATCGTGGTGTGCGAACTCAACGAAGGACAGTTCGCCGCCTACCTGCGCCAGCACCTGCAGGAGTTCCGCTACGAGCAGTTCAACAAGTGCGAGGGCCAGCCCTTCACCATCGTGGAGCTGAAACAGAAATTCGAATCCTTATTGCAGTAAAACCATGGCAGACTACAAATACACCCCCGCCGACTTCAAGAGCGACCAGGAAGTGCGCTGGTGCCCCGGCTGCGGCGACCACGCCATTCTCAACGCCGTGCAGCGCGCCCTGCCCGAAGTGGCCGACCGCACCGACACGCCGCACAACCTCTTTACGTTCGTCTCGGGCATCGGTTGTTCGTCGCGCTTCATCTACTACATGAAGACCTTCGGCTTCCACTCGGTCCACGGCCGCGCCAATGCCGTGGCCACGGGCGTCAAGGTCGCCAATCCGCGGCTCAACGTGTGGGTCACGACCGGCGACGGCGACTCGCTGGCCATCGGCGGCAACCACTTCATCCACGCCATCCGCCGCAACGTCGACCTCAACGTCATCCTGTTCAACAACGAAATCTACGGTCTGACCAAAGGGCAGTATTCACCCACGTCGAAGCTGGGCAAGATCACGAAGACTTCGCCCTACGGCACGGTCGAGAAGCCCTTCAACCCCGGCGAGCTGGTCATCGGCGCCAAGGGCACCTTCTTCGCCCGCTCGATCGACATGGAGGTCAACCTCTCCAAGGAGTGCATGGTGGCCGCAGCGCTGCACAAGGGCATGTCGGTGGTCGAGGTGCTGCAGAACTGCGTGATCTTCAACGACAAGACCCACGCCGCATTTGCGGCCGACAAGGCCACGCGCGCTGAACGTACGATCACGCTGCGCCACGGCGAAAAGATGCTTTTCGGTGCCAACAACGAAAAGGGCCTCGTCTTCGAGAACATGAAGCTCAAGGTGGTGACCGTGGGTCAGGACGGCTATACGCTCGACCGCGTGCTAACGCACGACGCCCACGAACGCGACACGACGCTGCACTCGATGCTCGCCGCGATGAAATACCCCGACTATCCGGTGGCCGTGGGCGTCATCCGGGCCGTCGAGGACGATGCGGTCTACGACCTGGCCGTCGAACGGCAGGTCGAGGAGGTCAGGGCCACGTCCAAAATCCGGTGCGTCGACGATCTGCTGCGGTCCGGCGCCACCTGGGAGGTGTAGCGTAGGCTGCCCCCCCGCTGTGCATGGGCGGAGACTTCCGGATTCCGGCGGTCTCCGCTTTTTTCCCATATTCCGCTCCCGGACCCCGTATGCGGATTTCCCGCAATTCCGCCCGGGCCGGGCCATCGATCCGCGGCATTCCGCCGGCATATTTCGCATCCGCCCTACCTTTATTCGTTTTTTGTTTGGATTTTCAAAAATTCGTTTTACCTTTGCACTCGCAACGGGGGATTAGCTCAGCTGGCTAGAGCGCTTGCATGGCATGCAAGAGGTCACGAGTTCGAATCTCGTATTCTCCACATCTCGAAGATTGCGACGGCAGAACGTATGTTCTGCCGTTTTTTGTCGGCCCTTCTTCGGAAAAATAGTTTTCCCGCCCTTGTGCCGCCAAAAACATCGCTGCGCTCATCGCAATCTTTTCCACCTCACAAACGCCATTCTCACAAAAGCACGGGTTGCGGGGCAAGAAACATTCGATTTTATAGGCCGTCCCGCGAGTGCTTCGCACTTCGAATCCCGTATTAATCGGAAATGCGCCAGACTGCAGACAAATGTTTGCAGTCTTTTTTTGTATTTGTGCGAAAGCAGAATCCCCCAAACAGAACCGGACTCAAACGAGAGCCCGCAACGCATGGTGCGGCGGGAGTTTCCGGACACCGAATGCGTTAAGCACAAAGGACGCGTAAACAGAATAGGGTAAAACGCGAAATAGGGCGACAGGCGCCAATCCAAAGCAGACAAAGCCTTGCGCGCCGCCGTCAGAGCCGCTTCACGTCACTGACACCCAGATGCTTGTAGGAAGCGGCGAGCTCCTCGCCGCGGTCGGAAATGACCAGCAGTTTGTCACCGATGAGCAGTTCGGTTTTGCCCTGCGGCACGAAGTAATCGCCGTCGCGGCACACGAGCATGACCAGCGTATTCTCGGGCAGCGTGATCTCGCGGAGCGTCTGTCCGCGGCCGAGCATGCTTTCGTTGACCTCTACCTCCGTGAAGACCGACTTGACCTCCTCCTGCATGTTGACGCTGAAAGTCGACCCGCGCTCCTCGTAGGAAAGTCCCAGAAGATTGGCCATGCTGCTGACGGTGGTGCCCTGCACCAGGAGCGAAATGATGGTGGAGAGGAACACGACGTTGAAAAGCAGGTCGGCATGTCCGATCCCGGCCACCATGGGATAGAGCGCAAAGAGAATGGGCACGGCGCCGCGCAGCCCCACCCACGAAACATAAAGCCGCGCCTTGAGCGAGAAGCCGCGGAAAGGAGCCAGGCATGCGAAGACCGAAACGGGCCGCGCGACCAGAATCATGAAAGCCCCGACCAGCAGACCGAGGATCAGCACTTCGGGCTGCAAGAGCTCGTCGCTGTTGACGAAAAGGCCCAGCGTGAGGAACATCACGATCTGCATAAGCCACGTGAAACCGTCGAAAAAGATGGTCATGGGCTGTTTCTGCGTCAGGCGGTGGTTGCCGACAACGAGTCCAGCGAGGTAGACGGCGAGATAACCGTTGCCGCGGACCAGATCGGTGAAAGCGAATGCAAAGAAGATGAAAGCCAGCAGCAGCACCGAATAGAGCGACTTGTTGGCCAGGTTGATTCCGTTGATGGTGAAGACGGCGAGCCGGCCGATAAGATAGCCGGACAAGGCGCCGACGACCATCTGCACGATGAAGAAAACGATACTCATACCCACTCCCGTATCGCCCGACGCACGCGACAGCATGCCGATAAGCAAGATGGTGAGCATGTAGGCCATGGGGTCGTTCGAACCGCTCTCGAGCTCGAGCAGCGGCCGCAGGTTCTCGCGCAAGCCCCGCTTCTTGCTTCGCAGGATGGAGAAGACCGACGCGGAGTCGGTGGACGACATGGTGGCGGCCAGCAGAAGCGCGGCGACGAACGGGATTTCAACCCCGACGAGCGGAGCGACCAGCCACACGAAGGTACCGAGGATCAGGGCCGTGATAACCACGCCCGCGGTGGCGAGCACGACGCCGGGGCCGATGACGGGGCGGATCTGCGAGAACTTGGTGTCCATACCGCCCGTAAAGAGGATGATGCACAGCGACGTCATGCCCAGGAACCGGGTCATGTCGACCGACCGGAACGAGATGAAATCCAGTCCGAAAAGCATGCCGACTCCGAGGAACAGCAACAGGGCCGGCGCTCCGAACCGATAGGCGGCCTTGCCGGCGATCACGGCCACGAAGAGCAGCAACGCTCCGACCAGCACGATATGTTCACTTGTAAAGTCGATCATCTGCATCCAATCACAATCAAAAAATCAAAATTCGCGTAATCGGGAAATGCCTCGCCGCGGCTGCCATGCGCAGTCCGATTCCGAAACAACCGGTTCGGCCCTACTGCGGTATGAATATATAGGTGATCGTACCGCGCTGGCGGGCCGGAGCCGAGGTGTCGATGTTGAACCGCGAGACTCGGGCCGCCCCGAGCGCCTCCTCGCGCATGCAGGCGTCGCCGCCCGACACGACATGGGCCGACACGACCTCGCCCGAGCGGTTGACGGCGATCTCAACCTCCACGTCGCCGCCCCCCTCGCACCGGTAGGCCGGCACCTCCAGATGCCGCGACGTCCGCACCGGATCGGTCAGCGAAAACGACACAGTCACGCGGCCCTTGACCTTGCGGTCCTGCTGCTCGGAGCCCACCTCCGTGCCCGCCCGCTGCCGGATTGCCTGCTCCTCGGCCAGCCCCTGCTCGTAGGCCTCGCGGTTGGCCCGCAAGCGTTCGGCGGTCTCGGCGGCCGCATCGCTGAGCGCCGAGGTGTTGGTGCCGCGGTCGTCCTTCAGCTCTTCGTTGAGGGCGTTTTCGTTGGAGGCTGCGTTGCGGATGCTTTTCCAGTCGATGGGGTCCTCCTGCTGCTTGCGCTTCACCTCCTCCTCGAGCCGGTCGCGCTCCTTCTCCAACTCGGCAAGGGTCTGCAGGTCGATGTACATGCCCTGCGACGGAGCGCGGCGCCCGACGACGATCTTCGCCGACACGAACACGACCATCAGCACCAGGTAGGCGATGAGCGTGATGCACAGGCCCATCCGATGGTCGTAGGCCCACGAACCCGCATCCTCGCGCCGTTTGTCGAACGGCAGTCGCAAACGCGGACGCCGGGCAGGGCTCGGCGTCGGGGGAATATGGTCGGCAGGTCGGTCTGTCATGGCAGTCGGCAGCAATTTCGACAAAAACAATCGTGCGTTCCCCGTACGGCTTTCGGCTCCGGCCGCTCCGGGCTTCCGCCACCGGCGGGAGGTCGGCCCGGCCCGGCTCGCAAGGCCGGACGTCCGCCGCCCGAAAAAAGGGTCCGATCGCACTCAGCGGCGCATCGGATTTCGGGATCGTACGCACATAATCGCGACAAAAATAGTTTTTTTTAGCGATTTTTTATACCTTTGGGCACAAAATTATAAGAAACCCAACGTTTATGTCAACCAAACAGCAAACGCTCAAGGCCCCCATTTCCTTCTCGGGCAAAGGCCTGCATACGGGCGTCAACGTGACCATGACCGTCCATCCGGCCGACGCCGACTCGGGAATCGTGTTCCGCCGGGTCGACCTCGAAGGACAGCCCATAATTCCCGCTCTCTGCGACAACGTAACGGACACTTCGCGCGGCACGACCATCGAGCTGGGCGGCCATCGCGTAAGCACCATCGAACACATCATGTCGGCGCTCTGGACGCTCGGCGTGGACAACGCCACGATCGACATCGACGCACCCGAAACGCCCATCATGGACGGCTCGGCGCGCGAATACGCCGAAGCCATCCTCCGCACGGGCACGGTGGAGCAGGAGGCCGAGCGCAAATACTACCACGTGACCGAGAAGATGGTCTACACCATCCCCGAAAAGGGCGTGGCCATCATCCTCTACCCCGACGACGAGTTCTCCGTGTCGCTGCACGTCGACTACAACTCCAAGGTCATCGGCAACCAGTATGCCACTTTCGATCCGGGCGACGACTACGCAACGAAGATCGCGCCGTGCCGCACGTTCGTCTTCCTGCACGAGCTGGAGCCGCTCATCAAGATGAACCTCATCAAGGGCGGCGACCTGGACAACGCCATCGTCGTGGTCGAGAACCCCGTGGCCGAGGAGGAGCAGGCGAGCCTCAAGAAACTCTTCAACAAGTCGGACGTCGAGATCAAACCGGGCTATCTGAACAACCTGGAGCTGCGCTGCAACAACGAACTGGCGCGCCACAAGCTGCTCGACCTGCTGGGCGACTTCGCACTGATGGGCGTGCGCATCAAGGGCCGCGTGTGGGCCACCCGTCCCGGCCACTTCGCCAACACGGAATTCATGAAGCAGCTCAAGCGCTCGATCCGCAAGGCCGGTGAGAAACCCCGCTACAACTACGACTGCCGCAAACCGGCGCTCTACGATATCAACGCCATCCGCAAGATGCTGCCCCACCGCCCGCCTTTCCTGCTGGTGGACCGCATCTTCCACTGCGATGCAACGTCGGTGGCCGGCATCAAGAACGTGACGATGAACGAACCCTTCTTCGTGGGCCACTTCCCCGAAGAGCCGGTCATGCCGGGCGTGCTCATCATCGAGGCCATGGCGCAGTGCAGCGGCATCCTGGTGCTCGGCACGGTGCCCGACCCCGAGAACTACTCGACCTACTTCATGAAGATCGACGGCGTGAAGTTCAAGCGCAAGGTCGTGCCGGGCGACACGCTCCAGTTCGAAATCCACCTGCTGGAGCCCATCCGCCGCGGCGTGGCGCTGGTCGAGGCCAAGGCGTTCGTGGGCGAAACGCTCGCCTGCGAAGCGGTGCTCATGGCCCAGGTCGTCAAAAACCGTCAGTAAGATGATCAGTCCGCTCGCATACATCCATCCCGACGCCAAGCTGGGCCAGGGAGTGACCGTCGAACCGTTCGCCTGCATTGCCGGCGACGTCGAGATCGGCGACAACTGCTGGATCGGTCCCGGAGCCGTCATCCACGACGGTGCCCGCATCGGCAAGCGCTGCAAGATACACACCGCGGCCTCGGTTTCGTGCCTGCCGCAAGATCTCAAGTTCGACGGCGAAGTGACCACTTGTCGGATCGGCGACGACAACGACATCCGCGAATACGTCACCATCAGCCGCGGCACCAAGTCGACCGGCACCACCATCGTCGGCGACGGCAACCTGCTGATGGCCTACGTGCACGTGGGACACGACTGCGTGGTGGGCAGCCACTGCGTCATCGCCAACCGCGTGTCGCTGGCCGGCGAAGTCCATGTCGGCGACTGGGCCGTCATCGGAGGCCACGCCGCCATCCACCAGTGGACCCGCATCGGCGCGCACTCGATGATCCAGGGCGGTGCGCTCCTGGGCCAGGACCTGCCGCCCTACGTCATCATCCGCAACGACACGCTCCGCTTCGCCGGCATCAACAAGATCGGCCTTTCGCGCCGCGGCTTCACGCCCGAGCGCATCGCCGAAATCCACGATGCCTGCCGCATCCTGTTCCAGAGCGGCATGAACTACCTCAACGGGTGCGACGAGGTGGAACGCTCCGTGCCGCAGAGTCCCGAGCGCGACGGCCTGCTGGAGTTCATCCGCACATCGAAGCGCGGCATCATCAAGCCCTACGCTTCGGGCCGCGGCGAAGAGTAAAAAAATCCGCCCGAATATTGGCATATCATTTTTTTTACTTATATTTGCAGTGCCGTAAGGCATGACGCACGAGGTAAGGGGACGCACAAGTCCCCTTATTTCATAGTTGTACACGACTTGACAACGCAATCGGGAATGATCGACACGAAAAAAATCACGGCCGCGGCCGAAGCGAAACTGCAAGGCACCGACATGTTCGTGGTGGGCTGCAACTGCTCGCCGGGCAACGAAATCGAACTGCTGATCGACAGCGACACCTCGGTCTCGATCGACGCCTGCGTGGCGCTGAGCCGCGCCGTCGAAGCGGAATTCGACCGCGATGCCGAGGATTTCTCGCTCACGGTGGCTTCGGCAGGCATCGGCTCGGAACTCCGCTGCCTGCGCCAATACCGCAAGCTGGTGGGCCGGCCCGTGGAGGTGCTGCTGCTCAGCGGCGTGAAGATCACGGCCCAGCTCGATGCGGCGGACGAAGAAGGCATCACGCTTTCCTACGAAGAAAAACAGACCGTGGAAGGCAAGAAGCGCAAACAGACCGTGCGGGTGACGCGCACCTACCCTTTTGCCGAAATCAAGTCGACACGCGAGTTTCTCGACTTCAAGTAAGGTGAATAAAAATTAAAGAACGTTTTTTTAAGCCGAGTGCAGAGCCGAACCCTGTTCGAACGTTGCCGAGGCGCGAAAACCTGCCCTGAAAAGGGAACTAAAAAATTCCGCCCCGATGTCTGAGCCGTAGGCGGAGGAGGGACTAAAAGCGTGAGCGCAGGGGCAGGTTCGCTTGCGAACCCGCGATTAGGCGCCCGAAGCAGCGTTAGGCCCTCCACAGCAGGCGAAGACAATCGGAAGGAGAGGCTAACTGCGCTGCGCTTGTTTTCCTCCTCCTTGCGAGGCATAGTCCGCAAGCGGCCTCTGCCCTCGCTGCGAGCGTCGGTTTTTCCGCTGCTTTTTGCCGGCACAAAAAGCGGCAAATAGAGCGACAAAAACCCCAAAAAAAGGATTCGAAACACCTGTTAAAAAATACAAATAATCAAAATAACCCCATGGACAATCTGAATCTCATCAGCAACTTTGCGGAGTTCAAGGAACTGAAGAACATCGACAAACCGACGATGATAGGCGTGCTGGAAGACGTCTTCCGCCACGCGCTGCAGAAACAATACGAGACCGACGAGAACTTCGACGTGATCATCAATCCCGAGAAGGGCGACCTCGAAATCTGGCGCAACCGTACGGTCGTGGAAGACGGAGCCGTGGAGAATCCCAACACGCAGATCGCCGTGTCGGAAGTCAAGGCCATCGACTCCACCTACGAAGTGGGCGACGAATATGCCGACGAGATCAAGCTCTCGTCGTTCGGCCGCCGCGCGGTGCTGTCGCTGCGTCAGAACCTCGCCTCGCGCATCCTCGACCTGGAAAAGGCCAACCTCTACGAGAAATACTCCGACAAGGTGGGCGAAATCATCACGGGCGAGGTCTACCAGGTCTGGAAAAAGGAGGTGCTGATCCTCGACGATGATGAAAACGAACTGATCCTCCCCAAGAGCGAGCAGATACCCAACGACTTCTACCGCAAGGGCGACACCATCAAGGCGATCGTCAAATCGGTGGAGATGAACAACAACCAGCCGCGCATCATCCTTTCGCGTACGGCCAACCAGTTCCTGGAGCGGCTCTTCGAACAGGAGGTGCCCGAGATTTTCGACGGTCTGATCACCATCAAGAAGATCGTGCGCATCCCCGGCGAGCGCGCCAAGGTGGCCGTGGAGTCCTACGACGACCGCATCGACCCCGTCGGCGCCTGCGTGGGCATGAAGGGTTCGCGCATCTACTCGATCGTCAAGGAGCTGCGCAACGAGAACATCGACGTGCTCAACTACACCGCCAACACGCAGCTCATGATCCAGCGGGCCCTCAATCCTGCGAAGATCTCCTCCATCACCCTCGACGAGGAGAAGCAGACGGCCGCCGTCTACCTCAAACCCGATCAGGTGTCGCTGGCCATCGGCAAGGGCGGTCTGAACATCCGCCTCTCGAAGATGCTCACGGGCTACGACATCGACGTCTACCGCGAGGTCGAGGAGGAGGACGTGGCCCTCACGGAGTTCGCCGACGAGATCGACGCCTGGATCATCGAGGCGCTCAAGAACGTGGGCTGCGATACGGCCAAGAGCGTGCTGGAACTCCCCGTTGAGGAGATCGCCGCACGTGCCGACCTCGAACTCGAACAGGCGCAGAAGGTCGTGGAGATACTGAAAGCCGAGTTCGAATAAACCGTTTACGCTAAAGAAAGGAGAACACACGATATGGGGAACGAAAGAAAATTAAGGCTCATTCAAGTGGCCAAGGAGTTCAACGTGGGACTGAACACCATCACGGACTTCCTGCACAAGAAGGGCATCAAGAGCGACGGGTCGCCCAACACGCAGGTCGACGCGGAGACCTATGCCGTACTCGAAAAGGAGTTCGGCGGCAACCGCCCGGCAACCGCCGCACGCGACTCGATCCGCGAACGCATCGCGCAGAAACAGACCACCATCACCATCGAGGGCAGCAAGAAGCCGGAACGCGAGGAAGAGAAGGAGGTAGTCATCAAGAGCAACGTCATCAACGTGCGCGACGAAATCCAGCAGCCCAAGTTCCTGGGCAAGATCGACCTCGACGCCAAGCCCAAGGCGGCATCGGCTCCGGCCCCCAAGGCTGAGGCAGCCGCTCCGGCCGAGACGAAGCGGCCCGAGACCCCGAAACCCGAACCGGCCAAGCCGGCCGAGGCTCCCGAAGCCGAAAAGCCGCAGCCCGAACCGCAGCCTGTGGAAAAAGCCGCGGAGAAACCCGCGGAGAAACCGGCTGAAAAGGCAGTCGAAAAGGCGGCTCCCGCTGCCGAACGACAGCCGGCCGCCGAGCCCGCAGCGCCCAAGGCCGAAGAATCCAAGCCCGAAGCACCGAAAGACAACGTCTTCCGTCCCGAGATCGTGCCCCTCGCAGGTCCGCAGGTCCTGGGAACGATGGATGTCTCGGGATTCGTGCCGGGCGGCAAGCACAAGCGCAAGCGCCTCTCCAAGGAGAAGGTCGACGTGACGAAAGCTCAGAAGGGCAGCGGTCAGAGCGGCCAGGGAGGTCAGAACCGCGGCGGGCAAAACGGCCAGGGGGGCCAGGGAGGCCCCAACCGCGGAGCCCAAGGCCCCAGAGGCATGCAGAACCAGCCCCGTCCGGGCGAAGGCCGCCGCAACAAGAACAAGAAGAACAACCAACCCGTCATCCGCCCCGAGGTGAGCGACGAAGAGGTTTCGAAGCAGATCAAGGACACCTTGGCGCGTCTGACGGCCAAGGGTGCCAAGAATACGGGCGCCAAGCACCGCCGCGACAAACGCGAAGCGGCCGCCGAGCGCATGAACGAGGAGATGGAACGTTCGGTACAGGAACGTTCGACGCTCAAGGTCACCGAGTTCGTCACCGTCAGCGAGCTGGCGACGATGATGGACGTCTCGCCCACGGAGGTCATCACGGCCTGCATGAACCTGGGTCTGATGGTGTCGATCAACCAGCGTCTCGATGCCGAAGCGCTGGCCGTCGTGGCCGAGGAATTCGGCTTCAAGGTCGAGTTCGTCTCGGTGGAGATCCAGGAGGCCATCGCCGACGACACCGCCGACACCGAGGAGAACCTGGTGCCGCGTCCGCCCATCGTGACGGTCATGGGCCATGTCGACCACGGTAAGACGTCGCTGCTGGACAACATCCGCAAGACCAACGTCATCGAGGGCGAGGCCGGCGGTATCACGCAGCACATCGGTGCCTACAGCGTGGAGCTCAACGGACAGAAGATCACCTTCCTCGACACCCCGGGCCACGAAGCCTTCACGGCCATGCGCGCCCGCGGCGCCAAGATCACCGACGTGGCCATCATCATCGTGGCGGCCGACGACAGCGTGATGCCGCAGACGGTCGAGGCGATCAATCATGCGCAGGCCGCCGGCGTGCCGATGGTCTTCGCCATCAACAAGATCGACAAGCCCAACGCCAACCCCGACCACATCAAGGAGCAGCTCTCGCAGATGAACTACCTCGTGGAGTCGTGGGGCGGCAAGTACCAGGACCAGGAGATTTCGGCCAAGAAGGGCATGAACCTCGACAAGCTGCTCGAAAAGGTGCTGCTCGAAGCCGAGATGCTCGAACTGAAAGCCAACCCCGACCGCAAGGCCGTGGGTACGGTGATCGAATCGACGCTCGACAAGGGCCGCGGCTACGTCTCGACCATCCTGGTGCAGACCGGCACGCTGCGCATCGGCGACGTGATCCTGTCGGGCATCCACACGGGCCGCGTGAAGGCCATGTTCAACGAGAACGGCAAGAAGGTGACCGAAGCGGGTCCCTCGACGCCGGTGCAGGTGCTGGGTCTGAACGGCGCGCCGCAGGCCGGCGACACGTTCAACGTCATGGACGACGACCGCTCGGCCCGCGAGATCGCCAACAAGCGCGAACAGTTGCAGCGCATGCAGGGCATCATGACCCAGAAGCACGTGACGCTCGACGAAATCGGACGCCGCATCGCCATCGGCTCGTTCAAGGAACTGAACATCATCGTCAAGGGCGACGTCGACGGTTCGGTGGAGGCCATGTCGGGCTCGCTCATCAAACTCTCCAAGGAGAGCGTGCAGGTCAACGTCATCCACGCTGCCGTGGGTCAGATTTCCGAGTCCGACGTGCTGCTGGCCGCCGCTTCGAACGCCATCATCGTGGGCTTCCAGGTGCGCCCGTCGGCCGCCGCCCGCCGCGTGGCCGAGAAGGAGGAGATCGAAATCCGCCTCTACTCGATCATCTACGATGCCGTCAACGACATCAAGGATGCCATCGAGGGCATGCTCGAACCCGTCATGAAGGAGGAGATCGTAGCTTCGGTCGAGGTGATGGAGATCTTCAAGATCTCGAAGGTCGGCACCGTCGCGGGCTGTATCGTCCGCGAAGGCAAGCTCCAGCGGTCGACGCCCATCCGCGTCATCCGCGACGGCATCGTCATCTACACCGGCAAGCTTGGTTCGCTGAAACGCTTCAAAGACGACGTCAAGGAGGTGACCTCGGGCCAGGACTGCGGTCTGAACATCGAGTCGTTCAACGACATCCGCGTGGGCGACATCGTCGAGGGCTACGAACAGGTCGAAGTCAAACGCAAGTAACCCCGAAGCGGCTGAAAACCGGCAATCCTGCGGGTTGCGCGGACCGTCGCCCCCGGCCAAGGTTCGCATGACCCCTCCCGCAGGCTGCGGCCGCAGCCCGAGAGACCGAACGAAAAGCGGGATGATGTGATTCCGTGATTGCAGCGAAAGAGTGCAGGGTCTGCGACCCTGCCGCCCGGAGCCGGGTGTCGCGCATGCGTGCGACAAAGCGGCCGGCCCGGGCGAACGCTTCGCCGCAACGTGGAACCGGACGCACCCCGCAACTGCCGAATACTAATCTCAAACAAATAGAACATGAACACCCAAATCCATTTCATCACCCCCGAAGAGGCGGTCAAGGTGATCAAATCGGGCGATCACGTCCATTTGAGTTCCGTGGCCTCCGCGCCGCAGTGCCTGATCAACGCCATGTGCGCCCGCGGCGAAGCCGGCGAGTTGAAAAACGTGCATGTCCACCACCTCCACACCGAGGGTCCGGCCCCCTATGCCGATCCCAAGTTCGAGGGCGTCTTCCAGCTCGATTCGTTCTTCGTCGGCGCCAACGTACGCAAGGTGACCCAGAGCGGCCATGCCGACTACATCCCCATCTTCCTGAGCGAGACGCAGAAGCTCTACCGCTGCGGCGCCGTGCCGTGCAACGTGGCCATGATCCAGGTCTGCCCGCCCGACAAGCATGGCTACGTGTCGCTCGGCACCTCGGTCGACGCTACGCTCGCGGCCGTCGAGTGCGCCGACCACGTCATCGCCGTCGTCAACAAGAACGTTCCGCGCGCCTTCGGCCAGGCCATGATCCCCATGTCGAAGATCGACATGTTCGTCGAGGACGACTCGCCGCTCATCGAAGCCCGCTTCGCCGAGCCCAACGAGATCGAGACCGCCATCGGCAAGCACTGCGCTGCGCTGATCGAGGACGGAGCCACACTCCAGATGGGCATCGGCGCCATCCCCAACGCCGTGCTGAGCCAGCTGGGCGGCCACAAGAACCTCGGCATCCACACCGAGATGTTCGCCGACGGCGTCCTGCCGCTCGTCGAGAAGGGCGTGGTCAACGGCGAGGCCAAGAAAACCGACCCCGGCAAGATGGTTTCGACATTCCTGATGGGTTCCAAGGCCGTCTACGACTTCATCGACGACAACCCGGGCGTGCTGATGATGGATGTCGGCTATACCAACGACCCCTACATCATTTCGCAGAACGACAGCTTCGTGGCCATCAACTCCGCACTGCAGATCGACCTCACGGGCCAGGTTTGCGCCGATTCGCTCGGCACCAAATTCTGGTCGGGCGTCGGCGGTCAGATCGACTTCGTCTACGGCGCTTCGCTCTCGAAGGGCGGCAAGGCCATCATCGCCATGCCTTCGATCACCAACAAGGGTGTTTCGAAGATCTGCCCCACGCTTCTGGACGGTGCAGGCGTCGTCACCACGCGCAACCACATCCACTGGTTCGTCACCGAGTTCGGCGCCGTCGACCTCTACGGAAAGACCATGCAGGAGCGCGCACGACTGCTGATTTCGATCGCCCATCCCTCCGCACAGGAGGAGCTCGACCGCGCAGCTTTCGAGCGCTGGGGTTCGCACCACCACTACATCAAGGGGTACATGAAGTAGTTTTCCGCTCCCCTGCTACGCTGCCGCTGCCGGAAGTTTCCGGCAGCGGCCGTTTTTTTTGTCCGGACCGGTCCTAAGGATTTCCGATTCGGACATCCGCCGGAACACTCCGCCCCTCCGGCGCCAAATAAATTTGATACTGCCCCCAACTTGCGTTATCTTTGCCCCACACATTCCGCAGCCATGAACACCAAAGCCAAAGGATACCTCCTGGGCGCCGTTGCGGCCGCCACCTACGGTACCAACCCGCTCTTCGCCCTGCCGCTCTACGAAGCGGGCATGAACCCCGATTCGGTCCTGCTGTTCCGCTACCTCTTCGCCATTCCCATCCTGGGCGTCATGCTGCGGGCCCGGGGCCGCAGTTTCAAGGTGCCGCGCAGCCACGTCGGCATGCTCCTGCTGATGGGCATCCTCGTGGCTCTCTCGTCGCTGACGCTGTTCCTGAGCTACAACTACATGGATGCCGGCATCGCCTCGACCCTGCTGTTCGTCTACCCTATCCTGGTAGCGTTGATCATGGCCGCAGGATTCTCGGAACGGCTCTCGCCCATGACCGGACTCTGCATCCTGCTGGCATGCGGCGGGATCGGGCTGCTCTACCGGAGCGCCGACGGGTCGACGCTGAGTCTGACAGGTTCGCTGCTCGTGCTGGCCTCGGCCCTCTCCTACGCCATCTATATCGTCGCCGCAAGGGTGTCGCGCCTGCGGGAGATTCCCACGCTGGCCGTCACCTTCTACGTCCTCTCGGCCGGACTGCTGCTCTTCGTCGCCCGCATCGCCTGCGGCGAAGCGCTCATCATGCCCGACCGTTGGTATCTGTGGGGCAACCTGCTGGCCCTCGCGCTCTTTCCGACCGCCATTTCGTTCCTTTGCACCACGAGCGCCATCCAGCACATCGGATCGACGCCCACCGCCATTCTCGGAGCATTGGAACCCGTCACGGCAGTCTTTTTCGGTGTCGCGGTCTTCGGCGAGGCCTTCACGCCGCGCATCGCCTGCGGCATCGTATTGATCGTCCTGGCCGTCACGCTCGTTATCGCGGGCAACAACCTCGGTTCGGCTCTCACCCATTTCCGCAAGCTCTTTCCGCGACTCGGCCGCAAACGGAACGGACGTCCATAACAACATCTCGGCAAATCGGCGGTCCGAAACCATCTTCACCTCTCGGAACATGTTCTGCTGCGCTTCCCTCCGACCTGCCGCCAAGCCCGAAACTACGACCCGACAAAGGCTGTTCCGACACCACCGTCCGCTCCGGAAATCGCCTTGTTACAAACACGCCGCCGCTGCCCGGACAAGCGCACGACGCATGTTGACAAGTGTTCGATTTGACATCCGGACATGACTTTTCACACCGCGTAGCGACCTATTTGTGTTATACTTATAACACAAATGGATTTTTTAATAATTAATTCAGTCCAAAATTTGCGGGGGGGGGATTTTTTGTATCTTTGCATCGTCCGAACAGCACGCTGGACGTTCGGACACTGGGATGAAGACGCAACTCACATCCTTCGGGGCACCGCTCGACCTCCGGTCGGGCGGTGTTTTTCATCGATGCTTCCCCGGGCCGAACCCGATGCCCGGAATTCCAGAAAAGCAACTTCGTGCAGATGCTTGGACGCAGCGCACGGGAAAACCGTAAACCCGATAGTCGCCCGCAAGCGGCCACACTTCCCCGACCTGACCCCAAAAACTGCCAGCGTGGACAACCGTGCTGACAAGCGTGGAAGAAGCCCAACACCGGCCGGCCACACCGACGCTCGACAAACTGCCCGTCTCACGTGTGCGGAAGCCCGCAGCAGGCGTTGTGTAGCAATCGCTGAATGGAATGCGGCGGAGAGGGAAACAATTCAGAATTCACAATTTAAAATTCACAATGCACAATTAAGAAGCAGTTCGTCATTCTGAGGCGAAGCCGAAGAATCTATTAATCAGCAATATTCATTCTTCGTATGCTCGCCCGGACCGGCTGCGATCGTCCCACCTCGACAACCCTACTTTGTCATTCTGAACGAAGTGAAGAATCTTTTCCCTTGCGAACCAGAGGCCGCTTGCGGACTATGCCGAGCAAGGAGGAGAAAGACAAACGAAGTGCAGTCAAGAATCTTTTTGGGCAAGGTTGCAGATGTTTCGCTGCGCTCAACATGACGGTTGCCGCGGCTCTTCGCAAAGAAGTGAACGACAAACGCAGTGCGGTCAAGAATCTGTCTATGTATACTTTTATACAGATTCTTCGTCGCTCTGCTCCTCAGAATGACAAATTACTGAATTGTTCGCAAACTCCGCGGCAGACTGGAATATGCAACTGGCGGCAACACGGAAAGGTGAAGGAAAAGATGTTCGAGACAGCCGCAACTTGCAGAGATAAACACCGGCTTCAGCCGTGCGAGCCGAAGCCCCGCCCTGCGGAGGCTCGCAATACTCGCCCCGCTGGCTTCGGCACGAAAACAACACAGCGCCGACCGAAGCAGAGCTTGCGAACTTACAACGTACGCTCTTTCTGAACGAAGCGAACGCTGCCTGCGGAGCAGCGAGTCCGGCGACAACCGAAGTGACGATCCACCGTGCCGGGAGGCTGCGGCCCGCGCAACACTGCAAGTTGCAAAAAACAATCTCCAAAAAAAACGACTGCAAACAACCGCAAACGAACAACGATTTTCTTTACCCACCACGTCATTACGCCGCCAGCGGACTGCTGAATCTACCAACCACACTGACAAAAGCCGTAACCCCTGTCACTCCGGGTGTGAAGTTGCCGGGAACGAAGATAAGCATAAAAACTCAAAACAAACGTCCCTCTCCGGAAATAATCCGGCGAGGGACATTTACATGATCCGAAACCGCCTACTTCGCACGGGCCCGGTCGTATTCCATCGAGGCCCAGATAAAGGGACCGACGCCCTTGCAATCGTTCTCGATGATGGGCTCGGAGATGTAGTAGTCGAACGAACCGTCGCGCATATCCTTGCCGCCCAGACCGGCCACGGCACAGCAGTCGACGATCGAGATGGTGCCGTCTTCGTTCTCGCGCACGAAACGCTCGACGAAACGCTCGTAAAGGCGCATGGCCTCGGGTTGCAACTCGGCAGGCAGGTAACCCAGGCGAACGCCCTTGAGCATGGCATAGACGAACATGATCGAACCCGTAGCTTCGAGATAGTTGCCCTCGCGGCCGGGCTGGTCGAGCACCTGGTACCACATGCCGGTCGCAGGATCGGCAAACGCGGGCAGGACCTCGTAGATATGGTTCAGAATGTCGACCATAGGCTGCGTGGTCCCGTCGACACCGAGGTATTGGAGCGTTTCGACCAGCGCCATAGCATACCACCCCATGGCGCGGCCCCAGGCGTGGGGCGTCTGTCCGGTGGCCTTGTCGCACCAGAACTGCTTGCGCGAAACGTCGCAGGCATGGCGGTAGAGCCCCGTAGCCGGATCGAACGTGTGGCCAGCGACCAGCACGAACTGGCTGACGATGTCGGCCTTCAGACGGTCGAACTCCTCGCTTTCGCCCAGCTTGCGCACGGCATACTCGGCATAGAACGGCTCGGCCATGTAGAGTCCGTCGAGCCACATCTGGTGCGGGTAGACCTGCTTGTGCCAGAAACCGCCGTCGTCGTTGCGCGGGTGCTCCTGCAGTTGGCTGAAAAGCGTGTCGAGCACCTGCGCATAGCGTGCTTCGCCCGTACGCTCGGCGATGATGAAAAGCGGACGCCCGGGGCACACGTGGTCGAGGTTGTATTTATCTTTCCTATAGGTGATGACCGAAGCGTCGGGCCGCACGATGGTGTCGTAGTAGCGCAGGGCATAGTCGTAGAAATCGGGGCGGTCGTAGACTTCGCCGGCATCGATGAAGGCCAGGAGTTCGAGGCCCGAGGTGTAGTTCCACTTGATTTTGCCGGGAGCGATGCCGTCGAGCGTCGCAGGCGACGGATGGCGGGCGATTTCGCTCTCGATCATGCGCACGGCCAAAGGTTTGTCGCCGTCGAGCAGCGAGCGGCGGCCCGAGCAGGCGGCGCCGAGCAACAGCAGTGCGGAGACTGCGAAGAGTGAGGTTCTTTTCATCTTATTTGGAGTCTTGGTTCTGTTTGATGTTGTGGGTCTTGAGGTATTCGGCGGGCGACATGTGGAACTGCTCGCGGAAACAGCGGCTGAAGTAGCCCGGGTCGGAGAAGCCGACCTTGTAAGCCACCTCCGACACGGAGAACTGCCCCGTGCGCAGCAACAGCTTGGCCTTGGTTATGCGGTACTCCTTCAACAGCTCGACAGGCGACTTGCCCGTAAGGCTCTTGAGCTTGTTGTACATGGTGGTGCGGCCCAGTCCGAGGTGCGAGGCGAGCTGGTCGATCGTGAGGTCGGAGTTCTCGATGTTCTTGCCGAACCACGACATCACCTCCTTCATGAACTCCTCGTCGCGGTCGGTGACCACCACGTCGTCGACCACCAGTTCGGCCACCTTGTTGCGGGCCGACTGGGCCGAGAACTTCTCGAAGAGGGTGCGGCGGCGCGTCAGCAGATTGTCGATGCGCGCCAGCAGCAGTTCGATGCTGAAAGGCTTGGTGATGTAGCCGTCGGCACCGAACTCCATGGCTTTCAGCCGGTCGTCGGGCGAATGCCGGGCCGTGAGCATGACGATGGGGATGTGGCTCATCGTGAAGTCGTGGCGCACCTTGTCGATCAGCTCGATGCCGTCCATGCGGGGCATCATCAGGTCCGTAACGATGATGTCGGGCAGCTCGCTGCGTATCTTCTCCAGCGCCTCGACCCCGTCGTCGGCCTCGATGACGGTGTAGGTGTCGATCAGATTGTTGTAGATGAAGACGCGCAGTTCGCGGTTGTCCTCCACCAACAGAATCTTCTGAGCCTCCTTGGGCGGCACCACGTCGGTGCGGCGCTGGCTGGCTACCGGCGTGAAGTCGCTGACCATGTAGGCCGAACGGTCGTCGCCGCCGGCTCCCGTGAAGTCGATCTGCTCCATGCCGAAATGGGCGTTGCCCGTGCGCAGCTTCACGGTGAAGGAGGCTCCCGCACCGGGCGAACTTTCGACGGAAATCTCGCCGTGGTGCAGCGCCACGATCTCGCGGCAGAGCGAAAGGCCGATGCCCGAACCCTTGATGCTGCTGTCGACGGCGCGCGACGCCTGGACGAAACGTTCGAAAATGCGGTCCTGTTTGTCGCGCGGAATGCCGATGCCGGTGTCGCGCACGGTGAGCGTGACGCACTCCTCGGCATCGTGCTGCGCGACGATGACTTCGATCTTGCCGCCCGCGGGCGTGAACTTCAGTGCATTGGACAACAGGTTGAAGATGACGCTTTCGATGCGCTCCGGATCGACCCACACGAGCACCGAGCGGCGCGAGACGGTAAAGAGCAGTTCGATGCGGCGCTCGGCGGCCAGCTCGCGGAAATCGTCGAGAGCATCCTCGACCACGGGCACGAGGTCCACGCGCGAGATCTTCAGCTCCATCTTCTCCTTGACGATCTTGCGGAAATCGAGCAGCTGATTGATCAACGACAGCATGCGTTTGGCATTGCGGTGGGCCAGGGTCAGGCTGCTTTCGCCGCGCGGCGAGAGACGGTCGTGACGCTGCACGTCTTCGATACCACCGAGAATAAGCGTGAGCGGTGTCCGCAGTTCGTGCGAAATATTGGTGAAGAAACGCAGTTTGAGGTCCGTCAGCCCCTTCTCGACGCTGGCGGCCCGGCGGATGCGGATGAAGGAAGCGATGATCCGGAACGCGACGGCCGCGGTCACGAGCGCCAACACCACGTAGAGCATCTTGGCCCACCAGGTCAGCCACGGCGGCGGCATGATCGCGATCCGCAGGCGGATGCCGTCGTCCGCGGTCTCGGAGTTGCCCACCAGCGCCTTGACATGCAGCGTATAATCGCCCGGCGGAACGTTGGAATAGGAAGCCCGGTTGATGGCTCCCGAAAGGTTCCAGTCGAGGTCGTAGCCCTCCAGCTTGTACATGTAGCCGACGACGTGCTGCAAGGCGTGGTTGAGCGCGGCGAATTCGACGCGAAAATTGGTGTAGTCGTACGGCAGGACGATCTTGCGGGCCTCCGGCGCGGCAACGTCCAGAGGCGAACCGGCCCCCGCGGCGACGGGCCGGTTGCGCACGTTGATGCCCGTGAAGCGCAGGTTGCAGTCGGCCCGGGACAAATGCGGGCAATGGGCATCGAAGCGGTAGACGTGGCGGCCACCGCCGAAGAGCAGGTCGCCGTCGGGGGCCGTCGCAGCGGTAGCCTCGCTCAGCACGGCGTTGTGCATCCCGTCGTAGAGATTGTAGGTGGTGAACTCCTCGCTGCCGACGTCGAAACGCGAAACGGCATTGTAGGTCGAGACCCAGAGATTGCCCTGCGAATCCTCGGCGACGGCCATGCAGATATTGCTCGGCAGACCGTCGGAAACGTCGTAACAGCGGAACCGGGGCGCACCGTCGGGCCCATACCCCTCGATCCGGTTCAGCCCGCCGCCGTAGGTGGCCAGCCAGACGCGGCTGCGCGAGTCCTTGAAGATATGGATGATGTCGTTGTTGCCGAGCGACGCGGCATCGCCCGGAATCTTCTGCGCCAGGCGGAAAGTCATCTGCTGGTAACTTTCGCCGGGATCGAAGACCAGCAGTCCGTCGACCGTGGCGGCCAGCATGCGGTCCGGACCGTCGGAGAGCAGCCAGCGCACGCGGCCCGCCTCCGCCAAGGGATAGCGGTGCAGGAGATTGCCGGCATGGATGAAACGGTCGCCGGCGGGATCGTCGAGAATATTGATGCCGCCGCCGTAGGTGGCCAGCCATATCCGCCCCTGCCCGTCCTCCTCGACCGAATAGATCTGGTCGTTGTTGAGCGACCAGGGATCGGCGGGCGAATGGACGAAATGCTTGACGGCGAAGTCATCGCCGCGCGGCGCAAGCCGGTAGAGACCGCGCCCCTTGGTGCCGACCCAGATATTGCCGGCACGGTCTTCCCTGAGGGCGTAGATCATGCCCGCCTCCTTCAGCGGCAGGCGGTAGAGCGGCCGGAAATCGGCATCGAAAGCGATCAGCTCGCCGTCGCGCGTGCCCACCCACACGCGGCCGCGGCTGTCCTTGAGCAAAGCGCGCACCTCGCCCCGCAAGGCGTTCTTCGAAGGTGCATCGAGCGTGATGATCTCGGCGGGCTGATCGAGAAGCACCGCCTTGCGCAGGCCGCGCTCGTAGTAGGTCGAGAGCCACAGCACGTTGTCGTGCACGTCGAAACGCACCACGGCATTGGTCATCAGGCAATCGGGCTGGCGCGGATCGTTGTAGAACGGTTCGACGACATCCTTCTCGCGGTCGTAGCAGCCGAAACCGTACTGGTTCATCTTGATCCACAGGCGGCCGCCGCCTTCGGCGATGCGGGTGAGGGTGTCGAGGTTGTAGGAGACGGTGTAGGGCTCCTGCCGGAAGTGCTTGTAGTCGTTGCTCTCGGGGCGGTAGCGGATGATGCCCGCCTCGGGGGTGGTGACCCACACCACGCCGTGCGAATCGGCGGCCAGCGAACGGATGCGCCCGGGTTTCGCACCGCGCGGCATCAGACGGTCGAGCCGATCGCCCGCCACCCGGAACAAATCGCCCGAACGCGCCCCCACGTAGACCGCACGCCGCACCGTATCGGCGACGATGGCCGTAAGACCGCCCTGTCCGCCCTGCAGCCGGCGCACCCGGGCATCGCGGCGCGACACGCGGACGACCTCCTGCGAAGTGGCACAATAGAGATCGGCGCTGTCGGCCACGAAGTCGAACGCCGGCCCGGGCAGCACGCAGACGGGCCGCACTTCCGACCGGTCGTCGGCCGTCACGCGGCCCAGCCGTCCGTCGGCCGCGGCGATCCAGGCCGTACCGCGGTCGTCGAGGAACATGGCCGACACCTCGCCGCCGAGCGCTGCGCTATCCAACACGGTGTCGAGACGCACGGGCGCAGCATCGGGCGTGTCGGCGAAACGCACGACGCCCAATCCGGCGATGGCCACCCACGTGCCGCCGCAGGCATCGTGCAGACAATGGGTCGTGCGGTAATGCTTGGCATCGAATCCCTCGATGAGCAGCGCGACGTCCTCGAACTGCTCGGTGAAGCGGTTGAAACGGTAGAGATGAAGGTTGTAGGTCGTGAACCACAGATGCCCGTTGGCATCCTCGCTCACCGAGATGAAACGGTGGTGCGACAAGGGCGAGAAGTCGCCCGGCGCCGTGTTGAAATTGCGGAACGTATAGCCGTCGAACCGGCTGACGCCATACCACGTGCACACCCACACGAAACCGCGCGAATCGGTGTAGATGTCGGCGACGCGGTCGTGCGTGAGACCGTCGGTGGCGGAATAATACTGGAAAATGCACTGCGGCGGCTCGGCCGCGGCTGCGGGGAACGCCCCGCAGAGCAGCGACAGCAGCATCGCAAGACATGTCGGCCGGATACGTTTCATACGCTCAGCGAATCGGGAAACCGGAAGTAATCGTCAACGGGTGCAAGCCTCGAAACGTGCCAAAGCCTGGGCAACCTCTGCGGCGGAGAGGCGCCGCGACCACTTGGCGCGGCCGCCGGTCGCAGCGCCGGGTCCATAGCAGCCCGATTCGCCGTAAAAGACGGTCTTGTGCGCATGAGGTTTGTTCCAGTCGTGCCACCCCTCGGGGCGGATGTGGGCGCCGAAGTCGCAGTCGAGGAAGAGGGTCTGCGCATAGTCGCGCCACGGGCGCCCCAGGTAGCAGGACTTCACGCCGTCGTCGGCCGTGAGGTTGCACTCCCGGAAGATGAAGCCGGCGGGCTGGCCCTTGCAGGTCGACGCTGCGGTGATATACGAATTGGCCTTGGAACGTATCTCGCACCGCTCGAAAAGCGCGGCGGCCGAGCCGAAGATGAAGTCGGTGGTGCCCTCGATATAGCATCCGTCGAAGAAACAGAACGAATTGTCGTTCACCTCCTTGCCGTCGCGGTTGCCCACGCCGTGGAGGTAGAGCGTATCCTGGTTGCCGAGGAAGCGGCAGCCGACGAAGCGCAGGTCGGAGCCCAGGCACTGCACGGCCACGGCCTGGCCCACACGGCCGGCCGTATTCTCGAACGTGAGGTTCTCGATGAGCCAATGATCGCCGCCGAAGTAGACGGTCGACGAACCCGACGTGCCCTTGGGATGCCCCGTAGCGCCTATTTTCGAGGCGTAGTCGTCCCACGAGACCACAGCCTGGCCGCGCCCCGTAAGCACGACGTTGCGCTTGGTGGCGGGGATGGCGATCTTCTCGCGATAGACGCCCTCGCAAACAACAATCGAAGTCGTGGCGTTGCAGAAGTCGGGAATGGCGGCCACAGCCTCGCCTACGGTGAAGAAATCGCCCGAACCGTCCTTGGCCACGACGAAATCGCAATCATGAAAGCGCGCACCCAGCGCAGGAACCTCCCGGCGCAACGCCTCGCACACCATGCGGGCTACGACGTGGGCGCCGCGCACGTTGAGGTGCGTATCGTCCTGGCGGCCGTCGGGGCAGAGCGGGCAGGTACCCGGCGCCACCCACATGAAATACTGCCGCGAAGCCTCGTCGCCCAGCGAAGCGACCCATTCGCGCGTGAGCGGCTCCATGTCGAGCAGCGCCACGCCCTCCTCGGCGGCCACGCGGCGCACCTGGGCGGGATAGTCGCCGTGGGTGTCGGTCAGCACACCGTCGACGAAGTGCCGCCGCACGATGGGGGTCAGCAGAATGGGCGTAGCGCCCTTAGCGCGTGTCTCCCGCACGTAACGGCGCAGATTCTCAGCATATTGCTCCGGAGTCGAATAGCGGGTCGAGTCCTTGATTTTCTGGTCGTTGTGGCCGAACTGGATGAAGACATAGTCGCCCGGCCACAGCTGCCGCTCCACGCGGGCCCAGCGCCCCTCGTCGCGGAACGATTTGGTCGAACGGCCGTTGGTGGCGTGATTCCCGACAACGACCGCCTCATCGAACAGCGGCTGGAGCATGTGTCCCCAGCCGCGCTCGGGGTTCTCCTTGTCGAGTTTCTTGGTGGCGCACGTAGAGTCGCCTATGAGGTAAAGATGCAGCGTGTCGGCAGGAGTTCCGGCCGTCTCAGCGACGGTTGCTCCGACCGTTTTCCCGGCCGTTTCGCCAATGGTCCGGCCGGTCGCGTCGGCGGCCGCCCGAGCGCCCTGGGCCGCGCACAGCAGCACGAGGGTCGCAAAAATATGTTTGGATTTCATAGTCTGTATGCTTTATACGACGACGAGTGAGAGGTCGCGCCTCCCACTCATCGCCAGGTAACGTTCGCCGGAGGCTATTCGTCGATGGTCACGGCACCCGCCGCACCGGCCGACAGACAGGCGTTGGCGGAGGTGATCTCCTTCGACGAAACGAGAATGTCGCGGTTGCGGCTTCCCGTAGCCTGCAGCGCACACTCCATGCCCTCGGGGCAGGAGAACTCCTCGGCGCGGAACTTCTTCACGTTGTTGAGCTTCAGAGCCGGCCCCCGCTCGGGAACGACCGTCACGTCGCGCAGCAGCACGTCGGTCGACTCGCAGATCTCGGCACCCGTACGGGCGAAGATGCGGGCATTCTCCACGGTGACGTGTTCCACGTTCATCTCGGGCAGACCGTTGAAGAACATGGCCCGCCGGGCGCCGCGGCACCAGACGTTGCGGATATGGATGTTGCGGAACGCGGGCGTAGTCTCGTCCACGGGGCGCAGCACCATGTCGGTAGCCTCGCCCGTGCCCTCCTCGACCGCCTCCGACGCCGACTTGCCGCCGTAGAAGAGATCGAACAGCAGGGCGTCCTGCACGATGTCGTTCATGGCGATGTTCTCGATGCGGATGTTCTCCACCACGCCGCCGCGGCCGCGCGTCGACTTGAAGCGCAGGCCCACGTCGGTGCCCGAGAAGGTGCAGTTGGAGACCATCACGTTCTTCACGCCGCCCGACATTTCGCTGCCGACGACGAAACCGCCGTGGCCGTGGAAGACGATGCAGTCGTCGACGATGATGTTCTCGCACGGAATGCCGCGGTCGCGGCCCGCCTTGTCCTTGCCGCTCTTGATGCAGATGCCGTCGTCGCCCACGTCGAAGCGCGAACCGGTCAGCACCACGTTCTTGCACGACTCGATGTCGATGCCGTCGCCGTTCTGCGCATAGTGGGGGCAGCGCACGGTGATGTCGTTGACGATCAGATTGGTGCACATGGCCGGATGGATGTGCCAGCAGGGCGAATTCTGGAAGGTGACGCCCTCGATCAGCACGTTTTCGCAATTGTGGACGGCCACCAGCACCGGACGCAGGAAGTCGCGCATGCGCTCGAAGTCCTCCTTGCTGTCGGCCCAGGTGGAGACGTTCTGGTCGGAGCCCGACGTAGCGCCGAACTTGAAGCTCTCCGACGGATACCACGTGTTGCCGTCGTCGGAGACGATGCCGCCGCTGCGGACCTTGGAACGCCATTGTCCCTCGGTGAGCTTGCCGCGCTTGACGGCGCGCCACGCGTCGCCGTTGCCGTCGATGACGCCGAAGCCGGTGATGGCGATATTCTTGGCATGGGTGGCCGAAATGGGCGACTGGCAGCGCCACGTATTGAGCCCCTCGAAAGTGATCTGCACGAGCGGATAGAGCGACTTGTCATCGCTGAAGACGATCATGGCGTTGCGATCGAGGTGCAGTTCGATGTTGTCCTTCAGCTCGATCGGGCCCGTATACCATACGCCTGCGGGCACGACCACGCGGCCGCCGCCCTGCTCCGAGAGCGAAGCGATGGCCTTGGCGAAAGCCTCGGTCGAGAGCGTGGAGCCGTCGCCCACGCCGCCGAAGTCGGCCACGCTGGCCGAACGTGCGGGGATGACGGGCCGCGCAACCTGCGGCATGTCGAACGGAAGCGCCGCACCGGAGTTCTCCGCACCGCCGTGGCAGGCGGCCAGCGATGCCGCGGCGGCCAGCGACATCAGAATGTGTTTCAGGTTCATGGAATCGTAAGTGAATTTCGTAGTTTTAATGAATCATACAAATGTACGCAGAGCGTACCGACGAAAATAGGACTTTTTGACGCAATGCAGGGATTTTTCGACAGTCCCGCCCCGCCGCAGAGCTAATCCAGCCGTTCGACCGTCGCTTCCGCATAGGGGCGGTTGCCCGGTGCGGCGGCCGGCGAGGTGTAGCGGCGCCGGAAAACGTCGAACCACTCCTCGTCATCGTCCGCCCCGAGAAAGGCGCTCTTGCGCCACCCCATCACGAACCAATAGTCGATCCGTCCGTCGACAGGACGGAGCTGGCACAGATAGCTCGCCGCATCGTCGATCTGCGAGGCGACCTGCCGGGCCGGCAGCCACAACGCCAGCCCCACCGTCTCGCGCTTCCACTTCAGCGTGTCGTTCTCAGGGAAATCGCAGCCGACGGTCTCCAGCAGAAAGCCCTCGTCGTCGCGCACGATGCGCACCTTGTTGTCGCGGATCTTCATCACACCGGTGGCGAACTCCAGCCCGTCGGCGCCCTCGCCCTCGATGCGGTTCTCGACCTTGACGACCGAACCGCCGCCGTAGAGAATGTAGCGCGAAGTCATGTCGATCTCGCGGCCGCCGTATTTCCAACCCTCGACCCGCATGTCGACCACCGTACGCAGCGGACCGCGGGCGCGGATCGCAGCCTCGCGGCGGCGCATGCCGACGATGTGCTCCATGCGGCGGCGCTCCGGGTTCCAGCCCTTGAGCGCACCCACCGAAACCGATCCGAAGACGCGCAGGTTGTCGTGCCCGCAGCCTGCCGCCAACTGCTCGTCGGAGGGGTACCACATCGTTTCGCGCAGCTCCAGCCGCGGCTGCTTCTTGCCGTAGGTGTCGATGCTCTGCTTCTTGTCGAAATAGATGCGGTAGG
>CASPAC010000016.1 GCA_949419965.1 Bacteroidales bacterium
CCGTGGCTACCAACTCGGGCCAGATCAAGACCGGTTCCATGTCGCGTTCCGACCGCATGGCCAAGTACAACCAGCTGCTTCGTATCGAGGAAGAGTTGGGCGACGAAGCGATCTACGGCTATACCAAGGTATACCGCAAGTAAGTTCCGCACTTCAATAATCGGTTCCGGCAGCCTGCAACAGGCTGCCGGAATTTTTTGTCTGTAAAATGGCCCCGGTATCGGCTCTTGCGCCTACTGCGGCTCTTGGCGCCATGCGGGCCGCAGCCTCCCTCGGCGGAGGCCCGCAAATGCGTGTCCCGCAGGCTGCGTCCGAAAACCATGTTTGCCCAGTGTTTTTTTGTCGCAACCTTGGCCGCAGTCGGTTTTGATGGGACGGCGTTTTGAAATCCCGAACCGATATCGTATTTTTACCGGCGATGAAAAAAAGTTGCAAGGGAATGAAAGATATTTTCACTTTCCGCGATGCAGAAAAACAGGTCGGCCCCGTGGCTTTTACGACCATGCTGAAGCCGGCCGGCTCGGCCTGTAACCTCGATTGCTGCTATTGTTATTACCTCGATAAAGCGGCACAGTATGGCGGCCGGCAAGCCGTGATGAACGACGAGCTGCTGGAACTCTATGTCCGTCAATACATCGAAGCCAACGAAGTGCCGACCGTGCAGTTTTGCTGGCATGGCGGGGAGCCGTTGTTGCTGGGCCTCGACTTTTATCGTCGGGCGACCGCGCTGCAACAGAAATATGCCGATGGCAAACGGATCGAAAACACATTGCAGACCAACGGTATGCTGGTCGACGAGGCGTGGTGCGAATTTTTCGCTGCGAACGATTTTCTGGTGGGCGTTTCGCTCGACGGCCCCGAGGATATTCACGATGCGTTCCGCATGACCCGGGGCGGGGCGCCGACGTTCGGGCGGGTAATGGGAACGATCGGGCTGTTGCGCGACTTCGGCGTGGAATATAATACGTTGAGCGTGGCGAGCCGCCTTTGCGAGGGGCGCGGCGACGAAATCTATCGGTTCTTCCGCGATACGGTGGGCAGCCGCTACATGCAGTTCCTGCCTGCCGTGGAGCATGTCATCGACCGTCCCGGGATGCGCCGCCCGGTAATCGTTTCGCCGGATCACGAGGGGGCGCGGCTGGCCGACTGGTCGATCACGGCACAAGGTTACGGCGATTTTCTGTGCGACATTTTCGACCGATGGGTGGTAAGCGACGTGGGCCGATGCTATGTACAGCTGTTCGAAGCCACGCTGGCGCAATGGTGCGGCGTGCCTCCGGGCGTCTGTTCGATGGGCGAAACGTGCGGCGACGCGCTGGTCGTGGAGCATAACGGCGATGTTTATTCCTGCGATCACTTCGTATATCCCGCATATTTGTTGGGCAATATCCGCGAAACGCCTCTCGCCGAAATCTATCGGTCGCAGAAACGCCGCGACTTCGGACTGGCGAAGCGCAATGCGCTGCCTGCGGAGTGTCTGCGCTGCAAATATTATTTCGCCTGCCGTGGCGAATGCCCGAAACACCGGTTCGAAACGGGCGCGGACGGATGCCGCAAAAATTCGCTCTGCGAGGGCTTGATGCGCTATTTCCGCCATGCCGAACCTTATATGGATCGCATGCGCGAATTGTTGGCCGCAAATGAATCCCCGGCGTGGGTAATGCCTTTCGCCCGGGCGAGAATGGGGCTGGAATAAAGACTCGCCGAGACTATCCGAATTTCTCCGAGTCTCCCGAGTCTTCCCGGGTTTCTCCGAGTCTTCCCGAGTCTTCCCGGGTTTCCCCGAGTCTCCCGAGTCTCCCGAGTCTCCCCGGGTTTTCCCGAGTTTTCCGGACTTTCCCCGGCTTTCCCCAAGTCTCTCCTGGGTCTTTCTGGCTCCCCGGGTTTCTCCGAGTCTCCCCGGGTTTTCCCGGGTCTTCCCGAGTTTTCCGGACTTTCCCCGGCTTTCCCTAAGTCTATCCTGGGTCTTTCTGGCTTCCCGGGCGCAAGGGGCGTGATGTGCGCGAGGGCCTGCCGGCGGGAAAGATGCGCGGGCGGCTCGGGCGGGCGGTAAGCGCGGGCACGACTGGCTGCTGCGAAATAAAAAAAGAGATTCCAGCAAAGGAATCTCTTCGTTTTCGGGTGGAAGAAGGGGTTCGAACCCTCGACCTTCGGAACCACAATCCGACGCTCTAACCAACTGAGCTACATCCACCGTCTATACGGCATGCGTGCCGTATCGGAGTGCAAATGTAATACACTTTTTCGCTTTTGCCAAATAAAACGGGCGAAAAATCGAAATCGCCGTCCGCTGCATGTCAAAATGACAGGCTGGTCTGTATCTTTGTCAGCGCAAGGCCGGCGGAATCTGCCAAAAATGGGTTGGCACACCTCTTGATGGATAGCGAGTTGCAAACGGAGTCCGGATTGCGGAAGATGCGGAGTCCGGATTTGAGAGCCGGATCGCAAAAAGCCGGAAATAGAGTTTCGAATATCAAAGGAACATACATAACTTAACAATTGGAAAAACTATGAACGTAAAACCCTTATCGGATCGCGTGCTGATTCTGCCGAATCCCGCGGAAGAGAAGACGGCCGGCGGCCTCATTATCCCCGACACGGCCAAGGAAAAACCCCTCGCAGGCAAAGTGATCGCCGTTGGCCCCGGCACCAAGGAGGTGGCCATGGAGGTCAAGGCGGGCGACCAGGTGCTCTACGGCAAGTATGCCGGTCAGGAGATTCAGATCGACGGGGTGGACTACCTTATCATGAAGCAGAACGATATTTTGGCAATCATCTAACACGCAAACGACTATGGCAAAGGAAATCAAATATAACGTTGAGGCGCGCGAACTCCTCAAGGAGGGTGTCGACGCGCTGTCGAACGCAGTAAAGGTAACGCTCGGCCCCAAGGGGCGCAACGTCATCATCGACAAGAAGTTCGGTGCTCCGCAGGTAACCAAGGATGGGGTGTCCGTGGCCAAGGAGGTCGAGTTGGAAGACCCGTTCGCCAACATGGGCGCCCAGATGGTCAAGGAGGTTGCCTCCAAAACCAACGACGACGCCGGCGACGGCACGACGACGGCCACCGTGCTGGCCCAGTCGATCATCGGCGTGGGGTTGAAGAACGTGACGGCCGGCGCCAATCCGATGGATCTGAAGCGCGGCATCGACAAGGCGGTGGCCGCCGTGGTCGAGTCGCTGCGCAAGCAGAGCCAGGAGGTAGGTTCCGACTTCGCCAAGATTGAGCAGGTGGCCACCATCTCGGCCAATAACGACGAGAACATCGGCAAGCTCATCGCCGAGGCGATGTCGAAGGTCAACAAGGAGGGTGTCATCACTGTCGAGGAGGCCAAGGGCACCGAGACCCACGTCGAGGTCGTTGAGGGCATGCAGTTCGACCGTGGCTACATCTCGGCCTACTTCATTACCGATCCCGAGAAGATGGAGGCCCAGCTGGAGAAGCCCTACATCTTGATTACGGACAAGAAGATTTCGACCATGAAGGAGCTTATGGGCGTTCTGGAGCCGGTGGCCCAGAGCGGTCGTTCGCTTCTGATCATCGCCGAGGATGTCGATGGCGAGGCGCTGTCGGCTCTGGTAGTCAACAAGCTGCGCGGCACGTTGAAGATCGCTGCCTGCAAGGCTCCGGGCTTCGGCGACCGTCGTAAGGAGATGCTGGAGGACATCGCCGTGCTGACCGGCGCTACGGTCATCTCGACCGACAAGGGCATGAAGATCGAGGATGCAACGCTCGAAATGCTCGGTACGGCCGACAAGGTGACGCTCAACAAGGAGAACACCACCATCGTCGACGGTGCAGGCAAGAAGGAGGAGATCGCCGCCCGTGTGGCGCAGATCCGCGCTTCGATCGAGAAGGCTACGTCGGACTACGACAAGGAGAAGCTCCACGAGCGTCTGGCCAAACTGGCCGGCGGCGTGGCCGTGCTCTATGTCGGTGCCGCTACCGAGGTCGAGATGAAAGAGAAAAAGGACCGTGTCGACGACGCGTTGGCTGCTACGCGTGCCGCCGTCGAGGAAGGCATCGTGCCGGGCGGCGGTGTAGCCTACATCCGTGCTACGGCCTCTCTGGAGGGCATGAAGGGTGCCAACGACGACCAGACGACTGGTATCCAGATCGTCAGGCGCGCCATCGAGGAGCCGCTGCGTCAGATCGTCGCCAACGCCGGCGGCGAGGGCTCGGTCGTGGTCAACAAGGTGCGCGAGGGCAAGGATGCTTTCGGTTACAACGCCCGCGACGACAAGTACGAGGACATGCTCAAGGCCGGTATCATCGACCCCACCAAGGTGTCGCGCGTGGCTTTGGAGAACGCCGCGTCCATCGCGTCGATGTTCCTCACCACCGAGTGCGTGCTGGCCGAGAAGAAGTCCGAGCAGCCCGCCATGCCCCCGATGCCCGCAGGCGGTATGGGCGGCATGATGTAACGGATTCCCGTTTTACGGTAAAACCCCGGTTTGCCAAAGGCAAACCGGGGTTTTGTTTTTCCGGCAGGTTCGGATCAGAGACCGCCGTCGACAAGCCAGCACTTTTCGGGGTTGTCGTTGCGCAGGGCCAGCATCAGTTTTTCGGTTTTGCCGTTGGCCAGGAGGACTTTGCAGGGTACGAAGACGCCTGCATACTGGCCCGAGCGTACCGCTTGGCCGATGGCGATGACCGCAAGTCCTCCGTAGTGCGCTTCGAGTTCCTTGCGGATGTCGGTACCATAGTAATGGAGCGCTTCGTCGAGCAGCGTTTCGTCCCACGAACCCATTGCCCGCAGAATGCGGTTCGCTGCCTCTTCGGCCGATATGTCGACCAGCTGTGCGCCGGAGACCGGCTCTGCAAGGTCGATCCACTCGATGCCTTCGGGTACTTCCCATATGGCCCGGTCGACGGGTTCGTCGTAGACTATGCCGGTGCTTTCCAGCAGGACGGAGCGGCTGCCGTCCGGCAGAATGGCCGTGATGCGCAGGTCGAGCAGCCGGCCGCTCTGCTTGTCGAAACGGTATTCGCGCAGGGTGTTCGATTCGGTGATGGAGCTGTTGAGCGAGTAGTCGCTCTGACTGAAGTCGCCCTGGGCCGGTATCCTGATAGTAAGCCGAATGCTTCCGTCTTCCTCGGCGATTTCGTATTTCGCTCCTTTTGTTCGCGAGGCCAGCGCCTGTTCGGCCAGCAGCAGCCGTTGCAGATCGAGCAGCAGTCCGAGTTCGCCTTCGGGATGGTAGCCGTCGGTTTGGCTGCACCACCCTTCCCCGGCATCCCGGAGCCACATGCGTGCCGTTTCGCCGTCGCAGAGGGCCGTGCGGCCCGGTTTCTCGATGCGCCAGCGCAGCGTGTCGCCGTATTCGACCGTTACGGTGCAGGGTATCGGCGGCAGCGCGGGGTCGGTGTAGGTGAAATTCTCGCGGGGTGTTGTTCGGATGCGGAGGGCGATGCGGAGCGTTTTCACGTCGTTCATCACGGCTGCGGCACATCCGAAGTGTTTGCGGGCAGCATAAGCCGGCGTGCGGACGGTGAGCAGGAGAACGCCGGCAAAGATTGCGGCTGCGGCTGCCATGGTGCCGAGCAGGCGGTAGATGCGGTTCCGGCGGGGATGTCCGGCCGATGCGGCGGCCGTCAGAATGCGGTCGCGCAAGTTGTCGGAAGCGCGGGGATTGCTGCGGGGTGTGACTGCATCGAGGGCTTCGGCGGCGGCACGGAATTCGGCAGCGCAGTCCGGGCAATGTTCCAAGTGCTGCTGTTCTTCGTGCGTAAAGTTGCGGCCGTCGAGCAGGTCGATTATACGGTTGCGGAATTCGGGACAGTTCATGGTTGCGGATTTTACAGATTCAACGTTTTTCTTAGTTTTGCGATGCCGCCGCCGAAGCGGGACTTGACGGTCGAGACCGGGCATCGGAGCACCTCGGCGATCTCCGTGAAGCGGAGCGACGCATAGGTGTGCAGACGGATTGCTTCGGCCTGTTCGGGCGGGAGCCGGTCGAGAAGCGTTTCGATCCGTCGGGCTTCTTCGTGAACTTCGTGCTCTTCGAGGGGTTCGTTGGGCAGCGGTTGACGTCCGTCGAGCGGCACCAGGGTTGTCCGGCGCCGGATTCGGTCGCAGCAGTCGTTGCTCACCATTCGGAAGAGGTAGGCACGCGGGTGGCCGACGGGACGTTCGGGTCCGGATGCCCATTTCAGAAAGGCATCCTGCACGACATCTTCGGCATCCATGCGCGACCCCAAGCGGAAGAAAGCAAAGCGGAACAGCGGTTCGCGGCAGCTGTCGACCAGCTCCTCCAGTTCCCTGAGGCGTTCGGTGGAAGATTGTTTCATCGTTTTTTTTCGGTTTTTAACGCGCGTTTGTAAATAAGACGCGAAAAAAGGGAAAAAGACGAAAAAACGCAGGATTTTTTCCTGCGTTTTCGATCGGAATCGGCTGCGGCGGGTTCTTGACGGCGGTATGGCCGCATCGGGTCATTCGGCCTGCGATTCCCGGGATTCTTCCGGCATCCATTCGATGATTCCGTCCAACGGATGCCCCGCCAGCCATTCTTCGAACTGCGGCCAGGTGCTCACGCTGTCGCGCAGCACGGCCATGTAGTAGGCTATGCCGGGAATCTTCCGCTCGTCGGGCGTTTCGTATTTGAGCCGCAGGATGGTCGTGCGGGCTTCCTCGGTCAGGGCGGCCGTTATGCGGTCGGCCATGCTTTCGAACCAGCCGTCCCATGGCGACCCGGCCTGCATGTGGATCATGTCGATCTGCCACGTCCGTTCCTCTTCGTCTTCGTACCAGGCGTGCCATTCGAGACAATGGTCGGGTGCGTCGAGCAGGTTGGCGAATTCGATGCGGCGGATGCGGGCGTTTTCCGCCAGACGGGCGATGGCGGCGAAACTCTCCGACAGACGCAGTTGGGGCGAGTAGATGTGGTAGTCGATGTCGCGGTGTTTGACCAGCAGGCCCATGCGGAGCGAGCCGACGAGCCGCGGTTCGGCGCCTGCGGAACGCCAGATTTCCTCCAGCCGGAGTTCGCGGATGATTGCGTGCGCGCGCTGCCGGTTCGCAGCCGCGAGTTCGAGGATCGGTTTCATGCGGGGGAGCGGTTTGTCTAACCTAATAGAATGCGGGCCTGGGCCAGTGCGGCATCGGTTATGGTGTTGCCCGAGAGCATCTTGGCGATTTCGGTAACGCGTTCCTCGTCCGTCAGCCGAGCCACCGAGGTGCGTCCTGCCTGCTTCGAGACGACGAAGTGGGCCGAGCCTTTCGAGGCCACCTGCGGCAGGTGGGTGATGTCGACCACCTGCATTGTGGCGGAGAGCTGGGCGATGATCTCGCCCATGGCGTCGGCTATGCGGCCAGAAACGCCGGTGTCGATCTCGTCGAAGATGATCGTAGGCAGCTGCATACGGCTGGCCAACAGGGACTTGAGTGCCAGCATCACGCGCGATAACTCGCCGCCTGAGGCGATTTTTTCTATCGGCTGGGGCTTGGCGCCGCGGTTGGACGAGAAAAGGAATTCCACTTCGTCGGCGCCTGTGCGGCCGAGGTCGGTCGGGACGATCGTCGTTTCGAACACGGTTTCGGGCATGCCCAGGCGGGCCAGCGTGGCGCAGATGCTCTTGGCGAATGCCGGGGCCGCCTTGGTGCGGGCCTTGCGGAGCCGCTCGGCCAGCGTCTCGGTTTGGGTGCGGGCCTGCTGCAAGGCTTCTTCGGCCGCTGCGATTTCGTCGCTGCCATGGACGATGGCGGCAAGCTGCGCCGTACTCCGGTCGCGCAGGGCGATGAGCGCGGCTTCGTTGGCCACGCGGTGCTTCTGTTGCAGGGCGATGAGCGTGTCGAGCCGGGTCGAGAGTTTGGCCAGACGCGCCGGATCGGCGTCGATGCGTTCGCTCTCGCCGGCCGCCGAGCGGGCGATGTCTTTCAGCTCCTCGATCGCCGAGCGGATGCGTGCGGCATATTCTTCGGCCGCAGGATAGTGGGTTCGGATGTGGCTCAACGCCGTCTCGGCCGTTTTCAGTTGCGGCAGTACGCCTGTTTCGTCGGTGTCCAGCGCGTTGCGCAGGCCGGTAAGGGCCTCGCCGATGCGGTCGGCGTTCTCCAGTACGGCCAATTCTTCTTCGATCTCGGCCTGCTCGCCGGCACGCAGGTTGGCGGCCGTCAGTTCTTCGGTCTGGAAGCGCAGCCACTCTTCGTTGCGGCGTCCCTCCTCGGCAGCTTCGCGCAGCGCGGCGAGGTGTTGTTTCAACTCGTTGAGCTGTTTATATTGCGCGGCATATTGCGTCCGTATTTCACTATTTCCTGCTATCGTGTCGAGGGCCGATATGCGGAACTCCTCCGACGAGAGGATCAGATTCTGATGTTGCGAATGGATGTCGATCAGCCGGGTGCCCAACTCGCGCAGCAGGGTCAGCTGCACGGGCAGGTCGTTGATGAACGAGCGGCTTTTGCCTGCCGGCGTGAGGATGCGCGTGAGAGTGGTCTGCGGGGCGTAGTCGAGGTCGTTTTCCTCGAAAAACGGCTCCAGGCCGCGGCCCGTGAGGTCGAACGTTCCCTCTACCACGCAGTTGCGCGCGGTGTCCTTGACGGCCGAAAGATCGCTGCGGGCGCCCAGCAGCAGCCCCAGCGCGCCCAGCAGGATCGATTTGCCTGCGCCTGTCTCGCCCGTGATGATGTTCAGGTGCGGGTCGGGTTCCAGAACGAGCGAGTCGATCAAGGCGTAGTTTTCGACCGAAAGGCGGCGTAACATGGCGGGATTATTTTAGCAGGGATTCGATTTTCTGTGCGATGTGCGCGGCGACCTCGGTTTTGGCCATCAACGGCAACTCTTGGCGGCCGCCGCGGTCGATGAACGTCACTTTGTTGGTGTCGACGCCGAAGCCGGCCCCGGCATCGCGCAGGGAGTTGAGCACGATGAAATCGAAATTCTTCCGGGCGAGTTTCGCCTCGGCGTTGCTTTGCTCGTGGTCGGTTTCCAGCGCGAAGCCGACCAGCAGGCGGCTGCCTTTGCGGGCGCCCAGATGGGCGGCGATGTCGCGCGTGCGGCGCAGCGTGAGAGTCAGTTCGCCGTTGTCTTTCTTGATTTTCACGTCCGAAACTTCGGCGGGTGTATAGTCGGCCACGGCGGCGCACATGACGGCTCCGTCGGCCTCGGCGAATGCGTCGACCGCAGCATCAAACATCTCGTCGGCCGACACGACGTCGCGCCGTTCGACGCCCGCGGGGGTGGGCAGCGCAGTGGGGCCGCTCACAAGCACCACTGCGGCGCCTCGCCGGGCCAGCTCGCCGGCGATGGCGTATCCCATCTTGCCGGTCGAACGGTTGGAGATGAACCGCACCGGATCGATGGCCTCGACCGTAGCGCCGGCCGTGACTACGAAGCGCTTGCCGAGCAGCGGCCCGGCCGAAGAAGCATGCGGTGCAGAACCCGAATTCCCGAGCGATCCCTCGGAGGGGTTTCTTTCGGGGGCGTCGTTCCCGGGAGCCTGTGAAAACAGCGTGTGCAGAAAGGCAGCTATCTCTTCCGGCTCGGCCATGCGTCCTTTGCCCACCAGACCGCTCGCCAATTCGCCTTCGGCGGGTTCGACGATCGCCACGCCCCGTCGGGCGAGCGCTTGCAGGTTCTCCTGCGTCGCGGCATGGGCATACATGTCCAAATCCATGGCGGGGGCCACGACGACGGGACACCGGGCCGAAAGATAGGTGGTCAGAAGCAGGTTGTCGGCGATGCCGGCGCACATCTTGGCCAGCGTATTGGCAGTAGCCGGGGCGATCAGAAAACAATCGGCCCATTCGCCGAGCGAGACATGGGAGTGCCAGGCGCCGTTTTCGGGGTCGAAGAACTCGACCAGAATCGGGTTTTTCGATAGCGTGGCCATCGTCAGCGGAGTGATGAACTGTTTGGCCAGAGGCGTCATGACCACGCGCACCTCGGCGCCGGCTGTCTTCAGCAGACGGCAGAGTGCGGCCGCCTTGTAGGCGGCGATGCTCCCTGTGATGCCCAACAGAATGCGGCGTCCCCGGAGTGCAGGATATGCGGTTCGCTCGGTCTGCATGCGGATGGGGGCGGAACTATGCTTCCGCCTCGGGCTTGTTCTCCTTGTAGAAAAGTTCGTCGTCGAGGAACTCCTCCGTGGCGATGATCACGGGTTTGGGCAGCCGCTCGTAATAGCGCGAAATCTCGATCTGCTCGCGGTTCTCGAAGGTCTCCTCCATCGTGTCGGTGGGCGAGGAGAAGTCGGCCAGCTTGCGGTTGAGTTCGGTCTTCAACTCGGTCGAAATCTGGTTGGCGCGGCGGGCGATGATGTTGACGGTTTCGTAGATGTTGCCCGTCTCCTTGTCCAGGTCGACCAATTTGCGGGTAACGGTGTTGTTGGGAATGTTCTTCTTGATTTCCATCGTTATATGTTGTTTTCTTTGTTGTTGCGATCCAGAAAATCCCGTGCGTGCTGGGCCATGCGCTCCGCTTCTTTCATGCGGGGCGACTCGGGATAGGCCTCCTTGAACGAGAGGTAGGAGTCCAGCATCGCCAGATAACGGTCGGTCTGTTTCGAAGCGATCGAGTTGCTGGCGAAACGGTAGCCGGCGTCGACGATCAAAAACATGATCTCCTCGCGCCGTTTGCTTTCGGGGTGCTCCTTCAAGGCGTTCTTCAGTGCTGTGATGGCTGCGTTGTAACGCCCGATCTTGTAATAGGTGTAGGCGTTGAGGTAGGCCTTTTCTTGCAGTCGTTCGGTCAGCTCGTCGTTGATTTTCAGAAAGTTGTCCGTATATTGGCTGTCGGGATAGTGCGAGATGAACTCGTTGATGGCGATCAGCGCCTGCTGGGTCATCGTCTGGTCGCGCGAGGGGCCGGGCGCAAGATAGTAGAAACACATGACGTACATCCCCTCGGCTTCCTCGATGAAGACGCTGCGGCCGAACTTGCGGCGGAACTCGTCCAGGAGCATCGATGCGGCATCGTAATCGCGGCTCTTGAATTTGCAGCGGGCGTTGAAATAGGAGATCGAATCTTCGCGCTGCGTGCCGATATAGTAGTGCTGCGCCCCTTCGAAAAGCGTCGAGGCACGCTGCCACTTCTCCTTGTCGTAGTACTCCAGCGCCTTGGAGTAGATGCGGTCGGGCTGTCCGCTTTTGAGCAGGGCGTTCATGCCGCTGCACCCGCTGAAAATGACCGCGATGGCCAGGACGCAAAGGGCGTGTGTGAATGTTTGCTTCATCGAAGAATCTGTTACGGCGCTTTATCGCGCAAAGTTACTCAATAAATCGGGGAATTGCAAAAATAAATGCGACGGCATGGATTCCGCACCGTTGTGCGCAGAGACGCGGCACGTCCCGACACCAACGGCGAAGATGCCGATTTATTGTGCGTAGAGGGCGGGCAAATGGGTGCAGAGGAGAGGTAGGCGCAGTTGTTCGGGACCGCTTGGAGCCGGGCTGGGGCGATTCGGTGCGGGGCCGGTGGGTTTGCGAGCGATATGTTGAGACGGGTGTTACGATCTTTCAGAAGAAGAAGCCGATCGAACCGCCGTATACGATGTCGTGCGGTACCTTGACCCGGTGGACGGAGGCCCCGCAGAAGAACGTTTGCCACACATGGCTCCGAGGGTAGCCCGAGACGCGGAAGTCGATGAAGAAGCGGCGGATGTTCAGTCCCATGCCGCCCATGAGGCCGACGCTGCGGTCGTTGAATCCGATCCGCAGGATTTCGGCGGCGCTGCTGCGGTTGCTGTGGCTCAGCCGGAAGAGCGGTCCGCCGAAGAACCGCAGCGGCCCGAACTGCAAACCGGCCTGCACCGGCATTTCCAGACGTCCGGTGCGCAGGCGGACGATGCGCCGGTCGGTGTTTATGGCCAAAACATCGTAGTTGACCAGTGCATAGCCGAGTTCGCCTTGAAGGTGGAAGCGGCGCGACAGGTCGATCCGCACGACGGCGCCCGCTTCGTAGCCCGCGCGGGCATTTCCCGGTGCGAACCAAGTGTCGCCGATTTGCAGCCGGTCGAATCGGTAGTGGCTCAGGTTGATTCCGCCCCGGATTCCGATCCGGAACCGCTTGGCCGAGGCTTCCGGGATACTCAGCATCAGCAGGAAAACGAGCAATGCAGATAGTTTTTTCATGGTTCGGTTCGTTTTGGACGGGTTACAGCAACGGTGCGAGCAGCCGCAGCAGGTCGCCCGTCGTGCGTCGCCAGGGGGCCGGCCGCCAGGTCTGCGGTTCGACGCGCGTGCAGGAGGCCCGGTCGGCGTCGAACGTGGCGGCCATGCGGCGGGCCGTTTCGCGGTCGCGGATGAAAGCCGTCACTTCGAGGTTGTCCATCAGGCTGCGGTAATCCATGTTGGCCGTGCCGATCGAGACCAGAAAGTCGTCGACGATCAGCACTTTGGCATGTAGGAAGCCGTTGTCGTAGCGGTAGAGTTCGACTCCGGCGGCGAGCAGGTCTTCGACATAGGAATCGGCCGCCAGATCGGTCAGGAGCGAGTCGCTGCACGAGGGGATCATCGCTTCGACCCGCACGCCGCAGCTTACCGCCAGCCGCAGGGCGTCGAGGATCAGTGTGGGCGGCATGAAATAGGGCGAGCACAGGCGGACATGTCGGTGTGCGCGTACGATCGCTGCGGCGAACGCTTCGGCCAGCGTGGTGCGCGAGGTGCCTTCTTCGGCCCAGGCGATCTGCACGGAAAGCGGTTGGCGGATGGCGTGCGCACACGTGTGGAGCGCCGGGTCGAGCCGCTCGCCGCAGGCTGCGGCCCAATCGTCGAGAAAGAGCCGTTGCAGGTCGGCTACGGCGTCGCCCTCCATGCGCAGATGTTCGTCGCGCCACTTGCCCATGTCGTCGCCGTCGAGGTAGTATGCGGCGATGTTGATGCCGCCCAGGTAGGCTACTTTGCCGTCTGCGACGACTATTTTGCGGTGGTTGCGCCGTGCGGCCCGGGGCGTGAACCAGGGAAACCGGATCGGCGCGTAGGCTGCCGTGCGGATGCCGGCCCGGTGCATGCGCCGCAGCATCGGCCGGGGCAGCCTCCACGATCCTACGGCATCGTAGATGACGCGTACTTCGACTCCGGCGCGCGATTTGCGGATCAGGATGTCGGCAATGGTGCGTCCGACGCGGTCGTCGCGGAAGATGTAGTATTCCATGTGGATAGAGCGCGTAGCCCGCTGCAAGGTGGCGATCAGGGCCGAAAAGGCGTTGCTTCCGTTGTGCAGCAGGTCGATGCGGTTGCGGGGCGTGGGACGGGTGTTGCAGCCTTGGGCGATGATCCGCCCCAGGGCGTCGCCGCGGAACGGCGGTTCGCAGCGCGGCGGAGCGGGACGGCGATAACCTGCCAGAATGTAGAGCAGCGTGCCCGCCGCGGGCAGCAGCAGGACGATCGCGCCCCAGACCGCGGCCGAAGCAGGCGTGCGGTGGCGGCGCGTGAGGAAAATCAGCGCGCATGCGCTCCACAGCAGATGGAAAGCCAACAAAGCAAGCATATTCCGCCGTCGGGCACACTCCGTGCCATGGAGCGCGAAAAAGATTTGGAAATTCGGATTTTACTTGTTACCTTTGTCTGTACATAGAGTACGGAGGGTTCTGGCCATCAGGCCAGGATTCTTGTTTTTTGCGTTTTTTGCAATCGGAGCGTCCGTTGGGACGACCCGTGGAAAGAAATTTTTTACGTTATGGCAAAAGAGATTATTTATCTGACGGCGGAGGGCTACCGGAAGCTCAAAGAAGAACTCGATCACATGCGTTCCGTCGAGCGTCCGGCCATTTCGGCAGCCATTGCCGAAGCACGCGACAAGGGCGATCTGTCGGAGAACGCAGAATACGATGCGGCCCGCGAGGCCCAGGGGCTGCTGGAGATGCGCATCGCCAAGATGGAAGATACGATCGCCAATGCGCGGATCATCGACGAGTCGAAGATCGACAAGAGCAAGGTGCAGATATTGAGCAAAGTGACGCTTCTCAACCGCAATACGGGCAAGCAGATGGTCTATACGATCGTCGCCGAGCACGAGGCCAACCTGCGCGAGGGCAAGCTGGCGATCGGCACGCCCATCGCCAAGGCGCTGCTGGGCCACAAGAAGGGCGACTGCGTGGAGGTCGAGGTGCCGGCCGGGACGGTGCATTTCGAGATTCTGGACATCAACATATGACAACGCGCGGATGCGTCCGGACGGCGGAGCCGTCGGGGTGCATGCCTGCATACCTATTTGTCGGTATTTTGACAGGGCTGCCTTGGGGGCAGTCCTGTTTTTTCATACTTTTGCCCGCGAAACCATTGAAACCCGAATATGAAGAATATCTTCCTTTCCTTACTGCTGCTTGGAGCGTCGCTGTGCCGTGCGGTTGCGGCCGAAGCACCTCCCGCACATACCGACGCCAATCTTGTAGGGCATGTCGTCGACCGCGACACGCGCGAGCATCTTCCGTTTGCAGCCGTGGCCATCGTGGGGACGGTCTACGGCACGGTAACCGATGCGTCGGGCCATTATTTCCTCAAGAATCTGCCCGAAGGCCTCTGCACGGTCGAGGTGCGTGCGCTGGGCTATGCCACGGTGCAGCAGCAGGTCGTGCTGCGGGCGCACGAGACCCGGGAGGTCAACTTCGAGGCGACGCCTACCGGCATATCGATGGACGAAGTGGTCGTTTCGGCCAGCCGCACCGCCACCCTGCGGCGCGAGGCGCCTGCGCTGGTAAGCGTGTTGAACGCCGATCTTTTCGAGAAGACCAATTCGGCGTCGCTCGCCGGAGCGCTGTCGTTCCAGCCCGGCGTGCGTGTGGAGGACGATTGCCAGAACTGCGGCTTCGCTCAGGTGCGCATCAATGGTCTCGACGGCCATTATTCGCAGATTCTGGTCGACTCGCACCCCATATTTTCGGCCCTGACGGGTGTCTACGGACTGGAACAGATTCCGGCCAACATGATCGAGCGCGTGGAGGTGCTGCGCGGCGGCGGGTCGGCGCTTTACGGCTCGTCGGCCATAGGCGGCACGATCAACATCATCACGCGCGAACCTTCGCGCAGCTCGGCGTCGCTTTCGCACACCCTCACTTCGATCGGTTGCCGGGGCGCCTACGACAACAATACGATGCTCAACGCTTCGTATGTTGCCGACAATCGCCGCGCGGGGCTTTGCGTTTTCGGGCAGAACCGCCATCGCTCCGGCTACGATCACGACGGCGACGGATTCACTGAGCTGCCCGCCATCCGGTCGCAGTCGGTCGGATTGCGTTCGTTCTTGCGGACGGGCGCCCGTTCGCGCATTACGGCGCAATATCATCATGTGGCCGAATACCGGCGCGGAGGCGATCGGCTCGACCTGCCGCCCCACGAAGCGATGGTCGCCGAGCAGACCGACCATTCGATCGACGGGGGCAGCCTGTCGTTCGATTTTTCGACGTCCGACCGCCGCGATCGGGTCAACCTCTATGCTTCGTTCCAGAACACCTCCCGCAGGAGCTACTACGGTTCGCAGCAAGACCCCGACGCTTACGGGCGTACGCACGATTTCACGGCGGCGACGGGTGCACAATATATCCATGCGTTCGAAAAACTATGGTTCATGCCCTCGGAACTTACCGTGGGGGCGGAGTACAGCTGCGATGACCTTTCCGACCGGTCGATCGGCTACGGCATGGCGACCGATCAGACGGTGCACATCGCGGGCGCTTATTTCCAGAACGAATGGAAAACGAAAAAGTGGTCGCTGCTCGTCGGCGGGCGGCTCGACAAGCATAGCATGGTCGGGCACGCCATCTTCAGCCCGCGCATCAACGTGCGCTACAATCCCACCGAGTCGGTCAATCTGCGCGCAAGCTACGCCGGGGGCTATCGTGCGCCGCAGGCTTTCGACGAGGACATGCACATAGCCGTGGTGGGCGGCGAGCGGGTGCGCATCCGGCTGGCCGACGGACTCAGGGAGGAGCGCTCCCACAGCGTGAGCCTTTCGGCCGATCTCTACCGCAAGTTCGGCAGTGTGCAGACCAACTTGCTGGTCGAAGGGTTTTACACGAAGCTCGATGATGTGTTCGCCTTGCGCGATCTTTCCGAACCTGCGGACGACGGCTCTACGATCCGCGAACGATACAACGGTTCGGGCGCCACGGTCGCCGGAGTCAATATCGAGGGCCGCGCCATCTTCAGCCGCTGGTTCGAGTTGCAGGCCGGCATGACATGGCAGCAGAGCCGTTATCAAGAACCCGAATATTGGAGCGAAGACGAGACGGCGGCTCCCGTGCGGCGCATGTTCCGCACGCCCGACATGTATGGCTATTTTACGGCCGCGATCAAGCCCTGGCGGACGCTCGCCGTCGATGTGACGGGCAGCTGCACGGGCGAAATGCTGGTCCAGCATATGGCCGGCTCGGGCACCGACCGCGACGTGGCCGTGACGACGCCCCGTTTTTTCGACATGGGTGTCCGCCTGAGCTACGATCTGCGTATCTACAAGGAGTTTACGATGCAATTCTATGCCGGCGTGCAGAACCTTTTCAATGCTTATCAAAAGGATTTCGACCGCGGTGCCGACCGCGATTCGGGCTATGTTTACGGCCCCTCGCTTCCGCGCAGCTGGTTTGTCGGGGTCAAATTGAGTTTTTGACGGATGCTCTGTCGGGCGACCGGTGCAACCCGATTCGGCGGGTATGGAAATTACGAATAGGCCGCCGCGAATGCAGTGATTGCGAATGCGGACGCTGTGACTATGAAAGAATCGCCCCTGCCGCAACATACGGCAGGGGCGATGGTTTTCAGAAGCGTTCGGCCGGCCTTTTCTTCGGCGGCGCGGTTCTCGCGTCTTTTGCGGCAAAAGGCTTCGCAACTCTCTTGCCGCCCGGCGCCGAACGGCTACAATGCTTTGATTTCGTGCAGGATGTTATTTGTCTTCCGCACGGCAGCGGCCGACTCGGCGAACTTGCTCTCCTCTTTCTTGGTCAGCTCGATTTCCACGATCTTCTCGATGCCCTTGCGGCCGATGATCGCAGGCACGCCGATGCAGATGTCGTTCTGGCCGTACTCGCCCTCCAGGTAGCACGAGCAGGGGATCAGCTTCTTCTGATCGTTGAGGATCGCTTCGACCATCATCGATGCGGCGGCTCCCGGAGCATACCAGGCCGAGGTGCCGATGAGCTTGGTCAGCGTGGCGCCGCCTACCATCGTGGCGGCGACGGCCTCCTGCAACTTCTTCTTCGATGCGAACTGCGTCACGGGTACGCCGTTGACCGTGGCTTTCGAGAGCAGCGGGATCATCGTCGTATCGCCGTGACCGCCGATGACCATGCCGTCGATGTTGTTGATGTTGGCACGTGTGGCTTTGGCCAGGTAGCATTTGAAGCGCGATGAGTCGAGTGCGCCGCCCATGCCGATGATGCGGTTCTTCGGCAGCCCCGAAGTCTTGAGCGCCAGGTAGGTAAGCGTATCCATCGGGTTGGCTACCACGATGATGATCGCCCGCGGCGAGTATTTCACGATCTGCTCGATGACGCCCTTCATGATGTTGGCGTTCGTGCCGATGAGTTCCTCGCGCGTCATGCCCGGCTTGCGGGGAATACCCGAGGTAATGACCACCACGTCCGAGTTGGCCGTTTTCTTGTAGTCGTTGGTCGCGCCGGTGAGCTTGGTGTCGAAATCCATCAACGTCGAAGTCTGGTACATGTCCAGCATTTTACCCTCCGACAAGCCCTCCTTGATGTCGACAAGAACTACTTCGCTTGCCACTTCGCGGCAAGCCATCACGTTTGCGCAGGTGGCGCCTACGGCGCCGGCTCCTACAACGGTAACTTTAGACATATTGTTTCTTCAGTTAAGTTTGTTTGGCTTCGTTTGCATGGTGCGCCGCCGTTCTGCGGCTGTTTCGCCCCTCCGTTCGGACTGCTGCGTCCGGATTCTGCGCGACGCATAATCTCCTCGCACTTCCTTTGTGGAAAGGGGGGCTCCGGCTCCGGCCGGTCGGCGGCACCGCAGCCTAACCGATCAGCTCCTGGTACTTCTCCGGCGTCAGCAGCGCGTCGTAGTCGGCCGGCTCCGCCACCTTGACTTTGACCAGCCAGCCTTCGCCGTAGGCGTCCTTGTTGACGATCGACGGGTCGGCATCCACGGCCGGGTTGAATTCTACGATTTCGCCGCCCACGGGCAAGAATGCGTCGCTCACGGTTTTGACGGCTTCGATCAAGCCGAAGACTTCGCCTGCGGCGAGCGTCTCGCCTACGGTAGGCACGTCGACGAATACGATGTCGCCCAATTGGCTCTGTGCGAAGTCCGTGATGCCTATCACGGCCGTGTCGCCCTCAAGCCGGCACCACTCGTGGTCGCTGGAGTATTTCAGATCGGCAGGTACGTTCATAATGACTGAATTTTGTGATTTTCCAGTTGCAAATATAATTGTTATTTTGATAACAGCAAGGGCTTTCCCGATTATTTATTCAGGTAGGATCGGAACTTTTTTGTTCCGATCGGCTGGACGGGGCGTTTTTACTCCCTCACGAATTCGATTTCGCGGAAAAGATAGGCGCCGCAGGAGCCGTCGGCATGGCGCAGAAGCAGCTCGCCCGAAGGGCGCACGCCTTCGATCGCGGCCTCGATGCGGGTGCCGTCGGGCAGGAGGTAGGGGCGGCGTTCGCCCAGGCGGTACATGCGGCTGCAATATGCCTCTTGCAGAGCGCTTTTTTCGCCCCGTTCGAGCGATTCGTAGCGGTCGCGGCATTTGCGGAGGAAGGTGTCGAGCACTTCGGCCCGGTCGAACGTGCGGCCGGCGAGCTGCGCCATCGACACGGGGTTGGGCAGCGCCGGGTCGAAAACCGTTTGGTTGACGTTGATGCCGATGCCTGCGATCGACCGAACCAGCAGGGGGCCAGAACAATTGTTTTCGATGAGCATGCCCACTATTTTGCGGTCGCCTGCGTAGATGTCGTTCGTCCATTTGATGCGCGTGTCGATGCCGTAGTCGGCGAACGTGTCGACGAGCGCCAGGGAGATGGCTTCGGAGAGCATGAATTGCTCGCCGACGGGCAGGAAACACGGTTCGAGCACGATGGAGAACGTGAGGTTCTCGCCCTCGGGGCTGTGCCACGCATGGCCGCGCTGGCCGCGGCCGGCGGTCTGCCGCTCGGCCCACACCACGTCGCCGTGGCGGTATCGTGCATCGCGTGCCTCGTCGTTGGTCGACGTGGTGGAAGCGAGCCTGTAAATCATAAAATTTGTTCCTGCCCGTTCCATATATTATACGATTCTTGCTCCAGCTGAGCACGAGTATAAGTTTGTTGTCGGTAGTTTTTTTCTGATTGAAGAACAAATTTACCGTTAGTAATTTTATAAGTCCTACTCATCCTCGATGCCGGAAAACTGCTGAAATCGGCAAACGATATGGAATTGGACGCAAGGGGTTTCAACATATGAATGATTACTTCATAACTCCCTGTAATCTCATATTGTTTGACGGCAATTCCGGGAAAACACCAGACACTTGCCTCCAACGTATCCAGCACATTGCCTTTGGAATCGACGATGACCAGCATGTCGGTCAAATAGTCGGTCGGGCCACCGAAGCTGGCGACGAACAAATAATAAGGAGTATTAGGAATACGGAATTTGGCATAGCTGTCCGGGGCCAACTCCTCCGTATCGGCCATAAAATAAGAGGTGCATTGTATGTCCTCGTAGAGTTTCGCCGAGATGTGTCCTTTGTAATTAGGAATGCCGTACGATCGTTTGGTTATGTCTTTAGCAGCTTTGAACGGCACGCCGGTCGTCGGCATGTCGGCCACCAAGTGCGCAAACGGAGCTTGAGCCTGAACGTCGATCCGAGCTAAAACCGCAACGACGGCAAGTATAAATGCTTTTTTCACCGTCGCATTCATTCGTATATTCCCGTATACGTCGCCGGCGTGAGGGCGCGCAGCTCGTCCTTGACCGTTTCGGCGACGTCGAGCGTTTCGATGAACTCGGCGATCGTCTCGGCCGTGATGCGGGCATTGGTGCGGGTCAGGGCCTTGAGCGCTTCGTAGGGCTTGGGGTAGCCCTCGCGGCGCAGGATGGTTTGGATGCCTTCCGCCACCACGGCCCAGTTCTGCTCCAGGTCGCGGTCGAGCGCCTCGCGGTTGAGGATCAGCTTGCCGAGGCCTTTGAGCAGCGATTGCAGCGCGATGACCGAGTGGGCGATCGGCACGCCGATGTTGCGCAGCACGGTCGAGTCGGTCAGGTCGCGCTGGAGCCGCGAGACGGGCAGCTTGGCTGCCAAATGTTCGTAGACGGCGTTGGCGATGCCCAGGTTGCCCTCGGCGTTCTCGAAGTCGATGGGGTTGACCTTGTGGGGCATGGCGCTCGATCCTACTTCGCCGGCCTTGATCCGCTGCTTGAAGTATTCTTGGGAAATATACATCCACATGTCGCGCGCCAGGTCGATGAGGATGGTGTCGATGCGCTTGAGGTTGTCGAAGATGGCCGCCAGGTTGTCGTAGTGTTCGATCTGGGTGGTGTACTGCGAGCGGGTCAGCCCCAGTTTTTCGGTCACGAACCGGTTGGCGAATGCTGCCCAGTCGATGTCGGGGTAGGCAGCGCGGTGGGCATTGAAATTGCCCGTCGCCCCGCCGAACTTGGCCGGCACGGCGATGCCGTGCAGCATAGCGAGCTGTTTTTCGATCCGCTCCACGAAGACCATCATCTCCTTGCCCAGCGTCGTGGGGGAGGCGGGCTGCCCGTGGGTGCGGGCCAGCATCGGCACAGCGCGCCACTCCTCGGCCAGGGCGGCCAGCTTGTCGCGCACCTCCTCGATCTCCGGGTAGTAGACGCTGTTGAGGGCATCCTTGAGCGACAGCGGAATCGACGTGTTGTTGATGTCCTGGGACGTAAGACCGAAGTGTACGAACTCTTTGCAGTCGTTCAGCCCGAGCGTCTCCATCTTCTCCTTGATGATGTATTCGACAGCCTTCACGTCGTGGTTCGTGACCCCCTCGATCTCCTTGACGCGCTGGGCATCGGCGGGCGAAAAATCGAGGTAGAGCGCACGCAGGGCCGCGAACTTCGAACGATCGACGCCGGCCAGCTGGGGCAGCGGCAGTTCGCACAGGGCGATGAAATATTCGATTTCGACGCGGATGCGGTAGCGGATGAGCGCCTGCTCGGAAAAATAATCGGCCAGTTTTTCCGTTTTGTTCCGGTAGCGCCCGTCGACGGGCGAAATGGCGGTCAGAGCATTCAACATGATGGGCTTGGTTTTGTTCATTCTGGCGTCAAATTTAAGACAATAAATTGAATTACGCATAATTTTCTTACCTTTGCCAATCGGAAATTCCGACCGAACGATACTTTTTCGACCATGCGATTCTTATCGGCGATCATTGATGCCCTGGCTGCGTTCGTGCAGCGCAACCCCTTGATGGTGTTGCTGCTGTTCGTTCTGGCGTTGTTCGCGCCGGCGCTGGTCAAAGGCATTGCGGTCTTTATTTTGTATGCGCTTATGGGCATTGTGCTGGCGGCCGTTCTTCTGGCCGTTCTGCTCCGCTGGCGGATCCGTCGGGTGCGCCGGGAGATGGAGGAGCAGTTCCGCGGGTTCCGTTCGGGGGACGATCCTTTTTCCGGGATGTCGTCCGATCCCTTTTCCGGGGGGCGCCGCGCCTCCCGGGAGGGCGATGTCAAGGTGCATCGCACGCCCGACGCACCTGGCAAGCGGGTGGCGTCCGACGTGGGCGACTATGTGGAGTTCGAGGAGACCGGGAAACGATGAATCCGGTCGAGAATATGAAAATCTGACTATTGAGAATTCGGAGTGCCTATGTTTCGTTTTTTTGCACCGATAGGGCGCTATTTCATCTTGATGGGCAAGGTCTTTTCCCGGCCCGAGAAAGGCGCGATCTACCGCCGGCGCATCATCTATGAAATGGAGGCGCTGGGCGTCGACTCGATCGGCCTGACGGCCATCATTTCGGTCTTCATCGGCGCCGTCATCACGTTGCAGATGTGCATCAACCTCGAATCGCCGTTCATTCCGCGGTCGCTGGTGGGCTATGCCACGCGCGAAACCATGATCCTGGAGTTCTCCTCCACGGTCGTGGCGCTGATCCTCTCCGGCAAGGTGGGGTCGAGCATCGCTTCGGAGATCGGTACGATGCGCATTACCGAGCAGATCGATGCGCTGGAGATCATGGGCGTCAATTCGGCGTCGTATCTCATTCTGCCCAAGATCGTCGCCGCCGTGTTCTTCTTTCCGTTTCTGACGATCCTTTCGATCCTGATCGGCATCGCCGGCGGCTGGGCTATTTCCTACCTCACGGGGATCATGATCCCGGCCGATTATGTGGACGGCCTGCTGATGGATTTCAAACCCTATTCGATCACTTATTCGCTCATCAAGACGGCCGTCTTCGCGTTCCTCATCGCGTCGATTTCGTCGTTCTTCGGCTACTACGCCAAGGGCAATTCGCTGGAGGTGGGTGCCGCATCGACGCGCGCCGTGGTAATCGGGTCGGTGGTCATCATGATCTTCAACCTGATGCTTACCCAGATATTGCTTATATGATACGTGCCGAACATATTGTCAAGTCGTTCGACGGCCGCACGGTGCTCAACGACATTTCCGTGGAGTTCGAGACCGGCAAGACCAACCTCATCATCGGTAAGAGCGGATCGGGCAAGACCGTGCTGCTCAAAAGCCTGGTGGGGCTTCACGAGGTCGACTCGGGGGCGGTGTGGTACGATGACGTCAATTTTACCGGCCTGGGGTTCCGCGAGCGCAAGGCCATCCGCAAGGATATCGGCATGATCTTCCAGGGCGGTGCGCTGCTCGATTCGTCGTCCGTGGAGGAGAACGTCAAGCTGCCGCTCGACCTCTTTACCGAGCAGTCCGAAAGCGAGAAGCTGGAGCGCGTCAACTTCTGTCTCCAGCGCGTGCGGCTCGAAAATGCCAATCACCTTTACCCGGCCGAGTTGTCGGGCGGCATGATCAAGCGTGTAGCCATTGCTCGGGCCATCGTGCTCAACCCGAAATATCTTTTCTGCGACGAGCCTAACTCGGGCCTCGATCCGCAGACCTCGATCGTTATCGACAATCTGATCCACGAAATTACCTGCGAATACAATATGACGACGATCGTCAACACCCATGATATGAATTCGGTAATGGAGATCGGCGAAAAAATTGTATACATCCACGAAGGCCGCAAGTGGTGGGAGGGCACCAAGGACGACATCCTCCATGCGGACAACCCCGAGCTGAATGCGTTCGTCTTCGCGTCGGCCATGGCCAAGCGCGCCAAGGCGGCCAGATAAGGGGCTGGTAATGAACCGGGGCCGGCGGGTTCCTGCCCAGCAGCGGCACTCTTGTCGTGCTACGCGGCCGGGTGTTTTTACCCTTGCGGAAGCACCCCGCAAGAGACTTATTAAAAAAACTTAATTTTTTATTTGCGTAAAATATATAAAGTATATACTTTTGCGCTGTGAAAAAAATAACGGAAGGGAGTTTTTCCCGAATAAGCCGAAGTCCGGGCCGAACTTGCCGGGCTTTGCCGAAGCGGGAAAAGCTGCGTGAAATGAAGATTTTCAACCTATAAAATAAGAAAACTATGGCAACTATCAAAATCGGTATCAACGGCTTCGGCCGCATCGGCCGTCTGGTGTTCCGTGCCGCTTGCACGAACAGCAACATCGAGGTTGTGGGTATCAACGACCTCGTGCCCGTGGACTACATGGCTTACATGCTCAAGTACGACACGATGCACGGTCGTTTCCAGGGCACGGTGGACTTCGACGCCGAGAAGAGCCAGCTGATCGTCAACGGCAAGGCCATCCGCGTGACCGCCGAGAAGGACCCCGCCAACCTCAAGTGGAACGAGGTGGGCGCCGAGTACGTCGTTGAGTCGACCGGTCTGTTCCTCACCAAGGAGAAGGCCGAGGCCCACATCGCTGCCGGTGCCAAGTACGTCGTCATGTCGGCTCCCTCGAAGGACGATACGCCGATGTTCGTATGCGGTGTCAACACCGACACCTACGCCGGTCAGAAGATCGTGTCGAACGCTTCGTGCACCACGAACTGCCTGGCTCCCATCGCCAAGGTGCTCCACGACAAGTTCGGCATCACCGACGGTCTGATGACCACCGTTCACTCGACCACCGCTACGCAGAAGACCGTCGACGGTCCCTCGATGAAGGACTGGCGCGGCGGCCGTGCCGCTTCGGGCAACATCATCCCCTCGTCGACCGGTGCCGCCAAGGCCGTAGGCAAGGTAATCCCCGAGCTGAACGGTAAGCTGACGGGTATGTCGATGCGTGTTCCGACCCTCGACGTATCGGTTGTCGACCTGACGGTCAACCTCGCCAAGCCGGCCAAGTACGACGAGATCTGCGCCGCCATGAAGGCTGCGTCGGAAGGCGAGCTGAAGGGTATCCTGGGTTACACCGAGGAGGCTGTCGTTTCGTCCGACTTCCTGGGCGACGCCCGCACCTCGATCTTCGACAAGGCCGCAGGTATCGCGCTGACCGACACCTTCGTGAAGGTCGTTTCGTGGTACGACAACGAGTGGGGCTACTCGAACAAGGTGCTCATGCTCATCGAGAAGATGGCCGCTTACAACAACAAGTAGTCGACCCCTCGATCCTATACGGAAAGTCCGGAATCTTCGAAAGATTCCGGACTTTTTATTTAAAAGTTGGGGGGGGCAGACGGTTAGGCAGTTTGGGCGGACGGTTTGGCGGCTTGGAATAAGCGGTTAAGTGATTTGAGCCTGCAGTTCGCGGGTAGCTCGGGGTAATATAAGGATGCTCGATGCTGGAAGGATCGGGCGGAGAATGCTGGTAGCTTGGACCGGCGGTTCGAGCGGGGCATGCCGGCGGCTTGGGTCAGAGGGGCGGCGAGGTGTGTTTCTTTTTTCGGGGCTATTTTCCCTTTTCCACCCTCATTTCGATCGAGGCGCCCGACCATTGGTTGATCTTGTATACGGTCTTGCTGATCCGTTTGCCGCCGAACGAGATGGCCACGTCGATGTCGAACGGACGGGGCGTGTCGATGTCGTTCCCGGTGGGCAGCGTGTGGGGGATGATGTAGATGTAGAGCACCAGATGGTCGCACGGCTCGGTGGTCAGCACGACGGCGCGGTCGGGCACGGTGCCGGTCGGCGGTTCCTTGAGATTCGCGCCTGCGTCGGCGATGTCCGACGAGGCGGAGGCGAAGCCGATGCGTTCTTCGGCGGCATCGAAACAGCCGCACATGAGCGCTGCGTTGTAGCGCCACCAGCCCTCGAATCGGCTCGATACCTCTATGCGGAATCCTTCGGAAGTCATGTTTGCAAAGGTACAAAATAATTCGCAACCGCAAATTTGCGGTTTGCACTCCTGGAAAAGTAAATCGAAACATCCGTGCGATTTCTTTGCAAATGTCTTATTTTTTCGTAACTTTGCGCACTATTTGTGTTCAGATGGATATAACGAAAGGATATTCCATTGCTTACAAAGGGTTGAAAAACGGCGCCCACGAATTCGATTTCGAGGTCGGCGGCGCTTTGTTCGAGGCTTTCGGCAGTACGGAGATCAAGGACGGAGATTGCCGCGCGCATGTCGTTCTGACGCGGGCCGAGACGCAGCTTACTGCCGATGTCGCCATTCGGGGCGGGGTAGTCGTGGCTTGCGACCGGTGTCTGGAGGATTGCTGCGTACCCATCGAGTTCGAGGGGCGTTTGTTGGTCAAGTTCTCCGACGAGGTGCATGAGTACGACGGCGAAGTGCTGTGGTTGTTGCCCGGCGAGGACGAACTCGATTTGGCGCAATATATTTACGAAAGCATTGTTTTGTCGTTGCCTTACCAGCGGGTACATCCCGAGGGCGAGTGCGATCCCGAAATGCTTCGCCGCTTCCGGATCGTCTCGGGCGAGGAGTTCGCCGAGATCGAATCGCGGAGTGCGGAGCCGAAAGGAGCCGGCTGGGAAAAGCTCGCGGCGCTCAAGGAGCGTCTGGAAAGCGGCGAAGCCGGAGCGGAAGAGAAGTAGCTGTCCGGTCCGCAGAAGGGGTGCGGCGTGCGTTCGGAGTGTTCCGGCCGAGGCTGGGCCGATTCGCAGAACACCGGTGCGGCGAATGGATAAAATGAATTTGTTGAACTAATAATTTATATTGTAACATGGCACATCCTAAACACAAAGTCTCGTCGACGCGACGCGACAAGAGAAGAACCAACTACAAGGCGGTGGTTCCCACGGTGGTCACCTGCTCGAACTGCGGTGCCGCCACGCTCTACCACCGGGTATGCCCCGAGTGCGGTTTCTACCGCGGCAAGCTGGCCATCGAGAAGAAGGCTGCCGAATAGGTCGGCCGAGGGAGAGCGCACCCCGCAGGCGCCCTCTTTTTGTTTTCGTATTCCGCCCGCCGCGGAACGGACGGTTGTTTCCCGCCGGGCCGTTCGGCGTTTCGCCAAGCGGAGTTTGTTGAACCTAACTCATTCAAGTTATGCTAAAGATAGGTGTTGATGCCATGGGCGGCGACTTCGCTCCCGAGGCTGCGGTCAAGGGTGCCGTCATGGCGCTCGATGCCGTCGGCGCCGAGAGCCGTGTCGTCCTTTTCGGCGACGAGGCGCGCATCCGCGCCGTGCTCGAGGCCGAGGGTTGCCCGGCCGACAAGTTCGACATCGTCGCCACCACCGAGGTCATCGAGATGGGCGATCATCCTGCCAAGGCGTTCCAGGCCAAGGCCGATTCGTCGATCACCGTCGGATTCGGCTACCTGGCCAAGGGTGCCGTCCACGGTTTCGCCAGCGCCGGATCGACCGGCGCCATGATGGTGGGTTCGATGTACGCCGTCAAGCCCATCGAGGGGGTCATCCGTCCCACCATTTCGTCGCTCGTTCCCACGGCGTCGGGCCGTCCCGCCTTGTTGCTGGACGTGGGTCTGAACGTCGACTGCAAGCCCGAGGTGCTGGCTCAGTACGGCCTGATCGGTTCGATCTTCGCCGAGAGCGTTCTGGGCATTCGGTCGCCGCGCGTCGCCGTGCTCAACATCGGCGAGGAAGAGACCAAGGGCAATGCCCAGGTCAAGGCCGCGCACGACCTTCTGCGCGAGGAGAAACGCATCAATTTCGTCGGCAACGTCGAGGGTTCGCACATCTTCTCCGGCAAGGTCGCCGACGTGATCGTCTGCGACGGTTTCGTGGGTAACACGGTGCTGAAGATGGCCGAGGGTCTCTACCGCATCAACAAGGCGCTCGGCGGCAGCAACGCTTTCTGGGACGCCATGAACTACGAAAACGTGGGCGGCACGCCCGTGTTGGGAGTCAACGCTCCCGTGGTCATCGGGCACGGCTGTTCTTCGCCGTTGGCCATCAAGAACATGATTCTGACGACCGAGCGGTGCATCCTCACGCAGGTAACTGCCAAGTTGCAGCGTGCATTCAACAATTAACTTCAAATCAAGCAATCGAAAAAATGGGAAAGATAACAGCAGCGATAACGGGTGTCGGCCAATATCTGCCGGATTACCTGCTGACCAACGACGAGTTGAGCCGCATGGTCGATACCAATGACGAGTGGATCACTTCGCATACGGGCATCAAGACGCGCCACATCCTCAAGGGCGAAGGCATCGGCACTTCGTATATGGGTGCGCGCGCCGTGATGAACCTTCTGGACAAGACGGGTGTCGATCCGATGGAGATCGACGCGGTAATCTGCGCCACGATCACGCCTGACATGTTCTTCCCCTCGACGGGCAACCTGATCGCCGATCAGGCCGGATGCAAGAATGCGTTCGCCTACGACGTGTCGGCCGCCTGCTCGGGCTTCCTCTTCGCTTTGACGACGGGTGCGGCTTTCGTCGAGTCGGGCCGCGGCAAGAAAGTGATCGTCGTGGGTGCCGACAAGATGTCGTCGATCATCGACTACACCGACCGTTCGACGTGCCCCCTGTTCGGCGACGGCGCGGCTGCCGTGCTTTTGGAGCCTAATACCGAGGGGCTGGGCGTCATCGATTCGATGCTGCGTTCCGACGGCTCGGGCGAGTTGCAGCTCTACATGAAGGCGGGCGGTTCGCGTTTCCCCGCTTCGGCCGAGACCGTGGCCAACAACTGGCACACCATCACGTGGGACGGCCAGGCCGTGTTCAAGGCCGCCGTGTCGAAGATGGCCGACGTGTCGGTCGAGATGATGGAGCGCCACAACCTCACGGGCGACGACATCCGTTACCTGGTGCCTCATCAGGCCAACTTGCGCATCATCGACGCCACGGCGCGCCGCATGGGCATCACGGCCGACAAGTGCATGATCAACATCGACCGCAACGGCAACACCACGGCCGCTACGATCCCGACGTGTCTCTACGACTACGAGAAGGAGTTGCGTCCGGGCGACAACCTCATTCTGTCGGCTTTCGGCGGCGGTTATACGTGGGGTGCGATCTACGTGAAGTGGGCTTACGACGGTTCGAAAGCCTGCCAGGTCGAGCCTGCCAAGAAATAGATGCCGGTCCCTCCGGTGCGGATGCGGGAGCCGGAAGACGGCTCCCGCATTTTTTTAGGCCGCAATTTTGCAGAAGCGATTCCGAATCTTAAAACGATAGCGTATGAAAAAGTATTTGTTTCTCTTGGTTGCGGCCTTGTTTTCCGCAGGCATCGCCGCTGCTGCTGTTTTGACCGATCGGCCGATCGCGGTCGACGAATTGCCCGCCACGGCTCAGAAGTTCATCCGCACGCATTTCGCGTCGTCCGAGGTGCTCTATGCCAAGGTCGATGACGGTCTTTTCGACAACGATTACAAGGTCGTCTTTGCCGACGGTGCGTCGGCGGAGTTCGCCAGCAACGGCGAGTGGAAAGAGGTGAAGTGCAAGCATTGCGCTGTGCCGGCTTCGATCGTGCCCCAGGCGATCCGCGAGCAGGTGGTCAAGCAGTTTCCCAAGGCCGTGATCGAGGGCATCGACCGCGACCGCCGCGGTTACGACGTCGAGTTGAGCAACGGTCTCGACTTGAAGTTCGACCGCCAGATGAACCTGATCGAAATCGAAGATTGACGATTTCCGGTTATCCGAAGCGAAGCCTGCATTCCGTATGGATGCAGGCTCCGTTGCATAATATGGGCGGTTCCCGGTGCGGATTGTCGATAACTTGTTGTATCTTTGCGTAGGGTAATTTTGCGGCACCGCCATGCGGCGGTTCGGCAGCAGTTCGTCTGGGACGATCGACATCGTTTCCGGCTGGAGGAGCAGTATCGTCTCCGTCCGGGACGGTTCGGGAATACCGGAAGGGCCGGATGCCGCGTAAAAGTTGTATAATAGTTCGGTTTTACGATGAAAATAGCATCCCTTACATTCAATCCCATCGAGGAGAACACCTACATCTTGTGGGACGACACGCTCGAAGCCGTGGTAATCGATGCCGGCAACAGCAACGAGCGCGAAAACGCCGTCCTCGACCGGTTCATCGCCGAGCACGGTTTGCGGCCTGTGTTGGCGCTCAATACCCACGGCCATTTCGACCATGCGTTGGGCGTCTGCCACCTCAAGGAGCGCTACGGCGTGCCGTTCGCGCTTTCGTCGAAAGACGGGTTCTTGTTGGAAAATGCGCAGACGAGCGGTTCGATCTTCGGGGTGCGCATCGGCGCCATGCCCTCGATCGACATCGACCTGGAAGAGACGCCCGAAGTCCGTTTCGGCACCACGATGCTGCAAGCCATCGCCACGCCGGGCCATACGCCGGGCCACATGGCGTTCTTCGAGCCGCAGCGCAAAACCTTGTTCACGGGCGACACCCTTTTCCGCGAGAGCATCGGCCGCACCGACCTGCCGGGCGGCGACTATTCGTGGATCATGCGGTCGATACTCGACAAGCTCCTGCCGCTGGGCGACGACGTGCAGGTCTTCCCTGGTCACGGGCCGGAGACGACCCTCGGCCACGAGACGCTCTACAATCCTTTCGTCGTCGAGGTGCTCAACAACGAAGTGAACTGCAAAGAGTGATCCTCCGTCTCATGAAACGATTCGCTGCTTTGCCGGATGTCGACGGGTGGCTGTGCATGGATTTCTTGACGGCGTGCAATGCCGTGATGATCGACCTGGTGCGGATATTCGTCCGGCCGGGCGAATGCTTGGAACGATGAAAGCGCTGATACATAAAATTCTCTGGCGGCTGCTTCCGCTCGAAGGGTATCTTCGGGTTGTGAGCCGCATGTTTTTCGTTTGCCAGCGTCTGGGGATCGGCCGCCGCGCCCCGGCGATGGAGTATGTCTACCACCTGTCCGAGCTGGTGCACGAGGGCGACGTGTGCATCGACATCGGCGCTAATCTGGGGTACTACGCCCGGACGATTTCGCGGCTGGCCGGTGCTGCGGGGTGCGTGCATGCTGTGGAGCCGGTGGCTCCGATTCGGAAGGTGCTGAGCCGCAACCTGCGGCGGTGCGGCAACGTGGAGATCTATCCTTTTGCGCTCGGCACGGAGAACAAACCCATCTGCATGGGTAACGATTCGGTGCATACGAACGGTTATTTAGGAACGGGCCAAAACTTCGTGAACGACGCGAGGATGGAATCCGATGTGGAATTTCTGGCCGACATGCGGCGGGGCAGCGAGCTGTTCGGCACCTTGTCTCGGCTGGATTTCGTGAAGTGCGACATCGAGGGCTACGAACGGATCGTTATGACCGAAATGCAGCCGTTGCTGCAACGCTTCCGCCCCGTGGTGCTGATCGAGACGGGCGGGGAGAACCGCCCTGCGATCATCGCGTTGTTCCGCGGTATGGGCTATGTCGGCTTCACGCTCGACCAGGGCCGCGAAGTGCTCCTCGATCCTGTGCACGACAACGGCAAAGATATTATTTTCAGACCGCAAAAAGGTTGATCCTATAAAATCCCCGACTTGAAATTTTTCAATTTTTAATTCGCTTTTCATGCGCATCGACATTCTTACCGTAGTTCCCGAATTGCTGACCTCGCCGCTCCATGAGTCGATTCTCAAGCGTGCACAGGAGAAGGGGCTGGTCGAAATCGTTGTCCACAACCTCCACGATTATGCCCACGACAAGCGCAAGACCACCGACGACTACCCGTTCGGCGGCGAGGCGGGCATGGTCATGAAGTGCGAACCGGTGTTCGAGCTGGTGGAGAAACTGCAAGGCGAACGCCGCTACGATGAAATCATCTACACCTCGCCCGACGGCAGGCGTTACGACCAGCACGAGGCCAACCGGCTCTCGACTCTCGAAAACATCATCATCCTTTGCGGCCATTACAAAGGCATCGACCATCGCATTCGTGAACACCTCGTCACGCGCGAGATTTCGATCGGCGACTACGTGCTCACGGGCGGCGAACTGGCGGCCTGCATCATCGCCGATTCGGTGGTGCGGATCATCCCCGGGGCCATCGGCGACGAAGCTTCGGCCCTTACCGATTCGTTTCAAGACAACTTGTTGGCCCCGCCGGTTTATACGCGTCCGGCCGAATTCCGCGGGTGGCGCGTGCCCGACGTGCTGTTGTCGGGCAACTTCGCCGAAATCGCCCGCTGGCAGGACGAACAGGCCTACGAGCGGACGAAAACATTGCGTCCGGATCTTTTGGAGAACGAAAAGTAAAGCATAATGAACTATTTTCTTCTTGCCGGCGAGCCGTCGGGCGATCTGCACGGCGCCAACCTGATCGAGGGGCTGAAAAAAGCCGATCCCGAGGCCCGCTTCCGCTTTTGGGGCGGCGACCGGATGGCCGCGGCGGGCGGGCGTGAAAACCTGCGGAAGCACTACCGCGAAACCTCGTTCTTCGGTATCGTGCAGGTGCTGCGCAACCTCCGCACGATCAAGCGCCAGATGCGCCAATGCCAGGCCGATGTCGCGGCGTTCGCTCCCGATGTGCTGATTCTGGTCGACTATCCCGGCTTCAACATGAAGATGGCCCGCTGGGCCAAGGAGCACGGCATCCGCACGTTCTACTACATAGCCCCCAAGGTGTGGGCCTGGCGCGAATGGCGTGTCAAGGCGATCCGCAAGTATGTCGACCGGCTTTTCATCATCTTTCCGTTCGAACGCGACTATTTTCCCCGCAAGGGCATCGAGCCGCTGTTCGAGGGCAATCCGCTGGTCGATGCGCTCGAAGAGAGACGCAGCACGCTCCCCACGCCCGAGGAGTTCCGCCGCAAGCATGGGTTGGACGAACGCCCCATCGTGGCACTGGTCGCCGGCAGCCGCCGGGCCGAAATCCGCGACAACCTGCCGCTCATGGCACGGCTGGCGGAGCGTTTTCCTGATCGGCAGTTCGTCGTCACGGGTGTGCCGTGGCTCGAAAAGTCGCTCTACGATCGCTACATGGCCGGCAGCAGCCTGCGCTATGTGTGCAACGAGACCTACGAGGCGCTCCATGCGGCCGAAGCGGCGGTGGTAACCTCCGGCACGGCGACGCTCGAAACCGCCCTGCTGGGAGTGCCCGAAGTGGTGGTCTACCGTACGCTGTGGTTTCAGGTCAAGCTCCAGCCCTATGTGTTGAAAGTGCCCTGGGTGTCGCTCGTCAACCTCAACTTGGGACGAGAAGCGGTAACGGAGATCATCCAATCGGATCTTTCGGTCGACCGGGCCGAGCGCGAACTGCGCGCCATCGTTGCCGGGGGTGCGAAGCGCGACCGGATGCTGGCCGACTTCGAGGAGTTGCGCGCCGTCATCGGAGGTCCGGGTGCCAGCGAGCGTTTTGCCCGCCGGATGGTGGAGGAACTGAACGATAAACAGTAGAAAAAGCGAAAAGTCCGAAGCGCGATGACCGAATCCGTTATCATGTCTGCCATTTTGTTGGTTTGTGCGCTCGTCGTTTATGTCCGGCCGCAATGGATTTCGACTTTTCGCCATTATTCGGACGAAGAACGCCGCAACATCGAAATGAAGCGGGTGCGGCGTACGGCCGGCGGCGGATTGTTGGCGCTTGCCTTGTCGATAGGCCTCGGGAGCTGGGCGCTCGCCGAGGCCAGCGTAGCGGAAACGACGATCGTCGTGTTGCGGATGGTTATTCTGTTTGCCGGAGTCATTGCCATCGTCGCACGTGTGGAGACGTTCAACCATAATATGTGACCATGAAAATCATCTGCATAGGAAGAAATTACGCGGCGCATGCCGAGGAACTGCATCGGGATGCCGGGCTGACGATGGGTGCCGGCGTTGCGGAAAGTCCTGCCGGCGCTGCTGCCGAGCCGGTCTGGTTTCTGAAACCCGACACGGCACTATTGCGCAACAACGACCCGTTCTACATCCCGGCGTTTTCGCAGGAGGTGCACTACGAATGCGAACTGGTGGTGCGCATCGACCGGGTAGGGCGTTCGATCGCCGAGCGGTTCGCCTATCGCTACTACAATGAGGTGGGTCTCGGTGTCGACTTCACGGCCCGCGACCTCCAGCGCGAGGCGATCGCTCAAGGACTGCCGTGGGAGCCGGCCAAGGCCTTCGACCGTTCGGCGGCGCTCTCGCCTGAGTTTCTGCCGCTGGCCGACCTGGGCGGCGACGTGCAGAATCTGCGGTTCGAATTGGCCGTCAACGGCGAAATACGCCAGCGCGGTTGCACGGGCGACATGCTTTTCACGGTCGACCGCATCATCGCGGCGGTGTCGCAGTATACGACCCTGCGCATGGGCGACATGATCTACACCGGCACGCCGGCGGGCGTAGGCCCTGTGGTGCCGGGCGATCGTCTTGTGGCGACGCTCGAAGGCCGCGAATTGCTGAATTTCGATATCAAATAGAAGGAACATAATTCACACTGAAAGACAAGGATTTTGCAAGGCTTTCGGCCTTGCCGTCCGAGGCCGGCTCGCATCGAAGATGCGACCCCCGCAGCCGGCCCGGGCGAGTGAATACCGCAGAATAACCTGAAACTCTACCATTATATGTTGCTTCATCAGAAACTTCGTTCTTACCGCCTTTTATTGGCTTCGCAGTCGCCGCGGCGCCGGGAGTTGATGACCGGCTGTGGCCTGCCTTACGAGTTGGCGCCCAAATACGATTGCGAGGAGACCTATCCCGACGACCTTCCGGCCGAGGAGGTGCCGCTCTACCTTTCGCGGCTCAAAAGCGACGCCTGCCCCTGGCCGCTCGAATCCAACGACATCCTGATGACGGCCGATACGGTCGTCGTGCTCGACGGACGCGTCCTGGGCAAACCTCGCGACCGCGACGACGCTTTCGCCATGCTGCGCAGCCTCTCCGGACGCCAGCATACCGTGGTGTCGGGCGTCGCGTTCCGCACGCCTGCCCGGCAGCATGCGTTTGCGGCCCGTTCGGAGGTGTGGTTCCGCGCGCTCTCCGACGAGGAGATCGCCTACTACCTCGACACTCACTGTCCCTACGACAAGGCCGGGTCGTACGGCATCCAGGAGTGGATCGGCTATGCGGCCATCGAGCGCATCGACGGCTCGTTCTACAATGTGATGGGACTGCCCGTTCAGCGCGTATATGTCGAACTCGAAAAATTCATCGATCTATGAAACGCATCTTACTGACCCTTTTTTCGCTATTGCTTGTCCTCCCGGCTCTGGCCGACGGAGGCATGTGGCTTCCGAGCCTCATTTCGCACCGCATCGGCGACATGCGCGCCAAAGGCTTCCGGCTCACGGCCGAAGACATCTATTCGATCAACAAAGCGTCGATGAAAGACGCTGTGGTGCTTTTCGACGGCGGTTGTACGGGCGAGCTGGTTTCGCCCGAAGGCTTGCTGCTGACCAACCACCACTGCGGCTATGACGCCATTCAAAGCCACTCGTCGGTCGAAAACGATTACCTGACTCACGGATTCTGGGCGCGTTCGCGGGCTGAAGAACTGCCCAACAAGAACCTCAATGTGAAGTTCCTCGTCCGCATGGAGGATGTTACCGACCGCATGGCGGCCGGCGAAACGGCCGAAGAGATCGTGCGCAAGGCCGAAGCCGAGGGCGCCGGCTACAAGGCCGCGGTCGAACAGATGTACTATGGCAACCAGCAGTTTCTGTTCCTCTACGAGCAGTTCGACGACGTACGCCTGGTGGCGGCCCCGCCCTCGTCGATCGGCAAGTTCGGCGGCGACACCGATAATTGGATATGGCCCCGCCATACGGGCGATTTCTCGGTGTTCCGCATTTATGCAGGTGCCGACAACAAGCCGGCGGCCTATTCGCCCGACAATGTGCCCTACCGGCCGCGCCGTCATTTCACGATTTCGACGCGCGGAGTCGGCGAGGGCGACTTCACGATGATCTACGGTTTCCCGGGCAACACGCAGCAGTATATTCTTTCCGATGTGGTAAAGTACATTGCCGAAGTCTCCGACCCGATGAAGATCGCCATCCGTACAGGCCGGCTCCATATCATTTCGGAGGGGCAGGCGTCCGATCCGGCACTGCGCATCCATTATGCGGCCAAACACGCCTCGATCGCCAACGCCTGGAAGAAATGGCAGGGCGAAGTGCTGGGAATCGAACGACTGGGAACCTGCGAAAAGAAACAGGAGACAGAAAAACGTTTCGTCGAAGCGACGGGGGACGGCGAAGTGTTGCAAGAGCTGAAGAACGAGTTCGCGCGGGCACTGCCTTATTATTATACGCGTGAACTGCTGGCCGAGACGCTGCTCACGCTCCGCTATGGGTTTGCCGACGAAGAAAAAGCCGACCCGATTTTTGCCAAAAGCCGGCCTGTTGAACAAGCTCTTTATCGCCAGGCATTCGAGGAGTATGCGGCTCGTGCCACAATGCTGAAGCCGTTTGCCGAATTCGAGGCCGGAGTCGAAAAATACGAAACTCCTGCGGCCTATGCCGATCATATCTTCGCACTGACGGTCGACGATCCGAAAGCAGAAGAACTGACGGCACTGAAAAAGGGAATCGCGGCGCTTTACGCCCGAATCGTCGACGAATTGGGCACCTCGTCGCTGCGCAACTTCAATAGTGCCCGCATGAACGAACTCTATGCCCGCTATGTCGAGGGATTGCGTCGCTGGGCTGCGGCCGAAAAACGCGAAGGTGCCATGTTTCCCGATGCCAACCTCACGCTGCGCGTGGCCTACGGCTCGGTGGCGGGCTACGAATATGCTGACGGCGAGTATCACAAGCCGCTGACGACCATCGACGGCATCATTGCCAAGGACAATCCTGCGATCTACGACTATGACATCCCCCAGGCGCTGCGCGACCTCCATGCGTCGAAAGAATATGGCCGCTGGGGCGTGGAGATCGACGGCCGTCGCACGGTGCCGGTGTGTTTCCTGGCGACCAACCATACTACGGGCGGCAACTCCGGCTCTCCGATTCTCAACGGGCGCGGCGAACTCATAGGCATCAACTTCGACCGCACGTGGCGCTCGACGATGAGCGACATTGAATTCGATCCGACGATCTGCCGCAACATCGCGGTCGACATCCGCTACGTGCTGATGGTCATCGACCGCATCGGCGGAGCGGGGTATCTGCTCGACGAAATGACGATCCGATAAAGAGAAACGGAGCGAACTGCGGAGTCCTGCGAGAAGCAGGACTCCGCAGTTCGTTAATGCTACTTTTTCGTTGCCTCCTGCTTGTCTTTTTTTGAGGTTTTTCTGCTTGTTGTTTTTCGCCGCTTCTCCTTGCGGCCCTTTCTGTTTCCGTCGTTTTTGTCGCTTCCTGTTTGTTTTCTGTCGGTGGTGTTGGTGCTCCAGTCGTTGCTATTTTCTCTGTTTTCTGTCTCTTCATTTTCCTGCACCCGTTTCTTGCTTCTTGCTTCCTTTGATGCAGCCCACTCCTGTTGTCTTTCTGTTTTCGTTGTTTGGTTTCTCTGTTTTCTGTCTTTTTTGTTGTTGCCTTTTCTGTTTTTTTGTCCTACCGCCCGTTGTTGTATTATCCTATTTTTTTAGTTCTCTCGTTGCTATATTATTTCTGGTTTTTGTTCTGTCGTTGGCATTTCCTGCTTTTCGTTCTTTTATCTCCGTTTACTCTGTTTGCTCCGTTGCCCACCCCGTTTTTTGTTGCTTTTTTTTGTCTCTGTTGCCGTGCTTATATTTGTTTTTGTTCTTTTGGTTGCCGCCTTTTCTTGTTTTTTATCTTATCGTTACTTTTTTGCTTCTTTGTTGACGTTTCCTTTGTTTCCTCATTTCTGGGTGGCGGGTCGATTGCGGGGTGTCGGGTGCTCTGTGTAGGATCATCGATCGGGCCGGTGGCGGATGCGGATAAATTTCTGTCTTCCCGAGCGAAAAATTTGGCGGTTTGAAATTTATGCGCTATATTTGTGCTCCCGAATCGTAAGTTTCGGTATGTGTCGCCCAGGTGGTGAAATTGGTAGACACGCTACTTTGAGGGGGTAGTGAACGTTTAGTTCGTGCAAGTTCGAGTCTTGTCCTGGGCACAATAAGGAGTTGATTTTCAGCTCCTTATTTTTTTTGCATGTTGTTTTGTATGATGAATCATTCGTTTTTGCCTGGGTTGAAATAGGAGCTTTGCGCCAGGATGGCAGCATTGTCGTCCGCGCCGACTGGAAAACCCAGGCGCGGATGACCCCTGCGGCCAAGGTTGATTTGACCCCTGAAA
>CASPAC010000017.1 GCA_949419965.1 Bacteroidales bacterium
CCGACGCCAAGGCGCTGCTCGAATCGATCGCCCGCAGCTTCGGCTACATCTACGGACGCGAGAAGCACGTGCGCATCAACACCGTGTCGCAGTCGCCCACGGCGACCACCGCAGGCAACGGCGTGCTCGGACTGGGCGATCTGATGTCGTTCGCCGAGAACATGTCGCCCCTGGGCAACGCCACGGCCGAAGACTGCGCCGACTACGTGCTGACGCTCTTCTCCGACTTCACGCGCAAGGTGACGATGCAGAACCTCTTCCACGACGGCGGTTTCTCGTCGATGGGCATGTCGCGCCGCGCCATGAAGACCTACGAAAAGGGCATGCGTTTCGACGACGTGCACCAGAACCAGTATCCTTTCGGTCAGCAGGAGGAGTAACTCCCGGGCCGGCAAGGCATAAAGCAAGGCGGAATCCCAAGCAACGGGGTTCCGCCTTTTCTGTGTCAGGTCTTCGCCCGGCGGGCCGACCCGTTCAATATCAATATTGGTGTCCCTCTCCGTCGAGTTCTTCGCGGGTCAGAGGCCGGCGGCCGATCGCCCGCCATGCCCAGGCGATGTAGGCCGCCACGAAAGGAATCATCAGCGAGACCCACGCCATGGTCCGCAGGGTGAATAAACTCGACGACGAACCGGCGATCGTGAGCGACGACTGCATGTCGACCAGCGAGGGATAGTAGGCCGTACGGTTCCAGCCGGCACAGAGCAGCAGCGCCAACACGGACGCCACCGTGCCGCCGCCCCCGAACCCGACCGCCCGGCGGCTGCCGCGCCACCCGAGCCGGATGCTCCACAGCACCGCTACCACTCCGGCCAGCAGCAACGCCGCAACGAAAGGCATTTCCAAAAAATTACGGAGGTACTTATAAGGCACCGCCACGATCGTCCCCGTCGCCGGATCGGCCGCCAGCCCCGTCGCGAAAAGCAGACGTACGAGCCAAGCTGCGAAGCAGACCGCGAACCCCAGCGCACAAGGCAGCATCCGCCTGCGGGCACGGGCCACGAAAGCGTCGTCCGCCACGCTGCCGATGAAGTATTGGCAGGCCAGCATCATGGCCAGCAGCGTTACCGCCGCGCCCAGCACGAGGTTCCAGCCGTTGGCCAGCGCATCGAGCCCGTGCCACGGAGTCGCCCACTGCGAAATCACGACACCGGCACCCCCGGCCGCATCGGCCAGATTCAGCCGGTCGACGGTAAAGGGCGCCCCCGTGAAGAACGTGGAGACGGCGGTGCCCAGGAGCAAGGGGCCCAAGATGCCGTTGATCGTAAGAAAGACGTCGAACGTCCGGCGGCCCAGCAGGTTGGCGGGTTTGCGGCGGTATTCGTAGGCCACGGCTTGCAGCACGAAGCAAAGCAGAATGGCCATCCACACGTAGAACGCCCCGCCGAACGACGTGGAGTAGAACAGCGGAAACGACGCGAAGAAAGCGCCGCCGAAAGTGACCAGCGTGGTGAAGGTGAGTTCCCACTTGCGGCCCAGGGCGTTGACGGCCAGACTGCGGTCCTCCTCGGTCCGGCCCAGACACGGAAGCAGCGCCTGCCCGCCCTGCACGAAGAGCAGAAACACAAGCAGCGCCCCTAAGAGCGAAATCACGAACCACCAGTAGTGTTGTAAGATTGTCAGCGTATCCATCGTTGTTGTTTATATTCGTTCGATCCCCCCTGTCGATGCTGCGTTCGGCCCATCGGTTGACACCGGACCGCAGCCCGCGGGGAACGCCCGGCACCAGCCGGACTGTTGCGGGCCTCCGCCGGGAGGGGGTGCGGCCCGCGCAGCTCCGAGAGCCGCCGAAAAAGAGGTCACAGTTTCTCCGGTTCGGGAATCTCCGCCCCGTCAGGCCCCAGTCGTATCTGCCGCAGCAGAATGCTTATCTCCACGGCGAGCAGCACCGTGAACAGCGCCAGAAAGAGGAAAAACGTCGTGCCGACCGACGCGCTCGGAATCTTCGAGGCCGCAACGCCCACCGGCATCAGGTTCTGGACGGCCCACGGCTGACGCCCGGCTTCGGCCACCGCCCACCCGGCCTGCGACGCAAGATAAGCCACGGGAATCATCCACACGCAGAGCCGCAGCAGCCAGCGCGCCGAAGCGAGCGTGCCGCGCCGGTTGAGCCACCAGACGGCAGCCAGCAGCACGATGAACAAGACCCCGGCGCCGACCATCACGCGGAACGAATAGAAGAGCAGCGGCACGTTGGGCACCGTCTGCGCCGGTGATTCGAGATACCCGTAGCCGAAGTAGGCGAAATACTCGCGCAGAAACTCCTCGCCCTCGGGAGCCGCCGGGTCGAACTTGCGCTCCACGGCGGCCATCGCCGCACGGTCTCCGGCTTCGCGGGCCGCCCGATAGCGCCCCAGCTCGGCGACCGCCTTGCGGCCGCGCGCCATCATCTCCTCGGCCGACAGGATGCCCCGCTCCGCATTGCCCGCCACCAGATCGCGGATGCCGGGCACATAGGACTCGGCATCGCGGAAACTCATCCACGAAAGCAGCTTCGGGATGCCGATCCGGAACCGGAACGGCCCGTCGTCGTCCGCTCTGTCGCGGCGCAACAGCCCGACGACCGTGAGCGAAGCGCCCGCTTCGCCGTCGTAAAGCGCTTCCATGGCAGCCAGCTTCATGGGTTGCACGCGCGCAACCACAGCGCCCGACCGGTCGCCCGTGACCGCCGTGACGACGGCGAAAACCGCACCGAAAAACGATGCGATGGCGATGCTCCCGCGGGCCATCCGCTCCTCGCGCCGTCGCAACAGGTACCAGGCGCTCACACCGACGACGAAAAGCGCCGCGAGCACGAACGACGAAGCGACCGTATGGAAAAACTTGTTGACGGCCACGGGCGAGAGGGCCACCTCCCAGAACGAGGTCATCTCGTTGCGCACGGTTTGCAGGTTGAACCTGCACCCCACCGGATACTGCATCCAGGCGTTGGCGACCAGAATCCACAGCGCCGAAAGGTTGGCGCCGACGGCCGTGAGCCACGTGGCGGCGAGGTGGGCGCCGCGGCTCACCTTGTCCCACCCGAAGAACATCACGGCGATGAAGGTGCTTTCCAGAAAGAAAGCCATGATCCCCTCGATGGCCAGCGGCGCCCCGAAAATGTCGCCCACGAAGTGGGAATAGTTGGACCAGTTGGTGCCGAACTCGAATTCGAGGATGAGCCCCGTAGCCACGCCGATGGCGAAATTGATGCCGAACAGCCGCATCCAGAAGCGGGTGGTCCGCCGCCAGAAAACATCGCCCGTGCGGTAGTACAAGGTCTCCATGATGGCCGCCAGGACGCTCAGGCCGAGCGTCAGCGGCACGAAGAACCAGTGGTAGACGGCCGTCATGGCGAACTGCGCACGCGACCAGTCGACTGTTTGCAAATAATCCATCCGAAAGAAAAATTTTCAACTTTCAAGCTCCCCCGTCCGTCAGCTCCTCCAACACGTATGCCGCCCGCTCCCCGTCGCTCTTGCCGGCCAGAAAATCGGGAAAGAAAAAGAGTTTCAGCACGGCGAACATCACGAAAAGCTTCACCAGCACGACGATCCACAGCGTCCGCCCCAGCGCAGTCATGCTGCGGAAACCCTCCGCATAGAAACGGACGATGCAACGGAGTGTCGGAAACATGATTTATTTTGTATTTTTGACTTCGTCTTAGATACTTTCGCCTCGGGAATGTTCAAATAAATTCGACATTCCGCTCGGCTTGTTCGTATTTTTGGCTTGCGCCCAAGATACTCCCGCTCGGCAAAAACAAGCAAGCTTGCTTTTGCTCTCGCTTATTCGTATTTTTGCCGTTCGTTCAACTGTCGCGAATTATGGAAAACCAAGTTACCAAAACCCCGTCGCCCTGGCTTTCGGCCATACCGCTGGCCGTGCTCGCGCTGCTGCTCTGCATCGTCATCCGCTGCTTCGGCGGCGGCGCCATCGACGGCGGCAGCCAGATCGCCCTGCTCTCGGCCGCTTCGGTCTGCGCCATGATCGCCATCGGCGTCTACCGCTGCCGGTGGGAGGTGCTGGAGGAGTCCGTCATCGACAACATCCGGGCTTCGGCCTCGGCCATCATCATCCTGCTGCTCATCGGCGCCATCGCCGGCACGTGGATGGTCGGCGGCGTGGTGCCGACGATGATCTGCTACGGACTGAGAGTCCTCCACCCGTCGTTCTTCCTCGTAGCCACCTCGCTGATCTGCGCCGGGGTCTCGCTGATGACGGGCAGTTCGTGGACCACCATCGCCACCATCGGCGTGGCCCTGATGGGCATCGGCCGCGCGATGGGATTCCCCGAGGGGTGGATCGCCGGCGCCATCATCTCGGGCGCCTACTTCGGCGACAAACTCTCGCTGCTCTCCGACACCACGGTGCTGGCTTCGTCGACCGTCGGCGTCGGCATCTTCGACCACATCCGCTACATGCTGCTGACCACCGTGCCCTCGATGGCCGTCGCGCTGGCCGTCTTCACCGTCGCCGGCTTCTCGCTCGACCACCTCGACGGCGCCCACGCGCTCCGCTACGCCGAAGCACTCGAAGCAACGTTCCGCATCACGCCGTGGCTGCTGCTCGTGCCGCTGGCCACAGGCTTTCTGATCGCCCGCAAGCTCCCGGCCCTCGTCACGCTCTTCGCCGCCGTGGTCTTCGCCTGCATCGCCATGCTCCTGGTCCAGCCCCGGCTCGTAGCCGAAGTCGCCGGAGTCGCCCGCCTCGACTTCCTGTCGGGCTTCAAAGGGGTGCTGATGACCTGCTTCGGCCCCACGGCTCTGGAAACGGGCAATCCGCAGCTCGACGAGCTCGTCGCCACGCGCGGCATGGCCGGCATGCTCAACACCGTGTGGCTGATCCTCTGCGCCATGTGCTTCGGCGGCGTGATGACCGGCAGCGGCATGCTCCGTTCGCTCACCGGCATCTTCCTGCGCTTCGTGCGGCGGCCGTTCCCGGCCGTGGCGTCGACCGTCGGCGCCGGCATCTTCTTCAACCTCTGCACGGCCGACCAGTACATATCGATCATCCTTTCGGGCCGTCTCTTCCGCGACCTCTACGCCCAGCGCGGACTCGAAGCCCGGCTGCTGAGCCGTTCGGTCGAAGACTCGGCCACGGTCTGCTCGGTGCTCGTGCCGTGGAATTCGTGCGGCATGACGCAGGCCACGGTCCTGGGCGTCTCGACCTTCGTCTATTTCCCCTACTGCATCTTCAACCTTGTCAGCCCGCTCATGTCGCTCCTGGTGGCGGCCGCCGGCTGGCGCATCTACCGCAAACGATGAACACGCGACTCGTAATCTTCGACCTCGACGGCACGCTCCTCGACACCATCGGCGACCTGGCCGTGGCGTGCAACGCCACGCTGGCGATGCGCGGACTGCCGCAGCACTCCTACGACGACTATTGCGGCTTCGTGGGCAACGGCATCATGCGCCTGGTGGAACGGGCGCTGCCCGAACCCTTGCGCACACCCGAAAACGTGGCCCTCATGCGCGCCGACTTCGTGCGCTGCTATACGGAGCACATCGACGCCCGCACCCGGCCCTACGAAGGCGTCCCCGAACTGCTGGCCGTGCTCTCACAGCGCGGCCTTCGGCTGGCCGTGGCGTCGAACAAGTTCCAGGCGGGCACCGAAAAACTGGTGCGGCGCTTCTTCCCCGGCATCGCGTTCGACCCGGTCTTCGGGCAGCGCGAGGGAGTACCCTTGAAACCCGACCCTGCCGTAGCGGAGACGATCCTCTCGCTGACGGAGACGCCGCCGGGCCAGGCGCTCTTCGTCGGCGACTCGGGCATCGACATCCTCACGGCCAAGGCGGCCGGCATCCGCTCCGCAGGCGTAACGTGGGGCTTCCGCTCGCGGACCGAACTGGAGGAGGCGGGCGCCGACCATATTGTCGACCGGGCCGAAGAAATACTCGCCCTGCTCTGACGCCGCAGCCGGCGCCAAAACCCGCAGCGGCAACACCCCGGTCCCGGGAAGCAGCGATCTAACAATAACACTCCACGTCGGCCGCCGCGATCTTCTCGTCGGAAAGGATGATCAGGCGCTCGATGACGTTGCGCAGCTCGCGGATGTTGCCCGTCCAGGGCTTCTCCTGCAAAGCCCGCAGCGCCTTGGGCTCGATCGGCTTGGGCGGCAGGCCGTACTCGGCGCAGATGGCGCGCACGAAATGGTCGACCAACCCGGGAATATCCTCGGTGCGCTCGCGCAGGGCCGGAACCCGCACGACGACCACGCCGATGCGGTGGTAGAGGTCCTCGCGGAAATTGCCCTTGTCGATCTCCTCGCGCAGGTTCTTGTTGGTGGCGGCGATGACGCGCACGTCGACCTCGATGTCCTTGTCGCTGCCCACGCGGCTCACCTTGTTCTCCTGCAAGGCCCGCAGCACCTTGGCCTGGGCAGCCAGCGACATGTCGCCGATCTCGTCCATGAAGAGCGTGCCGCCGTCGGCCTGCTCGAACTTGCCCTTGCGCTGCTTGATGGCCGAAGTGAAGGCGCCCCGCTCGTGGCCGAAAAGTTCGCTTTCGATCAGTTCGGAGGGGATGGCCGCGCAGTTGACCTCCACGAAAGGAGCCGCCGCACGGGGACTCTTGGCATGGAGCCAGCGCGCCACGAGCTCCTTGCCGGTGCCGTTCTCGCCGGTGATGAGCACGCGGGCGTCGCACGGCGCCACCTTCTCGATAAGCTGCCGCACCCGCTCGATGCCCGCCGACGAACCGATGATCTCCTGCACCTGCATCGCGCGTGCGCGGCGCGGACGGCGCGCCGGCGCGGGAGCGTGCGCACCGGAAGCAGAGGAGTCGGAATCGGGCTCGTCGACGATGCGGCGGATCGACTTCAGCAGGCGGTTCATGTCGACGGGTTTGGTCAGAAAGTCGCGGGCCCCCGAGCGCACGGCCTCGACGGCCGAGTCGATCGAAGCCTCGGACGAAAGCACGATGAACGGCACGTCGCCCTCGGGCATCCGGCACCCGGTGTCGGAGAGGATGACGTCGAACGGCACGCGCCGGCACAACTCCTCGGCAGCCGTGTCGTCCTCGGCGGCCTCGGTGGAGAAACCCTCGTATTCGAGCCGCTCGCGCAAGGTGTTTCGCATACTTTTTGAACGGTCGAGAATTAAAACCTTTGGCATACTTGATATTTTCGAAATTTTACCTACTTTTGCCGGTGCCCGACCCGGGCCGGGCGGCGCTCTGCCGCAAGCGCTCCGCGACGCGCGGAGATCGGGTCCGGGACTGCGCCTGCGCCCAAAGGTAGGGCTTTCCGCAGCGCAAAACCAATTTCACGGGCCCGGGCGCCCGCCCCGTTCCGGAGGGCCGGACGCTCCTGAATCGCACCACTGCCCGAGACCGGCCGGACACTCCGCACGACCGGACGCAACAACGCCGGCAACCGCACGAACGACACATGGAAAAAAATTACAACTACAAGCGTCGCAAACTGTATCTGCCCGAATACGGGCGCCACATACAGGAGATGATCGACTCGCTCACCCGCATCGAAGACCGCCGCGACCGCAACCGCCAGGCCCGCGCCGTGATCGCCGTGATGGGCAACCTGTTCCCCTTCCTGCGCGACACGGCCGACTACAAGCACAAGCTGTGGGACCACCTCTTCATCATGTCTGACTTCCAGCTCGATGTCGATTCGCCCTATCCGCGTCCGAGCCGCCAGGAACTCACGGCCTCGCCCCACCGGATGGCCTATCCCCAGAGCCGCTTCGCCCATAAGCACTACGGCAAATACGTGGAGCAGATGCTGCAGCGTCTCAAGGAGATGAAGGATCCCGGACAGATCAACCGCACGGTCGACAATCTGGCCCGCTACATGCGCACCAAGAGCTACGAATACAACCAGGAGCACCCCAGCAACGAAGTGATCATAAAAGACATCAAGGAGATGTCCGGAGGTGGGGTCAAAATCGACGAAGTGGCCTTGAATAATCTCCGAAGCGACTACAAACAGCACTTTTCGGGACGTCAGCAGAAAGGCGGACAGCAGCGCCAGCAGCAGCGGGGCCGCAACCAGCACGGCAATCGGGGCCAGCAGCACAACAACCGCAACTTCCAGAAAAACGGCGGTCGCCGCAATTTGCAGAAATAAACTTGCATGGAGCGGCGGAATTTGCTATATTTGAAATTCGAAAGCGATTTTCCGCTCCTTCCCGTCGCCCCGGAACCCGGTCCTGCGGCCTTTTCCGACCCGGCGCGAAGCCCGGGCCGCGACCGAAAAGACATGCCGCGGCCGACCGGCCGAAGCACCGGCGGCCGGCACGACGGGCCGAAAAGCGGAAAGCCGGAACAGAAAGACAATAAAGAGAGTCACATGAAGAGATTCACGCTCTGCGCAACGCTCATGGCAGCCCTGCTGCTGGGCGGCTGCCGGTCGCAGAAGGCGACCGTCTCGGGCCGCTTCGTCGGTTCGGATGCCGAAGAGATCTACCTGGAACAAATCACGCCCCTGTCGCAGGCCGTCATCGACACGGCCCGCCTCGACGAAGCGGGCAACTACCGCTTCCGGCTGGAAAACGCGGCCGAGACCCCGACGCTCTACAACCTGCTCTGCAACGGCGTACGCATCCCGATGCTCATAGCGGGCGGCGACCGGCTGACGGTGGGCGCCGTGGGCAGCCCCATCCGCAACTACACGGTCGAAGGCTCGGAAGAGACCGAACTGCTGCGGCAGTTCTACCAGGCCTACGTCATCGGAGCGCAGCAACTCGAAGAGATCGCCCGGCAGTTCGCACGCACCGGACTCACGGACGAGGAGCGCAATGCCCTGGCCAAGAGCTACACGGCCGAATACTACCGCATCCGCCGCGAACAGCTGCGCTTCATCATCGAGCACAAATCGTCGCTGGCCGCGGTCTACGCCCTCTACCAACGGCTGCCGGGCGACACCCACCTGTTCAACGGCGACAGCGACGTGGTCTACTACCGCACGGTGGCCGACGCCATCGAGGAGCGCTATCCGAAGACCCCCTACCTGCAGCCGCTGCTGGGCGAAATCGCCCGCATGGACGCACGCATCAGTCTGACGTCGCAGGTCTCGGAGACGGGCTATCCCGACCTCGATCTGACGGACATCTACGGCAAGAAAGTGCGGCTCTCGTCGCTCGCAGGCAAGGTGGTGCTGCTGGACTTCTGGTCGGCCGAACTTGGCAACAGCAACACGCTCAACGCCGAACTGAAGGAGACCTACGCCAAATATGCCGGCGCCCCCACGCCGTTCGAAGTCTACCAGGTGGCGCTCGACACGTCGAAACCGGCCTGGATTTCGGCCGTGCAGGAACAGCAGCTGCCCTGGATCTCGGTGAGCGACCTCCGCGGCCGCGCCTCCTCGGTGGTTGGGCTCTACAACCTGGAGAAACTGCCCGCCAACTTCCTGATCGACAAACAGGGCAACATCGTAGCCAAGGACATCTACGGCAAGAGCCTGGAACAGAAACTCGACCAGCTGACAAAATAAAAATGCCTCCGCGCAGGGGGGGGGTACGGCGCCCGCATGTCCGTTCGATTCCCGGGACACCTCAACCGACGCCCCGAGCGCAGCGAAAGGTCGCAGCGGGTGTTTCTCCGACAAAGAAAAAGGAGCCCCCCGAAAAGGTTCGGAATCATATTCGACCTGTCGGACCGCACCGCCAAAACGTACATTCCGAATCGTGAATTCCGAACTTCAAGCATGATCTACTTCGCATCCGACGTCCATCTGGGAGGCGGGACCCCGCAGGAGGCCCGCGCGACCGAACGCAAGTTCGTGGCGTGGCTCGACATGGCGGCACGCGATGCGGAAGCGATCTTCCTCGTGGGCGACATCTTCGACTTCTGGTTCGAATACCGCCGCGTGGTGCCGCAGGGTTTCGTCCGGACGCTGGGCAAGCTGGCCGAACTGACCGACCGGGGCATCCGGGTGGTCCTCTTCACGGGCAACCACGACATGTGGGTGGGCGACTACCTCCCGCGCGAATGCGGCGTGGAGATCCGCACCGCCCCCTGCACCGTCAACCTCTGCGGCCGCCGCATCTTCATCGCCCACGGCGACAACATGAAGATCGACGACCGGCCGGCCATCAAGCTGCTCAACCGCATTTTCCGCTCGCGGCTTCTGCGCTGGCTTTTCGCATGGGGCCTGCACCCCGACCTGGCCATGCGGTTCGGACAATGGTGGAGCGGCAAGTCGCGCAAGGCCCACCGCACCGAAGGACCCGCCGACCCCTCGCTGGCCGAACCGCTGATCGCCTACGCCCGCGAATATGCGGCGGAACACGAAGTCGACCACTTCGTTTTCGGCCACATGCACGCAGCCCGCGACTACCGCGACGGAAACCTCCACACCCTCCATCTGAGCTCCTGGGAGACGACCCCGGCCTACGGGGTGCTGGACGACGCGGGCGAACTGACCCTCAAACGATTCGACCCATGAAACAATATCTCGACCTGCTGCGCCGGATCAAGGACGAAGGCATCGTGCGGGGCGACCGCACGGGCACCGGCACAAAAAGCGTCTTCGGCCACCAGATGCGCTTCGACCTGCGCGAGGGATTCCCGCTGCTGACGACCAAGAAGGTGTTCCTCAAAGGAGTGATCCACGAACTGCTGTGGTTCCTGCGCGGCGACACCAACATCGCCTATCTGGTCGAAAACGGCGTACACATCTGGGACAACGACGCCTACCGCTACTACGGGGAGCTGTGCGCGGCCCGGGGCATCCGGCCGCTGGACCGCGAAACATTTCTCGTCTCGGCCGGCAGCGAGTCGCCCGTCGAAGGCTACCGCTACGGCGACCTCAACCACGTCTACGGCTACCAGTGGCGTTCGTGGCCGAGGCCCGACGGCAGCACGATCGACCAAATCGCGCAGGCGGCGGAACTGATCCGGACCGATCCCGAATCGCGGCGCATTCTGGTCTCGGCATGGAACGTGGCCGAGGTGGACGAAATGGCCCTGCCGCCCTGCCATGTGCTGTTTCAATTCTACGTGGCCCGGGGGCGGCTCTCGTGCCAACTCTACCAGCGGAGCGCCGACACGTTTCTGGGCGTACCGTTCAACATCGCCTCCTACGCCCTGCTGACGCAGATGATGGCGCAGGTGTGCGATCTGGAACCGGGCGAGTTCATCCACACGTTGGGCGACACGCATCTCTACCTCAACCACATGGAGCAGGTCGAGGAACAGCTTGCCCGCACCCCGCGGCCCCTGCCCGTCATGCGGCTCAACCCCGCCGTGAAGTCGATCTTCGATTTCCGCTTCGACGACTTCACGCTCGAAGCCTACGACCCCTGGCCCGCCATCAAGGCCCCGATGTCGTTTTAGCCGTCCGGGTTCTCATTTGTTTTACAGATCCTTCGCTTTGTTCAGAATAACGTCTCCTTATCAAAATCCGCCCCGATGTCTGCGCCGCTTTTTGTACCGGCAAAAAGCGGCTATAACAAAAAAAAGGAAACACGGTTCATCAAAACAAGCGTCGTTACGCAACATCATCCGTCCGGCAGTCCCGGCAAAAAATCAAATCACAGACACCAACATGATTTCAATCATAGTCGCCGTAGCTCAAAACGGCGTGATCGGCGACCGGAACGCCCTGCTGTGGCACATCCGCGAAGACCTGCAACACTTCAAGGCGCTGACGACGGGTCATCCCGTGGTCATGGGCCGCAAGACCTACGAATCGCTGGGCCGCCCGCTGCCCAACCGCCGCAACGTGGTGGTCACGCGGCAGGAAACAACGTTCGAGGGGTGCGAAACGGTGCACTCGCTCGGCGAAGCGCTGGCGCTCTTCCCGGCAGAAGAAGAAGTCTTCATCATCGGCGGCGCGCAGATCTACGCCGAGGCGCTCCCGCTGGCCGACCGCTTCCACCTCACACGCGTGGAGCACAGCTACGAAGGCGACACCCGCTTTCCGGAGTGGGACGCTTCGCAATGGCGGCTCGTCGAATCGGAAGCCTTTCCGCACGGCGAAAGCTACCCCTACCCGTTCGTCTTCGAGACCTACGAACGACGATAACCCGCTTCCGGACGAACAACGCAACGAGGCCCCTGCCGAAAGCAGGGGTCTCGTTGCAACAGGACCGCAGCGATGGGCACTCACCGCAATATGAACTATTCTTCGTAGAAAAACTCCAGGCGTATCCGCCCGCCGCGTTCGTCGCGCATCTCCACGGCCGCGACATACTCCCGGCCACTTCGTAAACCGCTCTGCCTGCGGCATCGGTCACCGTGACCCGGTCGGGCGCATAAGCGATCTTCACGGTGTCGTCCTCCCCGACCCTGCGGAAACCCCCTTCGTCCCGACGGCTCCGGTTCGTGCGGCGGACGGCAACGATGCGCCCCTGCCCATCGTAGGAGAAATGCAATACATAGGATTGCTTCTCCGGTTTCGTGACTCCGATATGCGAAACGCGGCGGGGCAGAATCTTCATCTCCGGCGGAACCTCCGCCGACACCGAAGCAACATCGAACAACGCCGAAACAACAAACAAGAAAAGGATTCGTTTCATGACTCCAACAAGCTGCGGCCGCCGGAGCGGCCCGTAATTTCTGCAAAATAACCCCAAACGCCGGAAACGCCAAACCGGCAGCCCGAAACCCGGCTGCAATTTAGGTATTTATACCACCGCCCGATCCGCCGGAAACGAGTACCTTTGCGCTTGCAAAGGTTCAGACGAACATGGGAAAATATTTCGACATGCTCATGGAGGACGTGCGGTTCCGCGAGGGACTCAACGCCTGCATGAACTGCGGCGTCTGCACGGGCGTCTGCCCCGCGGCGGAGTTCTACAACTACGACCCGCGGCAGATCGTATCGATCGTGCAGACGCGCGACGAGGAAGCCATCGAACGGCTCCTGAAAAGCGACACCATCTGGTACTGCGGCGAGTGCATGTCGTGCCGGCCCCGCTGCCCGCGCGGCAACACGCCGGGCTATGTGATCCAGGCGCTGCGCACGCTCTCGCAGAAGCTGGGACTCTTCGCCGAAAGCGAAAAGGGACGCCAGCAGCTGGCTCTCAAGCGCATCATCGGCGACAACATCCTGCGCACGGGCTACTGCATCGTGCCGCGGATGGTCCGGCCCGAGCTCCACCCCGAACAGGGCACCGTGTGGAAGTGGGTCTTCGACCACGACAAGGAGATCTTCGCGCAGTTCACTCCGGTATACATGCGTCACGGTGCCGGCGCCCTGCGCCGCCTGGACGAAGAGTCGCTCGGCGAGATCGACCGCATCTTCGAGGTGAGCGGCGGCAAGGCGATGTTCGAAGCCATCGAAAACCACTCCGACCGCAAGGCCCGCGAACTGGGCTATGCAGAAGGGGCTACCCAAGAATACATGATGGACGTCTTCCGGAACAACAGCAACGAACACGGTTGACCCCAGGCCCGTCTTTCTCCGGAATATCCGCTGCCACGACCGGCCGCCGCATTCCGCCCACGGATGACGCATCTGCATAGGACCCGCCCGACAGAAGCGGGGGGCCGAAACCCCGGACAGCAACGAAACCCAACGACCGCCGAACCATAAAACAGGCATTACCGACACCATGAAACGCAACAGCTGGAAAGAATACCAGAAACAGATAGCCGACGACCGCTACTACTACGCGCGCAGCTGCATCCGCCAGAACTTTTTCCCGGGCAGCGAAAAGGCGTTCATCGACATCCTGCAGAACGACCTCGGCCGCGACCTGCTGGACGACCCCAAGCACTCGTCGTGCACGGGCATCGGCTACCACTCGGACATCGTGCCGCTCGAAACGATCATGACCGTCGTGGCGCGTCAGTTCGCCCTGATGACCGAAGCGGGCTACGAGAATTTCGTAGCCTCGTGCATCACCTCGTTCGGCGTCTATTCCGAGATTCTCGCCACGTGGGAGGAGTTCCCCGAGACGGAGGAGAGGACGCGCGAGAATCTGCTGAAAGCCACGGGCCGCGAATTCCGCAAGCCGGCCAGCCTGGCCCACACCTCGGACGTGATGTTCCACTTCCGCGAGGAAATCGCCCGCAAAGCCAAGCACAAGCTGGTGAACGCCCTCACGGGCGAACCGCTGCACGTGGTCGAGCACATCGGCTGCCACTACGCCAAGATTTTCCCGAAATCGGGCATCGGCGGATCGGAATTCCCCTATGTGCTGGCCGGCATGATCGAATCGTGGGGCGGCCAGTGCGTCGACTATCCCGAACGGCGCCACTGCTGCGGCTTCGGATTCCGCAACTACCTGGTGCAGGCCAACCGCGGCTACTCGATCGCCAACTCGCACAAGAAACTGGAGAGCATGGCGCCCTACAAGCCCGACTTCATCGTGGCCAACTGCCCGGGCTGCGCGATGTTCCTCGACAAGTGGCAGTACGCCATTGCCGAAATGGAGGGCACGACCTACGGCGAAAACGGCCACGGCATCCCGGTGCTCACCTACGAGGAGATGGCCGGTCTGGTGCTGGGCTACGACCCGTGGGCCCTGGGCATGCAGATGCACCAGGTCGACGTGGAGCCCCTCCTGGACAAGATGGGCATCGACTACGACCCGGCAGCCAAATACCTGGGCCGCAACGGCAAATATATCGGCAAACCCGGCTCGGCGGTGGTCAACGGCTGCCCGCCGGCGACACTCTACGACATGCGCGAATAGAAGCGCCGGGCAAACAACCGCAACCGAAAAAAAAGGAAGAAACACGTATGAAAAAAGCGATTATCATAGGCGGCGGCGTGGCCGGCATGCAGACGGCGCTGCGGCTCTCCGAACTGGGCATCGAACCGCTGCTGCTGGAAAAGGAAGCCGAGCCGGGCGGCAAACTGCGCGGCTGGCACGCCCTCTTTCCGACGTTCACGCCGGCCGAAGAGGTGCTGACGGAGCTGCGCCGGCGCATCGAGCGACAGAAGATCGAAGTCCGCACGCGGAGCGAGGTCCGCAGCGTGACGCCTACGAGCGTGACGCTGGCCGACGGCACGCAACTCGCCTGCGACGCAGTGGTGGTGGCCACCGGATTCACGCTTTTCGATGCGGCGGTCAAGGAGGAGTACGGCTACGGGCTCTACGACAACGTCTACACCTCGGCCGACATCGAACGGATGCTCAACGAGGGCCGGGTGGCCTGCGCCGACGGCCGGGCCCCGGCGCGCATCGCTTTCCTGCACTGCGTGGGTTCGCGCGACGAAAAGGTGTGCCAGCAGCACTGCTCGCGCGTCTGCTGCATCACGGGCGTGAAGCAGGCCATGGAGATGAAGCGGCTCTTTCCCGGGGCCGACGTCTTCAACTTCTACATGGACATCCGCATGTTCGGCCCCGGCTACGAGGAGATGTACCGCGAGGCGCAGCAGCGGTGCAACGTCCACTTCGTGCGCGGCCGCATCTCCGAAGCGGCGCCGACGCTCGACGGCCGCATCCAGATCAAGGCCGAAGACACCCTCACGGGACGCCCGCTGCGCATGAGCGTCGACATGCTGGTCCTGCTGGTGGGCATGCGCGCCAACGATGACAACGCCACGCTCAACGAGGAGCTGCGGCGCGCTCCGAGCGGCTTCCTGTCCCCGCGCGACCACTTCCTGGGCAACATACGCAGCAACGTGGAGGGCATCTTCTATGCCGGCACCGTCACAGCACCCAAGAACGTGGGCGAAACCCTCAACGAAGCCACCGCCGCGGCCGACGCCGTGGCCGAATACCTCAAAGCATAGGCCCATGGCAGCGATCAATTTCGGATACTCCATCTCCAAGCCCCGGGCCATCGACATCGACCGCAACAACCTGCGCAAGAGCGACGAAATCCTGCTCGAAATGCCCGAGCTGCAGACCTGCATCGGCTGCGGCAGCTGCACGGCGGTCTGCACGGCCGGCAACCTGACGGAATTCAACTTCCGCAAGGTCCACACCCTGGTGCGCCGCGGCGAATACCAGGGCGCCTACGAGGAGATGAACAAGTGCATGCTGTGCGGCAAATGCCGGCTCGTGTGCCCGCGCGGCATCAACACGCGCGGGGTGGTGATGCTCATCAAACGCAAACTGGGAGACTTCTGACATGACTTTCTACGCACCTTTCTGCCTGCCGTTCATCCTGGGCGCTTCGGCGATGTTCGCCATCGTGGGAGTCAAATGGCTGCTGTGGCTCTACCGGCTGCCGCGGGCCGACAAACTGCGGATCCTGCGGGGCATTCCCACCGGCGCCACCTTCCGGGCCGTCGGCGAGACGATCGGCGAATCGCTGCTCCACCGCCGCATCTTCCGGGTCGATCCCCTGCTGGGTTACATGCACATGTCGCTGGCCTTCGGCTGGTTCCTGCTGATCGCCGTGGGTTGGATCGAGACCATGGCGCACCTGGGATTCCGCCCCGTTCCGCTGCAGGGACACGTCTTTTTCAAATATTTCGCCACGGGACTGCCCCACAAGCCGGCGTTCGACTTCCTGATGGACCTGCTGCTGCTCTTCGTCCTCTCGGGCGTGGCGCTGGCCTGGAGCAAACGCATCCGCTCCAAAGCCATGGGCATGCGCCGCACGACCAAACACGTCATGGGCGACCGCATCGCCCTCTCGGCCCTGTGGTTCATCTTCCCGGCCCGTCTGGTAGCCGAAAGCGCCACGTGCGCCCTCTACGGCGGGGGGGGGTTCCTGACCGGCACGATCGGCGAATGGATGCGCCGCACGTTCGGCATGATGGCATTGATGAATGCGGAGAGCGCGGCCTGGTGGTTCTACTCCTCGTGTCTGGGCATCTTCTTCGTGGCCATGCCCTTCTCGCGCTACATGCACATTTTCACGGAGATACCCCTCATCTTCCTGCGCCGTTACGGTCTGCGTTCGGGTGAAAAACACTCGTCTTACGACGACTTCCAGATCGAGGCCTGCTCGCGCTGCGGCATCTGCATCGACCCCTGCCAGCTGCAGAGCGTTCTGAGCATCGACAACGTGCAGTCGGTCTACTTCCTGCGCGACCGCCGCTACGGCCGGCTGCGCCCCGAGGTGGCCGACAACTGCCTGATGTGCGGCCGCTGCGCCGCCAAATGCCCCGTAGGCATCGACCTCAACACCCTGCGCCTCAACTCGCGCGACGCCATGCGCAACCTGCCCGACAAACGGCGCTACGACTACCTGCGCGGTCTCGACCGCTCGCAGGGCACCGGCAAGGTGGGCTACTTCGCCGGGTGCATGACCCTGCTCACGCCCCGCACGCTGGCGGCCATGGAGCGCATCTTCACGACCGCAGGCGAAGCAGTGTGGTGGGCCGACCGCGACGGCGGCGTCTGCTGCGGCCGGCCGCTCAAACTCGCCGGCGAAACCGATGCGGCCCGCAAGATGATGACCTGCAACACGGAACTCTTCCGCAAACACGGCATCCAGACGCTGGTGACCTCGTGTCCGATCTGTCTGAAAGTCTTCCGCGAAGATTATGCGCTCGAAGGCATCGAAGTGCTCCATCACTCGGAATACATCCTGCGGCTCCTGCGGGCCGGACGGCTCCGCACCGAGCACGACTCCACGCGCTACACCTACCACGACCCCTGCGAACTGGGGCGCGGCAGCGGCATCTACGACCAGCCGCGCGCCGTGATCGAAGCCGTCGGCGAGCTGCTCGAACCCGCCGCGACACGCGAAAACGCCCCCTGCTGCGGCTCGTCGGTCGCCAATACGGCCATCGACGACGGACAGCAGAAAGCCATCGCACGGCAGGTTGCGACCGAACTCGAAGCCACCGGTGCCGAAGTCATCGTCACGGCCTGCCCGCTGTGCAAAAAAGCCATCGGCCGCGGCGCCACGAAAAAGGTGCACGATCTGGCCGAAATCGTAGCCGACAAGATCCGGGCATAATTTTTTTCGACGGGTTAACTTCCTGCATGGCAGCACCCTATGCGGAGCTACGCCCGTCAGACGGAAATTTTATTTTGCAAAGCCCGTTTTTTGTATTACCTTTGCAGTGTCGAAACGACAGATTCATCTTACGATATAGCGCGGGATAGAGCAGTTGGCAGCTCGTCGGGCTCATAACCCGGAGGTCGGAGGTTCGAGTCCTCCTCCCGCTACCAAAGGGGCCGAACGAAAGTTCGGTCCCTTGTTTTTTGCACCCCTCCCGGCCACAAGGGAGGACGAGAACCGCAGGTTCGGACGGTCTTAGGAGTGAGCGCAGAGCCGGACCCGTCCGCGCTTTGCCGAACGACGACAGACCGAAGACAAGCGAAGCGAAGTCAATCCTCCTCCCGCTACCAAAGGGGCCGAACTTTCGTTCGGTCCCTTGTTTTTTGCACCCCTCCCGGTCACAAGGGAGGACGAGATACGGCAGAGCGTCGGCCGCCCAAGAAAAACCGAGGGGATAATTCCGTTTGCAGGAATTATCCCCTCGGCGTATCTGTGCAGAGACCTACCGCACGCTGATCGACGGCATGCGGTCGATGTCGAGGCCGGGCATGTCGCGGACATCGACCTCGAAACCGCTGAAAGGAGCGCAGACCTCCACACGGGGCATCTCGACGATGCGGACATTGACCACCTCGCTGGACAAATAGGCCGCAGCGGCAGGAGCGGGAAGCGGATCGGCCTTGGCAGGCGTAACGAACGGAATGTCGCGAAGCACGATCAGCACCAGACAAACGGCAATGACGGTAAGGATCGCTTTGGTATAAAGGTCGGTTTTCATAGGATAAAAATTGGTATTGAACGGAATATCGGCTGAAGGGCTCCGAGAGCCTATGCTTCTTCCGGGCCGGGGAAAACCAATCCCCGTTCGGCGGCGAGACGGCGCATGAGCTCGAAGGCCGCGTCGTAATCATTGGGGATTTCGCCGTCGAGAATGGCGTTCTTGATGACCTCCTTGATCTCGCCGATGACGCGCGAGGGACCGATGTTGTAGGTCTTCATGATGATTTCGCCCGTGATCGGCGGCTGGAAGTTGCGGATGCGGTCGCGCTCCTCCAGGTCCTTCATCTTGCGGCGCACCAGCTCGAAGTTGGCCATGTAGCGCTTGACCTTGGCATCGATGCCCGAGGTGATGTCGGCCTCGCAAAGGGTCATGAGCGCCTCGATGTCGTCGCCCGCCTCGAAAAGCAGGCGCCGCACGGCCGAGTCGGTGACCAGGTCTTCGGAGAGAATGATGGGGCGCAGATGGAGGAACACCAGCTTCTGCACGAACTTCATGTGTTCGTTGAGCGGCAGTTTCAACTGCCGGAAAACGGCCGGCACCATCTTCGAACCGAGCACTTCGTGCCCGTGGAACGTCCAGCCGACGCGCGGATCGAAGGCCTTGGTCTGCGGCTTGGCAATGTCGTGGAGCAGGGCGGCCCACCGCAGCCACAGATCGCCGGAACGGCGCGCCACGTTGTCGAGGACCTTGAGCGTATGGACAAAATTGTCCTTGTGGGCATGCTTGCCGCGGCGCTCCACCCCCTTGAGCCGGTGCAGCTCCGGAAAGACAAGTTCGAGAAGTCCCGTAAGCTCCAGCAGCTCGAAACCCATGGAGGGCACCGGCGAAAGGACGATCTTGTTGAGTTCCGTCATGATGCGCTCGCGCGAGACGATGCGGATGCGGGCCGCGTTGCGGCGGATCGCATCGAAAGTCTCCTCCTCGATGGTGAAACCCAGCTGTGCGGCGAAGCGCACGGCCCGCATCATGCGCAGGGGGTCGTCCGAAAAGGTGACGTCGGGGTCGCACGGCGTGCGGATGATGCAGGCGTCCAGATCGTCGAGTCCGCCGAAAGGATCGACCAGCTCGCCGAACGAATCGCCGTTGAGCGACCAGGCCAGCGCATTGATGGTGAAGTCGCGGCGCCGCTGGTCGTCTTCGAGCGTTCCGGCTTCGACCTGGGGTTTGCGCGAATCGTGCGAATAGGACTCGCGGCGCGCACCGACGAACTCCACCTCGATGCCCCGGGCCCGGAGCATGGCGGTGCCGAAAGTCTTGAAAACCGATACTTTGGCATGCAGTTCGCGGCCCAGGGCTTCGGCCAGCGCAATGCCGGAGCCGACCACCACCACGTCGATGTCGGTCGAGGGGCGCCGCAGATAATGGTCGCGGACATAGCCCCCGACCACGAACGCCCGCACGCCCTGCTCGTCGGCCAGGCGCGAAATGCGGCGGAATATGGGATCGGAGAGCGGCACGCGGCTAACGGATGTTTTTGAGCTGACGCTTGTAGAGCTGCACGGTATTTTCGAGCCCGTAGTAGAGCGCATCGCTGATGAGGGCATGGCCGATCGAGACCTCGTCGGTCCACGGAATGCGTTCGACGAAATAGGCGAGATTCTCCAACGAGAGGTCATGACCCGCGTTGAGCCCCAGTCCCTGCCGGCGCGCCTCCTCGGCGGCCGCTACGTAAGGAGCGACAGCGGCCTCGCGGCCGGCGGGAAAGAGGCGCGCATAGGCCTCGGTATAGAGTTCGATCCGGTCGGCGCCGCACGCCTTGGCGCCGGCGACCATCGCGGGATCGGGATCGACGAAGTGCGAAACGCGGATGCCCCGCTCGTGGAAACGGGCCGTCACCTCCGTGAGGAAATCGCGGTGGGCAACGGTATTCCAGCCGGCATTGGACGTGAGGGCGTCGGGCGCGTCGGGCACCAGCGTGACCTGCGCGGGAACGACCTCCAGCACCAGATCGACGAACGCCGGCACGGGGTTGCCCTCGATGTTGAGTTCGGTTGCAAGCACCCGTTTCAGGGCACGCACGTCGTCGTGGCGGATGTGCCGCGCATCGGGCCGCGGATGGACCGTGATGCCGTCGGCGCCGAAGCGCTCGATGTCGAGAGCGGCCCGCACGACGTCGGGACAGTTGCCGCCGCGCGAATTGCGGATGACGGCAATCTTGTTGATATTGACACTCAACTTTGTCATAAAAACACTATATTTGCATGTTGCACGGATGCAACGCGCCGCCGCCAACGCTGCGACGTGGTAAAGTTACTTATTTTTTCGGAACTCCGCCGATGAAAATCCTACTTTTTTCCCGCAGCCAGCCCGGCCGCAGCGCCGAAGAACTTCGCCGCCTGCTCGATGCGCTCGACCGGTGCGGCCTCGACTACGACGTCAACGAAGAGTTCGCCGCCGAGCTGCGCACGCTGACCGGGCGCGACATTCCCGCATCGGAAACCTACGGCGCCCGCATCGGGAAACAGCCCGCCGGCACGACGATGGTGTGCTACGGCGGCGACGGCACCCTGCTGGAAGGGGTGCACCGCCTGGGCGGCGCCCCGACGCCGGTGCTGGGCATCAATGCGGGACACCTCGGCTTTCTGACCGGAGCCCCCAACGAAGACCTGGAACAGATATTCGGCCGGATCGCACGCGGCGCGCTGACCGTACAGCCGCGGACGATGCTGAGCGTAGAGGGCGACTTCGCGGAGCGTCCCGATAGCAACCTGGCGCTCAACGAATTCACGATCCAACGCCACGGCGCCGACATGCTCTCGATCGAAACCTACGTCGACGGACAGATGGTCGCCACCTACCATGGCGACGGGGTCATCGTTTCGACTCCCACAGGGTCGACGGCCTATTCGCTCAGCGCCGGAGGCCCGGTGGTGGCTCCGGCGTGCGCCTGTCTGGTCATCTCGCCGCTGGCGCCCCACAATCTGACGATGCGCCCGGTGGTCATCCCCGACACGAGCCGCATAGAGCTGCGCGTCCACGAACGGCGCTCCGACTCCTTCGCCACACTCGACAACCGCAGCTACCGCGTGGGATCCGACGCCCGGTTCGAAGTGCGGCGCGCCGAACAACGCCTCTTTTTGGCCATTCCGCACAATATATCCTTCTACGACACGTTACGTAACAAGATGATGTGGGGCATAGACTTACGAGAAGTGAAAAGTGAAAAGTGAAAGGCGCGGATTTCCGGGCCGGGCGCTCCGCCGAAAAGCGGGAAATTGGGAAACCGGAAACCGACGGCTGCGATTCTCTCGCCCTGCACCGTTCTTCCCGCGGCGGACCGCCGGCATGAAGACGGCGAAAATGCGAGACAGCGGACACAATAACACTTTGCATCCTTCACTTTTCACCGCTCACCTTTGAATAACCCGGCAAAATCCCTATATTTGCACCCTATTATGAGTCAGGAGAAACGCATACCCCGCCATGTGGCCATCATCATGGACGGCAACGGCCGCTGGGCCGAGCTCCGCGGTCTGGAGCGCCACGAAGGCCATGCGGCCGGCATCGAACCGGTGCGCACCTCGGCGCGGGCGGCCATCCGCCACGGCGTGGAATACCTGACACTCTACACCTTCTCGACCGAGAACTGGGGCCGGCCGGCCGAAGAGGTCGACGCGCTGATGGAGCTTTTCTGCCAGTGCGTCATCCACGAAACCCCGTCGATGCAGAAAGAAGGCATCCGCATCCGCATGATCGGCGACCGCAGCCGTTTTTCGGCCAAGGTGCAGGAACATCTGGCCCGGGCCGAGGAGCTCACCGCCGGCTGCGACCGGCTGACGCTGATACTGGCCCTCAACTACTCGTCGCGCGACGAGATCGCACGGGCGGTGCGTACGCTTGCCGGCCAGGTCCGGAAAGGCGAGCTGGCGCCGGAGCAGATCGACGAGCAGCGCATCGCCGCAACGCTCGACACGGCCTCCTACCCCGATCCCGATCTTGTCGTCCGCACGAGCGGCGAATGCCGTTTGAGCAATTTCCTGCTGTGGCAGGCCTCCTATGCCGAACTCTACTTCCCGCCGGTGCTGTGGCCCGACTTCACGGAAGAGGAATTCGACCGCGCGATCGAAGAGTATGCGCGGCGCGACCGTCGGTTCGGACTTGTGAAGTAAATGAAGATGAAACAGATGAATAAACTCTGTAAGTTATTCCTGGCTTGGGCGCTGCTGGCGCCGGCAGCCCGCGACACATTCGCACAGCAGCCCGCGCAAGCCGTTCCGGCAACCGAACGCACGGCCGCCGATCCGGCCGCCGAACAAACCGCGGAACCGTCCGAAGCCGAGACGCCGTTTCCTGAAGATGCGCCCCTGCTCCAATTCGACGGAACGCCCCGCCGCTACTACATCCGCGATGTGAAGATCCACGGCGTGAAGTATCTCAACCCCGAGATCCTCAAGTCGTCGGCGGGACTCATCGCCGGCGACTCGGTCTACCTGCCGAGCGACTTCATCGCCAACGCCATTTCGCGCCTGTGGAGCCAGCGCTTCTTCTCCGACGTGAAGATCGGCGCCGAGATCGAGGGCGACAACCTCGACCTGCAGGTCTTCCTCCAGGAGCGCCCGCGCGTGATGAACTGGAAGTTCGAGGGCATCACCAAGGGCAAGCAGAAGGACCTGCTCGAAAAACTCAAGCTCAAGCGCGGCGGCGCCCTGTCGGACTACATCATCGACAAGAACATCAAGCTCATCAAGGCCTACTGGGCCGAAAAGGGATTCCGCAACGCCGAAGTGGACGTGCGCATCGAGAACGACTCGGTCCGTCCGCAGGCCGTGACCGTCATCTTCGGGATCGACAAGAAGGACAAGGTCAAGATCGGCAAGATCAACTTCCGGGGCAACGAACAGTTCACCGACAAGCGGCTGCGCCGCACCTTCAAGAAAACCCACCAGAAGTCGATCAACTTCCTGCGCAACACCAAGCTCAACGAATCCGACTTCGAAGACGACAAGGAGCTCCTCATCGATTTCTACAACTCCCACGGCTACCGCAACGCCACGATCGTGCGCGATTCGATCTACCCCATCGACTCCAGGCGCCTGGGCATCGACATCGAAGTCTCGGAAGGCAACAAATACTACATCCGCAACGTCTCGTGGGTGGGCAACTCGGTCTATGAAACCGAGGAGCTGCAGCGCATGTTCGGCGTCAAGCAGGGCGACACCTACGACAAGAAGACCATGCACAAGCGCCTCGGCATCCAGAAAGAGACCGACCTGGAGGCCATGTCGGTGTCGTCGCTCTACCAGAACAACGGCTACCTCATGTCGCAGATCGAACCGGCCGAGACCATCGTCGGGCCCGACTCGATCGACATCGAGGTGAAGGTCTTCGAAGGCAAGCAGTTCACCATCAACAACGTAGGCATCACGGGCAACCAGCGCGTCAACGACGAGGTGATCCGCCGCGAGATGAGCATCTACCCCGGCGAACTCTACGACCGCTCGCTGCTCATGCGCACACTGCGTCTCCTGGGTTCGATGGGCCACTTCAACCCCGAGAACATCGCCCCCGACATCCGGCCCGTCTCGAACGAACTGGTCGACATCAACTGGGCGCTCGAAGAACAGGCCTCCGACCAGTTCAACATCGCCGGCGGCTGGGGCTCGGGCACCTTCGTGGGCTCGGTGGGCATCACGCTCAACAACCTCTCGATCCGCAACTTCTTCAAGAAGGGCGCCTGGCGTCCCTATCCGATGGGCCAGAACCAGCGCCTCTCGATCTCGGGACAGACCAACGGCACCTACTACAAGGCCCTGTCGCTGAGCTTCACCGACCCCTGGCTCGGCGGCCGCAAGCCCAACTCCTTCACCCTGCAAGCCCACTTCTCCGACCAGAACGACGCCTACTACGTATGGCAGAAGAGCACGCGCCACTTCCGCACCTACGGTGCAGCGGCAGGTCTGGGCAAACGTCTCACGTGGCCCGACCCCTACTTCACGCTCTATGCTGAGGCCAGCTACGAACGCTACTCGCTGAAGAACTGGTACTCGTTCATCATGGAGAACGGCTCCTCCAACCTGCTTTCGTTCAAGGTTGTGCTGGCCCGCAACTCCGTCGACCAGCCCATCTACCCGCGCCGCGGATCGGAGTTCAGCGCCTCGGTGCAGGCGACGCTCCCCTACTCGCTGTGGGACGGCAAGAACTACAGCAGCCCCACCATGAGCGATCAGGAACGCTACCGCTGGATCGAGTTCCACAAGTGGCAGTTCAAGGCGCAGTGGTTCCAGGCGCTGACCCGCAACTCCAACCTGGTGCTGATGCTGCGCGCCGAAATGGGCTACCTGGGCAGCTATAACAAGCACAAGGTCTCGCCTTTCGAGCGGTTCGAGGTCGGCGGCGACGGCATGACGGGCTACAACATGTACGGTATCGACATCATCGCAATGCGCGGTTACGAAGACGGCGCCCTCGACCCGGGCAACTACTACTCGTGCGGCTACAACAAGTATACGGCCGAACTGCGCTACCCCGTCATCCTGAAACCCTCGTCGCAGATCTACGTCCTGGGCTTCCTTGAAGGCGGTAACGCCTTCGACTCGTGGCGCGACTTCTCGCCCTTCAAGATCAAGCGTTCGGCCGGCTTCGGCGTGCGTCTCTACCTCCCGGTGGTGGGCATGCTCGGCATCGACTGGGGCTACGGCTTCGATCCCCCGGCCAACAGCACCAAGAAGAGCGGCAGCCAGTTCCACTTCGTCATGGGCCAGCAGTTCTAAATCCGCCGGCTGCGGGGCGGCGAACGAAGGGGCCTAAGCACGGACAAGGGAGGGGGCGAGCCGACGCCGTTTCACAGGCCGGCTGCCAAAAACGGCTCTCAAAAGCGGACGGCCCCGAGCAGAACCCCGGCCACGAAGGCAACCAACGCCGGGAACCTCCGAACACGGGGACGGACGCAAAAACGGAACGGCAAGCCGAAAACCAGCCTGCCGCCGGACGCAAAACACCGCGAACGCGACCGGCCCGCTCAACAAAAAGGCGCTTGGCAATAAATTTGAAAGAAAAAGAGTTATATTTACACTACGGTATAACACTAAAAACAAGGATCATGAAACGTCTTCTGTTTCTCGCCGCTTTCGTTCTGAGCGCCACTGCGCTCTCGGCCCAGAACTGCATCGTTGTCAACAGCGAAAAAATCTTCAAGTCGATCGACGCCTACAACACCGCCATCCGGACGCTCGACAACATGGCCGAAATCTACCAGAAACAGGTGGACGAGAAGTTCGAGGAGGTGGAGAACTACTACAACACCTACATGGCGCAGAAAGCCTCGCTCCCGGCCTCGACGCGACAGGCCCGCGAAAACGCCATCCTCGACCTCGAACGACAGGCCAACGAATACCAACAAAGCCTCTTCGGGCAGGAGGGCTCGCTGATGAAAAAACGCGTGGAGCTGATCGAGCCCATTCAGAAACAGGTTTTCGCCGTCATCGAAACCTACGCCAAGCGGATCGGCGCCACGGTGGTGATCGACTCGTCGAACAACCCCACGCTGCTCTACACCGACCCGGCGGCCGATCATACGCAACAGGTCATCGCCGCCCTCAGAAAATAGCACATCAAAACTTAACGCATAACAACCAACTATGAAAAAGGCAATCAAACTGACCCTTGCCGTTGCGCTCATGCTGAGCGCCTCGTCGCTCTTCGCTCAGAAATTCGGCCGCATCAACTCGCAGGAGATTCTGCTGGCGATGCCCGAGACCAAGGAGATGGAGACCAACATGCAGGCCTACGGCAAAGACCTCCAGGACAACCTGGAGACCATCACCGTCGAATTCAACCAGAAATACCTCGACTTCCAGAAGAATTTCGACACCTACTCCGACGCCGTGAAACAGCTCAAGCAGAAGGAGCTGCAGGAGTTGCAGAACCGCCGCGAAGAGTTCGAGCAGGTGGCCCAGCAGGACTATCAGAAAAAACAGCAGGAGCTGCTGACGCCCATCATCGAGAAGGCCAAGGCCGCCATCGACAAGGTCACCAAAGAGAACGGCTATCTGGTTGTCTTCGAGACCGGCTCGCTGGCTTCGTACGATGAAGCCGCGCTTACCGACCTGGCACCCCAGGTCCGTCAGGAACTCGGCATCGCCGACGCTCCGGCTGCGCAGTAAGCCTTGCAATACCCGGGGCTGCCGCGCAGGCGGCCCGTTCACGGCACCCGCTTCGACGGGTGCCGTTTTCTGTTGGCCGGTCTTCTTTCCGAACGGGACAACGCACCCGCAAGCCGGCAGCGGGCGACGGCGGCAAGATGACCGAGAGAAGCATGCAACTTCTGCAGATGCTTGGACGCAGCGCACGGGGCGCCCGAACGAAGAATAGGCCGCATGCAGCGTGCGAACATCGCCGTCCTCGAAGTACAGACCGCCGCCCGCACTGCGAGTATCGGAAATACAGGACGACGAAGCCCATGCAAATCCGGCGATGCTGGCACCGCCCAAGACTCCCGAGTCGAAGCGGCAGTAGCCCGCAGCAGGCGCGAATAGCAATCGCTGAAAGGAATGCGGCGGAGAGGGAACAAAACAATTCAGAATTCACAACTTTACGATTAAGCGAGAGTAAAGACCGTTCACGGGCTTTACCGAGCAAGAGTAAAGTCAAGCCCCGTAGGGGATTAATTCAGAATGCAAAATTCACAATACACAATTAAGAAATAATTTGTCATTCTGAGGAGCATAGCGACGAAGAATCTATTAATCAGCAGTATTCATTCTTCGTGTGCTCGCCCGGGCCGGCTGCGGGGGTCGCGCTTTCAGCGCGAGCCGGCCCCGGGCGCAAGGTCTTCCGTATCAGAAAGAGAAAGAGCCTGCGGGACATGCTTGCCATAATTGTCATTCTGAGCGGAGCGAAGAATCTATTCTGGGCAAGGTTACAGATGTTTGACTGCACTTCGTTTGTCTTTCTCCTCCTTGCTCGGCATAGTCCGCAAGCGGCCTCTGCGCTCGCGGCGTTCGTCGATTCGCTGCGCTCAACATGACGGTTGCAGCGGCTCTTCGCAAAAAAGTGAACGACAAACGAAGTGCAGTCAAGAATCTATGACAAACGATAAGGAATCAGATTCTTCGTCGGTCGACGACCTCCTCAGAATGACAAATTGTGCATTTTGAATTGTGAATTCTGAATTGTTCTTCGGCTCCGCAGCAGACTGGAATAAGCAACTGGCGGCAACGCGGAAAGGTGGAAGGAAAAGATGTTCGGGCCGGCCATGGCTTACAGAGATAAACACCGGCTTCAGCCGTGCGAGCCGAAGCCCCGCCCTGCGGAGGCTCGCAAAACTCGCTCCGCTGGCTTCGGCACGAGAATATTTGCGCCACCGGTCGACCGCGTCGGACAAAAAGCCGGTGCCAGTATCTCTGCCGAACCAAAACCATAAGCTGGCAGCAGCCCGCGCAACACTACGAATTGCGAAACCGCAGAACGACAAAAAACGGCGGTCGAACAACCGTCCGCAAACAACTATTCCTTATCAATCCTCCCGCGCCATTACGCCGCCAGCGGACTGCTGAATCTACAAACCACGCTGATGCGAACCATGATCCGCACCACTCCGGGCATGAAGCTGCTGTTTCAAAGGTAAGGATGAATAGTTAAACGGAAAAGGCTGAAACGAAAATTGCTCGAAGCGCGGCACTCGATCTGGCCAACCGTTCTGCAGCCGCCGCCGAACGACGAAACACGCTGCCAGCCCCGGGATTTTGCAACGTCACTCCCGAACCTCTCCTGTGTATTGTTCGAAAAGTCCGAAAATCCAACTTTTACGACCGAACATAACAAAATATTACTACATTTGTCGCCAAACCACGAAGCCATGGACACCAAACTGCAAGAAGCCCCGAGCTCCATCGCCAACTTCTCGCTCGGCGAGCTGATCCACAGAAAGAGACCCGACCGCACGCCGACGCCCGATTTCGTCATCGCCCACAGCAACGTCGCACAGCTGGAGGAACTGCGCTTCCCGTGCCGCATCGACGCATTCATCCTCGGCCTCGGCACCGAGGGCAGAACCGACCTTTCGATCAACCTCAACGAATACACCCTGCGCAAGAACACCCTTTTCTTGATCGGTCCGCAAAGCATCATCCAGACCAAACCGGGAGGAACGCTGCGCGGCGATACGATCGTTGTTTCGACGCAGTTCATGCAACGGCTGGACATCGACTCGAAACAACTGATGCCGCTGATGCTGCAACTGGGCGCGCATCCCACCCTCGAAATATCCGACGACGAGAGCCGCGAGCTGCGCAACTTCATCGCGCTGATGGAAAACGAGACGAAAGGCAAGGCCGCCCAATTCTCGGAACAGATCATCGGCCAGCTTTTCATGGCTACGCTCTACAAGATAGGCAACACACTGCAACACTACCTCGCAAGGCATCCCGAAGCGGAACAACAGGTCCGCAACCGCGCCGACACCTACTTCCGCCGCTTTCTCCGGCTGCTCAGCATCCACTACAAGGAAGAACGCAGCGTGGGATTCTACGCCAGGGAACTCTGCATCACGCCCAAATACCTGACCACGCTGGTCAAGCGCATCAGCAGCCGGTCGGTCTCGGAATGGATCGAGATCTACGTGATCCTCGAAGCCAAAACCCTGCTCAAATACTCGGGCATGAGCGTGCAGGAGATCGCCTACACGCTCAACTTCCCCAACCAATCGTTTTTCGGCAGCTACTTCAAGCGCAACACCGGCATGTCGCCCTCGCAGTACAAGGCCTCCGGCAGCCCGAATGAAGGGGGGGGGTATTCCTTGGCTGGTACTGATAATGTGAAAGGTGAAAGGTGAAAGGCGAAAAGTCCAAGGTAGAAGGCGCCCTTTCACACGCCCGAGCACAAAGTCATCCGGCTTCGGCAACTTCTACTATCATTCGACTGCAAAGTCATCCGGCTGCCCCGACCCGGCAAAAATCCGCCTGACGACGGCTTCGACCATCATTCGACTGCAAAGTTATCCGGCTGCCCCGATCCGAAAAAAAATCCGCCTGACGACGGCTTCGACCCTCGAGTATCCGCAAAGTTGTTCTTGACTTTGCTCCTGCTCGGCAGAATCCGTCGTCAGACGGCTTCTGCCCTCGCCTATCCGCAAAGTTGTTCTTGACTTTGCTCCTGCTCGGCAGAATCCGTCTGACGACGGCTTCTGCCCTCGCTTATCCGCAAAGTTGCCGCCCGACTGGCTTCCCGCCTTATCAGAACGGATACCCGACACCGAAGTTGAGCGCCGTATTCTTCCACCGGAAATTGCGGATCCACCGCTTGCCGGCGGGGTTGTTGGGATTGTGCAGCTGAATGCCCCAGTCGAGACGCAGCACGGCGAACTTGATGTCGAACCGCAGACCCAGACCCGTATTGAAACCCAGCTGCTTGTAGAAATCGCGGAAGTGGAAGACCGCAGCGGTCGAATACTCCGAAGGGTCGTTCTTCACATACCAGATGTTGCCCACGTCGAAGAAAGTGGCGCCATGGACGATGCCCCATATCGGAAAGCGGAACTCCAGGTTGGCCTCCAGCTTCATGTCGCCCAACTGCGTGGGAAACTCGGTGTCGGTGATGGGCACCGAACCGGGACCGAGCGTACGGGGCGACCAGCCGCGCATGCTGTTGCTGCCGCCGGCGTAGAACAGACGGTCGAAAGGCACCGACGTCGAATTGCCGTAGGCGATGGCAACGCCGCCGTAAAGGCGCCAGGCCACGGCCGACTTCTCGCCCAGCATGATCTTGCGGCTCAGACTCAGATCGGCACGCACATACTGGGCATACTGCAATCCGAAGATCGTATAATAGTCCTTGCCGGAGGCCGGTTTATAAAAAAGGTGCTCCACGCCGTCGATCAGGTTGCCGGCGGTCTCGGCATTGAAACGGATGACCGTGGCATTGCCGCCCAGATGCTTGAACTGGTTGTTGTAGCCGTAGCCGAACGACAGACCGCCGATGAACTGCGGTTCGTAGCTGTGGCGCAGATATTCGTTGTGGGTGTTCTCCAGGAAACTCTGGTCGAGATACCCGACGTCGATCACGTTAATGTTGATGGGCCGCAGCGAGAAGGACGAATAACGGGAATTGGTCCAGAGGTAGGTCATGCCGGCGCTGGAGAGCGTGCGCCGGTAGTAGGGACGGTCCTGGAAATTGATCGACAATTCGACTTTGGTCTTGGGCTGGTTGACCGAACGGTAGCGCCGCGTACGCCACGGCACGAGGAAACGCGGAAAGGTCAGCCCGACCGTACCTCCGAACTCGGTGGCGCGCTTCTTCTTGGCGTCGCGCGCCTTCATGAACTCGTAACCGGCCGTCAGCGAGACGTCGAACGACTCGGCGCCGCGGAAGATGTTGCGGTTCTGATAGCCGAGGGTGGCTTTCAGCCCGTAGAAACTCGATGTGGTGCTCGCTTCGAGCTCGGCCTTGAAACTCTGTTTGAGCGCCGGCGTACAGAGGATGTTGCAGGTGAGGTAGCCCTCGCGCGTATAGTCCGTGCGGGTCGAATCGGCCGAAGCGCCGATGTAGGAGACATAATTGGTGGCGTCGGCCTGCCGGGGCTCCTCGACGAAAGCGATGCGGGCGCTGCGGAAATAACCCATCGACATCAGATCGGTGTAGGTGCGGTTGACCTGAGCGGAGTTGTAGACGTAGTTGGGATAGAGCGGCACGGCCTGCCGCAGAATGGAGGGCCGCAGGTTGGGCCGCCCCTCGTAGATGATATTCAGACCCCGGTAATAGAGCGTGTCGAGGCGCGAAACGAGCGTCGAATCGTTGCGGAAAGCCAGCGGATCGTAATCGGGAAAGAGGTTGATGCGCTGGATACGGTAGACCATATTGTTGTCCATGACGGCCTGTCCGCGTTCGTCGTAACCGGTGAGATGCTGTTTGATGACGATGCGCACCCCCACGCGGTGGTCGCCCGAGAGGGTGTCGGCCAGGAACTCGACGTCGTTGACCGAGAAGTTGTAGTAGCCGCGCTCCTTGAGGTAGGCCGCGATGCGTTCGCGCTCGCTGTCGAGCATGGTGATGTCGAAAATCCGGCCGGGCCGCACAAGGGTGTTGACCGTGTCGGGAGCCAGGATCTGCTCGAGGAACTTGTCGCGGAAGTCGTAGGAGACCGAATCGATCAGGTAGGGCTCGCCCTGCCGCACGCGGTAGGTGACGCGGGCGCGTTTGCGGCGCGAAACGGTATCGACCTCGAACGAGGAGTGCGACGCGAAGAAACCTTTGGTATCCATGTAGACCTTGAGATTCTCGGCGCTCTTGCGCGTCAGGTCCAAGTCGAGGATGACGGGCTGTTCGCCGATGCGGCGTTTCCACTCGTTCCACTTGTTGTTCTTCGTGGGATCGGCCTGCTCGTAGAGCCACACGTAGAAATTGGTGCCCAGAAAGCGCTTGTTGGGGGTCTGGCGCACGTATTTCTCTAACTCCTCGGCCGGAATGCGCTGCTTGCGCGGCGCCGAGCGGTCGGGCTCGACGGTGACCTTCTGCAAGAGATATTCGCCGTCGGGAATGCGGCGCGTGACGCTGCACGCCGAGCCTGCAAGGCCCAGCAGCACGATCAGTCCTATGCGCCGCACCCGAAACATGCCCCTACTGATTGAAGAACCCCTGCTCCTTGAGCAGGTCGAAATAGGTGTGCGAAATGGCAATGTTGTCGCGCCGGACATAACGGCGCTCGGTGAAGATGCGGGCCAGGTTGTCCAGACCGTTCTCCTCCAGCAACCGTTTGGTGAACTCCGACTCCTCGCGCTCGGCCCACAGTTCGTCGATCTCGGCCGCCGTGTAGTCGGTGTAGCGGTCGTAGTGGACGACCGCTTCGAGGGGCAGACGGTCGGTCGGTTCGGGCGACTCGTCGGGATAGCCCACGACCACGGTGGTGAGCGGAATCACCCCCTTGGGCAGGCGGAGGATGCGCACGATGTCGGCCGCCGTGTAGATGGTCGTGCCGAGGTAGCAGATGCCCAGTCCGTGGATCTCGGCCTGGACGCAGAAGTTCTGCGCGGCGAGCAGCGCATCGGTGGAGGCGTTGAGAAACCACCCGAAATTGTCGTAGGCCGGATCGGCGCCCCGCTGCTCGCACCACATGGTGAAGCGGTGCACGTCGGCGCAGACCGTCACCACGCAGGGTGCCTGAGTCACCATCGGCTGGTTGAAATGGCAAGGCGCCAACTGCTCGCGCACGGTCTTGTCGCGCGTGACTATGAGCGAATAGAGCTGCATGTTGCCGCACGTCGAAGCACGCGAGGCGGCCTCGAGACACTCCGTAAGCACCTCCTCGGGGATGGGCGTCGGGCGGAACCGGCGTATGGAACGATGCTTGAAAAGCATGTTTTTCATATTCGAAGCAATAAAATCTAACAGTTCTTCATTTTTTCAAGAAAGGCCGCATAGGCGTCCGTCTCCTCCCGGCGCGGCCGCCATGCTCCGTGCAGGGCGACGCTGCCCGTTGCGGCATCGAACGCGAAGAGTCCTTCGCCCTCGAAAGTAGCATTTCCGATCAGCGACGTGCGCGTCTCGTCCTGCTCCCGCACGCACAGACAACGCACCATGCCGCCGCGGTTGAGCACTTCGATGGGTTCTCCGCAGCGGCAGACACCCTCGATGCAGGCCGCCGTACTGCAAGCCGTCATGGCTGTACCGCACGAAAGGGTGATGCCGGCGCCGCGCTCGTAGGTGGCGACGAAAATACGCTGTTGGCCGCACGGGCGGTAGAAGCTGAGGTTGATCCCGTGCGGGAACACCTCGGGCAGCTCGGTCACGCGGCGTCCTGCACGCTCCAACTCGTCGAGATCGATGCGGTCGGTACGGCACACCAGGTGCGGATTCCCCAGATTGAGGTAGGTGAACCGCCTGTCGCGGTCGAGCGGCAACACCGCTCCGCCGACAAACGGCCTCGGCCCGTCGCATACGAAATCGTCCGAAGCGAACCCGATGGGAATCACCACCCCGAAAGCCGGAATGCCGCCCGGCAGGGGCTCCTCGCGGGAGATCCGGTAACGCCGTCCGCCCGACCAGAGAGCGAAGCGCTGCTCACCGACATAACGTTCGCAGGCGAGCCGTGCGACGCAGCGGATGCCGTTGCCGCACATCTCGGCGGCCGAACCGTCGGGATTGTACATGCGCATGCCGTACTCCTCGCCCACCCGCACGAGCAGCAGCAACCCGTCCAGTCCGCCGTGCAGACGACACAATTCCCGTGCTAAAATCGCCGGATCGGCCTCCTCGGCGATCGAAGGCTGCGCCACGGCGTCGACCAGCACGAAGCGATTGCCCGAACCATGGCAGACGATATGATCGAATTCACGCATAACTCACTTTTCGGAATCGGAAATCCACGGCCGGCGACGGAATCGGGCCGCTGAGCGGCCCCCCGCTCGGACGGCGCGTCTCTGCGCGGCAGGTCCGGCGTCCGACCGAAAGCCGATGGAAACCGAGGTCAAAAATACAAATAAAAAAGGTCTCTCTCAAAATTTTGGCCGCCAATATTGAGGAGCCGGACGAATCTTCCGGAGCGGGAGACACAACTATTTTGCACGAAACGGCCGAAGTTTCCGAAAAAAAGCATAACATTGCACCGTGGTTCCCGCAAACACCGTTCTGACCGGGAAAAACGCCGAAAAGAGAGAATCGAACTATGACCGAAAAATTCATCATGGCCGGTCCGACGGCCCTGCACGTCTGCGACTCGGAGGCAGGCGAACGTTGCGTGGTCCTACTGCACGGATACCTCGAATCGCTCCTGGTATGGGAGGAGTTCGTGCCGCTGCTCTACAAACAGGTGCGCGTGGTGACGCTCGACCTGCCGGGCCACGGCATCTCGGAAATCCGGGGCGAGGCGCACACCATGGAGTTCCTGGCCGACACCGTAGCCGGCGGCATGCGGGCCCTGGGCATCGAACGTTTCACGGTCGTGGGCCACTCGATGGGCGGCTATGCGGCCCTGGCCCTGCTGGAACGCCATCCCGAGATGCTGGAAGGGATCGTCCTGCTGAGCTCGACACCCAATGCCGACACGCCCGAAAAGGCCGAAAACCGCCGCCGTGAAATCGCCCTCGTACGGGCCGGGAAGAAAGATGCGCTGGCCCGTGTGGCTCCCGACGCCGGCTTCGCCCCGGAAAACCGCCGCCGCATGGCAGATGCCATCGAGGACCTCCGGGAACAGGTCTTCATCACCGAAGACGACGGAATCATCGCCCTGCTGAACGGCATGATCGAACGGCCGGACCGCAACGCATTGCTGCAACAATCGACCGTTCCCCAACTCTTCATCCTTGGCCGCAAGGACGGGTACATACCGGCCGAAGCCGCCGAAAAGATGGTCGCCGCCCATCCCCGGGCACAGGTCGTCTGGCTCGAAAATTCGGGACACATGGGTTTTCTCGAAGAACCCGAAGCCTGCGCGCAGGCACTGCTGGAATTCGTCGAGGCCGAACGTTAGAAACAACTTCGGTGCAGATACTGGGCGCAGCGCACGGCCAGAGCCGACGCCCGGTTCGGATAGCCCAAGGGGACAACGCGCACATCGGTGAAATCCATGTCGCCAGCATTGAGATTGCCA
>CASPAC010000018.1 GCA_949419965.1 Bacteroidales bacterium
CCGAAGCCCCGCCCTGCGGAGGCTCGCAAAACTCGCCCCGCTGGCTTCGGCACGAATGCTTCTGCGGCCGGCTGAGACAGAATTTAAATCTAAGCCTGCGAACCTGCGCTCTTTCTGAATAAAGCGAATGCAGCCTGCGGGGGTGAGCCCGGCGACAACCAAAGTGACGATCCACCGTGCCGGGAGGCTGCGGCTCGCGCAACACTGCGAGCTGCAAAAAACAATCTTCGAAAAACGACTGCAAACAACCGCAAACGAACAACGATTCCTAACCCTCCCGCGCCATTACGCCGCCAGCGGACTGCTGAATCTACACAAACCACGCTGACAAGAGCCGTAACCCTTGTCACTCCGGGTGTGAAGTTGCCGGAAGCGAAGATAGTGCAAGATGAGAGCACTGCCAAATTCCCGTGGGTAAGCACACGCTATCGGGCTGAAAAATACCTGATACACAGCAGTTCGATACACCGGCCGGAGCGACTCAATGCGTCGCCCGCCACCATTCGGTAGCCTGTTTGAAGTCGACGACCGCCGGGCTGACGCTCGGGTCGGAAATGGTGATGCCCGAGTAGGTGCGGACCGGATAATAGGCGCCGCCATGCGACGAGGAATAAAAAGAAGGCGTATGATAGCGGCAGGCGCTCGGGACGGTGCGTTCGAGCTGCGCCTCGAATTCGGAAAGCAGCGCCGGGTCGCCGCACAGCTGCCGCACATAATCGCCCAGGTCGAAGAAGCGCACGGGAGAATAGCCGTCCATACGCTGCAAGGCTGCGAGGTTCGCAGACGTGGCGTCGAACGTGAAACGCTCGTTGATGCGGCGCATGACGTCGGCCAGCGCCTCCATTTCGGCACACTCCGTGACGCTGATGGTACCGTAGGGATAACGATAAGTCATATAGAACTCGTAGAACTCCCGGCAGACGGCGGCATAGTCGACCCGACCGACCATGTACCGGCCGATGCTGGTATAGGGAAATCCGGGCCCCATTACCTCGGTCGGCGAAACGATCAGGCGCTCAGCTGCATGGCGCAACGCATAGGCCACCTCGACAGTCGCCATATAACAGGCATCGAAAAGGATGTACTCCATCTTCATGTCCGCTTGCGCAATGCCTGCGGCCAGGTCTTCGATCTCGGTCTGATAGGCCGAACCGCCGAACCAGCGGGTCACGGGACCGTGGGGATTCTCGTACTCCCAATGCTCCTTCTCGCGGCCGGCGCGATAACCGGCCCGGGCCTGCGAAGCCGGCAGCCACGCCATGCCGTGGCAGCTGACGGTCATGGCATATCGCTGCGCCGGGGCCGCCCGGCGCACATCGCCGAGGATCGAAGCCAACCCGTCGGGCGTGGTGAAATCGGGCAGGTCGGTATAACGCTTGAGCAGCACCCGGCGGCACGTGCCGTCGACGGCGTGCAACTCGAAAAGCTCGGCCTGCGTCTCGGTCGGCATGAAGAAGACCACGACGCGCTCGTTTTCCAACACGCCCTGTGCCACGACGCTCTCCATGTCCTCGATGTTCATCTCGAAAAAACGGGTCAGCGTATTCTGATTGCCCGACCACGGGAAGTACATCAACAAGGTTTGCTGCGAGCGTTCCGGCTGCTGGAAAACACGGAGGCTCTCCTCGCGCCGGTCGGCCAGAAGGCATACCGTGAGGTCGCCCAAATCGCGAAGCCGCATGGCGTCGTTCGCATCGTCGGCCTTAAGTGTAACACGCGTTGTCCCTCGCTTGCCCTGCGCAGGAGAGACGGAATAACCCGTTCCGGAAGCAGAAATCTTCCATTTGCCCGAGGCCGTGACGGTGAATTCGGCCGTCGCGCCGGCCCCGGCGGGCAGGATGACATCGGAGAGACTGCACGTCAGTTCGGGCTGCACGACGACCGTCTTTTCACACGCCGTCGACAACGAAAGGAGGAGCAGAAACGCAAGCAGACGCCGGATCATTTGTATTCGCGGGGTTTGAGGTTGTTGAACTGCCACGTACGGCTGCGCCTGTAGGTGTAGCCTTCGGGTTTGTTCCAATAGACGCGGCCGAAATCATAGTAGAAGCCCCGGCGCTTCTTGCCCTCCACCACATAGGGACGCTCCAGCGGAATGAACTCCACCGTGCGGCTGATGATGCGGGCCTTCCCGTAGGCGAGTCCCTCGACATCCATCGCGTCGAGCGCATGGTCGAACATCAGCACATGGCGCGGCGACTTCTGCGTCAGTCCGTCGCCCGAAGCGAGGATCGCGCGCAGCACGCCGTTCAAGCGGTTGGAATAGGCCCGGGCCTGCTCCCGGTCGCCCAGCGCCTCGTAGGCGAACGCCATGAGGTTGAGTACCTTGGGGCTGAACGGATCGTGCTCCAGCACCTCGCGGCCCGTGGCGACGATCGCCTCGAGCGTTTCGCGCTGCGGCGCTTCGGGATCGAGCCCCGACGCCAGCAGAAGCAGGCGGTCCATCTCCGGAATCGGAGCCAGGGGCTTGTAGGCGTCCTGGTAGGCGTAGCCGTAGTAGAGATAGTGGTAGTCGGCATCGGTCAGCGTCGGGTCGCCGGCGTTGTAGCGCATCATCAGCCCCGTATAGTAGTAGGGCGACGACGAATCGAGCGTCCGGGCCAGGATGTCCTCCTCGACGGGGACCTGCGCCGCGGCCGCCAGCGGCAGGAGCGCCAAAAAGAGCAGAAGTCGTTTCATTGCAATGCGTTTTATGTACAAACGCGCTGTTAACGCAAATCGTATTCCGCAATCAGTTTCCGGAACCGTTCGCGCAAGGTCTCGGACCCATCGACCAGCGGCAGACGCATGGCGGGGCCGATCTTGCCCATGACCGCGAGCGCACATTTGACGCCCGTGGGGTTGCCTTCGGCAAAGAGCGCCTTCACGGCGTCGTCCAGCGCGGCGAACTCCGCCTCGGCCTGCGCGAAATCGCCTGCCTTGGCATGGTTGACGCACTGCATGAAACGCTCGGGGAAAGCGTTCGCAGCCACCGAGATGACGCCGTCGCCGCCGCGCTGCATGACAGGCAGCACCATGCCGTCGTCGCCCGAGAGGACGAGAAATCCCTCGGGCCGGTTGTCCAGTATCTGCTGGATCTGGTCGATGTTGCCCGAAGCCTCCTTGATGCCGATGACGTTGTCGAAGTCGCGGGCGCAGCGCAGCGTAGTTTCGGCAGTCATGTTGACGCCCGAACGGCCCGGAATGTTGTAGAGGATCACGGGCAGGGGCGAATGGGCGGCCACCGTGCGGAAATGCTGGTAGAGACCCTCCTGCGAGGGCTTGTTGTAGTAGGGAGTCACGCTGAGGATGGCATCGGCGCCGCGCAGGTCGAATTCGCGCAGCTGGTCGAGCACCTCCGACGTCGAATTGCCGCCGCAGCCGATGACCAGGGGCACGCGCCCGGCGATGTGGTTGGCGATGAACATGGCTATCACGGCCCGCTCGGAGTTGTAGAGCGTCGGAGTCTCGGCCGTCGTACCCAGGGCCACGATATAGTCCACGCCGCCGTCGATCACGTAGTCGACCATCCGCGCCAGCGCCTCGTAGTCCACGCGGCCCTGCGCCGTGAAAGGAGTGATCAGGGCGACTCCCACGCCCGCAAGTTTGTGTTGTAGCATATCTGTCTCTCTAATTAAAAATCATGTTCCCCGGGGCCATCCCGGCACTCCGAAGCGACGGCGTCGAAGCAAAACCGGCAAACGAAAGCGGACCGAATCCACTTTCACCTCTCACCTTTCACCTCTCACCTTTCACCTTTCACTTTTCAGAACAGCGTTCCCTGCGTCGCCGCCTGCGAGGGCTCTTCGCCGCCGATCATGGCCACGAACTCCTCTTCGGAGATGATCTTCACGCCCAGCTTCTCCGCCTTTTTGAGCTTGGCCGGACCCATGTTCTCGCCCGCGACGATAAAGTCGACATTGGCCGAGACGGCGGCCAGGTTGCGGCCCCCGTGCATTTCGATCAGCTCCTTGAGTTCGTCGCGGCTGTGGGTCGCGAACTTGCCCGAGATGACGAAGCTACGGCCGGCCAGCGACTCCGAGGCCAACGTCCGCTCCTCGGACTCGAAACGCAGTCCCGCATCGCGCAGGCGCCCGATGATGCGCAGATTCTCCGGATCGGCGAAATAGTCGACGATGGCATCGGCGATCTTGCCCCCGACCTCGTCGGCCTCGACCAGCTCCTCGCGCGTGGCGTGCATCACGGCGTCGAGCGAACGGAAATGGTCGGCCAGATACTTGGCCGTCGTCTCGCCCACGAAGCGGATGCCCAGTCCGAAAAGCACCCGGTGGAACGGCACCTCGCGCGAAGCGGCTATCGAACGGACGATGTTGTCGGCCGACTTCTCGCCCAGACGCGGCAACGGCGCCAGCTGTTCGGCCTTGAGATCGTAGAGGTCCGAAATGTCGTGCAGCAAACTGTTCTCGTAGAGCAGTTCGACGGTCTCCTCGCCCAATCCGTCGATGTCCATCGCCTTGCGTCGGATGAAGTGGATGATGCGGCCGATGATCTGGGGCCGGCAACCGCTCTGGTTGGGACAATAGTGCTTGGCTTCGCCCTCGTAGCGCACCAGCGGCGTGCCGCACTCGGGGCAGACGGTGGCGTAGACGAAAGGCCGGCTGTCGGCGGGACGCTGCGACAGCTCCACGCCTGTGATCTTGGGGATGATCTCGCCGCTCTTTTCGACGTAGACCATGTCGTCGGGACGGATGTCCAACAGCGCCATCTGCTCGGCGTTGTGCAACGTGGCACGCCGCACCGTAGTGCCGGCCAGCCGCACCGGTTCGAGGTTGGCCACCGGTGTCACGGCACCCGTACGGCCCACCTGGAAATCGACGCTCACCAAACGCGTCAGCGCCTGCTCCGCCTTGAACTTGTAGGCCACGGCCCAACGCGGCGCCTTGGCCGTGAAGCCGATGCGGCGGCGCTCGGCGAAGTCGTTGACCTTGATCACCACGCCGTCGGTCGGAAACGGCAGGTCGCGCCGTGCCTCGTCCCACCGGGCGATGAAAGCATCGACCTCGGCCACCGTACGGCAGACGCGGCCGTGCTCCGATACCTTGAAACCCCATTCACGGGCCTTCAGCAAACTCTCCCAATGGGTCGAAAAAGGCAGGTCGTCGCCCGAGAGCTGGTAGAGCGTGCAATCGAGACCGCGCCGCGCCACCACGGCCGACTGCTGCTGCTTGAGCGTGCCGGCCGCCGCATTGCGCGGATTGGCGAAAAGCGACTCGCCGGCCGCCTCGCGCTCGGCGTTGATCTTGTCGAACGAAGCATAGGGCATCAGCACCTCGCCCCGGATTTCGAAATAGGCGGGCCAGCCGTCGCCCCGCAGTCTGAGCGGCACGGAACGGATGGTGCGGATGTTGGCCGTCACGTCGTCGCCCTCGACGCCGTCGCCGCGCGTGACGGCGCGCAGCAGGCGGCCGTTCTCGTAGGTGAGCGAAATGGCCGTACCGTCGAACTTCAGCTCGCAGACATACTCCGTGGGGCCGGCCTCGCGCTCGATGCGCTCCAGAAACTCGTGCAACTCGTCGAGCGAATAGGTGTTGCCCAGCGAAAGCATCGGATAACGATGGCGCACGGTGACGAACTCCGACGAGATGTCGCTGCCCACGCGCATGGTCGGCGAATCGGGGTCGGCGAACTCGGGATGCGCCTCCTCCAGCCGCTGCAGCTCGCGCATCAGGGCGTCGAACTCGAAGTCGGAGATCGACGGGTCGTTCTCGACGTAATATTTGTGATTGTGGTATTCGAGCTGCCTGCGCAGCTCCTCGATTCTTTCGCGAACCATGACGGAACTCTCTCTACGAACTGTGACACACCGGATCGCCCCTACCCTATGACGGCACCCGGACGCAAGAGCCCGGACCGGCCGTACGACGCGCCGTTGCGAACGCCTGCGCGCACCGGATCTTCCGCTGCCGCAACATGCTGTCCGGAACGCCGGACCGGCACCGCGAAAGCCCGGAAACGAGCGCCGGGAAGGTGGCCATAACTTGCGTAAAGGTACGTATTTTGTTTGTAAGAGCCACTAAAATCAAAAAAAATGCAAAAAAAAAATACGGATGTGGCGCAGTATGCAAATTTTGTTTATACTTGCAGAAAATTTCAGCGTACTACCATGACCAAACAGCATATCGTGAAGAAACATATCGTTACGAGCTACCGCAATCTCAGCCTCGAAATGCAGGAGGCAGTCAAGGAAAAATACCCGCTCGGCTTCACCGAAGCCATGATACGCGTGGACAAGCCCAACGGCGACTTCTTCTATGCCGTACCCTTCGACACCGACGAAGTGGCCTACCTGGTGAAGATCGACGTCAAGATCGACGACAACTCGCAGGAGGAAGAGGAGAAGGATTACTACGACGACGAAATCAAGGGAGCCGACGAGCTGCAGGACGACAACTCCGACTCGAACGAAACGAACGACGACGACGTCGACATCTGATCATGAAGCGCCTCTCCCTGCTGGCGGTATGGGCCTGTGTGGCAGGCGGCACGGCCGCCTGCGGGCTCTCCGACGATCCGCGCGAAGAGGAGAAGAGGCACGAATACCTCGTCTTTGCCGACCCGGCTTTCGCGGCGTGGCTTCTGCGCGAAGCCGATGCCGACGGCGACGGGCGCATCTCGCGCTATGAAGCCGAACGGATGCGCCGGATCGAGTGTGCCGGGTGCGGCATCGGATCGCTGGGCGAAATAGGCGGCTTCACCAATCTGCGGACCCTCGTATGCCCCGGCAACCGGCTCGAAGAACTCGACCTGCGGGGATGCCGCTATCTGGAACACGTGGACTGCAGCGGCAACCGCCTGCGTACGCTCGATGTCGAGGGGCTGCGGAATCTTGTGACGCTGGAGTGCGGCGACAACGACCTGGAACGGCTCGACCTGTCGGCGAACGTCTCGCTGAGGACCCTGCGCTGCTCCGCCGATCCGCTCTCCCTGCTCAACGTGGCCGCCTGCGCCGCCGACATGGCGGAAGTCGACGCCCGGGCATGTCCGCTTCAGGTCTTCTACAAACGGGCGGGCCAGCACATCCGCATTCTCCGGCTCGACGATCCCGACATCGTACGGGATCTCCGCTGAGGCCCGGGCGGGAGAGGATGTAACCCGCATAGGCATGATTCGCCGCTCCGGTCAGAATGCCTGAGCGAAAGAATACGGCGGCATGTCCGAAGCCCCCGACGAACCGGACCGCAGCATGAACCGCCCCGACCGCCCCCGGAAACCGCGAGACATCCTTTAATCTTTTCCTGCACGAATCCGCACTCTCAGAAAAACGTTTCGCCCCGAATCCTACGATCCGGGGCGAAACCATATACATGCGCCACGCGCGCTACTCGTAGCGACCCGACTTGAGCCGCTCGACCTCCTCGCGGGAGAGGAAGCGCCAGGCGCCGCGCTTGAGGTTCTTTTTGGTCAGACCGGCGTAATAGACGCGGTCGAGTTTGGTGACGGTATAACCCAGGAACTCGAAGATGCGGCGCACGATGCGGTTGCGCCCCGAGTGGATCTCGAGCCCCACCTCCTGCTTGTTCTCCTTGACGTAGGAGATTTCGTCGGCGAAAATCTCGCCGTCTTCGAGCGTCACGCCTTCGGCGATGCGGTCCATGTCGGCCCGCGTGAGGGGCTTGTCGAGGGTGACCTGATAGATCTTCTTTTTCTTGTAGGAGGGATGCGTGAGCTGCTTGGTCAGATCGCCGTCGTTGGTGAAGAGCAGCAGTCCGAGGCTGTTCTTGTCGAGACGCCCCACGGGATAGATGCGCTCCTCGCAGGCTCCCGTCACGAGTTCCATCACCGTCTTGCCGGCATGGGGATCGTCGAGCGAAGTGACGTAGCCCTTGGGCTTGTTGAGCACCAGGTAGACCTTCTTCTCGCCCTGCACGCGGCTGTCGTTGAACTTCACCTCGTCGTCGGGCATCACTTTCGTACCCAACTCGGTGACTATCCGACCGTTGACCGAAACGAGCCCGGCCATGATGAAATCGTCGGCCTCGCGGCGCGAACAGATGCCCGACTGAGCCAGGTAACGGTTCAGACGCATCTCGCCGGTCTGCTTGGCGGGATCGTATTTGGGATAGGAGACGGGCTTGTCCGTGCGCTTGCGACCGGGGGTGCGATCGCCGGCGGGACGGCCGCCCCGGCTGTCGGCGGCATTGCGGTCGCCGTATTTCTTCGGCCCGAACTTCTTGGGGCCTTTGGCACCGTTTCCCGGGCCGAACTTGCGGGCACCGCGTTCACCGTAAGCCGGACGCTCGCCGCCCGAACGGGATTCCTCGCCGGCACCACCCTCGCCGAAACGGTTCTTGGCTCCGTAACGGGGCTTCTCGCCATAGCGCGGTTTCTCGCCGAAACGGGGTTTCTCCCCTCCGAAGGAGGACCGCTCGCTGCGATAGGGCTTGTCGCTCCGTTCGGCATGCTCGCCGAATGCACGGCGGGGCTTGCCATCGAACTTGGGACGGTTGTCCTGCGTGAAGTTGGGGTTATACGACACCCGTTTGCGGCTCTGGGCCGGCTGTTGCTCCGAATCGGCAGCGTCACGCTGCAAACGCGGGCGACGCTCGACGCGCTCCGCCGTGGCGGTAGCGATACGCTGGCGCTTGTCGCGTCCGAAACGCGAAAGCACCGCCGTCGAGTCGTTTTTCTGATCTTTCATATCTGTTTGAATTGTCTGTGCCTGATGGCAAGTGCAAAGATAGTGCAAGCCGAGTGTAAAAGCAAACTTGTTTGCATTTTACCGAGGCGCAGCCTATGTTCTGTAAAGATAGTGCAAGCCGAGTGTAAAAGCAAACTTGTTTGCATTTTACCGAGGCGCAGCCTATGTTCTGGAAAGATAGTGCAAGCCGAGTGAAAAGCCGAACCCCGGCCTGCCCTGCCGGAACCCGTCTTATCCGGCAAAATACAAGGCGTGACCAAAGGTGCCGCGCACGCAACATTCGCGAAAACAGTTTTGCGGCGACAAATAAGCCGTATGGAGAACCGAGCAGGGAAACGGACGGAGAACCGGCACGACCTGCCAAGAAACGACGGGGTCCGCACCCTCACGGATGCGGACCCCGAAAACACGATGCGGCCGGTTATTCCTTGGCCGGTTCGGCCTCCTCGTCGTCGGAACGACCGACGAAGTAACCGAAAGCGACGAGAGCGAGAACGGCAGCCAGGACGAGTTTGCCGCCGTAGCGATGCCAGAAAGTCAGCTTGTTCAACTTCTCGCCGTCGAGTTCGTTCGCAGCCAACATTTCGGCAAGATACTCATCGTCGATCTCGTAGCAGGTATCTTCCGCCTCGCAGTAACCGATCAGACGGGGCTCCTCGGTGACATAGACCGGAACGTAAGCGATGGTATAGGCCGTATGCAGCGTAGCCAGATCGATGTAGTGGCCGCTGTCGGTCATGTACTCCTCGGTATCGGGAAACTCGGCCACGATGGTGGCGTACTCGCGCTCGCCGATGGGAATGCGCACGCCCCGGGCCGAAACGGCAGAACCGAACGCCGACAACACCAAAAGGCCGCACAGAACGGAAAGGAATTTCAACGATTTCATCTTGAATATTTTTAAGGGATTGATTTCTTGGCGGCAAAGATAGCTAAAAAAAGGCGCCGTTATCCTACCCTGCCAGCAAAAAAGTCGGACATTCCGTCGCCCGGCCGGCACGCGGAAGATGCTGCGCGCCGCAGCTGCACGAGTTGAATCCGGCTCCGGGCGCCGCCCGACTCCGGGGTACAACGTTTCCCCCATCGCGAGCCTCGGATCGGTGCGGAAACGGCAGCCCGATTTCCGATTCTTCATTTTTAATTCTAATTTTGCCGCCGCAAAAAAGAATGAAGATGAACCGCGAAATCATGCGCATAGCGCTGCCCAACATCGTATCGAACATCACCGTGCCGCTGATGGGCATCGTCTCGACGGCCATAGCCGGCCACTGGGGCACCGACTCGGCGGCGACGATCGGCGCGCTGGCCATCGGAGTCTCGATCTTCAACTTCATCTACTGGAACTGCTCCTTCGTACGCATGGGCACGAGCGGTCTGACGGCCCAGGCTTTCGGTGCGGGCGACATGCGCGAATGCACCGACATGCTGGCCCGGGCGCTCTCGGTGGGTGCGGCGATGGGTCTGCTGATGGTGGCGCTGCAATGGCCCGTGGGCGAACTGGCGCTGCGGGCGATGAACGGCGGCGACATGACGCGCGACTACTTCTACGCCCGCATCTGGGCCGTGCCGGCCGGCATCCTGCTTTTCGGCTTCAACGGCTGGTTCACGGGGATGCAGAACGCCATGATTCCGATGTTCACGGCGTTGACGGTAAACGTCATCCACATCCTGTTCAGCCTGTGGTTCGCCTTCGGGCTGGACATGGGGATCGTGGGCATCGCCTATGCTTCGGTGCTGGCCCAATGGAGCGGCGTGGCGCTCTCGACACTTCTGCTGGTATGGAAATACGGCGGCATGCTGACCAAGATCGACTGGGCCCAGGTGCTCGACACGGGGCGGCTGAAGACATTCTTCCTGATCAACCGCGACATCATGCTGCGCACGCTCTGCATCGTGGCGGTCTACACCTTTTTCACGGGAGCCTCCGCCCGCATGGACGATCCGGCGCTGCTGGCGGTGAATACCCTGCTGCTGCAGCTCTTCACGCTCTTCTCCTACATGAACGACGGGTTCGCCTATGCGGCCGAGGCGCTGACGGGACGCTTCATCGGAGCCCGCGACAGCGCGTCGCTCCGCCTGTGCATACGCCGCTGCATACTCTGGGGCACGGCAGTATCGGTGGCTTTCGTAGGCATCTACCTCGTCGGCTGGCGCAACCTGTTGGGGCTTTTCGTCGACAGCGAGGGGCCCGAAGCGCCCGCCATACTCGAGCTGGCAGGCCGCTACATCGTCTGGATCATCGTCATCCCGATAGCCAGCGCCATGCCCTTCATCATGGACGGCATCATGGTGGGCGCCACCGAAACACGCGTGATGCGCAACTCGATGTTCCTGGCGACGGCGGCCTACTTCGTCATCTACTATGCGGGCTACCCGCTCATCGGCAACAACGCGCTGTGGCTGGGCTTCACGCTCTACATGTTCCTGCGCGGCGTGCTGCAATACTTCATGACCGGACGCCTGCGGGCGATCGAGGAAAAAGCCGACCAAGCATGAAAACCGGGAACCGGTCGGCTGCCGGGTTCCGATAAAAGATGCCTCGCTACGCTCGGCATGACAAGAAAGAAGCGCTGAACTAACGGCCCCTTTTCACGAAACGCTCCCCGCCACGCAATGTGGCGGGGAGCGTCGTATCGGCCCGGAGAGGCTTATTTCGAAACCCGGAACCAGTCTATATCGATCCAGCCGGCATCGTTGCGGCGCACCTCGGCGTCGGCGAAGAAACCGATCTTGGCGCCGATCCAATGGCCGGCCTCGGCGGTGAAGGCGTCGCCCAACTCGCGGAAACGCTTGCCGTCGGTGCTGAACGAGAACTTGCAGACAAGGCGCGGCGTACCGTTGGCATTCCACTGCTGCTCGAAGCGGCAGCGGAACCAGACGTCGACGGGCTCGCCCGAAGCGGCGAACTCCTGCGAAGCCTCGACCGACTCGGGTGCACCCTTCTTCATGGCCCGGTTGCAGGTGGTGCGCTCGACGAGGAGCTTGCCGTCGGCGTAACGCAGCCCGATCGCAGCGTAATCGTGACCCATGACGATCAGCCCGGCACGGTCGCCCTCGTAGGAGGGATGGAAGCGGAGCTTTGCCGTAGCGGTATAGGCCGGCGCATTGATCTTCTGCAACAGCAGATTGCCGTTGTCGGAGAGGTTGCGCCACCCCTCGGGACGGTTGTGGCAGTAGAGCCGCAATTCGCCCGCAGAGGGATTGGGGAAATACCATCCCGGCTTGGGATTGGCATGCCACTGCCACTGCAGACCCAGCGTGCGGCCGTCGAACTCGTCGCTGTCGGCCGGCGTGCGGACGGCGCTTTTCACGCGCGAAGCGGGCTTGCGGTAGGTGTCGACCGGCTCGCCGACGCCGTCGCCGTTGCGGTCGAGGCCGATGATGCACCAGTCGTCATCGGACCACGTGACGGGCTGGAGATGAACGATCCGCCCGTAGGCATACATGTCGACGAAGTGGACGAACCACGAATTGCCCTCGACGTCGTCGACCAAACCTCCCTGGTGGGGGCCAGGGGTCTTGGTATTGCCCTGGTGGAGCACGGTACGGCACTCGTAGGGGCCCCAAGGCGACTTGGAACGCAGGACGATCTGCCAGCCGGGCTTGACGCCGCCCGCGGGAGCGAAGACGTAATACCAACCGTTGCGCTTGTAGAACTTGGGACCCTCGACGGTGGGATGGTCGCCGTGGCCGTCGAAGATCATGACATCCTCGCCGATGAGCCGCTCGCCGTCGGGCGTCATCTCGCTGACGCTCAACACGCTTTTAAGCCCGGCGCACGACCCGGCCCAACCGTGCACGAGGTAGGCCCTGCCGTCGTCGTCCCACAAGGGGCAGGTGTCGATGATGCCCTCGACCTCCTTGACCAGCAGGGGCTCCGACCACTCGCCGCGCGGATCCTGCGCCTTGGTCATGTAGATGCCGACGTAGGGATTGCCCCAATAGATATAATACCAGCCGTCGTGGAAGCGGATGGAGGGCGCCCAGACACCCTCGCCGTGGCGGGGCTTGTCGAAATGGTCGTAGGGCGGCTGCGCGGCGAAGACGGTGTTGACGATCTCCCAGTTGACCAGGTCGGTCGAGTGGAGAATCTGCAATCCCGGCACGCAGTTGAACGACGAAGAGGTCATCCAGTAGTCGTCGCCCGTGCGGACGACGTCGGGATCGGAATAATCGGCATAGAGCACGGGATTCTTATACTTCCCGTTGCCCAGATCGGGCGTCCATACCGTTTGTGCCGCAACCGGAGCGGCGGCGAAAAGGCTGAAGAACAAAAGCAGTTTTTTCATAGGTCAGTCGATTGGTTCTGTAAAATCGAAGGCGCCTGTCCAGTCGTAGCGGAACTGCTCGGAGCCGGTTTTTTTGGCGAAGATCCTTTCGGGCACATAGTCGGCGGCCTCGTCGTCGGAGAGCTCGTGCGACCACGCCACGCGGCCGCTGCGGCCGGCACCGGGACCGGTGCAACGCCACTCGGCGTAGAACGACGTACGCTCGCGGGCCGGATCGCGCCAGTTGTGCCACCCCTCGGGGCGGATGGCGGCGGGCAATTCGCACGCCAGCCACACGGTGCGGGCGGTGGACTTCCAGGGCCGTCCGAGGTAGAGTTTCGTAACGCTGTCGGCCGCCGTCACGCGGCAGTTTCGGAAGACATAGCCGTACTTGTTGCGCTCGGTGGTCGAAGCGGCGGTGATGTAGCTGTCGGACTTGCAATGGATCGAGCAATCGTCGAACAAGACGATCGAGGGACCGAAGATGAAGTCGGTGGTACCCTCGATGCGGCTGTCGACGACATGCACGCGCGAGACGTAGCCCTTGGTGAAGAAGGTGTCCTGGTCGCCGACGAGTGCGCAGCCGCTCAGCAGGATGCGGTCGCCCCGGGTTTCGAGCGCCACGGCCTGCCCCACCCTGCCGGCGTCGTTCTCGACGGTGAGCCCCTCGATCCAGACGTCGTCGGCCTGGACGGAGAAGGTCCAGCAATCGTAGGTGGTCATCTCGTAGCCGTCTACGACCTTGCCCGAGAAGTCGTTCCAGACAATGCGGACGCTGTCGCGGCCGCCCTCTCCGACGATCTTGACCTTGTCCTTGTAGACGTCGAGGGTGACTTTCTCGCGGTAGGTGCCGGGCATGATCCGCACCGTGCGCCACCCTTCGGGTTTGGAAGGCAGCGCATCGAAACAGGCCTGCACGGAGGTGAAATCGCCGCCGCCGTTGCAGTCGACGACGTAGACGCTCTTTTCGCGCTCAGGGGTGCATCCTGCGCACAGCAAGGCGAAGAAAAGGAGGATTCTTTGCATAACAGCATCTTCGTCCCGCAACAACAGATTCTTCGCTGACGCTCAGAATGACACGGTGCTGCGAAAGGGACGATTTTCAATTCTTAATTTTTCATTTTCAATTACAACGTGACGCCGGTCTTGAAGATGGCGATCTCCTTGAAACCGGTCTTCTCGTGGAGCAGATGTTCGCCGTCGGCCGTGGCAAGAATCTTGGCGATGAAACGCTCCAGCACGGCCTGCGGCTCCTCGTCCTCGACGAGCGACCCGGCGTTGAAGTCGATCCAGTTGGACTTGAACTTCGAAAGCTGGGTGTTGGTCGAAATCTTCATCGTGGGGACGAACGACCCGAACGGCGTTCCGCGCCCGGTGGTGAACAACACGAGCTGGCACCCCGACAAGGCGAGGGCCGAAGCGGCCACGAGGTCGTTGCCCGGCGCCTGCAGGAGGTTGAGCCCCTGCCTGCGAAGCGGCTGGGTGTATTTCAGCACGTCGACGACCTGCTGGGCGCCGCCCTTCTGGACACAACCCAACGATTTCTCCTCCAGCGTGGTGATGCCGCCCTTCTTGTTGCCGGGCGACGGATTCTCGTAGATGGGCTGGTCGTACTTGCGGAAATACCCCTTGAAATCGTTGATCAGGCAGACGGTCTGCTCGAAGACGGCACGGTCCTCGGCGCGGTCCATCAGAATGGTCTCGGCGCCGAACATCTCGGGCACTTCGGTGAGCACAGTGGTGCCGCCCTGTGCGATGAGCCAGTCGGAAAAGAGGCCCACGAGCGGATTGGCCGTGATGCCCGAAAAACCGTCGGAGCCGCCGCACTTCAACCCGACGCGGAGGTAGGACAACGGCAGCAGCCGGCGCTTGTCGGCGCGGGTCTTCTCGACCAGCTCGCGGCAGATCTCGAATCCGGCAGCGACCTCGTCCTCGACCTCCTGGGCGATGAGGAACTTCACGCGGTCGTCGTCCCACTCGCCGATGGCCTCCTTGAGGGCCGAAACCTGGTTGTTCTCGCACCCGAGACCGAGGACGAGAACGGCACCGGCATTGGGATGCTTCACGAGAGCGGCGAGGGCGCTGCGCGTGTTGGCATGGTCGTCGCCCAGCTGCGAACAGCCGTAGTTGTGGGTATAGACCCGCACGTCGTCGAGGTGCGAGCAGTCGCACTCGGCCTTGACCCGCTCGGCGATGGCCTGGGCCTGACCGTTGACGCACCCGACCGAAGGCACGATCCACAACTCGTTGCGGATGCCCATCGTGTCGTTCTTGCGGAGGTAACCCATGACCTTGACGTCGCGCTTGGGGTAGTCGACGTCGTAGACCTTGGGCGCATAGACATACTCCAGATCGTCGCGGAGGTTGGTTTTGAGGTTGTGGGAATGGATCCAGGCACCGGCGGCCACGGGCTCGGTGGCATGACCGATGGGATAGCCGTACTTGACGACATTCTCGCCCTCGGCGATGTCGCGCAAAGCGAACTTGTGACCGCGGGCGACGGACTCGCGCAAGGTGACGCGCACGCCGTCGATGTCGAACGATTCGCCGGCCTTCAGATCGTCGGCGAGGGCCACGGCGACGTTGTCCGCGGCATTGATTTTCAGAAACCGTTTCATGGCTCTATACTCGAAAAAAGGGGCGGGAGCGCCCTGCTCTGAGAGCCGCACTCCTGCCCCGGATGAACGATTCGGTCTACTTGCCGAGGAACTTGTCCAACGCCTTGGCCATGCCCAGGTCGCGGATGTCGGACAGGTAGTTGGCGACGGCGGAGACGAAGCCCGGCACCTCGGAGAAATCGACGGTGAAGATGCCGCTTTCGCGCACGATCTTCGAGACGGTAGCCTCCGCATCGGCGGGATTCCAGTTCTTGCGGATGTACTCCACGAACTCCTGCGTATCGTCGGGCTGGAAACCGCTTTCGGGACCGTAGAGCGACAACAGCGCGGCGAACGTAAAGCACTCGTGCTGAGCAACGCGCCGGGCTTTGAACCAATTGTCCTTGACGGTGGGATAGTTGCGCGCCTCCCATTTCGACAGCGAATTGAGCGAAATGGACTTGAGCATGTGCTTGATGAAGGGGTTGTAGAAACGCTCCAGGATGCCTGCGGCGAACTCCTTCAGTTCGGCCTGATCCTCCTCGATCATGGGGATGACCTCCTCGGCGACCATGTCGTTGACGAACTTCTCGATGGCGGGCGTGTTGAAGGCGTCCATGACGGTCTCGCAACCCATCTGCAAGGCGATGGGCACCATGCCGGTGTGCGAACCGTTGAGAATGCGCACCTTCTTGTCGCGGAACTGCTTGATCGACGGCATGAAGATGACGTGCAGGCCGGCCTTGTCGAGCGGCAGCTCCTTCATGACCTCCTTATAGCCGGGACCGCCGATGGCCCAGAGGTGGTACAACTCGGCCTTGACGACGAGGTTGTCGTTGAAACCGATCTCCTCCTTGATCTCGCTGATCGTATCGCGCGGGAACCCGGGGACGATGCGGTCGACGAGCGTATCGCAGAAGTGGCAGTTCTGCTCGACCCAGTCGATGAAATCCTGCCCCAACTTGTTATACTCGGCGTGCCTGATGACGTACTCGTGGAGCGTGGAACCGTTGTTCTCGATGAGCTCGCAGCAGATGATGCAAAGCCCCTTGGAGGGGTCGCCGCCGAAGTGCTTGAAACGCTTGTAAAGCAAGGCGGTCATCTTGGCGGGGTACGACTTGGGCGGGCAGGCCGTGAAGTCGTCGCCCTCCTCGTAACGGATACCGGCCTCGGTGGTGTTGGAGATGGTGATCTTCAACTCGGGCGAGAGGAAATACTGCTCGTACTTGGCATAGTCGACGTAGGGATTGAACGAATCCATGACGCTCTTGACCATGCGCACGTCCTTCTTGGGCTGCTTGTTCTCGATGCCCTCCAGGTAGACGTGGTAGAGGTTGTCCTGCTTGCGGAGCAGGTCGATCATGCCCAGCACCTTGCGCTCGGGGTCGAGGATGGGCTGGCAGACGGCCACACCCGCATTCATGACGCCCTTTTCGTTGGCGATGTCGATCTGCCAGTCGACGAACGCACGCAGGAAATTGCCCTCGCCGAACTGGAGGATCCGGATGGGCCGCTCCGTCTTGGCGACGGTCGACTTATTGAGTTCCTTGATCATATTCTTTTGCTTTTTATTGTCGGAAACTTACTTGATGACCACCAGCTTGTATTTGGGAACCAACGCCTTCATGACGATCCAGCCGACGAGGTAGGCCACGGCGCAGATGCAGAAGACGATGAAATAACCGGCCGGCTTGCCCTCGAAACCGAGGAAGCGCAGGTTGGTTTCGCCCGCAAAGACGAAGAGGTCGCCGGCGAACCACTGCAACAACATGGAGCCGACGCCGCCGGCCATGCCGCCGATGCCGGTGATGGTGGCGATCGCCGACTTAGGGAATATGTCGCCCACCGTAGAGAAGATGTTGGCCGACCACGACTGGTGCGCGGCGCCGCCGATGCCGATCATGATGACGGGGAACCACGGCGAGATGGTGCCGAGGGGCTGCGCCAACAGCACCAGCAAGGGGAAGAAGGCGAAAATCAACATGGCGCGCATGCGTGCGGCATAGGGATTCAGACCGGTCTTGTTGATGATGAGCGTGGGAAGCTTGCCGCCGTAGATGGAGAGCATGGTGATGGCGTAGAGCGTGAAGATCAGCGCAATGCCGAGGCCCTCGGAGGTCTTGATGCCGAACTGCGTATTGAGATACGACGGCGTCCAGAAGAGGAAGAACCACCACACGCCGTCGGTCATGAACTTACCGAAGGCGAAAGCCCACGTCTGCCGGAACGAAAAAGCCTGCAGGAACGACATCTTGGGCTCGTCGTGCTGCTCGACGGCAGTCACGGCCTCCTCCTCGTGGCGGTCCTGCTCGATGTAGGCGAGCTCGGCGGCATTGACGCTGGGATGCTCGGACGGCTTCTTGTACATGAAGACCCAGAAACCCATCCACACGAAGCCCAGGGCGCCGATGACTACGAAAGCCATCTCCCAACCCCACGCCTTGGCGAGCAAGGGGATGGTCAGCGGTGCGAAGAGGGCGCCGATGGAAGCGCCGGCGTTGAAAATGGAGGTGGCATAGGCGCGGTCCTTCTTGGGGAAGTACTCGGCCGTCACCTTGATGGCAGCGGGGAAGTTGCCGGCCTCACCCAGAGCGAGGACGCAGCGTGCCGCGATGAAGAAATACATGCTGACGGTGGCGATGGTCACGGCCATGACGGAACCCGCCTCGACGGCCCGCAAGGCAGCGGCGTCGGGCAGTCCGACCCACAATTCGGTGCCCACGCCGCACAAGGCGTGGAGGCAGGCGCCGGCCGACCACACGCCGATGGCCCAGAGGTAACCCTTCTTGGTGCCCATCCAGTCGACGAAGCGGCCGGCGAAGAGCATGCAGACGGCGTAGAAGATCGAAAAGATCGAAGTGATACGTCCGTAATTGGATTCGTCCCAATGGAATTCGGGTTTGATGAACTCGTCCCACGTGAGCGACAAAACCTGACGGTCGAGGTAGTTGACCGTAGTGGCGAAAAACAACATCGCACAGATGATCCAACGGTAGTTGGTCATCTTCTCGTTGAAATTGATATTTTGCATCGGTTCGAGGTTAGATGGATTGAACGCTTAACGCACGGCGGCGATGACGCCGAGGGCGAAACGGCATTTCTCGGTGATGGCCTTCCACTCCTTGGCGGCGATGACCTCCTTGGGGAAGAGCTGCGAACCCATGCCTACGCAGAAGACGCCGGCCTTGAACCAGGCGGTGAGGTTCTCCTCGGTGGGCTCGACGGCTCCCGTAGCCATGATATTGGACCACGGCAGGGGCGCCTTGACGTTCTTGACGAACGACGGACCGCCGACGTTGCCTGCGGGGAAGACCTTCGTAAGATCGCAACCCAGCTCCTGGGCCAAGCCGATCTCCGTGACGGAACCGCAGCCGGGGGTGTAGGGCACGAGGTGGCGGTTGCACACCTTGGCGACCTCGGGATTGAGGTAGGGACCGACGACGAAGTTGGCGCCGTACTGCATGTAGAGGACGGCCGTGGGAGCGTCGACGATGGAACCGATGCCCAGCACCATGTCGGGGCACTCCTTGGCGGCGAACTTCACCAACTCGATGAAGACCTCCGAAGCGAAGTCGCCGCGGTTGGTGAACTCGAAAGCACGCACACCGCCCTCGTAACAAGCCTTGAGAACCTGCTTGGCGATCTCGGCGTCGGCGTGATAGAACACGGGAACCATACCGGTCTTGCCGATGGCCTCCATGACCTGAGACTTATTGAATCTTGCCATTTTTTATAAAGTGAAAGGTGAAGAGTGAAAAGTGAATTTCCGGGTTTCAACGCGGTGCCATTCTGAATGAAGTCAAAGGCTCCGAAACAGAAGAATGACGGCCGAATATCTCCAATCGGAATTCAACTATGCGGCTGCGGTCTGCGGAACCCGCGGTGCAACTCCATGAGCTGCACCGCGAATCAGCCGGACAACCGAATTTTTAATTCTTAATTTTTAATTTCTAACGCTGTACGCGCCCGTTGGCGTTGCCGCCGGCCAAGGATTCGACCTCCTCGACCGAAACGAGGTTGAAGTCGCCGTTGATGGTGTGCTTCAACGCCGAAGCGGCCACGGCGAACTCGAGGGCCTCGCCCTGCGTGGGCTTGGTCAGCAGACCGTGGATGATACCGCCGGAGAACGAATCGCCGCCGCCGACGCGGTCGATGATGGGATCGATGTCGTAACGCTTCGACTCGTAGAACTCCTGGCCGTTGTAAATCATGGCTTTCCACCCGTTGTGCGTAGCGGAGAAAGACTCGCGGAGCGTAGAGATGACATATTTGAACCCGAACGTCTCGGCCATCTGACGGAAGATGCCCTTGTAACCCTCGGCGTTGGTCTCGCCGCCCTCGACGTTGGCGTCGGGCTTGAAACCGAGACACAGCTCGGCGTCCTCCTCGTTACCGATGCAGACGTCGACGTACTGCATCAAAGGACGCATGATGGACTGGGCCTTCTCCTTGGTCCAGAGCTTCTTGCGGAAATTGAGGTCGACCGAAACCGTAACGCCGTGACGCTTGGCAGCCTCGCAGGCCAGGCGGGTGAGTTCGGCGGCCTTGTCGGAGATGGCCGGGGTGATGCCCGACCAATGGAACCACTGGGCACCCTCCATGACGGCGTCGAAATCGAAGTCGGCGACGTCGGCCTCGGCGATGGCCGAGTGGGCGCGGTCGTAGATGACCTTCGAAGGACGCATCGAAGCACCCGTCTCGAGGTAGTAGATACCTACGCGGTCGCCGCCGCGGGCGATGAAGTCGGTGCGGACACCGTACTTGCGCAACGCATTGACAGCCGACTGACCGATCTCGTGCTTGGGCAACTTGGTGACGAAGTAGGCTTCGTGGCCGTAGTTGGCGCAGCTGACAGCCACGTTGGCCTCGCCGCCGCCATAGACGACATCGAACGAATCGGACTGAACGAAACGGGTGTTGCCGGGCGTCGAGAGACGCAGCATGATCTCACCCAAAGTGACGATTTTCATAGGGTTATGACAGTTTGTTTAGAATTTGAAATAGTTCTTGGCATTGCGGTAGCAGACGCCCTCTACGATCTCGCGGCCGATGAAGTCGATCTCGGAAGCGGGGAGCAGTCCCTGCTCGATGTCGTTGCCCAGGAGGTTGCAGAGCGTACGGCGGAAATACTCGTGGCGCGGGTAGGAAAGGAACGACCGCGAATCGGTGAGCATGCCCACGAAGCGGCTCAGCAGACCCAGCGTCGAAAGCGCATTCATCTGCTTCTCCATGCCGTCCTTCTGGTCGAGGAACCACCAGCCCGACCCGAACTGGATCTTGCCGGCGCCGTAGCGGCCGTCCTGGAAGTTGCCCAGCATGGTGGCGACCAACTCGTTGTCGCGGGGATTGAGGTTGTAGATGATGGTCTTGGTGAGTTTGTCGTTGCGGTCGAGCATGTCGAAGAACTTGGACATGGTCTTGCCGACAGTGAAGTCGCCGATCGAATCGAAACCGGTATCGGGACCCAACTGCCTGAACATGCGCGAATTGTTATCGCGGATGGCACCGTAGTGGAACTGCTGCGTCCAACCCGTCTCGTGGTCCATAACGGCGAACTCGACCATCATGGCCGTCTTGAACTTGCGGATCTCCTCGCGCGACAGCTCCGTACCGCCGTACACCTTATTAAAGATGGCGTCGATCTCGGCCTGCGTGTAATCCTCGGCGTAGAACTCCTCGATGCCGTGGTCGGAGAGGCGGCAGCCGACCTCCCCGAAGAACTTATGCCGCACGCGCAGGGCGTCGATGACGTCGGCGAACTTGCTGATCGAGACGCCCGAGACCTCGGAGAGCTTCTCCATGTAGGCGCGGAAATTGGCGGGCACCTCGACGGCCATGGCCTTGTCGGGGCGCCACGTGGGCAGCATCCGCACGGCGAAGCCGTCCTTGGCGACCTTGATATGGTGCTCCAGCGAATCGACGGGATCGTCCGTCGTGCAGACGACCTCGACATTGTAGTGCTGCATCAAACCGCGGGCGAAACGCTCGGGCTTCTGCAGCTGCTCGGTGCAGCAATCGTAGATCTCGCGCGCCGTCTGGGGATTGAGGAGCTTCGAGACGCCGAAAGCCGTCTTGAGCTCGAGGTGGGTCCAGTGGTAGAGCGGATTACGCATGGTATAGGGCACCGTCTCGGCCCACTTTTCGAACTTTTCCCAGTCGGAAGTATCCTTGCCCGTGCAGTAACGCTCGTCGACGCCGTTGGTGCGCATCGCACGCCACTTATAATGGTCGCCCTCCAGCCAGATCTTCGACAAGTTGTCGAAACGGTGGTTCGAAGCCACATACTCGGGAATCAGGTGGCAGTGGTAGTCGATGATCGGCATTTTGGCTGCATGATCGTGGTAAAGACGCTCTGCAGCAGAAGTTTGCAACAAGAAATTGTCGTCGTTGAACTGTTTCATGATAGGTATGCAGTTTTTCAGTTTGTAAAAATAGCAATTATATGCGAATCGCCAATGTGAAAAATTACCAAATAAAGTATAATATTTGCCGAAAGAATGCATTATTTGCCACTTCGATTGGCCGGTAAGCGAAAAGTACGTAATTTTGCCGCACAATCAACGCAACCAATTTCGCGATAACATCATGAACCGTTCAATCATCCTGGGAGCCGCCCTGCTGGCGCTGGCTTCCTGTACGCACGACGTACGAATCGAAGTGACCAATGCATCGCAGTCGGTGGCGCACGACCGCACGGTGGAAATCGCCTGGTCGGAACTCCGCGGCGTCACGCCCGAAAACGTCGTTGTTCTCAACGACGAGGGAGAACAGATTCCCTCGCAGACGATCTATGCCGGCAGCGAAACGCCGCAGTCGCTGATCTTCCAGGCCGACGCCGAACCCGGCCGGACCCTGCGCTTCACCGTTTCGGCGGGCGAACGCAAGGAGTTCGAATCCAAGGTCTACGGCCGTCAGGTGCCCGAACGCTACGACGACTATGCGTGGGAAAACGACAAGGTGGCCTACCGCCTCTACGGTCCGGCGCTGGAGACCTCGCCCGAGAAACTCATCACGCCGGGCATCGACGTGTGGGTGAAGTCGACCGACCGGCTGGTGATCGACGAACGCTACGCCCGCGGCAACTACCACCACGACTACGGCGACGGCATGGACTGCTACAAAGTGGGCGTCACGCTGGGTTCGGGCGCTTCGCTTCCCTTCGTGGGCGGCAAATTCCGGATGATGGGCCACAACTACGCCGGGCAGCGCACGCTCGACAACGGCCCGATCCGCACCACGGTGGAACTGACCTACGCTCCGTTCGAAGTCGACGGCAAGGAAGTGGCGCTTGTGAAGACCATCTCGCTCGATGCAGGCTCGCACTTCTCGCGCATGGAAAACCGCTATACGGGCGCCGAGATGCCGATCGCGGCAGGCGTCGTGCGTCATGACGTCAAGGAATTCGCCCAAGGCGCCGGCTGGCTGGCCCTGCGCGAAGCCGCCTCGGACTCCGACGACCCCGCACGAGACGGCGACATCTACCTGGCCATCGTACTGCCCGGAGCCGAGATTCTGCCCGACACGCTGGGGCATGCGCTGGCCGTGAAGACGGCGGCCGACGGCGAACCGCTGGTCTACTATGCCGGTTCGGGCTGGAGCAAGGGCGGCATCGACGACATGGAGCAATGGGAGCGGATGACGGCCGAGTTCTCGGCGTCGCTGGCCGAACCTCTCCAGGTCAAAATCGTCAGATAGTTTCGCAGGCAGGGATTTTTCTGCGATCCCTACCCTTTCAGCCATCCGTTGCGACCCGGGAATAGTCCCGGGTCGCTTTCTGTTTGTTTTTCTCCCGCTTTGCACTATCTTCGCTCCCGGCAACTTCACACCCGGAGTGACAAGGGTTACGGCTCTTTGTCAGTGTGGTTTGTAGATTCAGCAGTCCGCTGGCAGCGTAATGGCGCGGGAGGGTTGATAAGAAATAGTTGTTTGGGTAATTCACGGCGTCGAATGAACCGCAGCCGAGTCCGGTTTTGACAGAGGTACGGGAGGTGTTCTCGTGCCGAAGCCCGCGGGGCGAGCCCCGTTAAGAACGGGGATTTGTAAATTCTGCGAGCCTCCGCAGGGCGGGGCTTCGGCTCGCCCGGCTGAAGCCGGATTGTAGTTCTACAAACCGCAGCCGCCCGAGCATCTTTTCTCTTTACCTACTCGCGTTGCCGCCAGTTGCATATTCCAGTCTGCTGCGGAGTTTGCGAACAATTCAGTAGTTTGTCATTCTGAGGAGCAGAGCGACGAAGAATCTGTATGCTGACGATACAGATGTTTGACTGCACTTCGTTTGTCGTTCACTTCTTTGCAAAGAGCCGCTGCAACCGTCATGTTGAGCGCAGCGAAACATCTGTAACCTTGCCCAGAATAGATTCTTGACTGCACTTCGTTTGTCTCTCTCCTCCTTGCTCGGCATAGTCCGCAAGCGGCCTCTGCACTCGCTGCGTTCGTCGATCCGCTCCGCTCAGAATGACAATTATGGCAAGCATGCCCCACATTGCGGCTATTTCTCTGGTGCGGAAGAGCCGATGCCAAGGTTTCAACCCTTGCGCCCGGGGCCGGCTCGCGCTGAAAGCGCGACCCCCGCAGCCGGCCCGGGCGAGCACACGAAGAATGAATATTGCTGATTAATAGATTCTTCGGCTTCGCCTCAGAATGACGAACTGCTTCTTAATTGTGCATTGTGAATTTTAAATTGTGAATTCTGAATTGTTTCCCTCTCCGCCGCATTCCATTCAGCGATTGCTACACAACGCCTGCTGCGGGCTACCGCAATTACACGGTGGGAGCCTTGACGAGCGTCAGTGCGGTCGGCCGTTGTTGGGGGTCGTCGTCGTTCTCGACAGGCAGCTACTTTGCGGCCAGCCTCCACGGAACTGCCACCGAAATCAGTCCGGTACATCAAGGCTACCGCGCACACGCTTTCTCCGTGCGCTGCGTCCAAGCATCTGCAAAAGTTGCCCTTTTTACCTGCCGCACTCACCGGACATCGTCTCCAATAACCGGAGATGAAGTCCGGCGGCCGGCGCCACCGAAAATAACGATGACCTCAACAGCATCGGCCGGAAACCGCAAAAAGAGCCACCGATAAAAACAGCAAGCGCCGCTCCTAAAAGGAGCGGCGCCGACCATTGCATGATGCAAACCGGAAACAAGACCGACCAGCCTCACCCGGACAAGCCGCGAACAAACCGCACCCGCTCCCGGATGCCGCAGAAGCCTACTTCTTCCTCCGGGCCTGCTGCTGGGCCTCCTGCTGGCGCAGAAGTTCTTCGTAGCGCTGCTGGAATTTCGACTTCTTGCCTTTCGATTTCTTGGCAGCATTGGCGTCCATGATCGCCTGTATCTTGCTGTCGTCGACCATGCGGCGGATGACCAGCGTCTGACCGATGGTCAGCAAGTTGGAAACCAGATAATAGAAACACAGACCGCTGGCGTAGTCGTTGAACCAGAAGAGCAGCATCAGCGGCATCATGTAGAGCATCATGAACTTCATGCCGGCCATCTGGGGCTGCGAAGAAGCGGTCTGCTGGTAGTTGTAATAGGAATAGGCGAAGGTCGAAAGACACATCAGGAGGGCGAACAACGAAACGTGGTCGCCGTAGAACGGAATCGAGAACGGCAGGTCGAAGATGCTGTCGTAGGACGAAAGGTCGTGCGACCACAGGAACGACTGCCCGCGCAACTCGATCGAAGCCGGCAGGAAACGGAAGACGGCGATAAGGATGGGCATCTGGATCAGCATGGGGATGCAGCCGCCCATGGGGTTGATGCCGGCCTTCTTGTAGAGCTCCATGGTCGCCTGCTGGCGCTTCATGGCATCCTCCTGCCTGGGATATTTCTTGTTGAGCTCGTCGACCTGGGGCTTGATCAGCCGCATTTTGGCCATCGAAACGTAGCTCTTGTAGGTCATGGGCGAGATGACGAGGCGGATGAGCACGGCGAGAATCAGAATAATGACGCCGAAACTGCCGATGTAGTTGCGCAGGAAATCGAAGACCGGAATCACGCACCAGCGGTTGATCCAGCCGAAGATGCCCCATCCCAGCGGAATGAGCCGCTCCAGCGACAGCCGCTCGCCGCCGACCTCGACCTTGCGCAGGATCGAATACTTGTTGGGGCCGAAATAGAAAGCGAAGTCGTAGCCCTGGGTCTGCACCGTGTAGGGCACCGACATAGCGGCCGAAAAACGCTTCATGCAACCGCTGCCGGGCCGCTCGGTATCGAACTTCAAGACAGCGTGCGACACATGCTGCGGCGCGATGAATACCGACGAGAAGAACTGCTGCTTGAAGGCCACCCAGTCGACCGGCTCGTCGACGTTCTCCGACTTGCTCTCCTCGCTCATGCCCAGCTCCTCGATCGAACTTGCACCGGGGAAACGGTAGGCGACGGTGGTATACATGTTCTCGTTCTTGAACCCGCGCTCGTTCTGATAGGAGACGTTGCTCCACTCGATGCCGATCGAAGACTGGTCGGCCATGACGGGAGCCATGTTGACCATGCGCACGTTGAAGTCCACCAGGTAGTCGCGCTGGGGCGTACGCTCGTTGTGGATGAGGTATTCATACTCGAGCCAGGCACCCTCGCCGACGGGCAGACGCATCACGACGGAATGCGTGCCGTCGGCCGACGTGCGCACGGGCTCGGCCCGGAACACATACTCCGACGTATTGATGTCGGCGGCGTGCAGGCCGTTGCGCAGGTAGAACGTGAGGGCGAATTCGGCGCTCGCGGGGTCGAAAAGCTCCACGGGGCTCTCCGACGCATAACGGTCGTAGTCCTTGAGCGTCACGCCCTTGATCTGACCGCCGCGCGTGGAGAAGAGCACCTTCATCACGTCGTTCTCCACGGTGAACTCCTCGGCCTGCGCATTCTCGGCTTCGGCGAGCAGGGCACCCACGGCCGAAACACGCCGTTCGAGCCGCTGGGCCCGGGCCGTACTGTCGGTGCGGTCGGTCGACCCGGCGACCGTCGGACCCTCCGCGACCTCGGGTTCGAGGGTCTGGCGGATCGAATCCTGGTAGGCCCGGTAGGCGGCCACTTCCTGCTGATAACGTTTCTGGTCTTGGTTCAACACATAGTAGAAACCCGCGAAGACCAGCGCGAGCACCACGATCGTGACGATTGATTTCTTATCCATCGATTTCTTTTTCTGCTTGCATTATAGGTTAATCATCGGGGCGGAGACATGCGCCCGAAAAGGGCCTTGCTCCGTCCTTTCCGCAGGGCTTTGTTTCCCGGCCCTGCGATGGTTCATACGGCCGGCTTCCGGTCAAGCGGCGACCGCAACGACCGGCAGCCTCAACGACCGCCGGTGCGGATCGCATGATCCCGCCCGGCTGCTCGGGGCAACGAAGGAGGAACGGCCCCGGCGTGCCCGCATCGGCTACTTTTTCCGGGCGTCGCAGGCCAATGCGGCATTCACGAATGCCACGAAGAGCGGCGAGGGGCTCTGCACCGTGCTTTTGTACTCGGGGTGGTACTGCGTCCCGACGAACCAGGGATGGTTCGCGACCTCGACGACCTCGACGAGATTGGTGTCGGGATTGACGCCCACGGCCTGCATGCCTGCGGCCTCGAACTGCTCCAGGTAGTCGCTGTTGAACTCGTAGCGGTGGCGGTGGCGCTCCGAAATGTTGAGCTTGCCGTAGGCTGCAGCCACTTTCGAACCCTTCTTCAACTGGCACGGATAGGCGCCGAGACGCATCGTGCCGCCCTTGGCCGTGACGCCTTTCTGCTCCTCCATCAGGTCGATGACGGGGTGGGCCGTGGGTTCCATCTCGCTGGAATTGGCATCGGCGAGCCCCAGGACGTTGCGCGCGAACTCGATGACGGCGCACTGCATGCCGAGACAGATGCCGAGGAACGGAATACCGTTCTCGCGGGCGAAACGCACGGCCTCGATCTTGCCCTCGATACCGCGGTTGCCGAAGCCGGGCGCCACGAGGATGCCGGCCATCTTGCCCAGCTGCGCCTCGACGTTGCTGCGGTCGATCTTCTCGGAGTTGACATAGTGCAGCTTGACCTTGCAGTCGTTCATGGCACCGGCGTGCACGAACGACTCGCAGATCGACTTATAGGCGTCGGGCAATTCGGTGTACTTGCCCACCAGAGCGATCTCCACCCGCTTGGACGGATGCTTCACGCGCTCCACGAAATCGCTCCACGCCGCCATGTCGGGCTCCTGCTCGGAGGGCAGGTTGAGTTTGTCGAGCACGACTTCGTCGAGATGCTGGGCGTGCATGCGCAGGGGTACTTCGTAGATCGTGGGCACGTCGATGGACTCCATGACGGCATTGGCGTCGACGTTGCAGAACAGCGCCACCTTGCGCTTGAGGTTGGCCGTGAGCGGATGCTCGGTGCGCAGCACGAGGATGTCGGGCTGCAGACCGTTCTCCAACAGAGCCTTGACGGAGTGCTGCGTAGGCTTGGTCTTCAACTCGCCCGAAGCGGCCATGTAGGGGATGAGCGTGAGATGAACCAACGCCGTATTCTTGTGCCCGAGCTGGTAACGCAGCTGGCGCACCGACTCGATGAACGGCAGCGACTCGATGTCGCCGACCGTACCGCCGATCTCGGTGATGATGACGTCGTACTTCTTGGTCTGCCCCAGGAGCTGGATGCGGCGCCTGATCTCGTCGGTGATGTGGGGAATGACCTGCACGGTCTTGCCCAGATACTCGCCCTTGCGCTCCTTCTCGATGACGCTCTTGTAGATCTTGCCCGTGGTCACGTTGTTGGCCTTCGACGTCGGATGGTTGGTGAAGCGCTCGTAGTGGCCCAGGTCGAGGTCGGTTTCGGCTCCGTCCTCCGTGACGTAGCATTCGCCGTGCTCGTAGGGGTTGAGCGTGCCGGGGTCGACGTTGATGTAGGGATCGAGCTTCTGGATGGTCACCGAGTAGCCGCGGGCCTGCAGCAGCCGGGCGATCGAAGCCGAGATGATGCCCTTGCCGAGCGACGAAGCCACGCCGCCCGTCACGAATATGTACTTGGGTTTGGTGAGTTTCATGTATGGTTTCTATTTATCGATGTTTTCATTCTGCTGCTCTCCGGCCTCCCGGCAGTCGAGGAGCCGGATCTTCTCGACGGTCGCGGCGATCTCGTCGTGCAGGCGGGCGATCTTCGACCTTACGTCGGCGATGAGGGCCTCGGCGCCCTTCGAACGGCCGAAGAAGCCGATGTTGTTCTCCAGCACGGCGGCCTCCTGCTCGAGCTGCCGCACGCGGTTGGCGAGCTTCTCGCGCTCGGAGCGCACGCGGCGGTCGCCCGAAGCCCTGAGGGTCGATATTCTCTCGCGGAAGCGGTTCATCGAACGGTCGCGCTCCGTACCGCGCAACGTATCGAAGAGGTTGTCGACCACGGCCTTGTAGCGCTTCTGGATGGCATCTTTCTGCTTGATGGGCACGAAGCCGATCTCGCCCCAGCGGCGCTGGAAATCGCGGATCACCTCGTAGCCGCCCTTCGTCACGTCGGCGGCCTCCATTTCGGCCAGCAGGGCGAGTTTCTTCTGCAAGTTCGTCTCGTGCTCGCCGTCGACCGAAGCGAAATGGGTGCTCTTGCGCTCGAAGAAGCGGTCGCAGGCGGCGCGGAAACGCTTCCAAACCGCATCGGAGTGACGGCGCGACACGGCGCCGATCTCCTTCCAGCGGTTCTGCAGGGCGATCAGCTCGTCGGTCGCCTTCTTCCACTCCTCGCTGTTGACCAGTGCTTCGGCAGCCTCGCACAACTCGTTCTTGAGCTGCAGGTTATGGTCCAATTCGGCCTTCACGCCGGCATAGAAACGACGTTTCGCATCGAAGAAGCGGTCGCAGGCGGCGCGGAAGCGCTCGTAGATGCGGTTGTTGTCCTTCTTCGGTGCGAAACCGATGGTTTTCCAGGTCTTCTGTATCTCCAGGAGGCGTTCGCTGGCGCGGTTCCACTCCTTGCGCGCGGTCAACGGCTGCGCGGTGAGCTCCTCGGCCGCAACGCATAGCTCGGTCTTGAGCCCGAGGTTCTTCAGCTGCTCGCTCTTCAACGCATCGAAATGCTCCTGATGCTGCTTGTTGATACGGGTGGAAGCCTCGCGGAAACGCTCCCACAACGCCTCCTTGAACTCGTTGGCCACGGGGCCCGTCTCGCGCCACTCGTCGTGGAGCTTCTGCAACTTATGGAACGCTTCGACGACCGAAGGCTCCAGCACGAGGGCCTCGGCCTGCTCGCAGAGGGCGACCTTCTGCTCGTAGTTCTTCTTGAGGTCGAGGTCGCGCAGCTCCTTGTTGATCTTGATGAAGTTGTAGAAGTTCTCCACATGGAGGTTGTAGGTCTCCCACAGGTCCTTGACGTTGGCCTGCGGCACGATGCCCGTCTCCTTCCAGCGGTTCTGCAGCTCGCGGAAGCGGTTGAAGGTGTGATTCAGCGTCTCGTCCGAACCGACCAGTTCCTTGAGCTCCCCGATGATCCCCAGCTTCACCTGCAGGTTCTTCTCCTTCTCGGCTTCGAGACTGGCGATGAAGTCGTCGCGGCGGCGGCGGTACTCCTTGAAGAGCTCCTTGAGCTGCACCTCCACGCCGTCGACCGGAGCCGCGAACGCCTCCTCGGCGCCGCCCGACTCCAAAAATGCACGGCGGGCGGCCTCCACCTCGGCACGGCGCAGGCGGTAGAAAGCGATCTTCAACGCCTCGACCTCGCGACGGATCGCCTGCACGGGCTGCTCCTCGAGCATCCGGGCGAAAAGGCCGACCAACTCCTCCTTGCTGCGGCCCGCGAACTTGTCGTCGGCGGCAGGACGGGCGGCGGCAGCCTCCTCGGCCGTCTCGCCCTCGATCTCCAGACCGGCATCGCTGGCCGCCAGAGCGGCGTCCTCCTCCGAAAAATCGACCTTCTCCGTCTCCTCGGCGGGTTCCTCCACCGACTCGGCGGTCCCGACACGGATACGGGGACGTTTCGCACGGGCCGGCGCATCGGCGGCGGAAGAAGCCGGCGCCGTATCGGAAGTCTCTGCGGTTGCGACGTTTCCGGCGCCCGGATCGGACGCAGCATTCAGCACATCGTCGGCCTGGGGGCCGACATGCTCCTCGGGAGCATGGAAGGTCGGATTTTCGGTTGCCATCTCGGTAGCGGTTTTGTAACTCCTTATAATAAGGAATGTATATGAATCCTGCAAATATAACCATTTTTCCTCTCCCTCCGCACGATTTTAATGGAATTTTCGTATCTTCGCATAAAACCCGCCCACGCATCATGTCCCATCGCATTCTGTTGGTCGACGACGAACCCGACATCATCGAGTTCGTGCGCTACAACCTCCTCAAGGAGGGATACGAAGTCTTCACCGCCGCCGACGGAGCCGAAGCGCTGCGCGTGGCGGCCGAGTGCCGCCCGCACCTGATTCTGCTCGACCGCATGATGCCCGTGATGGACGGAGCCGAGACCTGCCGCGCCATCCGCCGCGACCCGGCGCTGCGCGGCACGATCGTGGTGTTTCTTTCGGCCCTGGGCGAAGAAGAACAGCAACTTACGGGGTTCGGCGTGGGAGCGGACGACTACCTGACCAAGCCCATCCGCATGAAACTCTTGGTAAGCCGTCTGCGGGCGATCCTCAAGCGGGTGAACGAAACGGACGGAGGGACTCCGCCGACCGGCATCTCGATCGACCGCGAACGCTATACCGTACGCTGCGAGGGCAAGGAGATCGCCCTGCCGCGCAAGGAATTCGCACTGCTCGATCTGCTCAGTTCCGCACCGGGCAAACTGGTCTCGCGCGAAGAGATCTACGCCAAGATATGGGGCTCGGAAGTGGTCGTGGGCGACCGCACCATTGATGTACACATCCGCAAACTCCGCCAGAAAATCGGCGAACACCGCATCACCACCGTCAAAGGCGTAGGCTATCGGTTCGAACCCTGAAAGCGGAGCCTGCGGACCCGCGGTCATTGTCCGGAAACAGGAAAGCGGCCGTCGCAGATGCTTGGACGCAGCGCACGGCAAGGGCGTAGGACCGATCCGTATAGTGCACAGGCAGCACGTCGCTCGCCGTGAGACGGAAACGACCCCCGTTAAAAGAACCCGCGCCCCAGGACGACGAGCACCAGCTGTAGCCATTCTCGCCGACGGCAAGCAAGCCTCCCGTCACATTGTCGCGGTAGCCCGCAGCAGGCGCTATCTGGCAATCGCTCAAGAGGATGCTGCGGAGAGTTGGGCGGGGAATCAGCCTCAGGGCCCGACCGCTTCCGGCTCCACAGCAAACGAATTTGCAACTGACGGCCTGCGAATTTTCTGCGGAACGGAACCGGAAATTGCTCCCGAGTTGCGGCCCCGCATCTCACACCGCCAGCGGATTGCTGAATCTGCCGACCGCACTGACAACACGTTTTCGGCAAGCCGGGTCAGCATCGAACCTGCCTGAACGCTGCCGAAGCGAAAAAACGTGCTTGATGAGGAACCTTGGTCCCTGTCATTCCGGGTCATCGGCCGCTCTTTATCCGTTCGCAAAGATAAGGCAAGCTAAAAGCAGTATCAAATTCAGTCGGATGTCTGTTTCATTCGGATGTCTGTATTATTCAGAGTCGCTCGCTTTCGCGGGCCGCGACCTGTTTTTTCCGATTACCAGCTTTCCAGCGGCTTTTTTACCTGCCATTTTTGGCAAGACGAGGGCTTTTTGGGTGGTGTTTTTTAAGGGTAGCTTTGAGGGCCGGAGCTTGCAACGATTTCGGGACAACTCACTATTTAGCGCCCCTCCCTGGGTGCGCTTCAATGAATCTGTTTTTTGTTTTATCTTCGCTCCCGGCAACTTCACACCCGGAGTGACAGGGGCTACG
>CASPAC010000019.1 GCA_949419965.1 Bacteroidales bacterium
CGCTCTGCGAGACGATGTTGGCCGACTCGCCGGCTACCTTGACGGCCGTGATCTGGTCGAGATTGGAGCCCGTGAGCGTGGTAATGCGGCCCACGATGAGACGCCCGAACGAGAGTGCGTCGAGCACCGGCGTCAGACGTACGACTCCGATCTTGGGAGCTTCGCCCAGCGGAGTCTCGACCTCCTCGTCGCCCTCGTCGTAGCGCAGCGTGATGCGGGCGTCCGACGTTTCGACATAGGGCACGCGCACGACCAGCTCGGCGCCGTCCTGGCTCAGGATTTCGGCCTCACGGCCCTTGTCGGCGCCGTCGGGCGTGACGATGACCTTGCGCACCACGGCGAGATAATGGCCCCGGAGGGTAAGTTCGCCGAACATGTCGACCTGCGCGGGCAGCTCCTCGGCACGGATGACGGGCACGGGATAGTTCACCGTCATCAGCACCTCCGACTGCGCCTTGCCCACGGCGTTGGTCAGCTCGATGGCACCCGAACGGGCGTCGCGCGTGGCTGCGAGGATAAGCTGCGTGTTCGACACGCGTTCGAGGATCGACACCTCGCGGCCGCCGATGGTGGCCGTGGTGACGGTGTGCAGATGGCGCCCGGTGACGACCACCGGCGTGTCTTCGCCCGACAACACCTCGGAGGGTGCGAACGATTCGATGACCGGAGCTTCGGGAACGTACTCCTCCACGTAGGTCTCGGCACAACCGGCCGCCGCGAGCGCAAGCGCGACGAGGACTGCCGTATATTGATGGAATCTTTTCATGATAGCGATCTTTTTAGTAACCGACATTCTGTGCCACGTCGGGGTTGATGTTGATGACGGAGAGCGGTACGGGCAGCATGGTCTGCCAGGCGGCGATGGCCTTCACATAGCCGTAGCCGCCGTAGAAGGCGCTCTCGCGGTCGAGCAGGTAGTCGTTGACCGTCTCCACGGCGATGCCCCAGCGCTGCAGGTCGAACCAGCGCTTGTTCTCGAACGCCAGCTCCAGGCGGCGCTCCTCGCGCAGGGCCGTGCGGAACTGCGTGAGCGACGAGAAGTCGGCCGGCGCATAGGTCGCGATGCCGGCGCGTTCGCGCGTCATGTTGAGATACTTCACCGATTCGGCCGTGGGAGCGCCCGCCAGCTCGGCCGTGAGTTCGGCATAGAGCAGCAGCACGTCGCCCAGGCGGATCACGGGCCAGTCGTTCTCACCGTCGTACTCGGTCAGCACGGGCGAGAGGAATTTGGTGACGTAGCGCGCCGAAACATCCTTGCCGGTGGTCGCATTCCAGTATTTTTCAGCATAGGAAACGGCGATGCGCTTGTCGGCGGCGTTCTTCTTGAACGCGGCCAGCAGATCGTCCGACGGGAAATTATAGTGCTTGGGCGAACCGATGATGACGTTGCCGCCATTGTTCAGAGGGCCGAACAATCCGCCGAAAGGCGAGCCGACCCCCTTGTTGCCCGCCGTGTAGCGCACGGCGAAGATGATCTCGGAGTTCATCTCGTTGCGGATGGAGAAGACCTCGTCGTAGGGCACCAGCTGGGCGCCGCTCTGCGGATCGCCCGCCGCGGCGATCACATCGCGCAGCAGCGTGGCGGCCTCGGCGTATTTTGCATCGCCGGGGGCGTAGCGCGTCATGCAGACCTTGGCCAGCAGCGCCTTGGCGGCCGGCATCGCGGCGCGCCCCAGGTCGGCGGCGGCATGGACGCCGGGCAGCAGGTCGTTGTCGACGATGGTCCGCAGGTCCTCCTCGATCAGATCGTAGATCTCCGACGAAGCGACGCGCTGCATGGTGCGCGACTCGGCGGCCGAGAGTTTGCGCGTCACCTTGAAGGCCGGGCCCCAGAGGCGCACGATGTTGAAGTAGTTGAGGGCTCGCAGGAAGCGGGCTTCGCCCTCGTACTGCGCCGCCAGCGTTTCGTCGTCCACGACGCCGATGCTGGCCAGCACATCGTTGGCGCAGGCCACGGCATGGTAGGAAGCCGTCCAATACTTGTCGACCCAGGCATGGGAGCTGAGCAGCGTGCTCTGGTCGAGCTGCTCGATGAGCTTGCTCTCCGACGAATTGGAGTTGTTGATACGCATGCGGGTATTGTCCGACCGCAGCTCGGTCATCGCCCACTCGTAGTAGAGCACGTCGTGCATCGAGCCGTAGGCGCCCATCAGCAGGCTGTTGACGCCGGCCGCGTCCTTGGCATAGCCGTCGACGGGAGGCTCGGAGTAGGCCTCGCGGTCCATTTCGCAGGCCGCCAGGCCGACGGCCGCAAGAATCGGGAAAAGATATTTTGAGAATTTCATGACGTGGACGTGTTTAGAAGTTGAGGTCCAGACCGAACGTGACGGTCGACGTGAGCGGGAAACCGCCGCGCTGGTAACCCGAGATCATCGGACTGGCGTAGTTGCCCGAAGTCGAACGCGCCTCGGGGTTGATGCCCTTGTAGTCGGAACTCCAGACGTAGAGAAGGTTGTTGCCCGAGGCATAGATGCGCAGCCCCGACAGATGCAGCTTGCGCACGATGCGTTTGGGGAAAGTATAGCCCAAGGTCACGTTGCGCAGGCAGAAATAGGAACCGTCCTGCAAGGCGTAGTCGGTCAGCAGCATGTCGGTGCCGAGCTTCTCGTAGGGCGTGCGCCCGTCGCCCGGATGGTCGGCCGAGATCCAGCGGTTCTTGACATAGGCCTTGTTGTAGCGCATGGTCTCGGTGTAGTAGATGTCGCCGTTGAAGATCGTGGCGCCCTGCACGCCCTGCACCAGGAACGAGAGGTCGAAGTCGCCGATCCGGAAGGTGTTGGTCATGCCGTAGGTGAACGACGGATAGGGATTGCCCAGCACCACGCGGTCGTTGTCGTCGAGCACGCCGTCGTTGTTGGCGTCGAGGATGCGCAGACCGCCCGGCACGTCGGTCGAGAAGTGGGGGTTGGCGTCGATCTCCTCCTGCGAGTTCCACACGCCGACGGTCTTGAAGCCGTAGAACTGGATGAGCGGATCGCCCACGCGGGCCAGGTAGTTCTCCGTGCGCTCGCCCAGCGTGATGACCTGCTTTTCGCCGCCCAGCTCAAGCAGCTTGTTGCGCGAGAGCGAGAAGTTGACCGAGGTCTCCCACTTGAAGTTGCCGCGGTTGAAGTTGTAGGTGTCGAGCTGGATTTCGACGCCCGCATTGCGCACGCGGCCGATGTTGTTCCAGTAGTTGGTGTAGCCCGAGAACGACTGCATGGGCTGTTTGAAGAGCAGCGCGCGGGTCACCGAAAAATAGCCGTCGACCGAGAGGTTGATGCGGTTGTCGAGGAACCCGGCGTCGAGACCGAAGTTGAATTCGTCGGTCTGCTCCCACGTGATGTCGCGGTTGGCCAGCACGGCACCCGGCGCCACGCCGGGCTGCAACGAACCGTTGCCCTCGCCGAGCACGTAGTTTTGCGACTCGTAGACCTCCAGAGCGGCATTGTAGTCGATGTTGTTGTTGCCCGTCACACCGTAGGAAGCGCGCAGCTTGAGGTTGGAGACGCCGCGCAGCCCGCGCATGAAATCCTCCTCCGAAATGCGCCAACCCAGCGACACCGAAGGGAACCATGCGTTGCGGTGGCCGCCGGCGAAGAGCGACGACGAATCGAGACGGATCGATGCCGAAAGAAGGTAACGGTTGTCATAGGCGTAGTTCACGCGCGCAAGGAACGACTGCAGCACCACGTCGGGATAGCGGAACGTACCCGTGCCGGCGCCGTTGCCGTTGTTGGCCGACGCCAGGTTGAAGATGGTGGCGGCGTTGAGCGTACGGATGTCGTCGGTCGGGAAGCCCGTGCCGGTGAGCGCCACGCGCTGCACGCGTGTGGTCTCAGCCGTATAGCCGGCCAGCGCCTCGAAGTCGTGGCGTCCCCACGTGCGGTGGAAGTCGAGCGTGTTCTCGGTGAGCAAGTCGACGTAGAGCGTGCTGAAGAAAGTGGCGTTGCTCGCCTCGCCGTCCTTGGTGGCGTTGCGCCGGGCGAAGTAGTAGGAAGGCGAATATTTCACGTTGAAGCCGTTCGAGGTCTTGAACGTAAGGCCTTTGACGATGTCGACCGTGAGGTAGATGTTGCCCAGCCCCGAGAACGACTCGTTCCACCGCTCGGTATTGGCCATCACGCTGCGGGGGTTGTTGTTGGCCGACGAGAAGGGATTGGCCGTCTCCCAGCGGATGCCGCCGTCCTCGGAGGGGCCCGTCGGAACGGAAACGGCGTTGAAATGGCTGCCGCGGGCGAAACCCTCGTAGCCGGTCAGGGCGGTGGTCCAGGCGTTGTGCCGCACGGGCATGAACGACGGCGTGCGGTAGAAGTCGATGAAGTTGTTCTTCGGGCGCGAAGCCTGCTGGTAGGTGCCCGAAAGGTTGACGCCGAACTTCACGGCAGGCGACAGATCGACGTCCATCTTGGTGCGGAAGTTGGCTTTCTGCACCTCGTTCTGCAACATGATGCCCTGGTCCTTGGTATAGGCGCCCGAAGCATAGTAGCGGAAAGCCTTCTTGCCTCCCGTGAGCGAAAACTGCACGTTGGTGATGCCTGCCAGGTCGCGCAGGGCCTCGCGCTGCCAGTCGGTCGAACCGATGTTGCGCTCGATCCACGATGCGGCGCGGTAGTTGGCGGCGGGCACGAAGTTGGAACCCGAAGCCCCCATCGATTCCTGCCATTGCAGCAGCCCGAGGTGCTCGTTCGAAGTCATCAGATCGTGGAGCCGGTAGGCCCACTTGAGACCCTGCGAGACCTTGACCGCATATTTGGCCTTGTCGGCCTGGCCGCTCTTGGTGGTCACCATGATGACTCCGTTGGCCGCGCGCGAACCGTAGATGGCGGCCGAAGCGGCATCCTTGAGCACCTCGATCGACTTGACGTCCGAGGGGTTGAGGTCCGACAGACCGTCGGGCACGGGATAACCGTCGATGATGACCAGCGGAGCGCTGTCGGCCGAAATCGAACCGGTGCCGCGCACGCGGATCGAAGGCGAAACGCCGACCTCCGAAGTGACGTTGTTGATGTTGAGACCCGAAATCTGCCCCTGCAACGCCGTAGTGATGTCCGAAACGGGACGGTCGCTCAGCACGTCGCCGCCGATCTTGGAGATGGCGCCCGTGAGGTGCGACTTCATCTGGGTGCCGTAACCGACCACCACCACTTCGTCGAGCGCCAGGGCGTCGGACACCAGCTTCACGTCGATGACGCTGCGGGTGCCGACCTCGATTTCGACCGTCTTGTAACCCAGGAACGAGAAGACCAGCACGGCCTTGTCATCGGGCACATCGAGCGCATAGGAGCCGTCCAGGTCCGTCGCCGTACCCGTCGGGGGGGGGTCGCGCAGCACCACGGTAACGCCCACCAGAGGCCCGCTGTCGTCGGTGACGACACCTTTCACCGTGCGTTTCTGCGCAAAGGCTGTCGTCGCGCCGAGCAGCAGCACCAGCGCGAACAGCGATTTTCGCAAGTTGATCTTAATCATGGAAGTATTGAAGTTTAAGGTTCGTCGTTCTTACAGGTTTTCCCGCCTCGGCATAGCCCGAACAAGTTCGGCTCTGCCCTCGGCTTGTCGAAAACGTTCATTTCATGCAGGTTTTCTCGTCTCGGCATAGCCCGAACAAGTTCGGCTCTGCCCTCGGCTTGTCGAAAACGTTCATCTCATGCAGGTTTTCCTGGGTTGGCATAGGAAAACATTGGTTATCATCAGGTTGGTTACGGTTCATGCGTCCGAAACGGCCAACGAATGTGGTTCACCAATCTGGTTAACCAATTTCAGGCGCGGACAAAGTTAATGTAAAAATCGGGACTTTCGCAAATCTTGCGGCATATTTTTTGGCCCGAAAACAATATTTCTTCCGAATCGGCCCCGGATGCGGCCCGGGGCATCTTTTTCCGCCCGGCAGGACGTTCCTTTCGCCCGTCCGCCCGTCCGTTCATCTATCCGCTTCGCGTTTTTCCACTCCCCACCTTCATTATAATCGCGCACGCGATACGGCAACAAGCAGCCATCGCCCCGGGGGCCGGCCTACAAACCTCCCGACCTGCGACGCCGGCGCCTGCCGAAACCATCCGCGGACCGGAATACACGAAAAAGACATAAGGAATAATTTTACCCCCTCCAGCCTTTGGAAAGAGCTTTCAGAGCCGCGCAGGCCGCACACCACCCCGCGCTGACACACAACGATCCGTCCGGCGCCGGATCCGCTCCGCAGGAAGCAGGCCGAAAACAACCATAAATCCCAGCCTCCCCCGACAGACTGATAACAGAACGTTTTCGATAAGCCGAGCGCAGAGCCGAACTTGCACAGGGCTATGCCGAGGCGAGAAAACCTGCCCGACAGGGAACGTTTTCGACAAGCCGAGCGCAGAGCCGAGTTTACTTGAGCTATGCCGAGGCGAGAAAACCTGCATGAAATGAACGTTTTCCTAAGCCGAGTGCAGACCGGGTTTTTCGGGGCCGGGGCGGAAAACCTGCACGCAAGGAAAACGGATTTTTGCGGACAGTCATAAAAATTTATTGATTTTCGATAAAAATAAATTGTTTTTCGAAAATAAATTACTACTTTTGTCCGTCACTCCTGCTCGAGATACGAAATATCCGCTCCCCTGCACGAGGAACCGGAAGCATGGCAGCAGAAACGCCCCCGGCGAAAACATGAGCCGGACGCAAGGACCGAAAAGAGAAACCGAGCCGGCGGACGAGACCGGAACAAACAGCACGAAACCATGATCAGACTGGAACAGATTCACAAGACCTACAACAACGGTTCGCCGTTGCACGTACTCAAAGGCATCGACCTGGAAGTCGAACGCGGCGAACTGGTGTCGATCATGGGCGCTTCGGGCTCGGGCAAGTCGACGATGCTCAACATCCTTGGCATTCTGGACAACTACGACAGCGGCAGCTACTACCTGGGCGGGCGGCTGATCCGCAATCTGAGCGAAACGCAGGCCGCCGAGGCGCGCAACAACATGATCGGCTACATCTTCCAGTCGTTCAACCTCATCAGCTACAAGAACGCCATGGAGAACGTGGCCCTGCCGCTCTACTACCAGGGCATGGCCCGGCGCAGACGCAACGCACTGGCGCTGGAGTATCTCGACATGCTGGGGCTCCGGGAGTGGGCCTCGCACATGCCCAACGAGATGTCGGGCGGTCAGAAACAGCGCGTGGCCATCGCCCGGGCGCTGATCAACAAGCCGCAGATCATCCTGGCCGACGAGCCCACGGGCGCGCTCGACAGCGCCACCTCGCAGGAGGTGATGAACCTGCTGCGCAGCGTCAACACCGAGATGGGCATGACCATCATCTGCGTGACGCACGAGCAGTCGATCGCCGACCAGACCGACCGCATCATCCGTCTGCGCGACGGAGTCATCGATTCGATCACCTCCACCGGCCCGGAACGATGAGACAAACCATCGCAAACCGGACGCAACGCACAAAAGCAACCCTACGATGAGAGAACTGCTGCTGGAAATCTGGACCTCGGTGCGCCGCAACAAGCTGCGCACGTTCCTTACGGGGTTTTCGGTCGCTTGGGGCATCTTCATGCTTGTCATCCTCCTGGGTTCGGGCAACGGCCTCAAGAACGGCGTGCTCTCCAACTTCGGCGACTACGCCACCAACTCCATCGACCTCTTCGGCGGCCGCACCTCCAAGGCCTACATGGGCTATCAGAAAGGCCGCCGCATCCGCATGAGAAACAGCGATCTGGAGATTCTGAGCCGCGAATTCCCCGAAATCGAACAGGTCGCCGCCAACTCGTGGTACAACTCCGTGACGGTCACCTACGACAAGGAATTCACCACGGCGGCCCTCCGCGGATCACTGCCGAAAATCGCTGAGATCGAAGGTGTCAAACTCTCCGCAGGACGCTTCATCGACGAGGTCGACATCGCCGAATGCCGTAAGACGATCGTTATCGACGAACCGATGCGGCGCGTGCTCTTCAAAGACGAAGATCCCTTGGGCAAACAAGTCAAGGCGGGCAATTCGGTCTTCACCGTCATCGGCGTGGAGAAAGGCGACGTCCAACGCAACACCTCCTCCTGCTACATTCCGCTGACCACCGGACAACTTCTTTACAAGGCCAACAACCCCGAAGTCAACAATATCATCATCACGGTGCAGGGCATCGCAACCGACGAAGCGATGGCAGCCTTCGAAAAACGGCTGCTCCGACGGCTGGCCGCCGAACACCGGTTCGCTCCCGACGACGAAAGCGCCATCTGGATCGCCAACACCCTGGAGCGCTACAAAAGCATCATGGTCGTTTTCGCGGGCATCAACCTTTTCGTGTGGATCATCGGCCTGGGCACGCTGCTGGCCGGCATCGTGGGCGTGAGCAACATCATGCTGGTGACCATCACCGAGCGCACCTCCGAATTCGGCATCCGCAAGGCGCTCGGCGCCCGCCCGGCTTCGATCATCCGGCTGATTCTGACCGAATCGGTCCTCGTCACCGCGGTCTTCGGCTACATGGGCATGGTGCTGGGCGTCGCCGTCATGGAGATCGTGAATCACCTGCTCGAACAGGCACCCGGAGAGACGTCCGACAGCATAGGAAACGTCTTCCTCAACCCCACGCTCGACCTCGGCATCGCCGTCAGCGCCACCATCGTGCTGGTCGTGGCCGGACTGATCGCCGGCTACGTCCCCGCCCGCCGCGCCGCACGGCTGAAAACCATCGACGCACTGAGATACAACAAGTGATTCACAATTCACAATTCACAATTCACAATTCACAATTCAAATAAAAAAACGGCAAACTCATACGAATCGAACTCCGACGTTTTCGGTCCGCACCGCTCCCTGCGGCAAGCCGAACGGCGCAGAACCGACCAAGTCAAGAAACACGATTATGAATTGTGCTTTTTAATTTTGAATTTTCAATGACCCGACTTTTCGACAGCGACCGCTGGAGCGAGATATGGCAGACCATTTCGCGCAACCGCAAACGCAGCATCATGACGGCGCTCGGCGTCTTCTGGGGCATCTTCATGCTTACCGTCATGCTCGGCGCCGGCATGGGTCTGGAGCGCCTGTTCCGGGCCCAGCTGGGCGACATGTCGACCAACACCGTCCTCATGCAGCCCCAGCAGACCTCCGTACCGTACAAAGGCATGCCCAAAAACCGCTGGTGGCGCATGGTCAACAGCGACGTCGAAGTCCTCAAACAACTGCCCGAAGTGCTCTACGCCTCGGCCGCGTTCTGGGGCGGCGAACTCCATTGCAGCCGCAGCGACCGCAAGGGCGACTACTCGCTGATGGGTTATTCGCCCGACTACCAGCGCATCAACCCGCAGAAGATCCTCTACGGACGCTTCATCAACGACGTCGACATGCAGCGCAAGCGCAAGGTCTGCGTCATCGGCACCCAGGTGTTGAAAGACCTCTTTCCCGGCGGCGAAGACCCCGCGGGCCGGATCATCAAGGTCAACAACAGCTATTTCACCGTCATCGGCGTCATCCGCAAGCAGAGTTCCGCCATGTCGTTCAGCGACGTCGAGCGTACGATCATCGTTCCCGTCTCGCTGGCCCAGCAGATGTTCGGGCGCGGCGACTTCGTGCACATGATCGCCGTGGCCGGCCGCGACGACATCGCGAGCGAACGCGTCGAAAAAGCCTGCAAGGAGATCCTTTTCGCCCGCCATCTCATCGCTCCCGACGACGAAAAGGCCGTCTGGACCATAGCCGTCGCAGAGATGCTCGGCCGCGTGCAGGGACTCTTCCGCGGCATCGCGCTGCTCACCTGGATCGTGGGTCTCGGCACCTTGCTGGCCGGCATCGTGGGCGTGAGCAACATCATGCTCGTCACTATCCGCGAGCGCACCCAGGAGATCGGCATCCGCCGCGCCATCGGAGCGCCTCCGCGGGCCATCCTTTCGCAGATTCTGAGCGAAAGTTTCATGCTGACCTTCATCGCCGGCACGCTCGGACTCACGGCCGCCGTGGGCCTGCTCTCCGTCGCCGACTCGGTCTATCGCCAGGTCGTAGCGAGCGCGCAGGAAGGCTTCGACGTTTCGTGGCAGGTGTCGTTCGGCACCGCCGTCGAAGCCTTGGCCATCATCGTCGCCGGCAGCCTGCTGGCCGGCGTGCTCCCCGCGCTCCGCGCTCTGAAAATCAAGGCTGTGGACGCCATACGCGAAGAATAACACCCCGCATACGAAAGACAGAAATAAACTACCGCCATGAAAAAATTCCTCAAAATCGCCCTCGGCGTGCTCTTCGCAGCCCTGCTCGTCGGCATGTTCTGGTTCCTGTGGCAGAAGACCCGCCCCGTCAAGACGGTCTACGAAATCGTGCAGCCCAAGGTCGACACCCTGCGGCAATACGTCATCGCTACGGGCAAGGTCGAGCCCCGCGACGAGGTGCTGATCAAGCCCCAGATTTCGGGCATCGTAGCGGCCGTCTACAAGGAGGCGGGGCAGAGCATCCGCCAGGGCGACGTCATCGCCACCGTCAAGGTCGTGCCCGAAATGGGGCAGCTGTCGAGCGCCGAATCGCGCGTCTCGACGGCCGAAATCACCCTCTCGCAGACCCGCCGCGAGCACAACCGCACCGCCGCGCTCCACGACAAGGGCGTCGTCTCCGACGAAGAGTTCGAACAGAGCCGCACGGCACTCGCCAAGGCCCGGGAAGAGCTGCGCAACGCCCGCGAGAACATGGAGATCGTGAAGAACGGCATCACTCAGCGTTACAAAGAATTGAGCAACACACAGATACGCTCCACCATCGACGGCATGGTCCTCGACGTGCCCATCAAGGTCGGCAACTCCGTCATCCAGGCCAACACCTTCAACGACGGCACCACCGTCGCCACGGTGGCCGACATGACCAAGATGCAGTTCCAGGGCAAGATCGACGAAACCGACGTGGGCAAACTCCACGAAGGCATGCCCGTCAAGCTGACGATCGGCGCCCTGCAAAACGTCGAACTCGACGCCGAACTCGAATATGTGGCGCCCAAGGCCACCGAGGACAACGGCGTCATCATGTTCGAGGTCAAGGCCGCCGTGCGCATTCCCGAGGATGTCTTCGTGCGCGCCGGTTACAGCGCCAACGCCAGCATCATGATCCAGAACCGCGAAGGCGTTCTCGCCCTGCCCGAAAGCACCGTCGAGTTCGAGGGCGACAAGACCTACGTCTACTTCCTCACCAGCGATCCGGATGCCGACGAACAGACTTTCGAGCGCCGCGAAGTAGCTGTCGGACTCTCCGACGGCATCGACATCGAGATCACCGAAGGCCTCATCGAGGGCGACCGCATCCGCGGCGCCAAGCAGGACAGCAAGGAGTAACCCTCAACGACCCAAGGCATGAAACCGTTCTTTCTGACCCTTGCGCTCTGCGCCCTGACGGCCGCACCGACGCAAATGCGCGCGCAGGAACTCCCCGCCCAGCCCCGCTGGTCGCTCGACGAGTGCATCCGCTACGCCCAGCAGAACAACATCGAGGTGAAGCAGCGCGCCCTCTCCGTCGAGCAGCAAGACGTCGAGCTCTCCACGGCCCGCTACAGCCGGCTGCCCGACCTGAACGCCTCCGTAGGCTACAACGCATCGTTCGGCTGGGGCACCTCGGCCGACAACACCCGCAAGAGCGAGACGCTCCAGACCGGTTCGTTCGACATCTCGGCGTCGATGCCGCTCTTCTCCGGGCTGCGCATCAACCGCCAGATCAAGGGCGGCAAGCTCGACCTGGCGGCCGCCGTCCAGGAGCTCGAACGCGCCAAGGAGGACGTAGCCGTCAACATCATGACGCGCTACCTCGAAGTGCTCTACTGCAAGGAACTGGTCGGCGTCGCCGAACGGCAGCTGGCACTGAGCAATGCGCAGGCCGAGCGTTCGCGCGAACTCGTCGGTGCCGGCAAGCAGCCCGAATCGGCCCTCTACGAAAGCCGCGCCCTGGCGGCCAACGACCTCTTGGCGCTCACCCAGGCCCGCAACAACCTGCGGATCGCCCTGCTCGATCTGAGCCAGGCGCTCAACCGCGAGAGCGCCGCCGGCTTCGACATCGTGGTTCCCGTGCTCGACAGCGTGGCTCTGGCTTCGCTCCACCGGATCGGATCGGCCGAAAGCGTCTACGCCTATGCCGTCGACCACCGGCCGGGCATCCGCACGGAGCGCCTGCGCCTCGAAAGCACCGAGAACGCCGTGCGCATCACCCGCTCCTACCTCTACCCGTCGCTCTCGCTGCGCGGCGGATTCGGTACGGGGGTCTACAGCAGCATGGAAGCGGCGTTCGGCACCCAGCTCGACCGCAACCGCAACGAATTCGTAGGCGTCTCGATGAGCATCCCCATCTTCAACCGCCGCGCCACGCGCAACAACATCCGCACGGCCAAGATCGCCGTGCGCAACCAGCAGCTCGCCCTGCTGAACGCCGAGCAGGCCCTGCGCAAGGAGATCGAGCAGGCATGGGTCAATGCCGACGCCGCCTATGCCAAATATTGCGCCGCCGAACAGGCCCTGGCATCCGCACGCGTAGCCTTCGCCTACGAAGAACGCAAGGCCGAAGCGGGCCGCTCGACGCTTTTCGATTTCAACGACGCCAAAACCCGTATGCAGAAGGCCGAATCGGAGCTCGCGCAGGCGCGTTTCGAATTCGTCTTCCGACAGAAAATTCTCGACTTCTACCGCGGCGAGCCGCTGACGTTGTAACCCCGGTTCCCGATCGAGGCTCCATGCGAGGGGCGCAAGCCCCGTGGAAAGCCGGCAGCGGCAGCCACGGAAGCCGCCCGAGCTCCCCGCTCCACGAACCGGGGCTGTCGGTTTTCCGACAGCCCCGATCGTTTTGTTGCCATTCCGGAATTTTTCCCTACTTTTGCACCAAAACAGCCTGCGATGGATTGGATACGCGCCATACTCGTCGAACACTCGGCCCTGCAGGCCGTCGTCGTTCTCTCGCTCATCTCGGTGATCGGCATCGGACTGGGCAAAATCCGGTTTTTCGGAGTCTCGCTCGGCGCGGCCTTCATCTTCTTCACGGGTATCGTCGCCGGCCACTTCGGGCTCACGGTCGACCCGGCCATGCTGGCCTTCACCGAGAGTTTCGGACTGATCCTCTTCGTCTACGCCCTCGGACTGCAGGTGGGGCCCGGATTCTTCAGTTCGATGCGCTCCGACGGCGTGCGGCTGCTCGTACCCTCCATCGCCGTTGTCCTGCTCGGCACCGGCGGCGCCGTGGCCCTGAGCTACGCATGCGGCGTTCCGATGCCCGAGATGGCAGGCATCCTCTGCGGCGCCACGACCAACACCCCCGCCCTCGGTGCCGCCCAGCAGACGCTCCAGTCGATGGGTTACGCCTCCTCCGGCGCCGCCCTGGGGTGCGCCCTGGCCTACCCGTTGGGCGTTATCGGCGTCATTCTGGCCATCATCGTCATCCGCAAATGCTTCGTCCGGCCCGCCGACCTCGCAGGACCCGACGCCGAGCACCGGCGCAGCGTCTTCATCGCCAGCTACCGGCTCACCAACCCCGCGCTCTTCGGCAAGAGCCTCCACGACGTCGCCGCCGAGAGCCAGCGCCACTTCGTCGTCTCGCGGCTCTGGCGCGGCGGGCATGTCTCGATTCCCACCTCCGACAAGACGTTCGAACCCGACGACGTCGTGCTGGTCATCACCAATCCCGACGAAGCCGACGCCCTGCGGCTGCTCTTCGGCGAACAGGAACACAAGGACTGGAACCGTGAAAACATCGACTGGAACTCGGTCGACAACCAACTTATCTCGCAGCGCATCCTGGTCACGCGGCCCGAGATCAACGGCAAACGCCTGGCCTCCCTGCGCCTGCGCAACAACTACGGCATCAACATCAGCCGCGTCTACCGCTCGGGCGTGCAGCTGCTCGCCACCCCCGACCTGCGGCTGCAGCTGGGCGACCGCTTGACGGTCGTGGGCGAGGCGCAGGCGATCCGCAGCGTAGAAAAGATTCTCGGCAACGCCGTGAAAAGCCTCAACGAGCCCAATCTCGCGTCGGTGTTCATCGGTCTGATCCTCGGACTCGCGCTCGGAAGCATCCCCGTGGCTATTCCCGGCATCTCCATCCCGGTCAAGCTCGGTCTGGCCGGCGGCCCCATCGTCGTGGGCATTCTGATCGGCACTTTCGGGCCGCGGCTCCACATGATCACCTACACCACCCAGAGCGCCAACCTCATGCTCCGGGCCTTGGGACTCTCGCTCTATCTGGCGTGCCTGGGACTCGACGCCGGCGCCCACTTCTTCGAGACGGTCATGCGCCCCGAAGGGGCCCTGTGGCTCGGTACAGGGTTCCTGCTCACATTCGTGCCGGTGGTGCTCGTAGCACCGTTCGCCCTGCGTCTCTTCCGGCTCGACTTCGGATCGGTCGCCGGACTGCTGTGCGGCAGCATGGCCAACCCCATGGCCCTGGGCTACTCCAACGAGACCATCGAGGGCGACAACCCCTCGGTCTCCTATGCCACGGTCTATCCGGTCTGCATGTTCCTGCGCGTAATCATCATTCAGCTCGTTCTGATGCTGACGCTGTAGTTTCCGGGCTCCCGGAACCGGGCGGAACCGCGGCAGCACCCGGAACCGGCGAGGAAACCGGCGAGGAAACCGGCGGGCCCGCCGGCGGAGGAACGGCGGACGGCGCAGCTTGTGCGGCTTGTGCGGCCCGCAGCGCCTCGGTCCAGGCGCGGAGATCGTCGCCCGACGGCGACTGGAACACCCGCAGGCCGAATTCGGGCAGGATGCATAACATGTGCTCGAAAACGGCGAGTTCCACCTGCACGTAATCGACAAAGTAAATCGACGTAGTATAGAAATAGAGCTGGATGGGCACGCCCGTGTCGGTCGGCGCCAGCATGCGCACGGCGAGTTTCATGTCGTGGCGGGCCGAGGTCTTCTCCTGAAGATAACGCATCATATAGGCCCGGAAGACCGCAAGATTGGTCTGCCGCATCCTGTTGACCGGCGAGTCGTCGGCCCCGGCTCCCTGCGCTTCGTTGAGCCGGGTGTACTCCTGCTCGGTGCGGTCGACGTAGTCGCCCAGAAGACGGATCTTGCGGAAGCGTTCGAGCATCCCGGGCGTGCAGAAACGGATGGAGGTCATGTCGACCAGCACCGACAACTCGATGCGCCGCCCTCCCGAGAGCTGCATGGCGTGCCAGTTGACGAACGAGTCGCTGACCAGCTGATAGGGCGGCATCGTGACGATCGTGTTGTCCCAGTTGCGGATTTTCACGGTCGTGAGCGACACCTCCTCCACCGCGCCGTCGGCATCGAACTTCGGCACCGAAATCCAGTCGCCCACCTTCACCATGTCGTTGGCCGAGAGCTGGATGCTCGACACGAAACCCAGAATGCTGTCGCGGAAAATCAACATCAGCACGGCCGCCGAAGCCCCGAGGCTCGTCAGCAGGATGGTCGGCGACTTGTCCATCAGAACCGAAACGGCCAGGATGAAGCAGACGAGCAGCGCGAACCCCTGCGCCGTCTGCCGCAGACCCTTGATCGGCTTGTTCTGCCACGACGGACTCGCCGCCACGATCTGGAACGAAGCATAGATGAACGCGCTGACGAATCGGAAGATCGAGACGATGAGATAGACGTTCAGCAGCCGCAGCACCGCCTCGCGCACCGCGGCCCTGGCCTCGAAAACCACCGGCAGCACCACCGCGATCAGCACGGCGCTCACCAGATGACATCCGCACCGCAGCACACGGGTGCTGAAAAGCCGGTCGTCCCACTTGGTGCGCGTACGCTCCACCACCTTGCGGACGCCGGGCACGATGGTCCATCGCAGCAGCTGGTCGACCAGCACCGTAGCGGCGATCACCAGCCCCAGGGCGACCCAGCTCTCCCACGTATCGTGGGCCGCCGACTCCACGCCCAGCCAGTCGAGCAGGGAATCGGTCCATTTCTTCAACAGATGGCGCATGCAGGAGCGAACCGCAATTTCCGCGCCGGGCGCCCGCTACGACAGGAGGGTTGCGAATTCGTGCTCGAAGTTGGGCGTGAAAACGCCCCGGCCCAAAGCCCGGCGAATCTCCCCGCAGTTCCAGAAGCGGCCGCCGTCGAGTTCGTCGCTCGGTGTCACCGGACCCTCCCACACCGTACGGAACACGTGCACCAGTTCGCATTCGCACGACGAACGGAACACGTAACGCCGCACCTCCTCGGCCCGGAACCCCTCGATGCCCAGCTCCTCGCGCACCTCACGGCGCAGCGCCTCTTCGATCGGCTCGCCGAAAGCCGCGTGCCCGCCCGCCGCCGTGTCCCAGCGTCCGGGCTGGATGTCTTTCCATGCCGGGCGTTTCTGCAGGTAGAGTTGGCCCTGCGGGTTGAAAACATGCAGGTGCACCACCGGATGCAGCAACATCGACCCGCCGTGGCACCGGGCCCGCGTCGCACACCCCACCGTCCGCCCTTCGGCATCGACGACGGGGAAAAGTTCCTGTTGGTTTTGCAGCTTCGATAAAAGCTCAGACGAGTTCGGCCTTGCACAAACGTTCTCCATGGTTGCGCTGTTCATGATTCCGCGATGTCGGAATCCGCCGCTGCGGCGGAAAAAGAGAGAAAGGCGGAAGTCCCCTCCCGGGAACCTACCGCCTTCCGTATGCTAAAATTTCGGTCCTCCCGTACGGGGCTGCCCCACCTCGAAGCCCAGTTCGCGCATCCATTCGGCCGTGTTGGGATCGACCTGGTCGACGCGGTCGGCCCAGCGCCGCTGCTCGACCAGCTCCTTGCGGTGCGCCTCGATGCGGCGCTGCAACGGGAAGTCGGGATGTTGCAGGGCCGAACGCTCCTCGCGCTCCGAAGGACGGATGCGCCGGTCGAAGACATCCTCCAGCGCCGGCCGCCGGGCCCCCTCCCACTTGAAACCCTTGAGGTAGAGCTCCCTGTCGGGCGGGAGCTTGTCGATGGGATCGATCGTATAGTGCGGCTCGTTGGTCCACACCATGCGCACCACCTGGTTCTCCTCTACGTAGAAATCGATGCCGCCGCTCTCGATGAAGAAAAGGCCCGTGATCTGGGGCGGTTCGCCGTCCTGGTTGTAGTAGAGGGTCCGCGCATTGCCGTTGACCTTGTTGAGCCAGATGGCGTTGTCGCGGAAATAGGCCGTCATCTCCTTGCCGGCTATCTGATTGTAGTGGATGCTGTCGAGGCGGTTGGCCATCATGGGAGCGCCCACGAAATCGGCCCGCGCGAGCTGCCGGTTGCGCGTGAAGATGTCCATCACCTCGGAGGTGATCTGGTTCTGCTCGTTCCACAGCACGGGGTCGACGTAGAGATGGATGGTCGAATCGGTGCTCACGGCGGTCATCGAATCGCAGACGCTCTGGAAATCGGAACGATAGATCCGCACGTTGCGGTAGCCCTGCAACAGGCGGAAAATGCTGTCGTGCATCCGCGGCAGCGAGTCGGCCGAAGCCGCCATAACTACGCTGTCGCTCTGCCACTCTTTGTAGAGCAGGCGGTAGAGCGAATCGCGCTGGGCTGCCGCACGGGCCAGCCGCTCGTCCAGTTCGTGCAGCGCCGTCGAATCCTCCGGCAGGGGTTTCCCCTTGCGGGCGGCGCGAGCCTGCCGCGCCCGCAGCTTCGATTCGGCCTTGAGGCGCTGCGCGGCCAGGCGTAATTCTTCACGCTCCTTCTGTTTCAGCAACTTGGCCGTAGCCTTGGCCTGCCGGCGGGCGGAGATTTCGGCCAGAAGTTTCTTTTTGGCGGCGACTTTCGCCTTTTGGCGGGCAGCTTTGGCCTGCCGCGCCTCCTCCTTCTGTCGGGCCTTGCGTTCGGCGGGCGTCAGCACCCGCACACTGTCGGTCATGGCTGCCGAATCCGCAGCCAGCGAATCGGGCACCGCGGCCCGCTGCAACGAATCGGAGACTGCGCCCCGACCCAACGAATCCACCGTCTCCCGCCGCGACGCGACGCTCTCCCCTCGGGGAAGCGCGGCGGTCCGCACGGAATCGCGTCCGGCACCCGGCTTGCCGGCTTCGGAAGCCAGGCTGTCGATCCAAGGAAGCGTACGCAGCATGATCGAATCGGCCCGCATGAAGAGCGAATCGCCCTGCGAGAGATCGTAGCTCACGGCCGAAGGACGCCGCGTGAGCAACGCATCGCCGGGCTCTTTCCAATACTCGCCGTAATCGCCGAAAACCAGCACCTTGTGCGGCGTATCGTCGATCTGGATGCCGGAACGGAGAACGGCATGGTTGCGGGCACGGTAGAAATCGATGCTGTCGCTCCACATCTCCTGCTCGTCGGTGAGCACGTAGCCGTTGCGCGTTACCAGGTAGAGCGTATCGGCCTTGCGGTATTCGCCGCGGTCGGCATAGAGGTAGTTGCCGTCGCGACTCCAGATGTTGGTGCGTTCGAAAAAGTAGGCGTTGTCGGAATCCATGTTGTAGACCACCGAATCGCCCTTGAGTTCGTACTCCTCGCTGCGCATCTCGACCTCTCCGACGGCCGCCAGCTCCTTGGTGTCGGCATAGAAGTAGCCGCGCTCCGACTCGAGCACGTTGTCGCGGTTGGTCAGCACGCCGCCCCCGGCGAATTCGCCGACGTTCGTACGCGTGTCGAACTTGAACTCGTAAGTGTAGAGCGTTGCGTCGCCGTCGACCACCTTGATGATGGGCGAATAGACGCGGGCTTCGTTCTTGTCGCCGTCGTAGTCGGCGCGGTCGCCGTAGATGTAAGTTGTGTTCTTATTGATCAGCACATTGCCGAAGAACTCGATCCGCTTGTCGGAATAGCGCACGGCGCTGTCGCTGGTAATCACTGCCCCGTTGTGCTGGGCCGCAAAGTTGCCGACGAGGAAAATGACCGAATCGCCCGGCGCCACGGGGCCCGAGAGGTCGGACTTGAGGTCGATGATCTTCGCACCGCCGCCGGACGCCGAAGCGGAGGGCCGCCCGGGCTGCTGCTGCGCCGACGCTGCAAGCGGCTGCGGCACCGGCAGCGCAAGCGGCCGCATGCCCCCGCGGGCAACGAGCGCGCCGCCGAAGAAGACGATGCACGACGCTATGGCAAGGTAACGACGCATGGTGTCACTTCACCCAGTGCTTGTTCTCGAATTCGCCGTTGCGGAACTCCGGATCGATGTAGACGTACATGCCGTCGATCTTCTTGGAGAGCCATTCGCGGAAGACCCGCTCCTGCTTCGCGGCCAGCGCCATCTCCTCCAGACGCAGGTAGTCCTCCTCGAGCGAAGCCTGGTGGGTGGGGATGATCTCGACGAGCTTGACGATCTTGGCCATCTTGTTGCCCAGCATGTCCTCGGTCAGGAAAGCCTCCGAAATCTCGCCGGGCTTGAGTTTCATCAGAGCGTTGTAGTCGTCGAGGCTCTTGAAATGGCCGAAGTCCTCGCGCAGGAACTTCGTGACGGTCATCTTGGGGTTCGAAGCGTTGTAATAGCTCATGATGTCGCTGTTGGACACCACGCCGCCGTTCATCTTCGAGCCCTTGTCGTCGGAGTGCTCCAGGGCGGCGCGCTCGAAAGTGACGGAATCGCTCCGGATGAGCCGCACGAGGCTGTCGAGCGTGGTGAGCGAAGCGGTCTGCTCCTCGACCGTGTAGGTCGGTTTGAGCAGGATGTGGCGGAAATGGTAGTAGTCGCCCTGCTTGTCGAGCAGCTGGATGATGTGGAATCCGAACTGCGACTCGACGACCTCCGAAATCTGCCCGGGGCGCATCTTCTCCAGCGCGGCCCCGAACGACGAATCGAGCTCGGCCAGCCGCGAAGGGGGCATCTCGCCGCCGCGCATCATCGTACCCGGATCGACGGAGTACATGCGGGCCAGGTTTTCGAACTTGGCATTGCCCGAGATGACGCGCTCGCGCATGTCGAGCAGACGTTCGCGCGTACGCTGCTTGGCCTCGGTCATCGACTTGGGGAACTTGGTGATCTGGGCGTAGACGTATTGTTCGGCGATGACGGGCAGGCTGTCGCGCGAAAGCGACTTGTAGTAACGCTCGACCTCGCCGGGGATGATCGTCACCTTGCCGGTCACGGTGCGCTGCATCTCGTTGGCGTATTCCTGCTCCTCGAAACGCTGCCGCATCATCTCACGGATGGTGAAGACGGGCATGTGCTGCTTGGCTTCGAGTTTGGGAATCGAACCCTCCTGCTCGATCATGCGCTGCACCTGCTCCTCGACGGCCGCAAGGATGGCGCCGTCGTTGACCGACACGGAGTCGATCTGCCCCTGGTTGTAGAGGAGTTTCTGCGTCATGAGCATCTCGAGCGCCTCGTTGCGCGGATCGCGGTCGGAGGTGTAGCCCTCCTGGCGGCGCTGCTGGACGAGCTGCCGGGCATATTCGTCCACCTCCGACGAGAGGATCGACGAACCGCCGACCACGGCCACCACCTTGTCGAGCATCACCTGCCGTTTCTGCGCCGAAGCGCCGAAGCACAACAACGCGAGCGCCGCCGTGCCTATCGCTTTTCTGAATATCATAATCTAACGTTAATGCAACTTCAAATTTTGCCTGTTCGCGGAACTTCCGCTTCGGAAACCGAGACCGCAGCGTTCGGTCCGCCCGGACCGGCCGCCTCAGCTGCCTTTGCCCCGGAGTCCGCCCTTTCGAACCGGCCGCCCCGGACGACCGGCCCATTCGGCCTGCTTCCCGACCGCCCCTCCGTTTGACCGGCAGGCGTTCGGCCGCTACAGCCGCTTGATCGGCCAACCCTCCAAATCGCCTGCGGATGCCTCCCGCCCCGGCCGCTTTCCATCCGGCTCCGGATATGCCGAAGCCCGGCCGCGGGAACGTCAGTCGTCGTGCGGCTCCGGCCCGGCCGGCTTTTCACGGCCGTAGATCTTCGCTTCGCCGTTCTCCACCGAACGCGTGTAGAGTTCTTCTTCGTGGCGGCGGATCACTTCGCCCTGGCGCTGGTTGAAGAGGATGCGGCGGATCGTCGACTCGAGCCGTTCGAGCGGAACGGTCTCGCCCTCGCGACGCACGGCGTCGATCTTCAGATAGTAGTGCGACCGGTCGTCGCGCATCTCCTGCACGGCGGTCGAGGAAAGCATCGAATTGTAGTTCTGCGAACGCACGGCGGGCAGATAGCTCAGAAACTCGTTGAAATCCACCCAATGCTCACGGAAATCGTTGACCGTGAATTCGTTCTTGAAGCAGATGTCGTCGAAATCGCGCTGGTCGGTCGCCGACGAGGAGCCCATCAGCTCCTTGAGGCGGCGCGCCTGGCGGTAGTCCTCGTCGAAACGCACGATGCGCCCCTTGACCACGGGCAGGTCGAGCCGGAAATCGGCCTTGTGAGCATTGTAATAATCGGCAATCTCCTGGGCCGTGAAAGTGGTGTCGATGCCCGTGTCGACGTAGTGCTGCTCCAGCTTGCGGATCAGCAGCGCCTGGCGGTACTCCTCCACCATTCGGGCGATGTCCTCCTCCGACGAGGAGAAAAGCACCTCGGCCTCCTGCAGCTTGAGCTGCTTGCGCACCCACCGGTCGACATAGACCTCCAGCAGCGCCACGCTGTCATCGCCCGTGACTCCCCGCGGGACCACCGACTCCACGTCGCGCAGACGCAGCACTTTCCTGCCGGCGCGCGCCAGCGTGGTGTCGCCCGCCAGATAATTCGGCAGCTCCTGACAAGCCGTCATGAGCAGCACGGAACAGATCGTTATGTATGTTTTCCAATTCATTCTCAACCGCGAAGATACGATATTTTCTCCGAAACTAACGCACGCAGCGCCCGATTATTGTACCTCCGGTTCTTTTTTGGCTCCGGACCCGAGGCCGCGCAGCGTACGCCACATCATCCATGCCGAAACGGCGGTGACGAGCAGCGCACTTATATATATAATAACGTAGAGCGTCCGGCTGCCCGCGAGTTCGATCATCAGCGTATCGCTCAGTCCGGCGACCATCAAGAGATACGCCACGACATTGTTCATCGCATGCAGGATCATCGACGCCCACAGCGAACCGGTCGCCACATAGACATAACCCAGAATCAGCCCGATGACGAACGCATTGGCCACCAGCAGCGGCTCGCCATGCAGAACACCGAAAAACAGCGACGAGAAGAACCACGCCGGCGCCACGCCGCAGCGGCTCCGGAGCGACCCGAGCACGATGCCCCGGCAAAGCAGCTCCTCAAGCACGGGCGCCGCGACGACGACCGCAAGCACGGTCCAGACGCCCCGCCCGAGGTCGGGGCTCACAGGCTTGGGCAGCAAGGCGAAAAGCGGCTCGCACACCACGCCGACGGCCATCATGAAGACGAAAGCCCACAACAACAGCACCGGATTCCATCCCTTGAGCGCGAAATGCCCGACCGGTCCCATGCCGCCGCGGAACCGACGGTAGGCCAGCACCAGCAGACAAGCCGGCAACATCGAAGCAACGTAGGCGATGGCGAACCATACGCCCCGCTGCGCAGGGTCCAACGCATCGACGGAGATGCCGCAAACCAGCCCGACAAGCGCCATCGCCAACCCCGCCACGAGCTGCATGCCCAACGCGATGCCCAGCATGGCGAAGAAGTCGCCGACCGTAGGAAAAGAGGGTCGCGGAGCTTGTGGCGCAACCTGGGGAAGCATGTCGGCAGAAGACTCTGCCGCCCGGTTTTTATCCGTCATAGGCAATGACATATCGGTAATTTGAACTTCCAAAGGTAATCAAATTTCGGCAACGGTTGCGGATTTCCATTTAATTTCACTAAATTTGTCCGCAATTATGTACATGGCTGTCCCGACGCTCCGGCAACCCGGTTTCCGGCTCCCGGACGAAGAACCGCAACCCGCCGAACGCCGGAACAACCAGGTATGTGATTGCCAATTTGTCCGCTTATTAACCCCAACGCAACATGGCAAAAGTTATCGCATTGGCCAATCAGAAAGGCGGCGTGGGCAAAACCACCACGGCCATCAATCTGGCGGCTTCGCTGGCCCTGCTGGGCAAGAAGGTGCTGCTGCTCGACGCCGACCCGCAGGCCAACGCCACGTCGGGCCTGGGCTTCGACATCAACCTGGAAGGCATCTACGAGTGCATCTCGGGGGCTCGCAAGGCCGAAGAGGTGATCCTCGAAAGCCCCGAAATCGAACATCTGTCGCTGCTGCCCTCGTCGATCGACCTGGTGGCCGCCGACGCCGAGCTGCCCAAGATGGAGGATGCACACCGCGTCATCAAGCGCATCGTCGACTCGGTGCGCGACCGCTATGACTACATCTTCATCGACTGCTCGCCCTCGCTGGGCTACACGACGGTCAACATCCTCACGGCGGCGGACACGGTGCTGATTCCCGTGCAGTGCGAATACCTGGCCCTGGAAGGACTCTCCAAGCTGCTGGCCACGATCCGCAAGGTCAAGAGTTCGCTCAACCCCGCGCTCGAGATCGAAGGTTTCGTGCTGACGATGTACATGCGCAACCGGCTCAACAACCAGGTGGTCACCGAGGTTCGCGACCACTTCGGCGACCTGACCTACGACACCATCATCCAGCGCAACATCCGCCTGGGCGAGGCCCCCTCGCACGGCAAACCCGTGGTGCTCTACGACGCCAACGCCATCGGTTCGGAAAACTACCTCAACCTGGCCCGCGAGTTCCTCAAACGCAACAAGAAGAACTAAACCGCTCCGCCCGGCGGAGCGATCGACACAGACAAACAAAAAAGATTTTCGCGATATGAAACAGAAAGGATTGGGCCGCGGTCTCGACGCCATCTTCGGCTCCGACGCCAACCCCATCGACGCCAAGCTCAAGCCCATGAGCCACATGGCCGAGATCGCCATCGCCGACATCGTGCCCAACCCCACGCAGCCCCGCACGCGGTTCGATGAAGAGGCGCTCGACGAACTGGCCGACTCGATCCGCCAGCTGGGCGTCATCCAGCCCGTCACGGTCCGCAAGTCGGCCGGCGGCAAATATGTCATCATCAGCGGCGAACGCCGCTGGCGGGCGGCTCAGCGCGCCGACCTCACGACCCTGCCGGCCTACATCCGCGAGGTCGACGACGAGAACCTCCACGCCATGGCCCTCGTGGAGAACATCCAGCGCCAGGACCTCAACGCCATCGAAATCGCGCTGGGCATGCAGCGCCTCATCGACGAATGCCACCTCACGCAGGACGCCCTGTCGGAGAAAGTCGGCAAGAAACGTTCGTCGGTCTCCAACTACCTACGCCTGCTGAAACTGCCCAACGAGGTGCAGCTCGCGCTCAAGGAGGGTCTCATCTCCATGGGGCACGCCAAGGCCATTGCCGGCGCCCCGACCGAAGAACAGCTGCGCGTGCTGAAACGCTGCGTCAAGAAGTCGCTCTCCGTACGCCAGGCCGAAGAGCTGGTCCGCACCCTCTCCGAACAACCCGCCCAAGCTGCCCCGGGCACCGAGGACGAAGAGTACCCCGAAAGCTATTCGCGCCTGGTCGAGCAGCTCGAAAAGTTCTTCTCGCAGGAGATCGCCATCAAGCGGTCGAAGAACGGCGGCGGCAAGATCACCATCGGCTTTGCCGACGACAAGGACATCGAACGTTTCATCGAACGATTCGCTTCGCGTTCCTGACGCCATGGCCCGAATCCGGTTCCGCCTGCTCCTCGCGCTGGCCGCATTGCTCGTGTGGCTGCCCGCCGACGCCCAGCTGCGTCGCGGCGCCCGCACCGTAGTCAGCGGAGGCATGATCGCGCGGACCGATTCGCTGCGCACGCAGACCGATCCGTCCGATGCCGGCTCCGACAGCGCCGACGCCGGCTTAGCCGCCGAAATAGCCGCGCTCGATTCGCTGCTCACGGCCGAATTCCGGGCCGACTCGGTTCTGCTGAACGAACTCCGCACCGACGACATCGTCACGCTCGACTCCCTGGCGGCCGCACGCTTCGCCCGAAGCCGCGCAAGCGAGACTGCCCCCCCTGCCGACACGATCCGGCGCACTCCCTACCGCAAAGGGTGGTTCATGAGCGACTCCATGTCGCTTTCGAAGGTGTGCTGGATATCGACCGTCGTGCCCGGCTACGGTCAGATCTACAACAAGCAATACTGGAAGCTGCCGGTCCTCTACGGCACCCTGGGCGCCGGTCTCACGCTCTTCATCCACGAAAACAACCGCTATAAACCGCTCAAGCGCGAATACGAGGCCATCACCGACCGCAGCTTCTCCCGCACGCCCGAACTCAACGCCCTGCAGACGCGCATGATCCGCAGCAACACGCGGCGCCAGCTCTACCTCGGACTCACCATCGCCTCCTACGCCTACTTCATCGGCGACGCGGCGGTCAACTACAGCACCAACGACGTCTCGCAGGTCAAGAAAGCCACCACGCTGGCCTGCATCTTCCCCGGCGCCGGGCAGATCTACAACAAAAGCTACTGGAAGGTGCCCTTCGTCGTGGGCGGTTTCGCCTCGATGATCTACTGCATCGACTGGAACAACCGCGGATACCAGCGCTACAAGAAGGCGTACAACCTTCTGAGCGCCTACGAGGCCCATCCGGAGGATTTCCCCGACGGCCCCACCGACGAGTTCCACGGCCGCTATTCCGCCTCCTTCATCCTCAACCTGCGCAACAACTTCCGCCGCAACCGCGACCTCTGCATCATCGTCACGGGAGCGCTCTACATTCTGCAGATCGTCGACGCGCACGTCGACGCGCACCTCAAGGACTACGACATCTCCGACGACCTCTCCATCAATCTCGAGCCGTCGGTCGACTATACCTATGTGCCGTCCGCAGGAGGGAACCGCCCCGTCTTCGGATTCAACATGAGCTTCAAATTCTGACCATGAAAACACTGACCTTCCTGCTGCTCCTCGCCGTCTGCACCGCCCTGCCGGCCTCGGCCCGCAACCCCCGCAGCCAGAGGGAGCCGATCGCAACCCGGGAAACCCTCGATGAAACGCCCGCAGCCGCCCCCGTTCTCGGCACCGACGAAGAGAACGGACAAACCGCCGCCGGGCAGTCGGCCGAAGAGGCCACGCAACCCACGCCTCGCACCCGCACCGACGACCTGACCCTCGGATTGACCGCCGAACAGGCCGATTCGCTCGTCGCCGAATGGCGCGAACGGCAGCGCAGCCACTCTTTCAACGACTTCGTCAACACCTACATCTCTTTCGACAACGCGCCCCGGAGCAACGTTCCCGATTCGGTCTACACCAAGCGGCTCCTGGCCCTCGTGTCGCCCGTCCAGCTCCCCTACAACCAGATCGTGCGCAGCTACATCGACCGCTACGTCGAGCCCGGACGCAGCGACGTAGCCCGCATTCTCGGCATGTCGCAGTACTACTTCCCCTTCATCGAGGAGGAACTCATCAAGGCCGGTCTGCCCGTCGAGCTACGCGCCCTGCCCATCATCGAATCGGCGCTCCTGCCCGCCGTCATCTCCCGCGCCGGCGCCGCCGGCCTGTGGCAGTTCATGCCCTCCACGGGGCGCAGCTACGGACTGGAGGTCAATTCGCTGGTCGACGAGCGGTGCGATCCCATCCGCTCCACCCAGGCCGCCATCCGCTACCTCAAGGACCTCTACCGCATCTACAAGGAGTGGTCGCTGGCCATCGCCGCCTACAACTGCGGCCCCGGCAACGTCAACAAGGCTCTGGCCCGCGCCGGCGAGAACTGCCGCTCGTTCTGGGACATCTACGACTACCTGCCGCGCGAGACCCGCGGCTATGTCCCCGCCTTCATCGGCGCCTCCTACGTCTATTCCTACCACCGCAACCATGGCATCGAACCCGACGCAGCGCCCATTCCGCTCTCGGTCGACACCCTCTGCATCAACCGGCTGATGCACTTCGGGCAGATCGCCTCGACCATCGACATCCCGATGGAGACCCTGCGCCAGCTCAATCCGCAGTACAAGCTCGACATCATCCCCGCCACCGCCAAGAGCTATACGCTCGTGCTGCCCCAGCGCAAGATCGCCCAATACATAGCCCACGAACAGGAGATCATGGCCAAGGATTCGATGTACCTCAAAGAGTATATCAATCCCGCCAACCTCGACAAGAAGCGCGCGGAGATGGCCAACACGATCCATGTCGTCAAGAAAGGCGACACCCTCGGCGCCATCGCGCGCAAATACCACGTCACCACGACTCAGATCATGCGTTGGAACAACCTCAAGAACGCCCACAAGCTGAGCATCGGTCAGAAACTCCGCATCGAGCGGCGCTGATTCTTCCGCCGCCGACTCGTCCATGAACCGCGATCACGACATCATCGTCGCCCCGGCTACGGCCGCCGGCGGAGCCATCGCCGTCATCCGGCTGAGCGGCCCGGAGGTCTGCGCCCTGTGCGACCGTTTTTTCAAGGGACGCAAACCGCTCGCCCAGGCCAAAGGCTACACTCTGCACTACGGCCGCATCATGGACGGCGACCGTGCCGTCGACGACGTGCTGGTCAGCGTCTTCCGTGCTCCGCATTCCTACACGGGCGAGGATTCCGCCGAGATCTCCTGCCACGGTTCTTCCTACATCGTTTCCGAGATCCTGCGCCTCGCACAGGCCGCCGGCGCCCGCATGGCCGAGCCCGGCGAATTCACCGTCCGGGCCTACCTGGCCGGGAAAATCGACCTCGCGCAGGCCGAGGCTGTCGCCGACCTGATCGCTTCGTCGTCGCAGGCCGCCCACGCGCTGGCATCCCAGCAGATGCGCGGCGGCTATTCGGCGTCGCTGGAAACATTGCGCGAACGGCTTGTCGCACTTGCGTCGCTGCTCGAACTCGAACTCGACTTTTCCGAAGAGGACGTCGAATTCGCCGACCGTCAGGCATTGCGCGAGACTCTGGAGCAGATCGGCCGTTCGATCGACGGACTGCGCCGCTCTTTCGCTTTAGGCAATGCCATCAAGGAGGGTGTCGCCGTGGCCATCGCCGGCGCACCCAACGTAGGCAAGTCAACGCTTCTCAACCGGCTCCTCAACGACGAACGGGCCCTCGTCTCCGACATCGCCGGCACCACGCGCGACGTGATCGAGGAGCAGACCAACATCGACGGTGTGGTATTCCGGTTTCTCGACACCGCCGGCATCCGCACCACCGACGACCGGCTCGAACAGATGGGCATCCAGCGCACGATCCAAAGCATCCGGCGGGCCCGGATCATCATCTACCTCGCCGCCGCCGACTCCCTCGGACCCGACGGAAGCATCCCACAGCCCGACTTCACCCTAAGCCGGGAGCAGACCTTGCTGACCGTCGTCAACAAGATCGACACCTGCCCCACGCTCGTGCTGCCCGAGGGTACCATCGGCATCTCGGCCCGCAGCGGGGCCGGCATCGACGACCTTTGCCTGGCTCTGCGCGAGTGCGTCGACACCCGGGCGCTTTTCCAGGGCGACCCCGTCGTCTCCCACAGCCGGCATTTCCAGGCCCTCTCGCAGGCTTCCGGGGCCTTGCAGCAGGCCCTCTCTGCGTTCGATTCGCTCCCCGCCGACCTCCTCGCCGAGGAAATCAGGACCGTCACCGCCGCCCTCGGTTCCATCACCGGCCGCGGCCTCATCACCCCCGACGAAATCCTCTCCAGCATCTTCTCCAAGTTCTGCATCGGAAAGTAACTCAAGAGAATAAAGACAAAGAAGATACAATAAATATTATTGATTATAAATTTATTAAGTAGCAAACATCTGTCTTTATTCATTCTTTGATTTTCAATTACACTCGGCATTTTTGCAACATATTTGCAACTTACGCATTTGCGTGTTGCAAATTTTCTACTTATTTTTGCCGCACGACAATTAACGTATGCGGCCATGGAAATCAAACTAATCAAACGCAAGCTGAAGACCGGGCGAACATCGTTGGTGCTCGAATATTACATGGGATATTCGGTTGCTGCAAACGGTACGACAAGGCCCCAACGCAAATTCGAGACCCTCGAATACTACCTCTACACCGACCCGAAAAACAAGTTGGAGCGCGACCACAACAAGGTCAACCTCGAAATGGCCGAGAAGGTCAAAGCCAAAAGGCTGCTCGCCGAGCAGAACGAGCAATACGGCTTCGCCGTAAAATATAAAATCCGCACCAACCTCGTCGAATACATCAAGGGACTGATCGAACAACGCAAGGAGTCGCCGGGAAACTGGGGCAACTGGGACAGCGCCCTGAAACACCTCGTCGCCTACGCCGGAACGAATACGACGTTCGAGATGGTCGACAAGAAGTTCGTCGAGGGGTTCAAAACCTATTTGGCGAAGCAGGCCAAGACCAAAAGCGGCACAGCTCTTTCGACGAACAGCCAAAG
>CASPAC010000020.1 GCA_949419965.1 Bacteroidales bacterium
GTCATGGCCAGACGACCGTCCGAGTCGATGTTGATCTTGCAGACGGCGCTCTTGGCAGCCTCGCGCAGCTGCTCCTCGGGAATGCCGACGGCATCTTTCAGCGCACCTCCGTGGGTGTTGATGATCTTCACGTACTCCTGGGGTACCGACGACGATCCGTGCAGCACGATGGGGAAGCCCGGGATGCGTTTTTCGATCTCCTTCAGAATGTCGAAACGCAGGGGGGGCGGTACCAGGATGCCCTCGGCGTTGCGCGTGCACTGCTCGGGCTTGAATTTGTTGGCGCCGTGCGAGGTGCCGATCGAGATGGCCAGCGAATCCACGCCGGTCTTCTTTACGAAGTCCTCCACGTCGGCCGGGTCGGTGTAGTGCGAGTGCTCGGCGACTACCTCGTCTTCGACACCGGCCAGCACGCCCAGCTCGCCTTCGACGGTCACGTCGTGCTGGTGAGCGTATTCCACCACTTTCTTCGTCAGCGCCACGTTCTCATCGTAGGGCAGCGCCGAACCGTCGATCATCACCGACGAGAAACCCATGTCGATGCAGTCCTTGCACAGCTCGAACGAGTTGCCGTGGTCGAGGTGCAGCACGATGGGGATGTTCTTGCCCAGTTCCTTGGCGTACTCCACGGCGCCCTGCGCCATGTAGCGGAGCAGCGTCTGGTTGGCGTACTTGCGTGCGCCGGCCGAAACCTGCAGGATCACGGGCGACGAAGCCTCGACGCACGCCTGGATGATGGCCTGCATCTGCTCCATGTTGTTGAAGTTGAATGCCGGAATGGCATAACCGCCTTCGATGGCTTTGGCAAACATCTCGCGGGTGTTTACCAGGCCCAGTTCTTTGTAGGATACCATAATGTTATTTTTAGCTGATGAATCGTTCGTCTTCGTCTCCCTTTTCTCGCTTCGGCGGGTCGAACAAGTTCGGCTTTGCGCTCGGCGTGTCGAGAAAGGATGCGCTCAAAAACCGCACAAATTTACTTAAATTATTTTAATAATGCGCTTTTTCATGCGCTTTTTGTGAAATTTATAACAGTTGGCGTTCCGGACTCCGGCCAAAGGGCGTTTTGCGTTCGCATGCAGGATGGTTGCTGGGCTTCGGTGTGTTTCCGTGTTGTTTGGCGGAATGCTCGTTCTGCCCGGGTCTGGCTCGGGTGCAGAAACCGAATTGGGGCGGAACTTCGGCGTAAGGTGGCTCATTAGCGGTTGGCTGGAGTCCCTATCGCTATTCCTTTGTGTGGATTTTCGGACACGATGGCTTCATCTGCCTGTTGGTGCGGCCGTATCGTTTCGCTGGCATGGCCGGTTGGCCGTTGCAGGGCTTGGCGATAGGAGAGCGGGTATCCGGCAAGGTCCGGGAGGTCTGTTCGGGTGCTAAGCAGCGTTGTTGTTTGTCCGTCAGCCGCATAGGTGGCTGTAGCGTATCGGGGCCCGGGACACCTGCCGATCGTTTCCGGTTCCGCATAAAAAAGCCGCCGGATTTCCGGCGGCTTTTTCGTTATCGCTTTTGAGAGAGGTTTGTTCCTCTCATCGTCTCTTTCTCAATCTCACGGCTTCAGATTCGGGGCGTTCCTTGTTCGTGTCCGGTCGTTCACCGACCCGATACGGCTTGCGCAGGTTCGAATGCTGTTCTGTCGGGAGTGTTTCGTACTTGTTTCGTTAACTACGTCCGTTACCCTTCCCTGCTTTCGCCGCGTTTCGCGCCTGCTTTCGTTCCGCTCCGGTCTTTCGTTCCGATTCTCCTGTTCGGCCTTGTGGTCCCCCCCCCGCAGGAGAGCTGCGTCAGTTGATGTGGCGCCGGTCGGGTTCGCGGTCGGGCGAGGCGGCATCCATGTCGATCTGCAGTTTGACCATATTGATGGCTGTCGCTGCCGCTTCGTCGCCTTTGTTGCCCAGGCGCCCGCCGCAGCGGTCGAGGGCCTGCTGCATGTCGTTGACGGTCAGTACGCCGAACGCTACGGGCATGTTCCAGTGCAGTTGCAGTTTGGTGATGCCCTGTGTCACGCCTTGGCAGATGTAGTCGAAGTGGCGCGTTTCGCCCTGGATGACGCATCCCAGCACGATGACGGCATCGACATCGGTGTACTCGGCGAAGAACTGCGCACCGAGCGCCAGTTCGAACGTGCCGGGCACATACTTGATCTGGATGTTGAGATCGGGACAGCCGGCGGCTTTCAACGTGCGTACGGCGCCTTCCAGCAGGGCTTCCGTGACTTCGCGGTTCCATTCGGCCACGACGATGCCGAAGTGCATGTCGGCAGCCGACGGCAGCGGAGCGTCGAATTTCGAGAGATTGTGGTTGCGGGTGGCCATCGGATTACGATCAGTTTACGCTGCCCAGCAGTTTCTCGGCATCGCGGGCTTCCATCGACATGGGGTAGGAGGCAAGGATGCGTTCCAGCAGCACCGCGGCTTCGGGCTTGCGGCCCTGTGCCTGCTCGGCCAGCGCGGCCTTGTAGAGATACATGGGGGCGGTGAGGTTGTTGTCCGAGGCTTCGACGGCCTTGGCGTAGTACTTCACGGCCTTGGCATAGTCTTTCATCTCGACGGCTACGTCGCCCTGGAGTCCGAGGTTCTGAGCGTTGATGATCTCGCCGGGAAGGCCTCGTACCGACGAGAATTTCGCCAGGTAGGCCGCGGCGTTCTCCAGATCGCCCATGTGGAGGTAGCAGATGCCGGCATAGTGCTTGGCCAGGTTTCCCGAGGGGGTGGAGCCGTACTGCCCGATGACATCGAGGAAGCCGGCGCCGTTGGCATCGCCCAGAAGCGCGAGTTCGTAGTCGGGAGTCTGCGATTCGAAGCGCCGCTGCGCCTCGGCCATCAGCTCGGCGGCCTTTTCGGCACGGGGAGCGACGATCGTCGCGCGGTAGCCGAAGATCAGTCCGGCCAGGACGAAGAGCGCAAGGATTGCGTAGGACATCGTGCGGCCGTGTTTCTCCAGGAAGAGCTCGGTTCTGTTCATTGCTTCGCCGAGAGTCTCCTGCCCGGCAGGCTGCTGATTTGCCATATCGAATAGTGTGTTTTGGTTTATGTTCGGATCGGGAAAACGGCAAAAACAATGCAAGCCCGCGCGGGGGAACTTCTCCGTTCCCGCCCTGCGGGGCGCTTGTCGCGCGCCGGTTAATCATGGCAAAGATACAAAACTATTTACAATGTGCAATGCCGTGTCGGGGATTTTTTGTAACTTTACGCCGCGATAGCGCGCATTCGACGGGCCGTGTCCCGGTCCTGTTTCGCTTTCCGGGTTCCTCCCTTGACGGAGGCCGCCGGGCGCTTCTCCCTCTTTTCGGGGCGGCACGGACCGCGGTCGGCAGCCGGAGTTGCGGTCGGAAAACGGCGGCATCGAAGCGGCGATCGCCCCTTGCACCATGCGTCTGAAAAAACTTTCGTTGCTCAACTTCAAGAACATCGTCCGGCAGGAGCCTCTTTTCTGCCGCGGCGTGAATTGTCTTGTGGGCGACAACGGTGCGGGCAAGACCAACGTCGTCGATGCGATCTACTATCTTTCGATGTGCAAGTCGTCGTTGCCTATGACCGATGCGCAAAGCATTCTCCACGGGTCCGACTTCTTTCTGCTCGAGGGGCAATACCTCTCCGAGGAGGGGAAGAACGAATGCGTGGTGTGCACCTTTTCGCGCAAGGGCGGCAAGGTGCTGAAGCGCAACGGCAAGGAATACGAGCGGTTGGCCGACCATGTGGGGCTGGTGCCTGCCGTGATCGTTTCGCCGGCCGACAGCGCCCTTATCAGCGACGCGGCCGACGAGCGGCGCCGCTACCTGAATGCCTGCATTTCGCAGCTCGACCGTCCTTATCTGACTACGGTCATGCGTTATAATGCCGTGCTGGCCGAGCGCAACCGGCTGCTCAAGACCCGGCCCGACGAAACGATGCTTTCGATCTACGACCGGCAGCTGGTCGAGCACGGCGGCAAGATCCACGCCGCGCGGCAGGCTTTCGTCGAGCGGCTGCAGCCCATCGTGGCCGAGTTCTACGGCATGCTCTCGGGCGACCGCGAGCAGGTGGAAGTGCACTATAAGTCGGAGCTGAACGAGCGGAGTTTCGAGGAGGTGCTCCTCGCCGCGCGGCAGAAGGATCTGGTCAACGAATTCACCACGGCAGGCATCCACCGCGACGATCTGGTGTTGAAGATCGGCGGGTTTCCCTTGCGCAAATACGGGTCGCAGGGGCAGCAGAAATCGTTTCTGATCGCGTTGAAGCTGGCGCAGTACGCCATCGTGGCGGAGGCGTGCGGCGAGAAGCCGATCCTGTTGCTCGACGACCTTTTCGACAAGCTCGACGCCGGGCGTGTCGAGCAGCTCATCCGGCTGGTGGCCGACGACGCCTTCGGGCAGATATTCATCACCGACTGCAATTCGCTGCGGCTCAAGTCGATTCTCGACAAGGCCGGCGGCGAGTACGCCCTTTTCACGGTGGAGGGCGGCGAGATCCGCCCGGCCAACGCTGCGGCGGACGACAGCGATGCGGAGAAGACCGGCGCGGAAAAGAACGACGAAGCATGAGACGTACGAAGACCATGTTGATGGGCGATTTGCTGGAGGAGTTTTTCAAGCGCCCCCACATTGCCGCCAAGGTGGCCGAGGGCCGGTTGCCGGAGACGTGGCGCTCCATCGTGGGCGATCGGGTCGCCGATCTGACGACCGAGCTGCGGCTGGAGCGGCACATTCTCCATGTGCGCATCCAGTCGAGCGTCTTGCGGCAGGAGCTCTTCATGCAGCGCGATGCCCTCCGCGAGGAGATCAACAAGCGGTCGGGCGTGCGGTTGGTCAATGCGGTGATCGTGCGTTGAGTGCTGTTGTGGTTGGAGGTTCTCGCGGGAAGCCTTTCAGACTATCCTATAAAAGGGGCAGGAACTCAGTTCCTGCCCCTTTTCGTTTGCGGAGTGCGGCGCCTTTGCGTGGCCCGGTTCTCCGATTCGGGTTGTTTTGGGGTTACCCCGATTCGTTCGGGCCGGCCCAAGTGTGTCGAGGGTTTTGTCCCGCTCTGCTTCTCAGCTGTTCTGTTCTCCGGTTTGCGCCTTCGCCCCCCCCCGGTTTTTCCCGGTCCGGCCCGGAGTCAAGCGCGGTTTGAGAATCCCGGTTTTCCGCCCCGGTTCCGGCAGCTCCAGCTCGGCCTGTAGTCAGCTCCGGCTCGGTCCGGAGCCAGCCCGTTTCGGGCACTTCGGTTCCGTCTGTTTCGGGCCCGGGCCGGGCCGGAGTGATGCGGTTTGGGGCACCCTTCGTTTCCTGCCCCGCCTCGGTTCCGCCCGCCCGGTTCCGCCCGGTTCGGGAGCCAGGCGGCCCGAAGAATCAGCCGCACTTGGAGTAGCCGCACGACATGCAGGTCAGGCAGCCGTTCTGGTAGGCCATATTCTCCTGTCCGCACGAGGGGCACTTGCCCTTGGACTTGGTGCCGTCGGCGATGTATTGCTTGATAGCGCGGCAGACGCCGGTTTTCCAGGTGTTGATCGATTCGCTGTCGAGATGCAGCGATTCGATGAGCGACACGGTCTTCTCGATGGGCATGCCGTGGCGCAGAACACCGGAGATGAGTTTGGCGTAGTTCCAGAACTCCTCGTTGAAGAGACGCGAGATGCCGCCGATGGTGTTGGTATAGCCGTAGCGGTCCTTGTACTGGAAGTCGTAGCGCTTCGAGCCGTCTTCTTCGCGCACCTTGATGATGAAGCCCTTGGTGATCTTGCGCGGAATGTACATGGCGTCCTCCTCGATCTTGCCGGTGAAGACTTCGTAGGGGCGTCCTTCCTGCAGACCGACGAATGCGATCCAGTCTTCCGAACCGTTCTTGAAACGCACGATGTCGGCCGGAATCGATTTCGGGCGCTTGGGCGCCTGCCCGGGGTGTTCCTCGCACTTGCGCTTCGACTTGGCGCCTTTCTCGATCAGCACGCCGTCGCGGCAGCCGTCGCGATAGACCGTCACGCCTTTGCAGCCGCACTCCCAGGCCGTGCGGTAGACGTCGGCGACGAGGGCTTCCGAGACGTTGTTGGGCAGGTTGACCGTCACCGAAATCGAGTGGTCGACCCACTTCTGGATGGCGCCCTGCATCTTCACCTTGGCCACCCAGTCGATGTCGTTGGCCGTGGCCTTGTGGTAGGGCGAGGCCTCGACCCAGCGTTGCAGTTCATCGTCGGAGATCGATTCCAGCTTCGAGGTGTCGTAGCCGTTGGCTTCGAGCCACTTGACGAAGTTGTGGTGGTAGACGTTGTATTCCTGGAACTTCTCGCCCGTCTCGTCCTGGTAGTCGACATGGGTGTCGTGGTCGGAGGGGTTGATCTTGCGGCGTCGCTTGTAGACGGTGCGGAACACCGGTTCGATGCCCGACGTGGTCTGCGACATGAGCGAGGTGGTGCCCGTGGGGGCGATGGTCAGCATGGCGATGTTGCGGCGTCCCTTCTCGACCATCTCGGCGTAGAGCTCGGGATCGGCCTCGCGGATGCGGGCGATCATGGGGTTGTCCTTCTCCTTGGCAGCGTCGTAGACGGCGAAAGCGCCGCGTTCGCCGGCCATCTTGACCGATGCGCGGTAGGCTTCCACAGCCAGGGTCTTCTGCACCTCTACGGCGAATGCGATGGCTTCCTCCGAGCCGTAGCGCAGACCCAGGGCTGCAAGCATGTCGCCTTCGGCCGTGATGCCCAGACCCGTGCGGCGTCCCTTGAGGGCCATGTTGCGGATCTTCTTCCACAGCTCCAGCTCCACGCGGCGTACGTCCTCGTCTTCGGGGTCGGCGGCGATCTTCTCGATGATGAGTTCCACCTTCTCCAGCTCCAGATCGATGATGTCGTCCATGATGCGCATGGCCTTGGCCACGTGCTCCTTGAATTTGGGGAAGTTGAACCGCGCCTTTTCGGTGAACGGATCGTCGACGTAGGAGAAGAGGTTGAGCGCCAGCAGGCGGCACGAGTCGTAGGGGCAGAGCGGAATTTCGCCGCAGGGGTTGGTCGAGACGGTCACGAAGCCTTCGTCGGCATAGCAGTCGGGGACGCTCTCGCGGATGATCGTATCCCAGAACAGCACGCCGGGCTCGGCCGACTTCCAGGCGTTGTGGATGATCTTCTCCCACAGCTTGCGGGCGTCGATGTCCTGCTTGTAGGCCGGATTGTCGGAAGCGATGGGGAACTGCTGATGGTATTTCTTGCCGGCGATGGCGGCGCGCATGAAGTCGTCGTCGATCTTGATCGAGACGTTGGCGCCCGTGACCTTGCCGGTGTCGACCTTGGCGTCGATGAAACGCTCGGCATCGGGGTGCTTGATCGACAGCGAGAGCATCAGGGCTCCGCGCCGTCCGTCCTGCGCCACCTCGCGCGTGGAGTTGGAATAGCGCTCCATGAAAGGCACGATACCGGTGGAAGTGAGGGCCGAATTGAGCACGGGACTGCCCGTGGGCCGGATGTGCGAGAGGTCGTGGCCCACGCCGCCGCGCCGCTTCATGAGCTGCACCTGCTCCTCGTCCATGCGGAAGATGCCGCCGTAGGAGTCGGCCGGGTTCTTGTGGCCGATGACGAAGCAGTTGGAGAGCGAGGCCACCTGGAAGTTGTTGCCGATGCCGGTCATGGGGCCGCCCTGGGGAATGACGTAGCGGAAATGGTCGAGCAGATCGAATACCTCGTCCGCCGACATGGGCGAGGGGTATTTGCGCTCGATGCGCGCGATCTCGGCGGCGATGCGCTCGTGCATCTGCCGGGGCGAACTCTCGTAGATGTTGCCGAACGAATCCTTGAGGGCATACTTGGTGACCCACACCGTGGCGGCCAGGTCGTCGCCGTCGAAGTAGACTTTCGATTCGGCCACGGCGTCGTTGTAGTCGACCTTCTGCGGTGCAGGCGGATTGGAAACTTTTGCCATAATATATCGATACCTTTTTTGATTGTTCCTTTCGGAGGTCCCTGCGGCGGGGACGGTTTTGCAAAGATGGCGCATTCCGGGCAAATATCCCAACAATCGCGGCGCGAATTATACACAAATTATCTACAAAAAGTCGCGGCGCGTTCCAACCGGTTGAAACACACCGCGACTGCTTTTTGCGCAACGGTTTTATGGAGGCGTGTTATTCAATACGAACTACCGGAACCGTTTTTGCGATTTCGGCTTTACTTTCGTATTTATAAATTCCTATTTGCCGTACTCGTTTCCCTTGGGGGATTTTGATTATTTCTTCATCGTAATAACGTTTCCCTTCATCATTTACAAATAAAACAAGAACTCCGGTAAATGAAGATATTCCATATTTTTTATCTTCTGCATGCGCGAGAGCTGCTCCGGGAGATACTTCTTGAAGCACTTGAAACCGATTTCCTTGAATATATTCCCCTGGTTCGTCAAACATAGTAATGCCATGATTATTGGCAGTTGATACGAAGAAAGAAAGCAGTATGATAAAAACAATACCTGTAATTGCACCGGCAATGAATATCAGTAGATTTTTCATTTTATTGAAAATGTTTTATTTGACTGCTACGGCGTCGATCTCCACCAGAGCGCCCATGGGCAGGGCGGCGACTTCGAAACAGATGCGGGCGGGCATCTCCGAGGTGAAGTGTTCGGCGTAGACGGCGTTCATGGCCGCAAAGTCGGAGATGTGTTGCAGCAGGACGGTGGTCTTCACTACATTGTTGAATCCGTAGCCCGCTTCGGCGAGGATGTGCCCCAGGTTGGCGAGCGACTGCCGCGTCTGGGCTTCGATGCCTTCGGCCATCTTGCCCGTGGCGCCGTCGATGGGCAGCTGGCCCGATACATAGAGTGCGCCGTCGGTCTCCACGGCCTGCGAATAGGGCCCCACGGCTTTGGGTGCGAGGGGCGAAGCGATGATCTTTTTCATAGGTGCATGTCTGTTGATTGGACAAAGATATGAATTTCGTATCTTTGCACCAACAATTCGAGACGAAGATGAAACGCATGATCCGGATGCTGTTCCTGGCCCTCGCGGTCGCCCTTGCGGCAGGATGCAGCCACAGCAAAGGGTGCCATTGTCGCGCCTATCAGAAGAAATACCGCCGCCCGCTCGCGGGAACGACCTGGCAGCTGGTCCAGCTCTACGGTCGGAGCGTGACGGCCGCGCCCGGCGCTTTCACGCTTGTCCTTTCGGACGGCGACGGACGGATAAGCGGCCGGGGAGCCTGCAATAGTCTTTCGGGCGCCTATGCGACCGATCGCAGCCGGACCCTGACCATCGGTCCGCTCGCTTCCACGCGCATGGCCTGCCCCGGGCTGGAGCAGGAGCAACGTTTCTTCGAAGCGCTCCGGACCACCACCCACTACGACATGGACGGGCCGTTGCTGCTGTTGCTCCGCAACGGCGAGTTGCAGGCTGTCTTGCAGGCTTTGGCCGAATAGCCGTTCTCAGCGGTGCTGTTCGGACAATTGTTTTGTGTGCGAACTCCGAGACATAGCATATAACCAAAAGCCGCCCGTTCAACGGGCGGCTTTTCTTGTCGGCGGCGGGGCCTATTTCAGATGCGGATTGACCTTGTGCCACTCGTCGACGGGCGGCAGGATGCCCATCGCGATCACCTCGTCGCGGAGCTTGCAGAGGTGGTTGTAGCTCTCGGTGAGGCGCGCGTGCTCCTCGGGCGTGCCCTGCACGTTCTTGTACTCGACGCCCTTGGGGCCGATGGAGGTTTCCATGGCCATGAGGATGTGGCGGAACTCGTCGTTGTGCACATAGACGCCGGCCGGATAGGTGAACGGCTTGCCGCCCATGGCTGCGGCGATCATGCAGATCGAAAGGTAGGCCGGGCTCTGGAACGACGAACGGCCGCGCAGGTCGATGATGTGCTTGCCGCCCTGGACGACGCGCTGCTGCAGTTCGTGCCAGTCGCCTTCGGGCATTTCATGACCGATAAGTTCCGAAAGCGGACGTCCGGCCACGAGCGTCGTCGATGCGAAGACGGCCATCTGCTCGCCATGGCCGCCGTAGGTGCGGCAGTTGCGGATTTCGTCGGGCGAAATCTTGAAATACTGGGCCAGCTCCGAGCGCAGGCGCGTCGAGTCGAGCGCTGCGAGGGTCGACACCTGCGACGGGTGCAGCCCGCCGTAGATCAGCGTCACGAGACCCGTGATGTCGGCCGGGTTGAAGATGACCACCACGTGCTTCACGTCGGGACAGTAGGTGCGGATGTCCTTGCCCAGCTGGGCGGCGATCTCGGCGTTGCCCTTCAGGAGGTCTTCGCGCGTCATGCCGGCCTTGCGGGCGGCTCCGCCCGACGAAACCACGTAGGAGGCGCCCGTAAGCGCATCGCCGATCTCCGACGTCCAGGTGATGTTCACCCCTTCGAAGGCGCAGTGGCGCAGCTCCTCGACCACGCCCTCCAGCGCGGGCGCGAAGGGGTCGTAGAGGCAGATGTTGGGCGTCAGACGCATCATCAGGGCGGTCTGCGCCATGTTGGAGCCGATCATGCCGGCGGCGCCGACGATCGTCAGTTTTTCATTGGTAACGAATTCCATCGTGTTGTGTTTTAGATATGTAATTCTTCGTCGTTGCTTTTTCGGTCCCTCTCGATTTGGCGGGCGGAGGGCCGGTGCATGCTTCGCTGCTTTGTGTGTTTCCGCTTCACTCCATTTCGCGGCGGTTGAGCAGCGCATGGGTGATGGTCAGTTCGTCGACATATTCCAGTTCGTCGCCGAAGCCGATGCCGCGGGCGATCGAGGTGATCTTCACGCCGGGGTAGCGGCGCAGGCGGCTCATCAGATAGAAGAGCGTCGTTTCGCCCTCGACCGAGGTGGAGATGGCCAGGATCACCTCCTTGACACCGCCCTGCGCGATGCGGTCGCACAGCAGGTCGATCTTCAGATCGGAGGGCGCTATGCCCTGCATGGGCGAGATGACACCGCCCAGCACATGGTAGAGCCCCTTGTACTGGCGGGTGTTCTCGATCGACAGCACGTCGGCTACCTGTTCCACTACGCAGATCGTCGCATGGTCGCGTTCGCGGTCGGCGCAGATGGGGCACACCTGCTCGTCGGAGAGGTTGTTGCAGCGGGCGCAGTGCTTGATGTCGTTGCGGAAGCGGTCGATGCTGCGGGTCATTTCGCCCACCGAGTCGGGTTCCATGCGCAGGATGTGCATGGCCAGGCGCAGTGCCGTGCGGCGTCCCACGCCCGGCAGCTTCGACAGCTCGCCGACCACGTCCTGTAGGAGTTTCGACATCAGACGATCTCGATTTTGCGGTTTTCGATCCACCCTTTCTTGCCGTCGTCGATGACGATCTCGCACCAGTCGTCGAGACGGTCGGTGATGGTCACCACGGTGCCTTCGTGGAGCAGGAAGAGGTCGGTGGCCGAGTTGTCGGGCGAGCTCTTCACCGCCGCGGAGGCCGGCATCACCACGGCGCTCGTGCGGTCGAGCATTCCGCGGCGTTCGGCCGCGGCGAACAGCGTGGCGGTCACGAAGAGCACCGCTGCAACCAGAGTGCCATAGAATCCGGTTTTGCGCCACGAGAGCCGCTGGGCCAGCAGAAAAAAGAGGAAAAAGCCCAGTGCGCAGGTCAGAAAGAGCAGCGAGAGGATCGTCCAGGCCGTGCAGCCCATCGTGTGGCGCACGCTGCGCAGCCAGGCGACAAGAAAGAATTCGGGGATGCGTTCGATGTTGTCCTTGGTGCGGGCTTCGGCGACGCTCAGGTTGTAGCGGATGTCGCCGTTGCCGGGCGCCAGGCGGAGCGCCCGGCGGTAGAACAGGATCGCTTTGCCCAGGCGGTCGGCCTTGAAATAGGCGTTGGCCAGGTTGTAGCAGAGTTTCACCGAGACCAGCCCCTGTGCAAGCAGTTCTTCGTAAGTCTCGGCCGCCGCGCGGTAGTCGCCGTTGATGTAGGCCGTGTTGGCCCGGTCCCACAGGAGCGCGGGCGCCGCAGCGTCGGTTTCCGCCGCGGAAACTTCGGTTGAGGCATCAGCAGCAGCCATGTCGGCAGCCTCGGCGGTTGTTGCAGGATCGGTTTGGCCGGCCGTTGCGGCGGGGGCGGCCGGTGTCTGTGCGTATGCGGTCGCCGCAGCGCCGTGCGTCGGTATGAAAAGCGGAGCGGGACCCGCCAGGGCTGCGAACAGGACCAGGATCAATCGTTTCATGGGAATCTATCGTTTGATGATCGACTCGATGCGCGAAATCAGGTCTACGCCGTCGGCGTAGATGTCGCCCATCTGCACCGATGCGGCGGGCGAATACTGTGCCTCGTCGCACTGGGCGATGAGGGCCGTGAAGCGCTGCGACTCGTCGGACGGAACGCCGCGGCGGTGCAGTTCCTCGCGCACGTTCTCCTTGGTGAGGTTGGCCACGGGGATGTTGAACTTGTCGCTCACGTAACCCCACAGCGCGCGCAGCATCTCCTCGTAGAAGGCATGGCGGTCGTGGGCTTCCATGTATTTGCGGGCCGCGCGGAAGCGTTGTACGGCCACCTTGTTGGCGCGCCGTCCGCGGACCAGGGCGACGTTCTGCGATTCGCGGATGCGCCGGCGCAGGGTGGCGTAGGCCGCCGTGAACAGAAGCAGGATGCCGCACAACAGCACCCAGTAGAGCATGCTGAACAGAAACGGCTGCTGCGGAGTGCGCAGCCGGGCGTTGCCCAGCTTGATGAAGCGGATGTCCTCGCCCAGCAGCCGCACCTCCTCTTTCGACATGCCGCGGTTCTGCATCACCACGGCTTCGCCGCCGCCTCCGGCATCGGGTGCGACGTCGAGCGTCAGCGGTTCGGAGCGCAGGGTCGCATACTCCATGCGCGACGGATCGAAATAGCTGAACACCACGGGTTCGATCTGGAAAGAGCCGTCGGCGCGCGCTATGAAGGGGTATTCGAACTGGCGGTAGCCCGAGATGCCGGCGGCCGACGTGTTGATCGACTCGGTGGTCTTGACGTTGTACTGCTCGAACGAACCGGGCAGCGTCAGCTTGGGGGCCTGCACGAACGTAAGGTTGCCCGTTCCCGAAATCTTGACCGTATAGGTCGCTGCCGAATTGGCCGCCAGCCGCTGCGTCGGGAGTTTGGTCTCCATCGTGAAGTGCCCGACGGCCCCGCTGAATCCGGCCGGCGCCCCGGCCGGCAGGGGTTTGACCGTGATGTTGACGCGCGGACTCTGCACCTTGACAGGCACGTTGTAGACATCGTGGCCGCCCCCGAAGAAAGGATCGGCGCTGCGGTTGCTCGGCACGATGACCTGCGCGACGGCGGTCAGTTCGGCGGGTTCGATGACCAGCGTGCCGGCCTGCTGCGGGTAGAGCAGGTATTCCCAGGCGACCGACGTTTCGTAGATCTTGCCGTTGTAGGTCTCGCGCTGGCGCGGGGCGTTGTCGGTGTTGAGCTGCTGGGCCCAGAATCCGTTGAACGACGGCACCTTGTAGTCCTGGAATCCGGCTACGTTGGCGCGGCGGTAGAGCTTGAAGGTCACGCGCAGCGGTTCGCCCTTGTAGACGGTGCTGCGCGATACGGCGGCCCGCAGCAGGATGTCGTCCTTGCCCAGCCGCCGGCGTGCTTCGCTTTCGGGGTTCCGCGACTGCGGCTCTCCGTTGGCGGAGCTTCCGGGCGCTGCGCCGGCGGCACCCGGTGCGGCGCCCTCGTCGACCACCTCGATCGGCAGGGGGCGCGTCCGGTAGGTCTCCCCGTCGACGGCGATGGCGGCCGGGGCGACGGTGAAGTTGCCGGCGCTGTTGGCCATGAGCACGTAGGTGAGCGTATATTCGACGCTCTTGGTCATCGAACCGTTGACGATCTGGATCGACGAGCCCTCCGAAACGGCGGGTCCGGCCAGCACGTCGAATCCCTCGAACGACGGAGGCGCGAAACTTCCGTCGTCGGGCCGGGCGTTGAGCGCGAATTCGACCCGGAAGGCTTCGCCCACGGCCACGATCAGCGGCGAGGAGGCCTCGAAGACGACCTTGTCGGCGCCGGCGGCCGGCCCCCATGCGACGACGCAGAGCGCCGCGAAGATGATTTTCGCAATAAGACCTTTCATCGTTTCAACAACGCGGTTTTGAGTCCGTTCGTATCCGGGGTCTGCAATTTTAATGCTTGAAATCGGCGAAGAAGTCGTTGCCCTTGTCGTCGACGATGATGAAGGCCGGGAAATCCTCGACGTAGATCTTGCGCACGGCCTCCATGCCCAGTTCGTGGAAGTCGACCACCTCGACCGACTTGATCGAGTTCTTGGCCAGGATGGCGGCGGGGCCGCCGATCGAACCGAGGTAGAAGCCTCCGTTGGCCTTGCAGGCGTCGGTGACCTCCTGCGAGCGGTTGCCCTTGGCCACCATCACGAGCGAACCGCCGTGTTTCTGGAAGAGGTCGACGTAGGGGTCCATGCGCCCGGCCGTGGTGGGGCCGAACGAACCCGAGGCCATGCCGTCGGGCGTCTTGGCGGGACCGGCGTAGTAGACCGGATGCTTCTTGAAGTATTCGGGCATGGGCTTGCCCTCGTCGAGCATCTGCTTGATGCGGGCATGGGCGATGTCGCGGGCCACGATCAGCGTGCCCTTGAGGTTCAGCCGCGTCTTGATGGGGTACTTGGTCAGGATGGCGCGCACCTTGTCCATGCCTTCGTCGAGGTCGATGTCCACGGCGGGCGACATGGCCGGGGCCTCCTTGGGCAGGAAGCGCGCCGGGTTCTTCTCCAGCTCCTCCAGGAAGATGCCTTCGGGCGTGATCTTGGCCTTGATGTTGCGGTCGGCCGAGCAGCTCACGCCGATGGCCACGGGGCACGAGGCGGCATGGCGCGGAGCACGGATGACGCGCACGTCGTGCACAAGGTACTTGCCGCCGAACTGGGCGCCGACGCCCGACTGCTGGCAGATCTTCAGCACCTTCTCCTCCCATTCGAGATCGCGGAAGCAGCGGCCCCCCTCGTTGCCCGAGGTGGGCAGTTCGTCGAGGTAGCCGGCCGACGCCTTCTTGACGGTCGAGAGGCACATTTCGGCCGAGGTGCCGCCGATGCAGATAGCCAGGTGATAGGGCGGGCAGGCCGAGGTGCCGAGGTCCTTGATGTGTTCGGTGATGAACTTGGTGAGCGACTCTTCGTTGAGCAGTGCCTTGGTCTGCTGGTAGAGGAAGGTCTTGTTGGCCGAGCCGCCGCCCTTGGTGATGAAGAGGAATTCGTACTCCATGCCGGGCTTGCCGCCGTAGATGTCGATCTGCGCGGGCAGGTTGGTGCCCGAGTTCTTCTCGTCGGTCATGGTGAAGGGCACCACCTGCGAGTAGCGCAGGTTGCGCTCCTTGTAGGTCTCGTAGACGCCGCGGGCGATGCACTCGGCGTCGTCAGTCCCGGTGAAGACGTCTTCGCCCTTGTGGGCGATGCAGATGGCCGTGCCGGTGTCCTGGCAGGTGGGCAGTTCGCCCTCGGCGGACACGCACTGGTTGAGCAGCATGGTGTAGGCCACGAACTTGTCGTTGTCGGTGGCTTCGGGGTCGTCGAGAATGTTGCGCAGTTTCTGCAGGTGGGCGGCGCGCAGGTAGAACGACACGTCGCTGTAGGCGGCCTTGGAGAGGAGCTCCAGACCGGCGGGGTCGACCTTCAGCATCTTGCGGCCGTCGCACTCCACGACCCTCACGTAATCTTTCGTCAGCAGACGGTACTGCGTCTTGTCCTCCCCAACGGGGAACGGTTCCTGGTAGATGAAATCAGCCATCGGTGTATTTTGATTTTGTGTGTTTTATCTTTTTGTCGGGCCGGGGTCCGCAGGGGCGGTTTCCGGCCGTTTTTTCGGCTTCCCTCGGGTGCGGGGTCGAGCCGTTCAGCCGTGCAAAAATACAAAAAACTATCCGGATTGCGCAATAATTTCCGCCGATTTGTTATTTTATTAACACAAACCCCGTGCCCGCTCCGTTTCCGGACGATGCGGCCGGAACAGGGGCGAGCTCTCTTAGCAAAATGCCTTGTGCAAAGGTTTCTTCGGGTTGCGCGCTTGCGCTGTGCCGAAGCGGGGAACTTCGTGCTTTTTTACCGCCGGTTGCGGTTTTTCGGGCTGCGCGCGATGTGTTTGTATCGCCGCCAAGCATCTTTCTTTGCGCGCTTCTTTCCGGTTTGTCATTCCGAGCGGGGCGACGAATCTTGTCTGTGCAGGCTGCTGTCGGCTTCGCACGTCCTGGCACGGCCTCTATTTGTCATTCTGAGCGGAGCGAAGAAGCTGTCGCCCTCCCCGGAACTCCGCCAAGTATCCGGTAAAAGCCGGGCGACACTCCGTATTCCTTAGGCCCTGCGAGCAGGGCACAGAACCGGCCGATAAGCTCGTTTGCAAGGGCGGTTTCGCGGATAAGCATTCGAAGTTTTGGCATTCCGGAAAAAAGCGTTAACTTTGCAGGCCTTTTGCGTGCGCGCGGGATCGTATTATATTATATACGGGCGCTGCGGAGCCGGTCCCGCGAGGGCCTGTGACGCAACGGCAGCCGGGCGCATGACGGAAGGCAGAACATTATCAACCTTTTAACGAGCGATTGTATCGCAAACATTTCCACAATGGAAGAAAACAAGAATGTGGTCGCAAACGAGAATTTCGACTGGAACTCGTTCGAAAACGACCTGGGCGTCTACAGCCAGCCCAAGGAAGAGATCGCCGCAGCCTATGACAAGACGCTGTCCAACGTTACGGTCGGCGAAGTGGTCGAAGGTACGGTGACGGGACTCACCAAGCGCGAGGTCATCGTCAACGTAGGCTACAAGAGCGAGGGTATCATCTCCATCTCGGAGTTCCGCTACAACCCCGATCTGAAGGTGGGCGACAAGATCGAAGTCTATGTCGACTCGGCCGAGGACAAGAACGGCCAGCTGGCCCTGTCGCACAAGAAGGCGCGCCAGCTCAAGTCGTGGGATCGTGTCAACGAGGCCCTGGAGAAGGACGAGATCATCAAGGGTTACATCAAGTGCCGCACCAAGGGCGGTATGATCGTCGATGTATTCGGCATCGAGGCGTTCCTGCCCGGTTCGCAGATCGACGTGAAGCCCATCCGCGACTACGACGTATACGTCGACAAGACCATGGAGTTCAAGGTTGTCAAGATCAACCAGGAGTTCCGCAACGTGGTCGTGTCGCACAAGGCGCTCATCGAGGCCGAACTCGAAGCGCAGAAGCAGATCATCATGTCCAAGCTCGAGAAGGGTCAGATCCTCGAGGGTACGGTCAAGAACATCACCTCCTACGGCGTCTTCGTCGACCTGGGCGGCGTGGACGGTCTGATCCACATCACCGACCTGTCGTGGGGCCGCGTAAGCCACCCCGAGGAGATCGTTTCGCTCGACCAGAAGATCCAGGTCGTGATCCTCGACTTCGACGATGCCAAGAAGCGCATCGCTCTGGGTCTCAAGCAGCTCACCCCGCATCCGTGGGAGGCGCTCGACCCCGCTCTCAAGGTGGGCGACAAGGTCAAGGGCAAGGTGGTCGTCATGGCCGATTACGGTGCGTTCGTCGAGATCGCTGCCGGCGTCGAGGGCCTGATCCACGTGTCGGAGATGTCGTGGAGCCAGCACCTGCGTTCGGCTCAGGAGTTCATGAAGGTCGGCGACGAAGTCGAGGCCGTCATCCTGACGCTCGACCGCGAGGACCGCAAGATGTCGCTCGGCATCAAGCAGCTTTCGGCCGATCCCTGGGCTGACATCGAGACCAAGTATCCCGTGGGCACCAAGACCATGGCCAAGGTCCGCAACTTCACCAATTTCGGCGTCTTCGTCGAGATCGAGGAGGGCATCGACGGTCTGATCCACATTTCGGACCTCAGCTGGACCAAGAAGGTGAAGCATCCCGGCGAATTCACGCAGGTGGGTGCCGACATCGAGGTCGTCGTGCTGGAGATCGACAAGGACAACCGCCGTCTCTCGCTGGGTCACAAGCAGCTGGAGGAGAACCCCTGGAACGAGATCGAGGGCAAGTTCTCGATCGACACCGTTCACGAGGGCACCATCACCGAGATGACCGACAAGGGCGCCGTCGTATCGTTGGCCGAGAACGTCGAGGGTTTCTGCCCCGCGCGTCAGCTCACCAAGGAGGACGGCACGACTCCCAAGGTCGGCGACAAGATCGACTTCAAGGTCATCGAGTTCTCGAAGGCTACCAAGCGCATCACCCTCTCGCACGTCCGTACGTATGAGGAGGCCCGCCGCGCCGAGATCGCTGCCGAGAAGGCCGAGAAGCGCGCTGCTGCCGACGCTACGAAGTCGACCGTGAAGAAGATCAACGCTTCGGTCGAGAAGACGACCCTTGGCGACATCGCCGGTCTGGCTGCTCTGAAGAGCGCCATGGAGGCCGCCGAAGCCAAGAAGGCTCCCAAGGCCAAGAAAGAGGAGACCGGGGAGTAATCCGCGGCCATCCGATCGATGAGGCACCCGCGCGGAGTTTCCGTGCGGGTGCTTTTTTACATTCTGACATACTGTTTTCGTCGTCCGTATCGTTATCCTATAAACTGATTCACTGACCCTTCTGATATGAAACGATTCTCCGTTTTCTTGCTGGTCGTTGCCTTGTTGGCTGGCGGTACCGTGCTTTCGGCACCTTCGCATGCGCTTTCTATGCTTCTTTTTTGCGGGCCGGAACATCCGGCGTCCCGTTTTCCGGAAGAGGTTTCCTGCGACGCACAGCGGCATCGGCCGCGCCCGAATCCCGACCGGCACGCGGATCGCCATCCCGATGTGCGGCCGCAACATCGTCCGAATCGTCCGGGATGTTCGCACGAACAAGACGGCAGACGGCGTAATGCTCGATATGTCGTGAGAGGTGCGACCGTTCTTTATCGCGGTTGTGTGGTGGAGGGTGCTTCGGCCTCGTCGTTCCGCAACCTTGGCGGCGGATACGGATGCGACGCCTGGCATGTCTTCTACGACGGATTCATGATGGACGGAGCCGCAGTTCTTTCGTTCAAGTACCTTGGCAGCGGCTATGCACACGATGCCTGGAGCGTTTTTTACGGTGGGCGGAAGATGGCGGATGCTTCCGTACCGACGTTTCGGGTGTTGGGCGACGGTTATGCCTGCGATGCCTGGAATACCTATTTTTGCGGTCGCCGGGTCAAAGATATGCCGCCCCGTTATCGGCGGTAGTTTGTTCTGCCATACGGTTTTCCTCTGAAAGCAGTCGGAGTGCCCGGAGTGGTGCAGGCTACGGCTTGCGCCAGCGTGGTCAGTAGATTCAACAGTCCGCTGCTCTTTGTTTGCCGCTTTTTGTACCGGCAAAAAGCGGCCCAAAAACCTCTCCTTCCGATTGTCTTCGCCTGCTACGGAGGACCTAACGCTGCTTCGGGCGTCTGTTCGCGGGTTTGTAAACAAACCGGCCCCTGCGCTGACGCTTTTAGTTCCTCCTCCACTTACGGCTCCGACATCGGGGCGGAATTTATATGATTCTGATAAATAGAGACAAGCAGCTATTCATCCCAGCCTGCTGCGGAGCTGTGAACAATTCAAAATGCAAAATTCAGAATGCACAATTAAGAAGTAGTTCGTCATTCTGAGGAGCAGAGCGACGAAGAATCTGATTCCCGATTGTCCCTCATAGATTCTTGACTGCACTTCGTTTGTCTTTCTCCTCCTTGCTCGGCATAGTCCGCAAGCGGCCTCTGCACTCGCTGCGTTCGTCGATCCGCTTCGCTCAGAATGACAATTATGGCAGGCATGTCCCGCAGGCTCTTTCTGATACGGAAGACCTTGCGCCCGGGGCCGGCTCGCGCTAAAAGCGCGACCCCCGCAGCCGGCCCGGGCGAGCACATGAAGAATAAATACTGCTGATTAATAGATTCTTCGGCTTCGCCTCAGAATGACAAATTACTTCTTAATTGTGCATTGTGAATTTTAAATTGTGAATTCTGAATTGTTTCCCTCTCCGCCGCATTCCTCCGAGCGATTGCTCTTTGCGCCTGCTGCGGGCTACCGCCGCCGTGAGGACGGGACTCTTGTCTGCTGTCGGTACGGGCGGGCATTGGTGGCATTCGTCGTCCTTTGCGGCCGGCGATCTCCACGCCGGCTCGCTCGACTTCGGGACGGAAAGCGTGAGCTCGCTTGGGTGGCTCACTCGCTCGTACGGTGTCTCCGTGCGCTGCGTCCAGCATCTACACGACTGCTTTCACCCATAACGCCGCTCAGGCATCTTATATCGGCCTCCTATTCCCCAAAAAACGTTTCTGCAAGTCCTTGCGGAGCCCTGCGGGATGACTGCGGCCCGAGATTTGCTTTTTTAGGTCGGACTTCCTTTCGGACCGCTCCGCCAACTCCGCGCGAGCCCGGCCGAAATCGAATTTGACCCCGCAAGGAATCACGCTGCGGCCCGCGGTTGCAAGTCCATCGCTGTGCAACGTCCCGAAACAACGCGCCGCGATCGAAAACGCTGATACAAAAACATATAATTGCTGTTTTATTTTGTCGGATCGGAAAATTTGGTTATCTTTGAAAATTCCGTATAGTTAGCAGCCTCAAAATGTCGAAAGCACTGCTCGCACCGATTGCCTATTTCTACAAGTTGGGGGTGACGTTCCGTCACCGCCTCTTCGACTGGGGCATCCTCAAAAGCGAGCGTTTCGACATTCCGATCATCTGCATCGGCAACATCACCGTCGGCGGCACGGGCAAAACCCCGATGGCCGAGATGATTATCGCCTACATGTCGCAGAAGCACAACATCGCGCTGCTTTCGCGCGGCTACGGCCGCAAGACCAAGGGTTACCGCGAGGTGCTGACGACCTCCCACTACCGCGAGGTGGGCGACGAACCGCTCCAGATCAAGCTAAAGTTCCCCGAAACGGTGGTCGTCGTGTGCGAGAAGCGTGCCGTGGGCATCCGCCGCATCCGGGCCGAGCATCCGGAAGTCGACCTGATCATCATGGACGACGGCTTCCAGCACCGCTACGTCGAGCCCAAGATCAACGTGCTGATGATCGATGCCACGCGTCCCATCCAGCACGACAAAATGATGCCCATGGGCACGCTGCGCGACCTGCCGAGCGAGATCTACCGCGCCCACTACTTCATCGTGACGAAGTGTCCCGAGAAGATGGCGCCCATCGACCGGCGCATCCTGCGCAAGGTGCTGATCCAGATCGCCTACCAGCGCGTCTACTACACCCGCTACGAAAGCTTTCTGCCCCAGCCGCTCTTCGCCGACGAAGCCCCGCGCGAACCCCTGTCGCAAGGTCGCAAGATCATCGCTCTGTCGGGCATCGGCAATCCGGGACCTTTCCTCAAGACGCTGCACGAGCGTTACAAGGTGGTGGCCGAGGTGACGCTCGACGACCATCATGTCTACCGCATCCGCGACATCCGCATGCTTGCAGCGCTGCTGGCCAAGCATCCCGGCGCAGCGATCGTGACCACGGAAAAAGACGCCGTGAAGATGATCAACCGGGCGAAAATCCCGCCCGAGATGCGCAGCAATCTCTATTATCTACCGATCAATATTTCGTTCATAGAGGATTCGGCAACGGATTTTCTGCAAAAACTGGAAGAAGATGTCAGAGGAAATTAAGAAGACTGCGGCCTGGATCAAAGAGCAGACCGCCGATTTCCGCCCCGAGGTGGGCGTCATACTGGGCACCGGTCTGGGCGATTTCGCCGAGCAGATCGAGGCCTGCCATTCGATCGAATACAAGTCGATTCCCGGATTCCCCGTCTCGACGGTCGAGGGACACAAGGGGCGCCTGATCTTCGGCATGCTCGAAGGACACCGCGTGGTGGCCATGCAAGGCCGGTTCCATTACTACGAGGGCTATACCATGCAGCAGGTGACGTTCCCCGTGCGCGTCATGCAGCAGCTGGGCATCCGCCATCTCTTCGTCTCCAACGCTTCGGGAGGCATCAACACATCGTTCCGCACGGGCGACCTGATGATCATCACCGACCACATCAACCTGATGCCCAATCCGCTGATCGGTCCCAACATGGCCGAATTCGGCCCCCGGTTCCCGGACATGCACAACTGCTACGACAAGGAGTTGATCGCCCGCGCTACGGCCATTGCTGCGCAGGAGAACATCAAGCTGCAATACGGCGTCTATGTCGGCGGCACGGGTCCGACCTTCGAGACACAGGCCGAATACCGTTACTTCAAGGCTATCGGCGGCGATGCGGCCGGCATGTCGACCGTGCCCGAGGTGATCGTGGCGCGCCACATGTCGATTCCGGTTTTCGGCGTCTCGGTCATCACCAACTGCGGTCTCTCCGACGAGATCGGCGACCACGAAGACGTCCAGTTGCAGGGCAAGAAAGCCGGCGTCAAGATGCAACTGCTGTTCCGCCGGATGATCAAAGAATTGTAACCATGGTAAATAAAGTCATTCTTATCGGCAACGTGGGCATGGACCCCGAAGTCCGCACCACCGAGAACGGGGTGAAGGTGGCCCGTGTACGGCTCGCCACGACCGAGCGCCTTTTCGACCGCCAGGCCAACGAAACGCGCGAACATACCGAGTGGCACACCGTCACGCTGTGGCGCGGGCTGGCCGACGTCGTCGACCGCTACGTGCACAAGGGCTCGCAAATCTATATCGAGGGGCGCCTGCGCACCCGCGACTGGATGGACAAGGACAACAACAAGCGCTATACGACCGAGATTCTGGCCGATTCGATGAATCTGCTGGGACGCCGTGGCGATGCTCCGGCTTCCGACAACGCATCCTATGGCCAGACCTCAGCCCCGGCATCGGGGTCCTCGTACGGACAGCAGCCCGCTGCTGCTCCCATGGCTGCGCACTCCGCTCCGGCCGGTTATGCAACTCCGGCTCCGGCAGCAACACCGGCCCAGCCGGCACCCGCTCCGGCACCGGCTATGCCGGCCGACGATCCCGACGACCTCCCGTTCTAAGGCGCTCGCCAATCGTTCAAAAACATCCCTTGCTTTGATTATAGGCAAGGGATTTTTGTTTTCGGAGCGGAAGGTTGTTCCCGATCCTATTCCGAGTAATAAGAAGCAGTCGTGTAGATGCTGGACGCAGCGCACGGAGAAGCCTACCGCCCGGCGGAGGGACTCACATGGCCGCACCTCGCCGCCCTTGAAGTGGAAACGCGTGGCATTGAAGTCGCCGGCACGTGACGTGGAAGACGACCACGCACTACCCTCCACTCCGACGCCGCCCAAGACTCCCGTCTCACGGGCGCGGTAGCCCGCAGCAGGCGCAAAGAGCAATCGCTAATAGGAATGCGGCGGAGAGGGAACAAAACAATTCAGAATGCAAAATTCACAATGCACAATTAAGAAGTAATTTGTCATTCTGAGGCGGAGCCGAAGAATCTATTAATCAGCAATATTCATTCTTCAAGTGCTCGCCCGGGCCGGCTGCGGGGGTCGCGCTTTCAGCGCGAGCCGGCCCCGGGCGCAAGGTCTGCAACCTTGGCATCGGCTCTTCCGCACCAGAGAAATAGCCGCAATGTGGGGCATGCTTGCCATAATTGTCATTCTGAGCGGAGCGGATCGACGAACGCAGCGAGTGCAGAGACCGCTTGCGGACTATGCCGAGCAAGGAGGAGAAAGACAAACGAAGTGCAGTCAAACACCTGCATACTGACGATACAGATTCTTCGTCGCTCTGCTCCTCAGAATGACGAACTACTTCTTAATTGTGCATTGTGAATTCTGAATTGTGAATTGTGAATTGTTCACAGCTCCGCGGCAGACTGGAATATGCAACTGGCGGCAACGCAGGGAGGTGGAAAGAAAAGGTGTTCGGGGCAGTCGCGGCTTGCAGAGCTAAACACCGGCTTCAGCCGTGCGAGCCGAAGCCCCGCCCTGCAGAGGCTCGCAGACACTCGCCCCGCGGACTTCGGCACGAGAACAACTCCAGCACGACCGAAGCAGAGCTTGCGAACTTACAATGTACGCTCTCTCTGAACGCACGGACGCAGCCTGTGTGTGTGGGGGGCGGTGATAGCCGAAGCGGCGAGCTTCCGCGCTGGGAGGCTGCGGCCCGCGCAATTCTGCGAATTGCGAAACCGCAGAACGACAAAAACCAGCGATCGAACAACCGTCCGCAAACAACTATTCCTTATCAATCCTCCCGCGCCATTACGCCGCCAGCGGACTGCTGAATCTACTGACCACGCTGGCGCAAGCCGTAGCCCGCACCACTCCGGGCACTCCGACTGCTTTCAGAGGAAAACCGTATGGCAGAACAAACTACCGCCGATAACGGAGCGGCAAATCTCCGAACCTATGGCTGTGCAATGTTTCAGAATACTCCCAAGTTGTCCAGGAATACCAGCAGCAGCACCGCCGGGCAGAGGTAACTCAGCAACACAGCGAAGATACGCCGTATGCGGAAGTTGAGACGTCCCTGGTTGGTGATTTCAGCCTCCAGAATCTTGGGATCGAGGCGCCAGCCCACGAAGATGCAGGTGAAGAATCCGCCCACGGGCAGCAGGATGTTGGCCGTCACGTAGTCGAGCGAATCGAAAAGGTTGAGTCCGCAGATCCGCCATCCGTCCAATATGCAGCGAGAGCGAGGCCAGTGCGGCCAGTGCCAGGGTGCCTCCCGTGGTGGTCCAGGCGGCTCCGCGACGGCTCAGATGCCACTCCTCGTGGAGGTAGACCGTGATGACTTCGTGCAGCGAGATGGTCGACGTGAGCGCGGCGACGACCAGCAGCAGGAAGAAAACCGACGACCACACCATGCTCAGCGGCATGCCGTTGAAGATGCCCGGCAGCGTGATGAATACCAGCGAAGGGCCCGACGACGGTTCGATGCCGGCGCTGAAAACGGCCGGAAAGATCATGATGCCGGCCAATACGGCCACCAGCGTGTCGAGGATCGTGACGTTGAGCGCCGTGTGCCGCAGGTTGGTTTCCGGCTTGAAGTAGGAAGCGTAGGTCACCATCGTGCCGATGCCGATCGAGAGCGAGAAGAACGCCTGTCCCAGAGCCGTCAGCACCGTCGCAGCGGTCACTTTCGAAAAGTCGGGCAGCAGGAAGAACTTCAGCCCCTCCGCGCCGTCGGGCATCAGCAGCGAATGGATCGCCAGTGCGATCAAGATGATGAACAGCAGCGGCATCAGCACTTTGGCCGACCGCTCGATCCCTTTCTGCACGCCCATTGCGATGACGAAATGGGTGGCCAGGACGAAGACGGAGGTGTAGAGCAGCGGCCGCCACGGATTGCGGATGAAGCGTTCGAACATGCCCGCGTACTCTTCGGCCGTCGTATATTGCGCCAGCTCGGCCGTCACCGAATGGACCATGTATTCGGCCGTCCAGCCCGAAACTACAAAGTAGAAGCCCAGAATCAGGAATGCGGCCAGCACGCTGTTGTATCCCAGGAAGCTCCACTTGTTGTCGAGTGCCCGGTAGGCACCCACGGCGTTGCGGTGCGAGGCGCGGCCCACCGTGAATTCGGCGATCATCAGCGGCAGGCCCAGCATCAGCACGCAGAGGATGTAGATGGCCAGAAAGGCCCCGCCGCCGTTGTTGCCGGCCACATAGGGGAAGCGCCAGATGTTTCCCAGCCCCACCGAGCTGCCTGCGGCGACCAGCACGGCGCTCAGTTTGCCGCCCAGCGTGGCGCGTTGCGTTCGATTCATATCCGTCTCAACCTAACTTGATCTCTGTGCTTTGTTCCTCAGTGCATTCCGCGCGCCGAGGCTATGACTTCGGCCATGGCGAAGTCTTCGGGATAGTCGATGTCCATGCCTTCGATCCGGTCGACGACGGCCATGTAGGGGCGGTCGCCGATGCGGCGGCGGCGTTCGCACCACAGCTGGCGCGGGAAGATGAAAAAGGCGCTCGTTTCGATGTAGACCGGTTCGATGGTCTGCGTGCGGGGAATGTTGTCGGGCGAGTAGTTGAGCGGGCGGCCTTCGTACCAGGCGAAGGTCTGTATCTTCTCCGCGCTGAATGCCGAATCGCAGTTGCCCGACCGTACCTGTTCCAGGGCTTCGTCGATCGTCTCCGGGCGGATGAAGGGCGAGGTCGCGTGTGCCAGCACATAGAGGTCGGCATGCACTTCGGCCGTGAAAGCGTCGTATATCTCGGCGCCCAGCGTGGTGTCGAGGTCGAGCCGCTCGGGGCGCTGCAGGAACCGTACCCCTTCCGGCAGCAGCGGACGGATCGTCTCGTTGCTGCAGTAGACATAGGTTTCGTCGATGCCCTGCGTGCGGAGCAGGGCCCGGAGTATGTGGCACAGCAGGGGTTCGCCGCCCAGCAGGCGCAGGTTCTTGCCCTCGACGCGCTGGCTGTTCAGACGGATGGGTACGAATGCTACGGTTTTCATCGGTTATTGTACTAAAAGGTTGCAGCCCCGGATTTCGGCGCGGTCGATGCGGCCTTCGATTTCGAACGAACCGTCGGCCAGCACGCGGCCCACGTCCTGCGTCTCGATGAAGGCGCACGACCAGCGGTTGGCCAGGTCGGCGATGTTGAGTCCTCCGCGGGCGCCTGCTGCGAGACGGTCGAACGGGTCGTTCACGTCGCGCGTCGTCACCCGCATCCAGCCCGGGCAGCGGAAGCGGTTGCCTCCCTGCGAGTAGGCTTGCGAGGTCAGTTCGGCCATGCCGTACTCCGAGTGGATTTCCGCAACGCCGAATGCTTCGCAGAGTATTTCGTGCAGGCGTTCCTTGGCCACTTCCTCGCGGTAGCCTTTCATGCCGCCCGTCTCCATCACGACGGTGTTTTGCAGTTTCGGTGCATAGCGTTCCGCCAGTTCCAGCAGGGCATAGGTCACGCCCAGAAGGATTTTGGGCTTCGGGTCCGCCGCCATGTCGCGCAGCAGGGCTTCGTGGTTGTCGAGGTAGAAGCCGCCCGAACCGCAGTCGCCGATCAGCCGGTCGGCCATGTAGACCAGCGACGAGCCTTTGCGCCGCAGGTAGTTGGGCAGCAGGGCGTAGAGGCTCCATCCGGCCGGTTCGCCGTAGAAGGTGCGGAACGAGGCCCTGAACGCCTCTTCGTACATCGCCAGCGAGCGCATCGGGTGGCGCGAAGGGGTCATGCCCGTGGTCGACGACGAGGTGAAGACGGCTTCCGGTTCGCATCCGCCGCAGTAGACGTTGTGCGTCTTGAATAGTTCGATCGGCAGGTAGGGAATCCCGGCGAACGTCCGCACCTCTTCCGGCCGGATGCCTGTCAGCGACAGGTATTCGCGGTAGGACGGGCACTCCGCCGCCTGGAAGCGGAAAAGTTCCAGCGCCGCAGCTTCGAATTCCGCGTCGGTCCTGATGCCGAATATGTTGTGTGTTGCGTTCTTCATCGGAGGTCGTGTGGCATCTGCCGTATTCTTGTTTTGCCGGTTCCGAGTGTGTCGTGCCGGTTTTGCAATGGCCGTGGTCGAAACTATCTTCTTCCCGTTCCGGTAGGGTGCACAAAATGGCTGTCTTTTCGGTTCTTCAGAGGTGTCCGGAAACCATAATCGGAACCCGCGGGTTCCGATTATGGGGTTTCATGCTGCCGCAAACGACTATTTCTTGTTTTTCGGAGCGAGCATCATGTTCATCTTCTTGCCGTCGAGCTTGGGCATCATCTCCACCTTGGCGACCTCCTCGAGGTCGGTGGCGAAGCGCAGGAGCAGAATCTCGCCCTGCTCCTTGAAGACGATCGAGCGGCCGCGGAAGAAGACATAAGCCTTGACCTTGGACCCTTCCTTGAGGAAGTTGGTCGCGTGCTTGAGCTTGAAGTTATAGTCGTGGTCGTCGGTCTGAGGCCCGAAGCGAATCTCCTTGATGGTGACCTTCACCTGGTTGGCCTTCAGTTCCTTGGCTTTCTTCTTCTGCTGGTAGAGGAACTTCTGGTAGTCGGCGATGCGGCAGACGGGAGGATCGGCCTTGGGCGAAATCTCGATCAGGTCCAGCTCCATCTCGTCGGCCAGACGCAGGGCGTCGCGGATCGACAGAACCTGCGGCTGTTCGATGTTTTCGCCTACCACGCGCACTTCGGGAGCGGTGATCTCCGAGTTGATGCGGTGGGGATTCTCCTTGACAGGCGGGCGGCGTCCGCCCATGGCCGGTTTCGGTCGGTTGTTCCCGGGGTTGAACGGCCTCGGCGGGAACGGTTTCGGTGCTGCGATAGTTGTAGTGTATTAGTGTGTGTTACAATCTGTTGCGGCCTATGTCGCAATCGTTATTCCTTTTTCAGCTTGTTGGCTTCCATTTCGTCCTTGACCAGCGAGGTCATGCGGTCGCAGAAAGCCTCCATCGTCATCTGGCCCTGGTCGCCGTCGCCTTGTGCGCGTACGGAAACCAGTCCTTCGGACGCTTCCTTTTCGCCCACGATCAGCAGGTAGGGGATGCGTTTGAGTTCGTTGTCGCGGATTTTGCGGCCGATCTTCTCGTTGCGGTCGTCGATCTGCGCGCGGATGTCGTTGACGTTGAGATAGTCGACCACTTTCTGCGCATAGTCGTTGAACTTCTCCGAGATCGGCAGCACCACCACCTGGTCGGGCGAGAGCCACAGCGGGAACTTGCCGCCCGTGTGCTCCAGCAGCACGGCCACGAAGCGTTCCATCGAGCCGAACGGCGCGCGGTGGATCATGATCGGGCGGTGCAGTTTGTCATCGGCACCCTTGTAGGTCAGGTCGAAACGCTCGGGCAGGTTGTAGTCCACCTGGATCGTTCCCAGCTGCCATTTGCGGCCGATGGCGTCCTTGACCATGAAGTCCAGCTTGGGTCCGTAGAAAGCGGCTTCGCCGTATTCCACCACCGTGTTGAGGCCTTTCTCCTTGGCGGCCTGCATGATGGCCGATTCGGCTTTCTCCCAGTTCTCGTCCGAGCCGATGTACTTTTCGCGGTTGTTGGGATCGCGCAGCGAAATCTGTGCCGTGTAGTTGTCGAACTTGAGCGTGCGGAAGATGTAGAGCACGATGTCGATCACGCGTTCGAACTCTTCCAGCAGTTGGTCGGGGCGCACGAAGAGGTGGGCGTCGTCCTGCGTGAAACCGCGTACGCGCGTCAGGCCGTGCAGCTCGCCCGACTGTTCGTAGCGGTAGACGGTGCCGAATTCGGCCAGACGGACGGGCAGCTCCTTGTAGGAGCGGGGCTTCGAACGGTAGATCTCGCAGTGGTGCGGGCAGTTCATCGGTTTGAGCAGATACTCCTCGCCCTCGATGGGCGTGTGGATCGGCTGGAACGAATCCTTGCCGTATTTGGCATAGTGGCCCGAGGTCACGTAGAGTTCCTTGTTGCCGATGTGGGGGGTGATGACCTGCTGGTAGCCGTACTCCTTCTGCACGCCGCGCAGGAACTGCTCCAGCCGGTCGCGCAG
>CASPAC010000021.1 GCA_949419965.1 Bacteroidales bacterium
CGCCCGTGGGTGCCGTCGCCAAGTTCGCATCGAGCGGCAAGCGCATCCGCAAGAAGGACCTCGGCGCCATGGCCATGACTTACGGTTATGTCTACGTCGCCCAGGTTTCGATCGGTGCTTCGCAGCAGCAGCTCTTCAACGTGCTGAAGGAGGCCGAGGCTTATCCCGGTCCGTCGCTCGTCATCGCCTACGCTCCCTGTATCAACCACGGTATCAAGGGCGGCATGACCCGCACGCAGACCGTCGGCAAGGAGGCTGTGGCCTGCGGTTACTGGCACCTGTGGCACTACAATCCCCAGCTTGAGGAGCAGGGCAAGAATCCGTTCGTGCTCGATTCCAAGGAGCCCGACTGGTCGAAGTTCCAGGACTTCCTCAAGCGGGAGGTGCGTTACACTTCGCTCCAGAAGGCGTTCCCTGCCGAGGCCGAGGAGCTCTTCCAGGCTGCCGAGCAGAATGCCAAGTGGCGTTACAACGGCTACAAGCGCCTTGCCGCCATCGAGTATTGATCCGTCCCGATTCTCCTTTCGGAGTCTCGAATATCTTTCGCGCCGCGACCCTCCGGAGAGGGTCGCGGTTTTTTATGGATTCTCCTTTTGTGCTGTTCCTCTCCCGTCCTCTCCCGTCCTCTCCCGTCCTCTCCCGTCCTCTCCCGTCCTCTCCCGTCCTCTCTTCACTCCTTATGCCCCTTTTATTCTTGGGTGTCCGATTATTTCCGTTTGCATGGCATGACGGGCATTTATGCTGTTGTTTCGTGTCGCTTGCGCCGTTTTTCGGGTTAGTTCACGCTTCGGTATCCTTTTATGCAGCCGTTCCGAAGAACGTTGCTTTTTGATACTTTCACTTTTTGCCTTTATCTTCACCTCCGGCAACTTCACACCCGGAGTGGTGCAGGCTACGGCTTGTACCAGCGTGGTTTGTGTAGATTCAGCAGTCCGCTGGCGGCGTAATGGCGCGGGAGGGTTAGGAATCGTTGTTCGTTTGCGGTTGTTTCGCGCCGGTTTTTCTCGTTCTGCGGTTTTGTAATTCGCAGAGTTGCGCGGGCCGCAGTCTTCCGGTGCGGAAGCTCGCCGCTTCGGTTGTCGCCGGGTTCACTCCCGCAGGCTGCGTTCGCTCTGTTCAGAAAGAGTGCACGCTGTTTAAGTTCGCAAGCTCTGCTTCGGTCGGCGCTGTGTTGTTTTCGTGCCGAAGCCAGCGGAGCGAGTGTCTGCGAGCCTCCGCAGGGCGGGGCTTCGGCTCGCACGGCTGAAGCCGGTGTTTATCTCTGTAAGCCATGGCCGGCCCGAACATCTTTTTCTTCCACCTTTCCGCGTTGCCGCCAGTTGCATATTCCAGTCTGCCGCGGAGCTGGAAAACAATTCAGAATTCACAATTCACAATTCAGAATTCACAATTCAGAATTCACAATTCACAATTCACAATTAAGATAGTAGTTTGTCATTCTGAGGAGCATAGCGACGAAGAATCTGTATGCTGACGATACAGATGTTTGACTGCACTTCGTTTGTCTCTCTCCTCCTTGCTCGGCATAGTCCGCAAGCGGTCTCTGCGCTCGCTGCGTTCGTCATAGATTCTTCGCTAACGCTCAGAATGACAATTATGGCAAGCATGTCCCGCAGGCTCTGGTCTCTTTCTGATAGGGAAGACCTTGCGCCCGGGGCCGGCTCGCGCTGAAAGCGCGACCCCCGCAGCCGGCCCGGGCGAGCACACGAAGAATGAATACTGCCGATTAATAGATTCTTCGGCTTCGCCTCAGAATGACAAATTACTTCTTAATTGTGCATTGTGAATTTTGCATTAATCCCCTACGGGGCTTGACTTTACTCTTGCTCGGTAAAGCCCGTAAACGGTCTTTACTCTCGCTTAATCGTAAAGTTGTGAATTGTTTTGTTCCCTCTCCGCCGCATTCCTTCGAGCGATTGCTTTTTACTCCTGCTGCGGGCTACCGCAGCCACGAGACGGGAGCCTTGAATGTTGTCGGTGCGTACGGCTATGCCTGGTCGTCTTCGACCTTCGCATCCGGTAATTTCGATGCTGGCCACCTGCGCTTTTTCGAGAGCGAAGTGACGCCGGTTCACGGCTTCTACCGGGCGCTCGGTTTTCCCGTGCGCTGCGTCCAAGCATCTGCACGTGAAGTTGCTTTTTTTCTATTATATATGGTATGGGGAACCTGAACGCGAAAAATTTTTCGCATCGTCATTCCGAGCCTCTCGACCCGCTATCGGAAAGGTTATGGATTCCCTGGAAAAGGGGGCTTCGGATGAGAGTTCGAATCTCTTTCCAAGAGATATTGTTACAAATTGCAACCGCTTCCAACCCATTTCTCAGGCGTAATAGAGCCGATTTTCGCTCAAAATACCGGTTGTTCGGCCAACAAAACGGGGTTTTCAATGAAAAAAATGTAACGTCCGATGCTTGCAATTCTTTTTTTTTACCTATATTTGCCACATCAAGTCTATCTCTTGGAAAGAGATATTTTATGAATTTAAACTCAAACTTCAGGTCTATGAGAAAAATTGTACTGCTCTTCATGGCTGTTTTGGGAGGTCTGGCATGCGCCGTGGCCCAGAACATAAAGGTTTCCGGTACAGTTACGGGCGTGGACGGCAATCCGATTGCCGGTGCCACCATCCTCGTCGAGGGAACAACCACAGGCACCACCTCCGGGGCCAACGGCCGTTTCGCGATCGTCGCTCCCGCCGACGGTTCGCTGCTCGTGTCGTTCCTCGGTTATGATACGAAAAAGGTCGCCATTGCCGGTAAAACGGGCGTCGACATCGTCTTGAGCGAAGAGTCGCAGGCCATCGGCGACGTCATCGTCGTGGCTTACGGTACGGCCAAGAAGGAGTCGTTCACCGGTTCGGTCGCCGTGGTCAAGGGCGATGAATTGAAGCAGCGCAAAGTCGCCAACGTCACCAAGGCGCTGGACGGCCTGGCTCCCGGCGTGCAGGTCACTTCCGGTTCCGGTCAGCCCGGTTCGGGTACGACGGTCGCCATCCGCGGCTTCGGTTCGATCAACGCTTCGTCCACGCCGCTCTACGTCGTCGACGGCATACCTTTCGACGGCGCCATTTCGGCCATCAACCCCGATGACATCGCCAGCATCAGCATCCTCAAGGACGCATCCGCTTCGGTGCTCTACGGTTCGCGCGGTGCCAACGGCGTGGTGCTCATCACCACCAAGCGCGGCAACCGCCACGAGACCAACGTCGATCTGCGGATCAACGTGGGTGTCTCGTCGCGCGCCATTCCCCGTTATCAGACGGTCGGTGCCAAGGATTACATGGAGATCATGTACTCGGCTTTCTACAACAAATACGGCAACAGCGCCTTGGCTCAGATGGCGGGCGGTTCGGAGCGTATCTTCGGTGCCAACGAGATGTACAATCCTTACGATTTGCCCATCGCCCAGCTCTTCACGGCCGACGGCCGCGTTCGCGAGGACGCACGTCTGCTCTGGGAAGAGGATTGGCTCGACCAGGTGACCGACAATGCCGCCCTGCGTCAGGAGTACGGCGCCAGCATCTCGGGCGGTAACGAAAAGTCGCAGTACATGTTTTCGCTGGGTTACCTCAACGAGGACGGTGTGCTGAAGACCACCAATTTCGAGCGTTATACGGGTCGTCTGAACGTCGAAACGCAGGCCAAGCCGTGGTTCGCCGCCGGCATGGGCGCCAATTTCGCTTACAATTCGACCAATTCGTCCAATACTTCTTCGGGCGCTTCTTCCAACGTCTTCTATTCGGCGCAGCTGATGGGTCCGATCTATCCGGTCTACCAGCGCGATCCCAATACGGGCGATTTCCTGCTCGATGAAAACGGCAACAAGATGTTCGACTACGGTGCTTCGCGCCCGTCGGGCCAGCAGAGCAAGTTCAACTCCGTCGCCACGCTCTACGACGACAAGTATTCCACCGAGTCCTATTCGCTGTCGACCCGTTCGCACCTGGATTTCATGGGCGTGGACGGCCATTGGAGCGAGGGTCTCAAGTTCCAGGTCAACTTCGGCGCCGACTACTACAACGCCGCCCAGATGACCTATTACAACCCCTTCTTCGGCAACGCCCAGTCGGTCGGCGGACGTATCATCAAGCAGAATACCACTTCGCTCGGTTATACGTTCAACCAGCTGCTCTCGTACAACCGGTCGTTCGATCGTCACAACATCGATCTGCTCGTCGGCCACGAGTACTACGCTTACAAGACTTCCGCTCTGTCGGGTCAGAAGACGGGTCTTCCCGGCGCCGGCATCTACGAGTTGGACGCCGCTGCCGTCATCGTCGGCACGGGCAGTTCGACCGACAACGACCGCATCGAGTCGGTGCTCTCGCGCGTAGGTTACAGCTACGACGACAAGTATTACGTTTCGGGTAGCTGGCGTACCGACGGTTCGTCGCGCTTCGCTCCCCAGAAGCGTTGGGGACACTTCTGGTCGGTGGGTGCTTCGTGGCGCATCTCGCAGGAGCAGTTCATGCGGAATGTGTCGTGGGTCGACAACCTCACCCTCAAGTTCTCCTACGGTGTGCAGGGTAACAACAGCGTCGGTTCCTACTACGCTTACCAGGCCCTCTACGAGACTTCCTATCCCAATGCCACGCTGCCCGGCGCCATCATCAACGACGTCGCCAACGAGGATCTCACCTGGGAGTCCAACCATAACCTCAATGCCGGTATCGAGGCCCGCCTGCTTCGTTGTCTCGATCTGAGCGTCGAGTTCTACAACCGCAAGACCACCGACATGCTGCTCGCTTACCCGCTCGCTTCGTCCACCGGTTTCGCAAGCTACTACCGCAACGCCGGCGAGATGCGCAACCGCGGTGTCGAGTTCGCCGTCACGGGCCATATCTTCGACCGCAGCGACCTGCAGTGGAGCGTCACCTGGATGGGTTCGACCGTCAACAACAAGGTGTTGAAACTCACCGAGGACGGCAGCGACATCCTCGGCAGTACGCAGATCATCCGCGAGGGCAAGACGCTCTATTCCTACTACGTGGCCCGTTCGGCCGGTGTCGATCCCATGACCGGTGAGAAGATGTATTGGGCTACCGACAAGGATGGCAACGACTACATCACCAAGTCCACCACCGTGGCTCAGGCCAACCGCGTGCTGGCCGGCAGCCGCATTCCCGACCTCTACGGTTCGCTCTCCACGTCGCTGCGTTGGAAGAACCTCGACTTCTCGATCTCGACCAACTATTCGATCGGCGGCAAGATGTACGACGGTGTCTACTACGAGCTTATGAGCTGCTACTATACGGCCCAGGCCAAGCACAAGAACCTGTTGCGTGCATGGCGCAACCCGGGCGACGTGACCGATGTGCCGAAGTACACCATCGGCGAGACGCCCATCGTCACCGACGACAAGCTCTTCGATGCCTCCTACTTCGCCATCAAGAACATCACGTTGGGTTATACCTTGCCCAAGCGCTGGACTTCCAAGATCGGATTCAAGGCTGCGCGCATCTCCGCTTCGGTCGACAACCTCTGCATCTTCACCCGCCTGAAGGGCATGGATCCGCAGTATTCGCTCACCGGCGGTACGGGCTATGTCTACGCTCCGACGCGCACCGTGTCGTTCAACCTCGATCTCAAATTCTAAAACCTAATTTCGGATCATCATGAAAAAAATACTTTCAGTTCTCGTCGCTGCGGGTTGCGCCGTCCTCTTCGCTTCGTGTTCGGAGGATATGCTGAACACCTCGCCGGCAGGTTCGCTCTCGGGTTCCGAGATCTTCGCCGATTCCGACAAGGCGCAGAGCGCCGTCGACGGTATCTATCGTCTGATGTACTCCAACGGCTGGAGCTCCGGCTGGCCTCACGAGCATCCCGGTCTGGCCGGTTTCACCTTGGTGCGTTCGCTCATGGGCGAGGACCAGTACCAGGCCAGCCAGGGTCAGGGTTGGTTCTATTTCGACTATGCTTTCAACACCGCTTCCGACTGGACTTCCACCAGCGGTCGTCAGTACGGTACCTGGAACATGTTCTACACCTTCATCTCCCAGGCCAACTACATTACCGACGCCGAAGAGTCGTTGAAGCTCGACGCCATGGGACAGAACGTCCTGGGTCAGGCCTATGCCATCCGCGCTTTCTCTTACTATTGCCTCTACGAGTCGTTCTGCCAGGGCAACTACACCGAGAACAAGGACAAGCCCGGCGTGCCCGTCTATACGACCGGCACCAACAAGGAGACGCAGGGCGCCGGCCGCGGTACGATCGAGCAGCTGTTCCAGCAGATCAACGGCGACTTCCAGAAGTCGGTGGATTATTTCACCGCTGCCGGCATGGCGCAGAGCCATTGTTCGCACATCGACCTCTACACTGCCTACGGTCTGTGGGCCCGTGCTTCGCTCGGGCAGCAGAACTACGATCAGGCTGGCCGTTGCGCCGAGGAGGCTTTGAAGAAGAGCGGGCTGAAACGGGTCGCCACGCTTTCCGAGCTCACCGGATTCAATAACCGCAGCGTTGCCGACGTGATGTGGGCCTTCGAGCTGACGGCAGACCAGGCCGCTCTGTTCGGCGGTTTCATCTCCCACATGGCTATCGACGGCACCTACGGCTCCATGGCTCCGCAGTGCTTCGACGACTGGCTCTACGAGATCGGCATGACCGATTCCGACGGCCGCCGCGCCTGGGCTACGCTGCCTGCCAACAGCGCATTGGTTGCCGACGATTCCGATTTCAAGAAAGCTTCTATCTATTGGCAGCAGAAGTTCTCCTACCAGAATGCTTCTACCGGTGTCGCCGACATCATCAACATGCGCGCCGAGGAGATGTTGCTGACGCTGGCCGAGTGCAAGTGCCGCGCCAACGATTTCGCAGGTGCCCGCGCTCTGTTGGAGGAGTTGTACGCCGAGCGTTACTCCGCCGCCCGCGACATTTCGGCCCTTGAGGATTCGGCTAACGTAGGTCTCGACACGCATGCGGCGCCCAAGTCGCTGCTCGACGAGATTCTGCTCCAGCGCCGCATCGAGCTCTGGTGCGAGGGCATGGGCCGCGTGCCCGACCTGCGCCGTCTGAATCTCGGTTACACGCGTTCCAAGTCGCAGCCCGCCCCCGTTTCGATGCAGCCCAACGATCCTAAATTCATCCTGGCCATCCCGCAGAAGGAGTTCGATTCCAATTCGGCGCTCGATCTCACGAAGGACCAAAACTAACCCTACAATAATGATTACGCCATGAAAACAATAAAATCGTTTTTCTGTTTGCTTGCCGTGCTGGGTTTCGCGGCGTCGTGTTCCGAGAAGACCGAGATGACAACCTACGAGGGCCGCTCCGACGAAGCTTTCTTGAATAAGACCGAATATGCCTATACGGTTTCGGCCGACATGGAGGACGCTTGCTCCATCGAGGTGTATCGTGCTGCTTCGGGTGCTGCTGCCCGGGTGGAGGTCGCCGTCGAAGTTGAGGACGCCGCTGTCGCCGATGCTTTCACGGCTCCCGCTACCGTCGACTTCGCCGAAGGGGAGATCGGTGCATTGTATACCGTTTCGTTCGACCGTTCGAAGTTGGAGGTCGGCAAGGAGTACGCCGTCAACATCAAGCTCCAGTCCGATACGCAGCTTCCCTACGCTACCGAGGGCAAGTTGGTCGTCATGCGCGACTACACTTGGGTGAATTACAAGACCGGCGTCTATTCGTCGGGCATTCTGCCCAGTTTCTTCGGACAGGCCTTGGCCTGGAAGCAGACCTTGCAGGTCACCCGGGAGAATCCGCAGCTCTATCGCTTGGCCGATTTCTACCACAACGTCGGTACATCCTATTCCAAACCTGGTTACAGCCTGAATTTCATTTGGGACGGCGGTTCGCAGATTACTTTCCCTTATCCCGTCGACGGAGACGGTTGCGTGCAGGTTGCTTCGGGTTTCTCGCATCCGAGCTACGGCATGGTGTACCTCTACATCGACACTGCTCCCCAGTATTCGAATTACGATGCCGCAACCAAGACCTTTACGTTCAATTGCGCCGGTCTGGTATCCGCCGGCATGTTGGTAAACTGGACCAACGATACCTTCACCTTGGACAATTGATCGCCGTTTGCGATCGGACGACATGATGGACATTTCTTACCTAAGCGTTTTGATAGGTTAAAATAAAAAAGTTCAAAGTTCATTCGGAATGTTCATCCGGAGAGGAGCCGTGACGGTTATCCTCTCCTTTTTTCATGTCGTTTTTCGTCGGATGCCGTTGCGTGGCCGCACCGAAGCAGACACGGATGCTTCGGTTTCCGTGTCGTTCCGCGCATCAGCGTAAGAATCCTTGTCATTATTTCCTCGCTTCGCGGCTGCTCCGGTCGGCTCGTCGGATTCGCGATCGCGATATGTTGTTTTTGTTTCCGATTTAGCCGGGAATTGCCTATCTTTGCACTCCCTAACGCCATAAAAAGAGACAGCATGAGCCTCGTAGCAATCGTAGGACGCCCGAACGTGGGCAAGAGCACCCTCTTCAACCGCCTGGTCGGCCAGCGCAAAGCCATCGTCGACTCGACGGCCGGCACCACGCGCGACCGCCACTACGGCAAGACCGACTGGAACGGCAAGGAGTTTTCGGTGATCGACACGGGCGGTTACACGGTCAATTCGGAAGACATCTTCGAGGACGAAATCCGCCGCCAGGTGATGCTGGCCATCGACGAGGCCGACGTCATTCTCTTTCTGGTCGAGGTTTCGACCGGCATCACCGACCTCGACGCCTTGATGGCCGACATTCTGCGCCGGAGCAGCAAAAAAGTGCTGTTGGTCTGCAACAAGGTCGACAATAACGACCAGATCTATTCTTCGCACGAGTTCTACGCCCTCGGTTTGGGCGATCCCTTTTGCATCAGTTCCATGTCGGGCAGCGGCACGGGCGATCTGATGGACGCCATTCTGGCGGCTTTGCCGGCCGAAACGAGATCGGACGAGGAGGAGGAGTTGCCGCGCATCACCATCGTCGGGCGTCCCAACGTGGGCAAGTCGTCGATGACCAACGCCCTGCTGGGCGAGGAGCGCAACATCGTGACCTCCATCGCCGGCACCACGCGAGACTCGATCCACACGCGTTACAACAAGTTCGGCATGGATTTCTACCTGGTCGACACGGCCGGCATGCGCAAGAAAGGCAAAACGATGGAGGACCTCGAGTTCTACTCCGTCATGCGGTCGATCCGCGCCATCGAGAACTCCGACGTTTGCATTCTGATGCTCGATGCGCAGCAGGGCCTCGAGTCGCAGGACCTCAATATCCACAACCTCATCGTCCGCAACCGCAAGGGGTGCGTCATCGTGGTCAACAAATGGGATCTGATCGAGAAGTCGAGCAACACCATGAAGGAGTGGACAGAGTTCCTGAAAAAGAAGCTGGCGCCCTTCAACGACATTCCCATCATCTTCACTTCGGTGCTTTCCAAGCAGCGTATTTTCGATGTGTTGCAGACGGCCATCCGCGTCTACCAGTCGCGCAAGCGCCGCATCGCTACTTCGGAGCTCAACGAGTTCATGCTGCCCCTCATCGAGAACTATCCGCCGCCCGCAACCAAAGGCAAGTACATCAAGATCAAGTACGTGACGCAGCTCCCGACGCCTACGCCGCAGTTCGCTTTCTTCGTGAACCTGCCGCAGTATATCAAGGAGCCTTACCGTCGTTTCCTGGAGAACAACATGCGCGACCACTGGGATTTTTCCGGCGTTCCCATGCAGATCTATTTCCGGCAGAAGTAGCGTTTTCCGTCCGTCGGAGTGCCCGGCAAGGGTGCCTGCGGTAAAATCCCTATATGGATTACCTTCCCGAACCCCTCCTATTTTGGAGGGGTTTTCGGTTCTTCCTTGGCCAATTCTTTGTCGGGCGGGCTTTATCGATGGCTTCCTGCGTCAGTGGACATCGGTGTATTTTTAAGAAAAGCGGCCCGCAGATGCTTGGACGCAACGCACGGAAAGAGCAAAGGAGCGGGCTCTGGTGTTCGTCCAGACGGGGTTGATTTCGTTGCTGTTGAACCCTAAGTAGCTCGCGCCGAAGTCGTCGGCAGCGTAAGGCGACGAGGCAAAGTAGAAGCCGCCCGTGCCGACTTCAGTCAAGGCTCCCGTCGCACAATTGCGGTAGCCCGTAGCAGGAGCTTCGGACAATCGCTGGGATGAATGCCGGGGAGAGGGGAACAATTCAAAATTCACAATGCAAAATGCACAATCTATCATTCTGAGCAAAGCGAATCGACGAACGCAGCGAGCGCAGAGACCGCTTGCGGACTATACCTCGCAAGGAGGAGAAAGACAAACGCAGTGCAGTCAAACATCTGTATCGTCAGCATACAGATTCTTCGTCGCTATGCTCCTCAGAATGACAAATTACTATCTTAATTGTGAATTGTGAATTTTGCATTCTGAATTGTTTTCCAGCTCCGCAGCAGACTGGGGTGTACAACTGACGGTCCGGAGCTGCGCCCGACGGAGCGCCGTTACGGACTGCCAGTGGATTGCTGAATCTGCCTGACCGCGCTGGTACGAGCCGTGGCCCGCACCATTCCGGGTCGGAAAGCCGCTTTATCTGGGTTGAGAATGAAACATGATTTTGCCTTGAAGCGGAAACCGGCCGCCGATCGGAAATGTTCTTCCCGAAAGTACGGCCGGTTTTTCTTCCGGCAACTCGGTTCGTGGGCGCCGGGGTCAGTTCTTTCGGCGCGTCGACCGCTTTACCGCCGGACTGCCGGACGTCCGCATCCCTTTCTTCTTCGGCGCGGAGCCCGTTTTGCGGGGCAGCAGCAGTTCGAAGTCGAGCTGGCGTTTCTGGAGGTCGGCACGCTTGATCCGCACGCGCACCGCGTCGCCCAGGGTCATGCGCAGGCCCGTCGAGCGGCCAATGATCTCGTAGCGTTGTTCGTCGAATTCGAAAAAGTCGCCTTCGATGTCGCGCAGGAACGACATGCCCTCGATGTGCGTCTCCGTCAGCTCCACATAGACGCCCCATTCCGTCAGACCCGAAATGTGGCCGTCGAATTCTTCGCCGAGGCGGTCTTTCATGAATTCCACCATCTTGTACTTGATCGACGCCCGTTCGGCTTCCGCTGCGATCACTTCGCGTTCCGACGCCCGCACGCAGAGATCCTCGGTCGTCTGCTTGTCGGCCGATTTGCCGCCCTCCAGATAGCGCGCCAGCAGGCGGTGGACCATCATGTCGGGGTAGCGGCGGATCGGCGACGTGAAGTGGGTGTAGCAGGGGAACGCCAGTCCGTAGTGACCGATGTTGTCGGTCGTGTAGAAGGCTTTGGCCATCGAGCGCACGGCCATCGTCGTCACGGCGTTCTCTTCGGTCGAGCCTTTGATCTTGGTGAAAAGTTTGTTCATCTCGCGGGCGATGGCGCGGCCTTTCGAGGCCTTGAATACGATTCCGAAGCGCAGGATGAACTGACGGAAACGGTCGAGTTTTTCTTCGCTCGGCGCGTCGTGGACACGGTAGACCATCGTCCGCGGCACCTTGCGGCCTTTGTCGTTGAGCCGCGCGCTGCAGTATTCGGCTACCCGGCGGTTGGCCAGCAGCATGAATTCTTCGATCATGCGGTTGGAGTCCTGTTGTTCCTTGAAGTAGACGCCCACCGGATGGCCCGCTTCATCGAGCTTGAATTTCACTTCTTCGCGGTCGAAAGCGATGGCGCCGTTCTTGAAGCGCTGGCGCCGCAGTTCTTCGGCCAGCCGGTGCAGCGTCAGCACCTCCTCCGCGCGGTCGCCGCGGCCCGTTTCGATGATCTCCTGGGCTTCGGCGTAGGTGAAGCGGCGGTCGGAGTGGATGACCGTGCGGCCGAACCATTCGTCGAGTATCTCCACGTTCTCGTTCAGCGTGAATACCGCCGAGAAGCATAGGCTGTCTTCGTCGGGCCGCAGCGAGCAGAGTTCGTTGGAGAGGCGTTCCGGCAGCATCGGCACCGTGCGGTCGACCAGATAGACCGACGTGCCGCGCGTCACCGCTTCGTCGTCGATGGTCGAGTGGGGGCGTACGTAGTGCGTCACGTCGGCGATGTGCACGCCCACTTCCCACACGCCGTCGCGCAGGCGGCGCACCGACAGCGCGTCGTCGAAATCCTTGGCGTCGGCCGGGTCGACCGTGAAGGTCACCCGGTCGCGGAAGTCGCGGCGCCGGGCGATCTCTTCCTCTGTTATGCGGCCGTCGATGCGTTGCGCGGCTTCTTCCACCTCCGTTTCGAAGCGGTAGGGGAGTTCGTATTCCGAAAGGATGGCGTGCATCTCCGCGTCGTTGTCGCCCGCCATGCCCAGCACCTCGACCAGTTCGCCCACGGGGCTCTTGCTGCCCGGCAGCCAGTCGGCGATGCGCACCACCACCTTCTGGCCGTCGCTTACGTCGGGATATTCGCGTTTGGACAGGTAGATGTCCATCGGCATCTTGCGCGAGTCGGCCCGTACGAAGATCTGGTGCGCGCCCACTTCGGCCACACCCACGTAGGGTTTGCGGCTTCGTTCGAGGATGCGCGTGATCTCGCCTTCGAGCTTGCCGTCGTGGCTGCGGTGCATGATGACCACCTCCACCCGGTCGCCGTCCAGCGCGTTGGCCGTATTGCGTTGGTTGACGAATATGTCGTGTTCGAGTCCTTCGACCCGTACGTAGACCGATCCGCCGGCCGTCATGTCGGCGCGTCCTTCGTAGCGGGGCAGGTGGTTGCGCGTAAGGCGGTATTTCTCGCGGGCGCACTCTTCCACGATCCCCTCGTCGTAGAGGCGGTCGAGGATGGCCAGCGTCTCGCGGCGCCCCTCTTTCGTCGCCCCTCCCGAGGCCGAGGCCAGGTGTTTGAGCGAGAACTTGTTGTTGGGGAATTCACGCAGCAGGCTCAGGATCATCGCGGCCCGGTCGTGTTTTTTTGTGCTCTTCGTCGAGCGTTGTTTTTTCGTCTGTTTCATGGTTCGTTCACTTGCATGAGGTTTTCGCGCCCCGGCATGGCCCGCTAAGGCCGTCTATGCGTTCGGGTCATCGAAACCGTTCAGTATTTTCAGGGCCAGCCGCCGCATGTATTCCGCACCCGTCTCCAGGGCCCGTTCGTCGGGCGCGAAAGTCGCGGTGTGGGGACGTCCGGCCGCTGCGCCTACTCCCAGGCGATAGAAAAGCGAGGGGTAGCGTCGTGTGTAGTGGCCGAAATCTTCGGCCGTCGTGCGCAGGGGCAGCATTTCGGTGCGCAGCCCGGCGGCCGCGGCTTCGGCTACGGCCAGTTCCGTCAGCCGGGCGTCGTTCACCACCGGGGGGTAGCCATGTCCGATCGTCGGTTCGGTAGCTACTCCGTGCCGCGCGTCGACTTCTGCCGCCAGCGCTGCAATGCGGGCGTGAAGCCGGGCCCGCACTTCTTCGTCGAAGGTGCGCAACGTCCCTTCGAGGTACACTTCGTCGGGGATGATGTTCGTGGCTCCCGCCGCTTCCACCCGGCCGATCGAGAGTACTTGTTCCGGGGCGTTGAGCGCCAGCAGTTTCGTCACCAGTTCGGCGCTCGCCGCCACCGGGTCCCTTAGTTCTGAGCGCAGGGCGCCGTGCCCGCCCGTGCCGCGTATGCGGAAGCGCAGTTCGTCGTTCGCAGCCATGTATTTCCCGGCCCGGAAGCCCAGGGTGCCCACTTCAAGCTGAGGTTCCACGTGTTCGCCGATCACGGCCCTCACTTCGTAGCCGTCGAACGGGTTTTCGGCCAGCACCAGCGTCGCACCGCCCGGGTTGCACTCCTCGCCGGGTTGGAAAAGCCCGAAAATCGTGCCGGCGAAGTCGGGGTCCGCAGCCAGTTCCTTCAGTACGCCGTAGAGCACCGCCGCGTGCATGTCGTGGCCGCAGGCGTGCATCGTGCCCGGCGTCTGCGAGGCGTAGGGGAGTCCCGTCCGTTCTTCGATGGGCAGTGCGTCGATGTCGGCGCGCAGCACCACGGCCCGCCGGTCGCCGGGGGCGGTGCGGCGGCCCTCGATGCGGGCCAGAACGCCCGTCTGCGCTATGGGCCGGTGTTCGATGCCCAGCGCGGCGAGTTGTTCGGCGATGTAGGCCGCGGTCTGCTTCTCCTCGAACGAGCGTTCGGGGTGGGCATGCAGGTGGCGGCGGAAAGCAATGGGGTCCATTCGGGGTGGAAGATTAATGGTCAAAAGCGAGAGGTTGAAAGCGGCCGGCGGATTGCTCAGTAGGGAAAAACTTTCCATCTCTCACCTTTCACTTTTTCAAAATACGGTTTTCGCTATCTCGATGATGTTTTCGGCTTTGCCCATCGGGTAGTAGTGGAGCACCGGCACGCCCGCGGCCTTCAGTTCGCGGCTTTGGGCGATGGCCCATTCGGTGCCGATGCGGCGCACGGCGGCCTTGTCGTCGCGGTGGGCCTCCACTTCGCGCCGCAGGTCGTCGGGTATGCGGCAGCCGAAGGTCTCGGGCAGCAGGGTCAGGTGGCGCACCGTGGCGAGCGGCTTGATGCCCGGGATGATCGGCACCCCGATGCCCGCTTCGCGGCAGCGGCGCACGAAGTCGAAAAAGCAGGCGTTGTCGTAGAAGAGCTGCGTCACGATGTAGTCCGCTCCGGCGTCGATCTTCTCCTTGAGATGACGCAGGTCGGCTTCGGGCGACGGGGCTTCTTCGTGGGTCTCCGGATAGCCCGCCACTCCCACCGAGAAGCGCGAATGGTGGCACTCTTCCACTTCGCCGTCGACGAATTCGCCGCGGTTCATCGCCGCGATCTGCCGCACCAGGCCGGCCGCATGGGCGTGTCCTTTCGGGTGGGGCTTGAAGCATCGTTCGTTCTGCGACTTGTCGCCGCGCAGGGCCAGCACGTTGTGCAGCCCCAGGAAGTCCATGTCGATCAGCGCATCTTCGATGTCGTAGCGCGACAGTCCGCCGCAGATCAGGTGGGGGACCGTCTCCACGCCGTATTTCTTCTGGATGGCAGCCGAGATGCCCACCGTGCCCGGACGGCGGCGCACCACGTGCCACTCCGTGGTGCCGTCGGTGCGCAGCGATTGCTTGATCCCTTCGCGGTGGAACGTCACGTTGATGTAGGCCGGGTCGAACTCCATCAGCGGGTCGATCATCGCGAAAGTGCCTTTCATGCCGTCGCCCTTGAGCGGGGGCAGCAGCTCGAATGCAAAGCGGGTCTTGCCCTGCGCCTGCGCGCCGTGTATGATGTCGGTTACGTTCATAGGTTGTTCGGGATGATTTTGCGCATTTCGCCGGGTTCCAGGCCCCGGCGCCGGGCGTAGTCGGCCAGTTGCGCCTCGTCGATCGGACCCACCGCAAAGTAGTCGGCATCCGCAAGCAGCAGGCCGCAGAGCGCTTCGCCCGGGTCGATCATGTGGTTTTCGGTCAGCCGCATCCGCGTCGTCCGTTCGGCGCCCAGCAGGTCGAACACGTCGCGTTTGAGCGTGTGGTCGGGGGTTGCGGGGTAGCCGAAGGCCATGCGGCGGCCGCGGTAGTCGCCGCGGATGACTTGTTCGGGCGTCGGCATCGCGCCCTCTTCATAGCCCCACATCTGCCGCCGTACGAAGAGGTGCACCGTCTCGGCGAAGGCTTCCGTCAGCCGGTCGGCCAGCAGCTTGGCCATGATGGCCGAGTAGTCGTCGCCCGCTTCGCGGAATTTGGCCGTCAGTTCCGCGAGTCCCACGCCCGCCGTCACGGCGAAGCAGCCGATCCAGTCGCCGCCCGGGGCTATGTAGTCCGCCAGCGAGCGGTTGTCGGCGCCGCGCGTCTGGTTGCGCAGCATCGCCAGACGGTGTTCGCCTCCTTTGGCGTCGGTCACCACGATGTCGTCGCCCTCCGAGCGTGCCGGGAAGAGACCCGCCACGCCTTGCAGCGTCAGCAGCCGTTCGTCGCGGATGCGGGCCAGCAGCGCCTGCGCATCGGCCAGCAGCTTGCGCGCTTCGGTCCCTTTTTCGGGGTGGTCCAGTATTTCCGGATAGCGGCCCGGGAGTTCCCAGGCCGGAAAAAAGAAGTTCCAGTCGATGTAGGGTTCGACGTCGGCGACATCGAAGTCCGGGAAGACCAGGCGTCCCGGGTGTTTCGGTTCGACGGGCTTGCGGCGCGTCTCCGGGCGGTTGTTGCGCGCTTCTTCCAAGGGCAGCAGCGTGCGCGCCTTTTCCGCCGCGCGGAATTCTTGCCGCAGCGCTTCCTGACGTTCGCGCACTTGTTTTTCGAAGGCTTCGCACCCGGGTCCCAGCACCGCGGCGAGCAGTTGCGCGTTGCGGCTCGCATTGGGCGAGTGGAGCGTCAGCCCCGAGTAGACCGGGGCGATCTTCACCGCCGTGTGCATCTCCGAGGTCGTTGCCCCGCCGATGATTACCGGCGTGCGCAGTCCGCGTCGTTCGAGTTCTTCGCACACGCGGATCATTTCGTCGAGCGACGGGGTGATCAGACCGCTCAGGCAGATGCAGCCGGCACCCCAGGCGGCCGCTTCGTCGACGATGCGCTGCGGTTCGACCATCACGCCCAGGTCGCGGATTTCGTAGCCGTTGCAGGCCATCACCACCGCCACGATGTTCTTGCCGATGTCGTGGACGTCGCCCTTGACCGTGGCGATCAGCACCTTGCCGGCCGAGGCGCTCTTGCCGGCCCGTTGTTCGATTCGGGGTGTCAGGGCCGCCACGGCGCGTTTCATCACGCGCGCCGTCTTCACCACCTGCGGCAGGAACATCTTGCCCTCGCCGAAGAGGGTGCCCACGCGTTCCATCGCCGGCATCAGCAGCCGGTCGATCACCGCCATGGGGTCGCTCAGCGCCGCGCAGGCTTCCAGCGCATCTTCCTCGATGCGGTCGGCGATGCCCTTGACCATGGCCCGGTCGATGCGTTCTTCGAACGTGCCCGCCGGGCGGGTTTCGACCGGCTCCGGGCGGGTTGCGGTCTCCTGCCGCAGGTGTTGCGCATGTTCCGAGAGACGTTCGGCCGCATCGGGACGGCGGCAGAGGATGACGTCTTCGACGCGTTCCAGCAGCTCGGGGTCGATGTCGCTGTATACCTTGAGCAGCTGCGGGTTGACGATGCCCATCTCCATGCCCGCCGCTATGGCATGGCACAGAAACGCCGAGTGCATCGCTTCGCGCACGGCGTTGTTGCCGCGGAAGGCGAACGAGAGGTTCGAAACGCCGCCCGTGACCTTGGCGCGGGGCAGGTTTTCGTGTATCCAGCGCGTGGCGTCGATATAGGCTTTGGCGTAGCCGTCGTGTTCGGCCATGCCCGTGGCGACGGCCAGGATGTTGGGGTCGAAGACGATCTCTTCGGCCGGGAATCCGTCGTTCGTCAGCAGGTCGTAGGCCCGGCGGGCCACCCCGATCTTGCGTTCGAAAGTGTCGGCCTGGCCCATTTCGTCGAAAAGCATCACCACCGCGGCTGCTCCGTGGCGGCGGATTTCGCGGGCCCGGCGCAGGAACTCCTCCTCGCCCTCCTTGAGCGAGATGGAGTTGACGATGGACTTGCCCTGCGTCGATTCCATACCGGCGACCAGCACCTCCCACTTCGACGAGTCGATCATCACGGGCACCCGGGCGATCTCGGGCTCCGTAGCCGCAAGGTTCAGAAAGGTGCGCATGGCCTGCACACCGTCGATCATGCCGTCGTCCATGCAGACGTCGATGAGCTGCGCGCCGGCTTCCACCTGGTCGCGGGCCACCGTGAGGGCTTCTTCGTAGCTGCCTTCGCGGATCAGCCGGGCGAACTTGGCCGATCCGGCCACGTTGGTGCGTTCGCCGGCGTTGATGAAGTTGGCTTCGGGCACGATGCGCAGGGGTTCCAGGCCGCTCAGCACGCTTTCGTGCCTGGGTTCGGGCAGCGGGCGCGGGGCGTAGCCGCCCACGATCTTCTGCAGTTCGAAGATGTGTTCCGGCGTCGTGCCGCAGCAGCCTCCCACCATGTTCAGCAGCCCGCGGCGGAGATATTCGCCCATCTCGTCGGCGAACATCGCCGGCGTTTCGTCGTAGCCGCCCGTCACGTTGGGGAGTCCGGCGTTGGGGTAGACCGCCACGCGGCATTCGGCCACGGCTGCCAGCCGCTCCAGATAGGGCAGCAGCTGCCGGGCCCCGAACGAGCAGTTGAGGCTCACGGCCACCGGTTCGACATGGGCCACCGAGGCATAGAACGCTTCCACCGTCTGTCCCGAGAGCGTGCGGCCCGAGGGCGTGAGCGTGCCCGAGACCATCACGGGCAGCCGGCTGCCCCGTTCGTCGAACAGCCGCAGGATGGCGTGGATCGCCGCCTTGGCGTTGAGCGTGTCGAAGAAGGTTTCGAGCATCAGCAGGTCGGCGCCGCCGTCGATGAGTCCGCGCGTCTGGTCGTAGTAGGCTTGTTCGAGTTCGGCGAAGGTCAGGTCGCGGGCCGCAGGGTCGTCCACCTTCGGCGAGAGCGACAGCGCATGGTTCGACGGGCCGATCGAGCCCCCCACGAAGCGAGGTTTCTGCGGATTGCGGGCCGTGCATGCGTCGACCGCCCTACGCGCCGTTTCGGCTGCCGCGCGCGCAATCTCGTAGGCGTATGCTTCCAGTCCGTAGTCGCGCAGCGACACGGCATTGGCGTTGAACGAGTCGGTGGTGATGATGTCGGAGCCGGCCGCCAGGTATTTTTCGTGGATCGCCCGCACCGTGTCGGGCTGCGTGAGCGCCAGCAGGTCGTTGCAGCCGCGCAGGCGTAGGGGCCACTCGGCGAAGCGTTCGCCGCGGTAGTCTTCTTCGGTCAGTCCGTACTGCTGGACCATGGTGCCGAATCCGCCGTCGAGCAGCAGGATGCGGCTTTCGAGTTGTTCGTTGAGCGTTGAGGCCATCTTATCGGGCGATCGTTTCGATTTCGAATATCCGGCTCCAGTTCTTGCCCGTCACGAAGATGCGCCGGCCCTCCGCATCGTAGGCAATGCCGTTCAGCACGTCGGTCTCGGGGCCGCGTTCGGAGTCGGGCAGCAGCCCCGCCAGGTCGACCACGCCCTCCACCTTGCCCGTCGCCGGGTCGATGATGACGATCCGGTCCGTGGTGTAGACGTTGGCCCACAGCTTGCCGTCGATCCACTCCAGTTCGTTGAGGTAGTCGACCGGCTGGCCTTCGTAGGTCACCGTCGTGCGTTTTTCGCGCCGGAAAGTCGCCGGGTCCACCGTGTAGATCTTGGCCGAGCCGTCGGACATGTAGAGTTTCTCGCCGTCGGTCGTCAACCCCCAGCCTTCGCCCGGATAGCGGAATTCGCGCACCTGCTTCATCGTCGCCGCATCGTAGACATGGCACGTGTTGGCATGCCACGTCAGTTGGTAGAGCTTGCCGTTCAGGAGCGCGATTCCCTCGCCGAATTCCGAGCGCGGCAGCCGCGCCACCGTTTCGCTGCGGCCCGTCGCCAGGTCGGTTTTCCGGATCGCCGACTGCCCGTACTGGCCCGTGCCTTCCCACAGAATGCCGTCGGCGTATTGCAGCCCCTGCGTGTAGGCGTCGGTGGGGTGGGGATAGCTCGCCTTCACCCGGTAGGTGTAGCGGACCGGTCGGGGTTGCTCGGGTTGTGTCGCCGCGGCCGTGCGGCGGGCGGTGTTCCCTCCGCAGGCCAGCAGCAGCGCGGCCGGGAGAGCCCATAGTATCTTCGTTTTCATCGCTTGTTCCTGTATTTTTGCAAAGGTAAGGATAATTCGGCGGAAGAAGGGTAATTCGGGGGTGAAAATTAAGCGCGTTTGTCCGTAAAAATGCCTTCGGCCGATTCTGCATTCGGTCGCCCGGTTTCCGAACGCAGCCTGTGCCCTCCCGAGAGCGTTTTTTTGATTGTACTCGGGCCCCGTTCCGCAACAGGGCGGTTCCTCGGTTTCGCTGTTTGCAGGCGGCAAGGGGGATGTGCGGTGCATTCCGGTGCGGACAGCGATAATTGTGAATGGCGGATTATGAATTGTGAATTCCGTATGCTATCTTTGCGCCATCTTTCCGCAGTCAACGGCAGACACATCATGGATATATTGATTCTCAACGGCCCGAATCTCAATCTTCAGGGACGGCGCGACACCGACGTCTACGGCACGCAGACTTTCGACGACTACTTCGCCTCCCTGCAGGAGCGGTTCCCGCAGGTCGCCTTCGCTTATTTCCAGTCCAACATCGAGGGCGAGCTGATCGACGCCGTGCAGCAGGCCGCCGGCCGCTTCGACGGCATCGTGCTCAACGCCGGCGGTTATACCCACACTTCCGTTGCGCTGCGCGACGCCGTGTCGGCCGTTGCGGTGCCCGTCGTCGAGGTGCACATCTCTTCGATCCTGGCCCGCGAGGAGTTCCGCCGCGTCTCGCTGCTGGCTCCCGTCGCCGTGGGGTCGATCATGGGTTTCGGGCTCGACTCCTACCGTCTGGGCGTCGAAGCCTTGCTGCTCGGTGCCGCGGGGCGGCGGCTCGACTGACCGTTTCCGAACAAGTTCCCGACACATAACAGACAATCTTAGTTTATGTCCAATACCAAGAAAACCAAAATCGTAGCCACGATGTCCGACTTCCGGTGCACCGAGGAGTTCGTCCGCAGCCTCGCCGCCGCGGGCATGGACGTCGTGCGTATCAATTCGGCCCATGTCACCGAGGAGGGCGCCACGCGCATCGTGGAGATCGTCCACAAGGTCAATCCGGCCATTCCCATCATGATCGACACCAAGGGGCCCGAAATACGAGTCACCAACATCGCTCCCGAGTTGGGCGAACGGCTCGAATTCAAGGCCGGCGACCGGGTTGCCGTCCGCGGTTCGGAGGGTGCCGACCTTACCACCCGCGAGGTCGTCTTCATGAACGTGCCCGGCATCGTCCGCGACATTCCCGTCGGGGCCCGCATGCTCATCGCCGACGGCGAGGTCGAGCTGCGCGTCGTCGGCAAGTCCGAGCGCGAGCTTCTGTGCGAGTTCGTCGGCGACGGAGCCTTGCGTTCGCGCAAGAGCGTCAATGTGCCCGGCGTCTCCATCGACCTGCCCTCCGTGACGGCCAAGGACCGCCGGTTCATCGAGTGGGCCATCGCCCACGACGTCGATTTCATCGCCCATTCGTTCGTGCGCAGCGTGCGCGACCTGCAGGCCGTGCAGCAGATTCTCGATACCCACGGCAGCCCCATCAAGATCATCTCCAAGATCGAGAACCAGGAGGGGCTCGACAATATCGACGAGATCATCGAGGCCTCCTACGGCATCATGGTCGCCCGCGGCGACCTGGGCGTCGAGCTCCCCGCCGAGGCCATTCCCAACACCCAGCGCCGCATCGTCGAGAAGTGCATCGCAGCCAAGCGCCCCGTCATCATCGCCACGCAGATGCTCTATTCGATGGTCCGCAACCCCCGTCCCACGCGTGCCGAGGTGAGCGACGTAGCCAGCGCCATCTACGAGCGTGTCGACGCCATCATGCTCAGCGACGAGACCGCCATGGGCGACTATCCTGTCGAGGCGGTCGAGACCATGGCGCGCATCGCCCGCGAGATCGAGCGCGACGAGGCCCATTTCAAGCCCATGGTCGACATGGACATGGTCTCCGTCAACCACGAGGTCACGGCGCAGCTGGCCCGTTCGGCCGTGCGCGCATCGACCAACCTGCCTATCCGCTACGTCGTCCTCGACACCAAGACCGGCCGTACGGGCCGCTATCTGGCCGCTTTCCGCGGGCAGAAAACCGTCGTCGCGGTCTGCTATCAGCTCCATGCCCAGCGCATCCTGGCCCTCTCCTACGGCGTCGTGCCCATCCTGCGCAACCAGGAGCTCTCCGACCGCTACCACTTCCTGATCGACGCCATGGAGGTCATCGAACAGAAAGACCACCTCGACGGAAAGGACCTGCTGGCCATCGTCGGCGGCAGCTTCGGGCCCGACGGCGGTGCTTCCTATGTCGAGATCGCCGACGTGCGGCGCATTCGCGAACGCAACGAGCAGAGCTGCCGTAAATAGAAAGCGTGGCGGGCGAGCTGAAAGAGAAGGTCACGCGCGGCGTCGCGTGGTCGATCGGCGAGAAGGTCGGTACGATGCTCCTGCAGATGGGAGTGTCGGTCGTCGTGCTGCGTCTGCTGGTGCCCGACGACTTCGGCGTCGTCGCCATCCTCACCGCTTTCGCCGCCTTCGCCCTGGTGGTCGTCGACAGCGGTTTTTCGCAGACGCTGATCCGCAAGGCCGAGCCTTCGCCTTCGGATTACAAGTCGGTCTTTCTCTTCAACATCTCCGTCTCCGCAGCGTTGTACGTGTTGCTCACGGCGTTTGCGCCGGTCGTTGCGCGTTATTACGACATGCCCGTCATCGCGCGCGTTGCCCCGGTCTTCTTCCTCATGATTCCGGTCAATGCGCTTTGCGTCATTCAGAATACCGTTTTCATCCGGCGTTTCCGCTTCGCCCTGCTCTCCAAGATCGCTTTCGTCTCGTCGTTGGTCAGCGGCCTGGCGGCCGTGCTGCTGGCATGGGCCGGCTGCGGCGTCTGGAGTCTGGTTGCGCAGCGGGTCTTGCAGATGGTCGTCAAGGCCGTTCTGTTGTGGCGGACGAGCGATTGGCGGCCCGCTTCGTCGGGCGCGTGGAGCCCGGCGGCCATACGCGAAATGGCACCCTACAGTTTCAGCCTCCTGGCCACCGACTTGATTTCGTCGGTCTATACCAAGATTCCCCAGCTCTTCATCGGCAAACTCTATTCGTCGCGGATGCTGGGTTATTTCGATCAGGCGCTCAAGCTCAAGGACCTGCCCGTCACTTCGGCTATGACCGCCGTGCAGGGAGTCACCTTTCCTGCCCTTTCCAAAATCGGGACCGACGAGCGGAAGTTCGCCGAGAGCTACCGCCAGATGGTGATGGTCGTCGCCTACGTCTTGTTCCCTGCCATGTTGGGGCTTTCGGCCGTCGCGCACGACCTTTTCGCGGTGTTGATCGGCGCCAAGTGGATGCCCACGGTGCCTTATTTCGAGACGATCTGCCTGGCCGGGCTCTTCTATCCCGTCGCCATGGTGGCTTATAACATCATGAAGGTACGGTGCAGCGGCCCTGCGATCGTGCGGCTGGAGATTCTCAAGAAAGCTGTCATGACGGTGATTCTCGTGCTGACCATTCCTCGCAGCGTGCAGGCCGTCGTGTGGGGATTGGTGGTTTTCGCTGCTTGCGAGATGATCGTCAACGTCTGCGCCTCCCTGCGCGTCACTTCGCTTTCCGTCCGGCGGTTCGTGCGTACGCTGCTGCCCGTCGCCCTCGTTTCCGGGGCCATGTACTTCGTCGTCCTCGGCGTTGCGCAGCTCATGCCCGGCCATGCTTTGCTGCGTCTGGTCTGCATGATCGCCGCCGGTGCCGTCTCTTACCTGTTGTTCTCCTTTATCTTCCGCCTTGAGGCTTTCACCGAGGTACTCGGCATTGTTCGCAAGCAGTTGTTCCGGTAGCGCGATGACCGGAGCTGGGGCGGAATTCTTTGGATGGCAGATTCTTGTTGGGATGCGGCCTTTGGGCGACCGCCCGCTCTGTTCTTTTCCGCCGTTTTCCTTTAGTTGGCTTTCGCATTGAAGAAAGCAGCCCGGCAGATGCTGGACGCAGCGCACGGCGCGTGCGATTGCACGGTTGCCATTGTTCAGCGGGTTGACGTTCGTCGAGTTGAAGTTCAACATGCCCGCGTTGTATGCGTTCGAGCCTGTCGAAACATAGGGCGACGAAGACCACGAGTAGCCGTTCGCGCCGACGTTCGCCAAGGCTCCCGTATCGTTGCTGCGGTAGCCCGCAGCCGATGTGTGGAAGCAATCGCTGGTATGGATGGACCGGGGAACCGGACCTGCGGGCCCGAGACTCCGGTGCAAACCGGGATGAACAACTGACGTCTTCGGGGCGTCAGCGGATTGCTGAATCTGCCTTGCCGCACTGACGGGAGCCGTGGCCTCCGCCACTCCGGGCGCGGGGCTGCTTCCTATCTGTACTCCTTGGGTTCGACGATGCCCCGCAGAACGACCAGCGCATTGATGGCCAGCGATTCGAGCTCGTTTTCGCCGGGGTAGATCGTGACGGGTGCGATGAACGAGCAGTGCTGCCGGATGCTCTCCACGACGGGTTCGTTGAAAGCGATGCCGCCCGTCAGCAGAATGCCGTCGACCTTGCCTGCCAGTGCGGCGGCCATGGCCCCGATCTGTTTGGCAATGTTGTAGCTCATGGCGTCGAGTACTTGAGCGGCGCGTTCGTCGCCCTGAGCGATGCGTTCCATCACTTCGATGACGGAGTTGGTGCCCAGCAGAGCTACCAGGCCGCCTTTGCTCGAAACGAACTTGAGCAGCTCCTCCCGCGTATATTTGCCCGAAAAACAGACCTTGATCAGTTCGGCCGAGGGGATGTTTCCCGCCCGGTCGGGTGCGAAGGGGCCGTCGCCGTCGAGGGCGTTGTTCACGTCGACGATGCGTCCCCGGCGGTGGGCCGCCACGGAGATGCCGCCGCCCATGTGGGCGACGATGAGGTTCGATTCTTCGTAGACGCGCCCTTCGTGCTGGCAGTGGAGCCGGGCGATGGCTTTCTGGTTGAGGGCGTGGAAGATGGGTTTGCGCGGACACATCGGCATGCCCGAAATGCGGGCCGCGTCGTCCATTTCGTCCACCACCGGCGGATCGGCGATGTAGGCCTTGACGCCGGCCATGCGGGCGATCTGCGCCGCGAGCAGTCCGCCGAGGTTGCAGGCGTGTTTCATCTGCGCGTTGCGCAGGTCGTGGCGCATGCGCGAATTGACTTCGTAGACACCGGCAGGAACGGGGCGGATCAGACCGCCGCGGCCGATGACGGCCGAGAGTTCGCCGATGTCGAAGCCGTGTTCTTTCAGTGTTTCGAGAATCAGCCCGCGGCGCCAGTCGAGCTGGTCGATGACGTCGACGAATCGCGACACTTCTTCGGTCGTGTGCCGCAGAGTCGATTCCAACAAAGGCCGCTCCTCTTCGTAGAGGGCGACCTTCGTGGAAGTAGAGCCGGGATTTATCGCCAATATTTTGAATGCCATAGGTCTCGGTTCCGTTTGAGTGTGTGCTTATTTCGCTGCCAGGCAGGCCAGTGCGATGGAGTAGAGTTTGGTTTTGCTGCTGTCGCCGCGCGAGGTGAGCACGCACGGCACCTTGGTGCCCATCACCATGGCTGCCAGTTCGCCGCCGCAGAGGTGGGTCGTCGACTTGAAGAAGACGTTGGCCGACTCCAGGTTGGGGAAGAGCAGGCAGTCGGGATCGCCGGCCACCGACGAGCCCTTGACCTTCTTGTGTTCGGCCACCTCCTTGAACAGTGCCACGTCGAGCGACAGCGGGCCGTCGACGATCACGTTGCCCAGCTGGCCGCGGTCGCCCATCTTGGCCAGCAGCGCGCCTTCGGTCGACGAGATGACGTTGGGCAGCACCTGCTCCGAAGGAGCGATGCAGGCGATCTTCGGGGTCTTGACGCCCAGCAGGTTGGCCGTCTGCGCAAGGTAGGAGATCTGTTTCATCTTCTGCTTGAAGTCGGGCTGCGGGATGACCGCCACGTCGGACATGACGAGCAGCTTGTGGTAGCAGGGCATCTCCGAAACGGAGACATGGCTCAGCACGCCCTTGGGCGGGAAGAGGCCGGCTTCCTTGTTGAGAATGCCGCGCATGTACTTGTCGGTCGACACGAGGCCTTTCATCAGGACGTCGGCATTGCCCGCCACAACGGCGGCCACGGCCAGCGCCACGCACTTGACGTCGCTCTTTTCGTCGACGATGTTGAACGCCGTGATGTCGATGCCGTTCTCACGGCACACTTCTTCGATGACGCTTTTTTCGCCGTAGAGGGTCGGTTCGACCAGCCCTTCCTTGCAGGCCTCGTAAACGGCTTCCAACGTATGCGAATCCTGGCCATAGGCGACGGCCAGCCGTTTTTTGCCTTTCTTTCTCGCCTCTTCGACGATCTCCGTAAGATGTTGGATCATGATGTGTATTTTTTTTAAGTTTTTATTTTTTTGAATTGGTACTTTGCCTGTTCTTTTCCCGAACATTCTTGTTGGCCTCGCGCCGGGCGACCTTTGGTCGCCGGGGGGGGCGGCGCGGGCCAAAAAGGTTCAAGCGAATGTGCTACTTCACCAGATTGTAGGTGTCCGTGGCGATGACCAGTTCTTCGTTGGTGGCGATGACGGCGATCTTCACCTTCGAGTCGGCGGCCGAGAGCAGTTTGTCGACGCCCCGGGCTCCGGCGTTGGCGCTCTTGTCGAACTTGATGCCCATGAATTCGAGTCCCGAGCAGACCGACTCGCGCATCTCGCACGAGTTCTCGCCCACACCGCCCGTGAAGACGATCAGGTCCACGCCGCCCATCTCGGCGGCGTATTCGCCGATGAACTTCTTGATGCGGTTGTAGTACATGTCGCGCGCCAGGATGGCCCGGGGATTCCCCTCGTTGTAGGCGCGGTCGATGTCGCGCATGTCGCTCGAAATGCCCGTCAGTCCGTAGACGCCCGATTGCTTGTTCATCATCGTGTCGAGCTCGGCAAACGACATGCCTTCCTTGTCGCCGATGAAGGTGACGGCGCTGGCGTCCACCTGTCCGCAGCGGGTGCCCATCACCAGGCCGTCGAGGGGCGAGAAGCCCATCGAGGTGTCGAACGACTTGCCGTTCAGCACGGCCGTCACCGAACCGCCGTTGCCGATGTGGCAGGTGATGATCTTCGAGCGGTCGAAATCGATCCCCGCGAGCTTGGCGCCTTCGCGGGCCACATATTTGTGGCTCGTGCCGTGGAAGCCGTACTTGCGGACGCGGTATTTTTCGTAGTATTCGTAGGGCAGGGCATACATGTAGTTGACGGCCGGGATGGTCTGGTGGAACGAGGTGTCGAAAACCGTGACCTGCGGCACGCCGGGCAGCACCTGGTCGATGGCGTGGATGCCTTCGAGGCTGGCGGGGTTGTGCAGCGGTGCGATCTGGCAGAGCGAGCGGATCTTGGCCTTGGTGTCTTCGTTGACCAGGCAGCTCTGCGGGAAAAACTCGCCGCCGTGGGCCACGCGGTGGCCTACGGCCTTGATTTCGCCGAGCGATTTGATGACTCCGTGTTCGGGATCGGTCAGCGCCTTCATCACCAGCTCGATGCCGGTGGTGTGGTCCGGAATGGGGCGGTGCAGCTCGAACGGCGTTTTGCCCACGGGCTTGTGCGTGAGGTCGCCTTCCGGCAGACCGATGCGCTCGACGAGACCTTTCGCGAGCAGTTTGCTGGATGCGGGTTGCATGTCGATGACCTGATACTTGATCGACGAGGAGCCGCAGTTGAGAACCAAAATGACCATTGTCGGTATGAAAATTTAGTAAAGTGACAAAATATTAGATAAATGTAGACGTAATTCTACAATTATGCAAATTTACGCAAAAAATAGTTGCGAATCGATCGGTTTATTGTCCGAAATGATGGAAAAAACGTCGGAAAGTGTCGGAGGAGGGTGCAAAGCCCGTGTCTGCGAGGAACGTGCCGGGCTGACCGGCACGTTCGCTTTCGGCGGCAACTTCCGTGCAGATGCTTGGACGCAGCGCACGGAGCGTGCGAACGAACGGTGCCCGTCGCCCAACAAGACCAGTCCGGACGCATGCGAGAAAAGCGTGCTCGCCGCATTGCTGTCCGAAGCATAGGACGAGGAAGCCCAATAGCAGCAATGCGTGCCGACATTGATCAACTCGCCCGTCTCGCGGTTGCGGTAGCCCGCAGCAGGCGTTGTGAAGCAATCACTGAAAGGAATGCGGCGGAGGGTGCGGAACAATGGTTTCTGTACGAATGTCGTTGCGGCCGGAATGTCGGACGCAGCCTGCGGGGCACGCTTGCGGGCCTCCGCCGGGGGAGGCTGCGGCC
>CASPAC010000022.1 GCA_949419965.1 Bacteroidales bacterium
TGGCGATCTCCATCCACCGCAGCACGTCCAGCCGGTCTTTCCACCCCATGCGGATGGCCCGGCCCTCGCTCTGCCCGTGGAAATAGAGGTCGGGCAGCAGGATGTTGTAACCCAGGTCGCGGTTGTACAGATAGCCGATCATCAGCATGCGGACCGCGTTGTCGGTATACCCATGCACGATAACGGCCGTGCGGTCGGTCGGCTTGGGCGCAAAAGCATAGATGGCGTGCAGCCGCTCGCCCTCGGCACCGACGATCGTGGTGTCGCGCAGGGCGCCCGTGGTTTCGAGGCTGTCCAGCCAAGGCTCCAGGAAAGGATATTCGGCAGTCATGACCTCGCGGGCCGCAGCGTTGCGGGCGCGCATGGTCTTGCGGGGCGTGAGCGAATAGGCCAGCAGGTAGAGGCTGCCGCCGGCGACGGCACCCACAGCGACGGCCGCAACCACGGCCGTCCAGCGCAATGTTTTTTTCAATCGAACCGACATTTTACTCAGCAGCGGGAAAAAGCCCCGACGGTGACCTCCGCAAGCGGCAAGAACCGCGCCGGAACGGGACCGTCGGAGCGAAATACGATCAACGGAACGGCGTCAGGCCACGCCGAACTTCAGCCGGATGTGCTCCAGCATGTCGTCGGTCATGCGCGAGAGGTCCCACTCGGGTTTCCAGCCCCACTCCTCGCGGGCGCAAGTATCGTCGAGCGAATTGGGCCAGCTCTCGGCGATGGCTTTCTTGACGGGGTCTACGTCGTAGTCCATCTTGAAGCCGGGCATGCGCTTCTTGATCTCGGCACAGATGATTTCGGGCGTGAAGCTCATCGACGCAAGGTTGAAGCTGTTGCGGTGGACGAGTTTGGCGGGATCGGTCTCCATCAGTTCGACGCAGGCCCGCAAGGCATCGGGCATGTAGATCATGTCCATGTAAACGTCGCTCGGGATGGGGCAGGTGAAACGGCCCGACCGCACGGCCTCGTAATAAATCTCCACGGCGTAGTCGGTCGTGCCGCCGCCGGGCAGCGTGACGTTGGAGATGATGCCGGGGAAGCGCACCGAACGCGTATCGACGCCGTATTTATGGTGATAGTAGTTGCCCAGCATCTCGCCGGTATACTTGCAGATGCCGTAGATGGTCGTGGGCTGCATGATGGTGTCCTGCGGCGTGCCGTCCTTGGGCGACGAGGGGCCGAAGGCGCCGATCGACGAAGGGGTGAAGAGGGCGCAATGGTGCTGGCGCGCCACTTCGAGCGAATTGTTCAACGCCCCCATGTTGACGCTCCAGGCCATCTGGGGGTTGCGCTCGCCGACGGCCGAAAGGAGCGCCACAAGGTTGAAGATCGTGTCGATATGGTAGCGGGCGACGATGGAAGCCATGGCCGTGGCATCGAGGGCGTTCAGCACCTCGAAAGGTCCGGCCTCGCCCAGTTCGCGGCAGTCGCGCATGTCGGTGGCCACGACGTTCGAATCGCCGTAAATCTTGCGCAGATGGCTTGTCAACTCGGAACCGATCTGACCGCCGGCGCCTACGATAAGGATTTTCTTCATGGGTTGTGAGTGATGATTCGGAAGTAAAGGTAGAAAAATAATGCGAAAGTTGCACATTTTTTTTGTCTTTTCATTTTTCTTGTGTACTTTTGCATCGCTCTTGATGAGAAAATGCTGTTTTAGCTCAGTGGTAGAGCACTTCCTTGGTAAGGAAGAGGTCACGAGTTCAAGTCTCGTAAACAGCTCGAACGAGGAGCAGAGAAACCCGCCCTGCAAAGGGGCGGGTTTTTGTATTAAATAGGTCACCGCCGAAGCGGGAGCCGCAGTTGCACCCAGGCGGGCGGACGAACAGCCCGGAGCATCCGTCAGATCGCCCGCAGCACTTCGGAGTCCGGCGGAAAAGAGGGAAAGAAGAAAGAAGCAACACAAAAAAGGCGTTCCGGAAGAGACGGAAGCGGACAAAATACCTATCTTTGCCCCGGCCGGCAAGTCGCGCAGCACATGCCGAGTACGGCGGAACCGGATAAAATTTGCCGTTGCGCCCGCCTTGCACTATCTTTGCAGAAAATAGGTTGCGTCTCAGCAGTATTCAAGCGAGACTTGATACTGCGTTCGACTTACACTATCTTTGCAGAAAATAGGTTGCGTCTCAGCAGTATTCAAGCGAGACTGACACTGCGCACGATCCGCACCTATCGCACAAACCGCTTCGTCCATGAAACTGCATATCGCCCCCTCCTACGAACACCTGCGTCCCCAACTCGAACGCCTGCCGGAACTATTCGCCGCCGGAGCGGGCGAGACGCTCCATGCAGGCCGCAACACGATCCGGGTCATCGAAATGGGGGGCCAGCGCCTGGCGGCCAAGCGGTTCAAGCGCCCCAACGCATTCAACTCGCTGGTATATGCCTACCTCCGCAAGAGCAAGGCCCAGCGGGCGTATGAACACGCGCAGCGGCTGCGCGCCATAGGCATCGACTCGCCCGAACCGATCGCGTGGTGCGAAATCCGCCGCAACGGAGTGATCGCCGACACCTACTTCGTCGCACGCTACACCTCGTTGCGCCCGCTGCTCGATGCGATCGAACGCTACCCGGCGGACGACAGCCGCGCGGTTCTGGAGTCTTTCGCCGCCTTTGCGGCCAACCTCCACAAACTCGGCGTGGAACACAAGGATTTCAACAGCACCAACACGATCTACGCCTGCGACCCCGCAACGCAGGACTACAGGTTCCAGCTGATCGACATCAACCGCATGCGCTTCCACCCCCGGGCGCTTTCGCCCGACCAGGGAATCGCCAATTTCCAGCGCCTGACCGGCCGTACGGACGCGTTCCTCTACATCCTCGACCGCTATGCGGCCGTCCGCGGACTGGAGAGCTTCGCGACTCGCCTGCAAGGCGCCCGCTGCCGGCTGAACTTCAGGTATCGCCGCCGCCTCAAATACAAGCTCCGGCGGCGATAAGGCCCCGCCGGCGCCAAAAAACGCCGCCGAAATTTGGATACGGCAGTTTTTTTACCTAAGTTTGTAACCGTTATGACGACTCAGAACTTCGCATGCTTCTTTTTCGGCTTTTTCTTCGGGACGGAGAAAAGCGGGACGGCGTGCGTCTGATCGACAGCGAACAGCACAGAAACAAAATCCCGCTTCACCGAGCGGGATTTTCTTATGTCGGGAACCATGAAACGGATAACCATTCAGGGCGTGGCGGGCTGCTACCACGAGACGGCCGCCCGGGGCTTCTTCGGCGACGAACCGATCGAAGTGCTCCCCTGCGCCACCTTCGAGGAGCTTTTCGCACGGCTGGAGGCCGACCCCGCGCTATTGGGTGCGGCGGCCATCGAGAACACGATTGCAGGATCGCTGCTTCCCAACCACGAACTGCTGCGGCGCAGCCGGCTGCGCATCGTGGGCGAATACAAGCTGCGCATCTCGCACATGCTGGCAGCGCTCCCGGGGCAGTCGCTCGACGACATCCGCGAGGTGCGGTCGCACCCCATCGCACTGATGCAATGCACCGACTTCCTCCAGACCCGCCCCGCCATGACGGTAGTCGAACGCGACGACACGGCGGGCAGCGCCCGCGAGATCGCCCTGGAACGCACGGCCGGCACGGCTGCCATCTGCAGCGCCGATGCCGCAGCGCTCTACGGACTCGACATCCTGGCCCGCAGCATCGAAACCAATCCCCACAACTTCACGCGGTTTCTGATCCTGGCCGACGCAGCGCAGGCCGCGGAGTTCGCCGACCCGGCGCACACCGACAAAGCCTCGCTGCTCTTCACGCTGCCCCACACTCAGGGAAGCCTCTCGAAAGTGCTGACGCTGCTTTCGTTCTACGGAATCAACCTCACCAAGATCCAGTCGCTGCCCATCGTCGGGCGCGAATGGGAGTACCGGTTCTACGTCGACGTGACGTTCGACGACCTCGCCCGTTACCGCCAGGCCGTCGCTGCGGCGCGTCCGCTGACAAGCGAATTCCGCATTCTGGGCGAATACGCCGCATATCCCAACCCCACCCTCTGATACCGAGACCCATGAACGACACCACCCCCACCCTGCTGCCGGGCGTCGAAAGCCGCCGCCCGCTCGTCATCGCCGGTCCGTGCAGCGCCGAGACCGAAGAACAGGTGCTCGCCAGCGCCCGGCAACTGGCCGCCGAAGGGGTCCGCATCTTCCGCGCCGGACTCTGGAAACCCCGCACCAAACCGGGAGGCTTCGAGGGCGTAGGCACGGCGGGCATCGCGTGGCTGCAACGCGTAAAACGCGAGACGGGCATGTATGTCGCGACCGAAGCGGCGACCCCCGCCCATGTCGAAGCGGCCCTCGCCGCAGAGGTCGATCTGCTGTGGATCGGCGCCCGCACGGCGGCCAACCCGTTCGCCGTGCAGGAGATCGCCGACGCATTGCGGGGCCACGACGTGCCGGTGCTGGTCAAGAACCCCGTGAGCCCCGACCTGGAGCTGTGGATCGGTGCCGTCGAACGCATCGGCAACGCCGGAATCCGACGTCTGGGAGTCATCCACCGCGGTTTCACGTCGATCGACCGCAGCATCTACCGCAACCATCCGATGTGGGCCATCCCCATCGAACTGCGCCGGCGCTATCCGCAGCTGCCCGTCTACTGCGACCCGAGCCACATAGGCGGCAAACGCGAACTCATCGCGCCGCTCTCGCAGCAGGCCATGGACCTGGGATTCGACGGACTTTTCATCGAAGCGCACCGTGCGCCCGACGAAGCGTGGAGCGACAAGGCCCAGCAGGTCACGCCCCGAGCCCTCGCCAAGATACTGCGCAACCTGGTGATCCGCGAAACGAGCGTCACGACCGAAAACCTCAACGAGCTGCGCGCGAAGATCGACAAACTCGACGACCGGCTCGTCGAACTTCTGGCCGACCGGATGAGCGTATCGCGCGAAATCGGCCGATACAAGAAAGAACACGCCATGCCGGTGCTGCAGGCGCAACGTTACGAGGAGTTGCTGGCGCGGCGTGCGGCACAAGCCGTAGAGTTGGGAATGGACCGCGAATTCATGCGCACCGTACTGCAATTCATCCACGAAGAATCGATCCGCCAGCAGATGCAGCTGTTGGAAAAGGAGTAACGGCCCGCAGCGACTACCGGTTTTCGCTGCGCACCCGCTGCCGGTCGGCCAGGATCGCCTCCATGTTTTCGGCTGCCCAACCGATCAGGGCATTGACATGCGGCAGGAGCGACCGCGCACGTTCGGTAAGGGCGTATTCTACCCGGGGCGGAATCTCGGGATAGACGCTGCGCGTCACCAAACCGTCCTCCTCCAGCGTGCGCAAGGTCACGGTCAGCATCTTCTGCGAGATGTCGGGCAAGGCACGCAGCAGCTCGCCGAAACGCATCGACGGCGAGCGGTCCAAGGTGTAGATCACCAGCAGCGACCATTTGTCGCCCAGCCGAGCCAGCACATTGCGGATCGGGCACTCGGGACACAAAGCATCCCGCAAAGTCGTTCTGTCCATGGTTCGTACTTTCGGATAGCATGCAGCGCAGACGCGATTCCGGCCGGCCAAGAGATGCTAACCAAGTTGAATTCAAACACCGAAACAATCGTCGGTTTACAAAAGTAAGCAAAAATCTTTCAGCAATCGACGCATAGCAACATGCCGCAAACGAAACCGGCATAAAAAGCAACTTCTGCAGATGCTGGACGCAGCGCACGGAAAGAGCCGAAGCGCGGGTCGCAACGCTCAATGGGCCCATGTAGTCCGTGCCCAGGCGAAAGAAACCCGAACCGTGACTGCCGGCACCGCAAGACGCCGCCGCATAGTAGGCGCCCCACGTGCCGACGCGCGCCAAGTCTCCCGAAGACTCGTGGCGGTAGCCCGCAGCAGGCGCTGATAAGCAATCGCTCAAAGGAATGCGGCGGAGGGTGCGGAACAATGGTTTTTGTTACGATTGCCGGTGTGTCGTTCGGCTCTTCGAGCCGTGCCGGCCGCAGCCTTGGCCGGCGGAGGCCCGCAAGCGTGCCCCGCAGGTTGCGACCGAATCCCCGACAGACTTACTTTGTCATCCTGAGCGTAAGCGAAGGATCTATTTGGGGAAAGGTTACAGATTCTTCGTCGATCTTCCGATCTTCTCAGAATGACAATGCTGTCTTTGCATTGAATCATTTCCTTTCGGGCACTCATTCAAGTGCTCGCCCGGGCCGGCTGCGGGGGTCGCATCTCCGATGCGAGGCCGGCCCCGGGCGCAAGGCCAAAGACCTTGAAATGCCCATTACTTGTACATTGTTCGCAAACTCCGCAGCAGACTGGAATAAGCAACTGGCGGCAACGCGAGTAGGTAAAGAGAAAAGATGCTCGGGCGACTGCGGTTTGTAGAAATACAATCCGGCTTCAGCCGTGCGAGCCGAAGCCCCGCCCTGCGGAGGCTCGCAAAACTCGCTCCGCCGGCTTCGGCACGAAAATATCTCCAACACTGCTCTCAAAACCGAACTCGGCGGCGGCTCGCGCAACTTTGCGAGTTACCCCGTAAACAACAAATTCCTTTAATCCTCCCGCGCCATTACACCGCCAGCGGACTGCTGAATCTACATACCTCGCTGACAAGAGCCCTAACCCCTGTCACTCCGGGTGTGAAGTTGCCGGAAGCGAAGATAGCACGAAAAAGTCATGCGACATAATTCCATGGGCTTGCTGCCGGGAGGGGTGCCGCTGCGGCTGCCGCCCTGCAAAGGGCGAATAAAACGGGTGAGCCGCAAATAGTTCGTCGGTTTTTTGCAGATTTGAGAAAGTTTGCCTACTTTTGGGCTCCGATTGGAGAGGTGCAGGAGTGGTTGAACTGGCCCGCCTGGAAAGCGAGTAAACGTCAAAAGCGTTTCAGGGGTTCGAATCCCCTTCTCTCCGCCAAAGAACTGGAATAGCAAAAAACTGCAAACATGATGTTTGCAGTTTTTTTGTTTCCGGGCGGCAATGCGGATTCATACGCAGTTCCCATGCGGGAAACTACTTGTTCCGACAATCCGTCCGGGAATAGTTGCGACCGGAATGTGTCAGGGGACCATAAAAAAATCGCTGTGCGCCGACTGCCCCTCGCCCGGCGCCCGGCCGATGCGACAACTCTTTTTCAGGCGGTCCCGGTCACGGGCTCCAGCTCGAATATCTCGTGACGGTCGAAATCGAGCCAATAGTGAAGCGCAAGTTCGCGGACATACTGCCAGTAAGCCTCCGTCCGATCGCCGTGAAGCTCGACACCGCGGCGGACGTCGCGCCGGATCCGCTCGGCGTATTCGGGTTTGAGCCGCAGCCGGATCGTCTTGTCCTTGAACCGGAAAAGCGCTTCGGGCCGCGGCGCGTCGACCGCCGCCACACGGATCAGTCCATGCCCCACGGAAGCCCCCGTACCGACCTGCAGCCCGTCGTTCATGCAGCTCACCGGCGGCGTATGCCCGGCGTAGGTCGTCACCTCGATGTCGTCGACCCCGATGTTGAAATACTCGCGGGCCCGGATACCCATCTTGACCCCGACGGTAGCGTAGATGCCCAGGTGGCCGTGCAGTTCGTTGGTCAGCACGCATGCGCGCCATTCGCTCGGACCATAAAGCGCGATGGCCTGGCCGATGATCGGCTCGACGTCACGAGCGTAGCAGACCGCATCGGTGGGAAATCCGTAGAAAACACGGCTCTCGGCATCGGGCTTGCCCCGCAGCAGCGGAAGCATCGACGAACAGAAGCACTCCGGATCGCGGAACGTGCACGCCGAGACGTTGTAGGTGAGTTGTTTCCGGTCGAAAAGCTCGGGATGGAACAGATAGAGCGCCGCCAGGTCGTCCCAGGCACCGAGATGGCTCTCTGCAATCGACTGCGAGAGCGGCAGGCAGCGATGCGTGGTCACAATGCGCCGGGCATAGGGCGTGGCCACGGTAGCCACCGAATCGATCCACGCGGCAGAGATCGGGACCGGCCGGATCGAAGAGACCATCGCCGTGGGGATGCCGCTGGCCAGCACCCGGCAGGCCGCCGCGGGATCGGCCCGGTAGTTGGCGCCTTCGAGCGGCCGGATGCAGTCGTTGTACCACACGATGCGGGCGATGCGCTCCTTCAGATCGGGGCGCGCGGAGCACAAGGCGTCGATGTTGGTGAGCGAGCCGAGCGCCACGAGCGTCACCGTCTCCTCTTCGCCTTCGATGGTCGCGGCCAGCAAGTCGCAGGCCTCGGGACAATCCGCCTGTTCGACATGGCCCCACTCCACCTGCCCGGCCCGCGCACGCCACGCGGGAGCCTCCGCACCGGTGGGCCGGCCGCAACCGACGGGAATGCCCTCGTGGTGGAAGTGGCGGAGCAATGCGCAGAGACATGCGGCGGTGCGCTTCGGACTTTGGGCGCCCTCGGAAGCGGTGAGGGCGAGCACTTCGACCTCGCGGTTGCCCAGAAGCAGGCAGATGGCGCGCAGGTCGTCGGGGGCACCGTCGGTATCGACGATGACGTGGTAACGCGCCTTGCCCGAATGAGCCAGACAGGGAGTTGCCAGCAGCAACGCCAGCAGAAGCAGGCATCGTTTCGACAAACCAAGAGCGAAACGGAACTTGCTTAAGCTATGCCGAGGCGGGAAAATCTGCCCGGCAGGAAACGTATGTTTCATGATAAAAGATATTTGCACCGCCTGCGGGCGATGCAAATATCGGACCTCGGGAGTGCGCTACTCCTGACAATTGCAGTCGCGGAAATCGCACACTTCGGTCGATGATTCGCCCAGATTGCCGCTTTTGGCCTGGACGCCCGTCTGCACCATCACGAAATCGACGTATCGGAGCTGGGCCGGGCAGCCGTCGAACCGCACGGCATCGGCTATGCGGAAGCGGTTGACGTTGGCGGCCGCTTCGACGTTGGGATCGTCGTCGGGCCGGTCGACCGAACTGAAATTGTCGGCATAGCCCCATTCGTAGGGCGGATTGATCCAGTCCTGCCCGTCGAAATAGTTGCGTGCTTCGAGCCGCGTGCCGCGCAGGGTGTAGCTCTCGCTGTCGACCCAAGCGGGATAGTAGGTGTCCTGGGTGTGGAAGTTCAGGTAGTCGACCGTGCCGCTTCCGCCCCGGTTGTCGCGCCAGGCCACGCCCATGCCGGGGGCGGTGGGCCGATAGTAGGTGACGGCATATTCCTGCCAGGTCGAAGATTTGCCGTATTCGGAACCTTTCAGTTCGTACCAGGTGTCGTTGGGCAGGCCGTCGCCGTTCTCGTCCTGCATGACATAGACGATCCCCGGCTCGGAGGAGGTGGCGAACGAATTGCCGCCTATGGCCAGGTCGTAGCCGCCCGTACACCCGACGCTGTGGTCGAAACCTACGACAATGCGGCCGCCGAAAGCGCCCAGCGACACGAAAGCGTTCGGCTTGGCCAGCTGGCGTTCGGCCCAGGCGCAGGCCTCTGCCATCGTGCCGGCGCTGTAGTTTTCATTGATGAACTGCCCCGGAGCCGGCAAATATTCATAGACCCGTGCGGCGACCGCCGAACTTGCAGCAGTGCAGGGTCGCCGGTAGGTTCCCTCGGGAGCGCAGACCTCGACGGTCAGCTCCTGCGAAACGGTGAACGAGCTTTCGCCTTCGCCGCCCGAAGCGGTGACGACCACGCGGTGGATGCCCTGCTCCGACGATGCGAAACACAAGGCCGGTTCGGCCCCCTGCTGCAAGACGGCGCCCTCCTGCGTCCAGGTGAAGACGACACCCTGCGTGCGTGCGATGTCGAGCGGTGTCAGGCGGATCGTGCGCCCGGCAGCCATGCGGTATTCCGTGGCGGCGAAACTCCAGGAGAAAGGCAGCTCGTCCGGCGCGCAGACCTTAACGCTCGTTTCGACGCTCGTTTCGCCGTCGTCGTTCGACGCAGTGAAGCGCAGGCGGAAAGTGCCCGTCTCGTCGCTCCGAAAAGTATAGTTGCATTCATCGGACACTTCGCGGCCATCGACGCTCCAAACATAACGCGTAGGGATGGACGTACGGGCCACGGCGGGCGACAACCGCAGCTCGCTGCCCGCCGCGATCGTACACTCCCGGCCCGCCTCGGGCAGCGAAACGACCGGGATTTCGAGCTCCACGGTCTCAATGCGCAGCTCCTCGCAAGCGGTGCCGCCGGAAGCGGTCACCTCGATGCGGACGAAGGCCGTGCCGACGCTCCCGGCGCGGTAGAGCAGCGTAGGTTCGGTACCGATGACGCATCCCTCCTGCGTCCAGCAGAAAGAGGCGTAGCCGGCATATTCGTAGCGGGGGGCGATCTCCAGCTCGCGCCCCGTCTTGACGGTGTAGACGCCCGAGGGATCGTCGAGCAGAATGCGGGGCGGGCTGTCGGTGGTGATCGTGTCGTCGCGGTTGCACGACGACACGATCAGCGCCACGGCCAAACCTGCCAGACAGGCGAATCTCATCATGGAAGCCATGCGCTATTCAAAACGGACAGCCACGTCGTCATAGGCGAAATAAGCTGGCGTATTGAGCCCCCATTCGCCCGTGCGCGAACCCTCCATCGTGAAGGCGATCCGGGCCACCTTGCCCAGCGACGAAAGGTCCCACCGGGTCCAGTCGGCAACAATGTCGGTGTCTTTGGCCAGGTAGAATTCGCAGGTGCCCGTCTGCGTGCCGGCGGCGTTGAGACCCGTAGCCACGATTTTCAGCCAATCGCCCTCGGCAAAGGGGCCGCCGCTCCAGTCGCCGTTCTTGATGTTGTTGAGCGCATAGCTCGTGTTGACCACCCACATGTGGTCCACGACGCGCTCCTTGCCGTCCATGAAGCGGAACGAAGGCTGTTTCGCCACGTTGTCGTTCGCGCCGTTGTGGATGCAGAAATTCTTCGAACCGTTGTGGCCGCCGTTGCTCTCGAAGCAGACCGAAAGCTGGCGCGTATAGTCGCATTGGGCGATGTCGGTTTCCACGTAGTTCGACACGGCGTGGCCGCCGCCCCAGAACTGCCGGTCGCCCCGGCTGTCGGCGAGTTCCGATGCGAGGAACGTGTTGTCCGCGTCGTTCCAGTTGTAGATCCACGTGCCGCCCTCGTCCTTGGGGTAAAGCAGGGCGCCGTCGTATTCCTTGGTGTCGATGAGCGACGACCAGTCGGCGAAGCCCTTGCCGCCGTTGTCGGTGCCTTTGTAGTCTCGGTCCTCGAACGTCAGCACACGCAGCGTGTATTCGGGGTCGTCGTTGTTGTCGCAGGCCGTCAGCCCGAGAGCCAGCAGCGCGAAAGGCAGGAGTTTGAAGAGATTTTTCATTGCTTTTCCGTTTATTTGAGTTCGTACAAAAAAAATTCGGCCGTGTCCTTCGGGGAACACGGCGCAACGAAAAATCAAAACGGCTTCTTGCTGGATTGCCGCCTGCACTGTCGGGGCGGCGGACCGGTCGCTGTTTCGATTCTCGCCCGTACTCCCGCAGGCAGCAAATCCCATGGCGCATCGGCAGGTCTTCTGACTTGTTCCTTTTCTGCGCCTTCCCGGCCTCGGGGCCAGTGGCTGGTTGCAGAACCTTTTCGCTCCTTCGAGGGAGCCGGAACTCACAGCAACGGGTATTGTCGCAGATTCTCACTGCATTCCCTTTTCATTCCGTCGCGCCGCAGGCGCTCGGGAAAACCTTTGCGGCGGCAAAGATAGGAATAATTTTCGAATCCTCCCTACCGAAACGAAAAAAGCCGCCCGATCGGTCGGACGGCCCGGAAAAACTTCGGTTCGACGGCACCCTGCGCAGCAGCGGGTTGCAGACGCTTTCCGGCAGGACAGAGCGTCACCACTTCACCGCTTCGTTCAGAATCTCGCCGTCAGCGGCATCATCGGCGCCGAAGGTGCCGGCCCGGTACTGCACGCAGAGCATCGCCAAAGGTGCCGTGCCGTTGTTGCGCACCGAACGCCGGCCCGCGGGAGCCACCCGCACCACGCTGCCCTCGGCTACCGGGAAGACCTTGCCGTCGACCTGGAACTCGCCCGTGCCGGAAAGGAAGAAGTAGAGTTCTTCATGCGCTTTGTGCGTGTGAAGGAACCCGGTTTCGGTGCCCGGCCGGAAGAGCTGAAACGAAAATTCGCCGCCCGTCGTACCGGCGGCCGCACCTCCGAACACCTTGCCCGGAATCTTGATTTCGGGGCCGAGTTCCAGAAGATAGTCGCCCAATTCGCTGAATTTGCCCGCATCGACCGCATTGAAATTTGCACCCGACGCAATCATCCGAATCTCTTTCATGGAATCGTTTTTTTTGTAGTTATCTTAATAGTTTCTGAAAGATTGTAAATTACCTTTCGAGTGCAAATATAAGACAGACAACAATTGTTATCAAGTAGACACCTATAAGTCAGATAGTTACTTTTTCGTAAGAATTGACATCAGCGTATCTCTCGCCGAACCTTTTTTTAAGGAGATATTATCTTAATTTCAAGTCCAGCCCCATGTCACGAATAATTTACCATAATAAAAGTAAGTCGGCATGGATTCGAAAATCGGTTTTCCGGGGCCGGAACCCAAAAAACAGCAGAACTCACGTTCTGCCGCTGCAATCCTTTCCGGCGGAAAGAGGGGGATTCGAAGTGCGGAGCACTCGCGGGACGACCGTTGAAAATTAAGAATTCGTTTCGTCCCGCACCCCCTGTTATTTGTGAGCAGGGCCTTTTCCTGAAAGAAGATTGCGCCGAGCGGAGCGAGCGAAAAAGTCGGCGCCGGGCTGAAAAATTGTTTTCCAAAGCCGGCGCCGACAAAAAAACGGCAGAACTGATGTTCTGCCGCGCAATCTTCGGAAGCGGAAAGAGAGGGATTCGAACCCCCGGAACCTTGCAGTTCAACGGTTTTCAAGACCGCCGCAATCGACCACTCTGCCATCTTTCCGGGAGCAAAAGTAACATGTATTTTCGATTCTGCCAAATGTTCGTGCCGCAAACGGGGACGGCCGGGCCCGGTCGTCCCGAAACAAAGAGCCGGCGACGAAGCGGATTTTCGGCAGAAAATTCCCGAATCTGCGAAAATTCCATAACTTTGCGGTAGCTCAACGATTGTCCGGCCGCGCCCCGGCCCGTCCGGCACGGTTTTCCGTGCCGCGATGTCCGTTCCGGGCCGTTTCCGGACCGCCGTCGGGAGCCAAGTTCCACTTCACGACACCCGCCCTATGAACAAAACGCAATTCGTCGAAGCCGTCGCCCTCGACTCCAACATGACCCGGCTCGAAGCCCGCAAGGCGGTCGACGCCATGATCCGGATCACGAACCGCACGTTGCGCGAAGGCGACCGACTGACGATCACGGGACTGGGTACGTTCAGCATCCAGCACAAAACCGAGCGTGTGGGCCGCAATCCGCGTACGGGTGCCGCCGTGAAGATTCCGGCCCGCAAAGTCGTGAAGTTCCGTTCCACGGTAGAAATCGAATAACCCCATGCCCAAGCTTTCGCAACGCGCCGAGCTGATGCCGGCCTCTCCGATCCGCAAACTCGTGCCGCTGGCCGAAGCCGCACGCGCACGAGGCGTCAAGATCTATCACCTCAACATCGGCCAGCCCGACCTGCCGACCCCGCAGGTGGGGCTCGACGCACTGAAGAAGATCGACCGCACGATCCTGGAGTACAGCCCCAGCGACGGCTACAGATCGTTGCGCGAGAAGCTCGCCGGCTACTACGAGCAGTATCAGATCAAACTCTCGCCCGACGACATCATCGTCACCACGGGCGGTTCCGAGGCCGTATTGTTCGCTTTCATGTCGTGCCTGAGCCCCGGCGACGAGATCATCGTGCCCGAACCCGCCTATGCCAACTACATGGCGTTCGCCATCTCGGCCGGCGCCACCATCCGTCCGGTCGTCTCGTCGATCGAGCAGGGATTCGCCCTGCCCGACGTGGCGGAGTTCGAGAAGCTCATCAATCCCCGCACGCGCGGCATCCTCATCTGCAACCCCAACAATCCGACGGGGTATCTCTACTCACGGCGCGAGATGAACCGCATCCGCGACTTGGTGAAGAAATACGACCTCTTCCTCTTCTCGGACGAGGTCTACCGCGAGTTCATCTACACAGGATCGCCCTACATCTCGGCCTGCCATCTCGAGGGCATCGAGCAGAACGTGGTGCTGATCGATTCGGTGTCGAAGCGTTACTCCGAGTGCGGCATCCGCATCGGGGCGCTCATCACCAAGAACAAGGCGGTGCGCGACGCCGTCATGAAGTTCTGCCAGGCGCGCCTCTCTCCCCCGCTGCTGGGTCAGTTGGTCGCCGAGGCTTCGATCGACGCACCGCGCAGCTACAGCACCGAAATCTACGAGGAGTACATCGAGCGGCGCAAATGCCTGATTGACGGTCTGAACCGCATTCCGGGCGTCTACTCGCCCATCCCCATGGGCGCTTTCTATACGGTCGCACGGCTGCCGGTCGACGACTGCGACAAGTTCTGCGCCTGGTGCCTCTCGGAGTTCAGCTACGAGAACGAAACCGTCATGTTGGCTCCGGCATCGGGCTTCTACTCCGATCCCGCCTACGGCCGCAACGAGGTGCGCATCGCCTACGTCCTCAAGAAGGAGGACCTCGAGCGGGCGCTGCTCGTCTTGCGCAAGGCGCTCGAAGCCTACAACGCCAGGTAACAGCATTCGGGGCGGCCGTCTGGCCGCCCCGGCTTTTTCATCGCATCTCTTTCTTGGCTTCTTCCTTCGTCTTCTTGAAGGGTACGAACTTGCGATAGTAGGGCGTAAAGTAGCCCTTCTCAAGCAGCCATTGGTTGCGTTCGATCAGTTTGCGCGTGTAGTTCTGGCAGTTGAGATGCCGCATGTAGCCCAGGTAGGAGTTGACCGTGGCCACCATCATGCTCGCGGGGCGGTGTTCGGCGCTCCGCATCTGGCGGTTGATCCGGCGCTTGGTCTTGTTCACAAGGTAGCGGCGATAGGGTTTGATGTTGGCTCCCAGAAAATTGACTCCTTTGGTCACTTCCTGTAGATAAATCTTGTCGGGATGCAGCATCAGGCCCAGTTCATCTTTCAGGAAATTGCGGATGATGGGCACCAGCTGCATCAGCTTGGCTTTGTCGGTGCCGACAATGTAGAAGTCGTCAACATAGCGGCCATAATGTTTCATCCGCAGGGTCCGTTTGATAAAGTCGTCGAGTTTCGACAGGTAAACGTTGCTGAAAAGTTGCGACGTCAGGTTGCCGATGGGCAGGCCGCAGCCGTCGGGCGTGTGGAACAGGCTCTTCGAACGGGGCAGTCCGATCCATTGGCGCTGCGTGCCGCGCACTTCGCAGTTCTCGGTCGGGTCGTTGAACACGATTTCGCGGGACAGATAGCGCACCAGATCGTAGTCGAGATACTCTTCCCAGGTCTTGCCGTCGAAAGCACGGCGCTTGGCGAAGCGGTCGAGTTTCTCCATGATGATATTGAACAATATCTGCCGGTTGATGTTCATGAAATAGCCTTGTATGTCAAGTTTCAGCAGGTAGCATTTCCATTGGAAGTTGTTCGAGCACGAGCGGATGTGGTGTTCCAGGCGCGCAATGCCGAAATGGGTGCCCATGCCCTTGCGGCAGGAGTAGCTGTCGGTGATGAAGGTGCGTTCGAAAAGCGGGGCTACATAGTTGCACAGCAGGTGGTGCACCACACGGTCGCGGAAATCGGCCGCGAAGATTTCGCGTTTGACCGGTACGTTGGTCATGAAGCATATGCTGCGGCCCACCTTGTAGCGGCGTTCGTCGATCTCGTGGAAGAGTTCGATCAGATTGGCTTCGAGGTCCATCTCGAAACGCAGTTGGCTGAGGGTGTTCCGCTTGTTTTCGCGGGCATCGTAGTAGGCCCGGAAAACATCAGTCAAAAGTTTTTCGTTCATAGGGTATCGTTAAATAATTAGGTAAAACAGCTCCGCACAGATGCTGGACGCAGCGCACGGAGAAGCCGTTGGCCCGGTTGTCGTTATTCAACGGGTTCATGCGACTTGCGTCGCAGAAGAAACTGCCTGCATGGAGGTTGCCCGAGGCGTAGGACGACGAGGACCACCAGTGGCCGTTCGCGCCGACGTCAGCCAAGGCTCCCGTCGTATAATGGCGGTAGCCCGTAGCAGGCCCAAGCGCAATCGCTGGATTGGATGCACCGAAGAGACGCAACGGCTTCGGTGCAGGCTGGAATGGACAACTGGCTTCTTCGCGGCGGTTATCCGGCCGAGCCAGTGGATTGCTGAATCTGTGGCCGCTCTGACACGGACCGTAGTCCGCACCACTCGGGGCCGGGAGCCGTTTTTGCTCCGAATACTCTATTCGGTTCCAAATATAGTCAAAAAAGATCATAAAACAGCAGTAGATGCTGGACGCAGCGCACGGAAAGGGCCGAGGCTCGCGTAGCGTTGTTCAGCGGGTTCACCCACGTCGCGTTGAAGTTCAGGTTGCCCGCACGGCTGGCGTTGGCGCCATCGGCCGCAAAGGGGGACGAAGAGCGGTAGTTGCCCTCCGTGCCGACGGCCGTCAAGGCTCCCGCTCCCGCACTGCGATAGCCCGCAGCAGGAGCACGTCATGCAATCGCTGGATTGGGTGCACCGCAGGAGCGCTCCGGCCGCTTCGGTGCAGACTGGCATGCACAGCTGACGCGGTAGCGCCAGCGGATTGCGGAATCTACTCGGCCTCGCTGACCGGGACCTTGGTCTCCGCCATTCCGGACCGGGGTGTGCCGTATTACGATCGGAAAAGGATAAAAAAACAGCCCTCGTAGATGCTGGACGCAGCGCACGGAAAGGGCCGATGCCCGGTTCGCGTTGTTCAGTGGGTTCACGTTGTCCGCGTTCAGGTTCAAGTAGGCCGAATTGATACTGCCGGCAGCATAGGACGACGAGGCATGGTAGAGGCCCCACGTGCCGACGTTCGCCAAACCTCCCGACGACTCGTGGCGGTAGCCCGCAGCAGGCATCGGAAACAATCGCTGGAGTGAATGCTCCGGAGGAGCAGGCGCAGAGGCCAACTCCGGAGCAGACTGGGTTGAACAACTGATGCCATGATCGAACAAGGCCGTCAGTGGATTGTTGAATCTACCGACCGCACTGACAGAAGCCGTAGCCTCCGCCATTCAGGGTCAAGGGAGCGTTTTTTATCGGGTAGTTTCAGGAGCGCGGCGTCGGAAACGATTCCGCGTAGATGCTGGACGCAGCGCACGGAGAAACCGTAGGACCGATTGTTCGCATTCAGCGGGTCCAAACGGTCCGAATGAAAGTACAGGTAGCCGGCATCGTACGAGTTGCCCGAACCGCCAAAGGACGACGACGACCAGCAGAGTCCCTCGCCACCGACACCGCCAACGGCTCCCGTCAGCGTGCGGCGGTAGCCCGCAGCAGGCATTGGCGCAATCGCTGGGTTGAATGCGCCGAGGATATGTTACGTTGCTTCGGCGCAGGCTGGAGTGCATAGCTGACCGGCCCGTCGCGGATGCCGGCAGCGGATTGCGGAATCTACAACCGCACTGGCAAAAGCCCGTAGCCTCCGCCACTCCGGGTCGGGGGAATCCGTTTCCGAGCGCCGCATTTTCCGGTTGCGGAAACGATTAAAACAGCTTCGCAGATGCTTGGACGCAGCGCACGGAAAGGGCGTTAGCCCGGTTCGCGTTGTTCAGCGGGTGCAGGTCGCCCGAACCGTAAGCCAAATGGCTCGCGTTGACATTGCCCGCAAGCAGAGGCGACGAAGCGTAGTAGGCGCCCCACGTGCCGACGCTCACCAAGGCTCCCGACGCGTTGTTGCGGTTGCCCGTAGCACCCGGGACAATCGCTGGATTGGGTGTTCCGGAGGAGTTCGGCAGCAACTCCAGGACAGACCGGAATGTACAACTCACAGGCCGCACGGCGGTCGGTGAGTGGATTGCGGAATCTGCGGACCTCGCTGGCCGGAGCCTTGACCCCGGCCATTCCGGGCCGGCAAGCTGTTTTTCGGCGTGTTTGAGCGTCTTTTCGCAGTTTGTATGGGATAGTCGATAGAAATTAAATTAAATTAAATTAAACAGCTCTCCGTAGATGCTGGACGCAGCGCACGGGAAAACCGTTCGCCCGGTTGTTGTTGTTCAGCGGGTTCACTACGGTGGCATCGAAGCCGAGGTTGCCCGCGTTGACGCTGCCGGAGGCGTTGGGTGACGAGGACCAGGCGAAGCCGCTCGCGCCGACGCTCGTCAAGGCTCCCGTCTCACGGTTGCGGTTGCCCGTAGCGAGAAGTGAGCCGCAATCGCTGGTTTGAATGTGCCGAAGGGGTCTGGCAGAGCCGCTCCGGCGCAGACTGGGATGTACAGCTGACCATGTTTTCGGGGCATCGTCAGCGGATTGCTGAATCTACCCGGCCGCGCTGGCAAAAGCCGTGGCCTCCACCACTCCGGGCCGTAGAAAAAGCTGTTTTTTAGGGATTCCCCCGTCGGGCGGGCAGGAACGGCCTTGCAGATGCTTGGACGCAGCGCACGGAAAAGGCGTTGGAACGGTTGTTCCAGCCAAGCGGGTTCACGTTGCTCGCGTTGAAGTCCAGGTTGGCTGCGTAGATCTCGCCGGCAGACCGCGGCGACGAAGACCAGTAGTAGCCGGCCGCGCCGATGCCCGCCAAGACTCCCGTCTCACGGTTGCGGTTGCCCGCAGCACCCGGTTTTCCGGCAATCGCTGGATTGATCGTCCCGAGGAGTTCTTTCCGAGGTCGCCCCGGGACAATCTGGGATGAACAGCTGGTCGGCGCCTCACGGCCCGGCCAGCGGATTGCGGAATCTGCGACCGCGCTGACAGAAGCCGTGACCTCCGCCATTCAGGGTCTTGGCCGTCCGACCGCTCTCCGAGTCGAACGGCTTCCAGGGGTAGATGCTGGACGCAGCGCACGGAGTAGGCATTCGCACGGTACCAGCCATTCAGCGGGTTGACGTTGCCCGCAGTGAAGTTCAAGTTGCCTGCGCTGACACTGCCGGAGGCAGCGGTCGACGACGACCGGTAGTTGCCCTCGGTGCCGATGCCGCCCAAAGCACCCGTCTCACGGTTGCGGTAACCCGCAGCAGGGGTTTCATAACAATCGCTGGATTGAATGTCCCGGAGGAGTTCGGCAGCTCCGGCACAGACTGGGATGCAGAGCTGGCGTGCGAACCGCCGCCAGCGGATTGCGGAATCTACCCCACCGCTCTGACCGAAGCCGTAGCCTCCGTCACTCCGGGTCCCGGAGAGCCGTTCGTCGGAGAGTTCTTGCCGCTTCGGACGGGTCGGAAACAGCTTTGCAGATGCTGGACGCAGCGCACGGAAAGACCGTACGCCCGGGACGTGTAGTACAGCGGGCTCACGCCGCCCGCGCCGAAGTGCAGGAAGCCCGCGTAGATATTGCCGGACGCATAAGTCGACGAGCACCAGACGCCGCCCTCGGCGCCGACGCCCGTCAAGGCTCCGCCGTCACGGTGGCGGTAGCCCGCAGCAGCCGAAACGTGGTGTGGCAATCGCTGGATTGATCGTCCCGAGGAGTTCCTTCCGAGGTCGCTCCGGTACGATCTGGGATACATAGCTGGCAGTCGTGACACCGCCAGCGGATTGCGGAATCTGCGATCACACTGACCAGAGCCTTGGCCCGGGCCACTCCGGATCCGGTCGGTTCGGTTCTATCTTCGGGTAAATCGCGCCGGTTCCACGGCATGAATCAGCTCGTATAGATGCTGGACGCAGCGCACGGCGAAGCCGTTCGCCCGATTCGGGTTGCCAAAAGGGTTCACTGTGCTTGCAATGAAGTATACGGAGCTCGCGTTGATGTTGCCGGCGGCGTTCGACGACGAGCCCCAGTACTCGCCGTTCGTGCCGGCGCCGCCCAAGGCTCCCGTTTCACGGTTGCGGTTGCCCGCAGCCCCGTATTTGTAGCAATCGCTGGTCTGATCGTCCCATAGAGGTGCTATGGGGTGATCTGGGTTGCATAGCTGACCTCGCCTTCGGGATGCGGTCAGCGGATTGCGGAATCTATCCACCGCTCTGACAGAGGCCTTGACCGCCGTCACTCCGGGTCGGAGAGCTGTTTCCCGTGCCGTTCGGCAGGAAATCCAGGTAAGAAAACGGCCGCAGATGCTGGACGCAGCGCACAGGGAAACCGTTGGACCGGGCATTGTTGTTCAGCGGGTTCACCCACGTTGCGTTGAAGTTCAGGTTGCCCGCGTCGCGAGGGACCGTGCCGCCGAAGGACGACGAGGACCAGGCGTAGCCGTTCGCGCCGACGCTCGCCAGGGCTCCCGTGTCGTTGTGGCGGTAGCCCGTAGCTATGTTGTGGCAATCGCTGGTTTGAATGCGCGAGGGATGCTCTGTAGTCGCCCCGGCGCAAACTGGGATGAAAAACTGACGGATTCCGGGATGGAGGACCGCCAGCGGATTGCGGAATCTATCGACCGCTCTGGCGCAAACCGTGGCCTGCGCCACTCGGGGTGACAAGCCGTTTTCGGTATCATACTTTTGGATAAAAAGCAGCTTCCGCATAGATGCTGGACGCAGCGCACGGAAAAACCGTTGGAGCGGTTGTTCGCATTGAGGGGGTTCACCCACGTCGCGTTGAAGTCCATGTTGCCCGCGTTGATATTGCCGGACGCAAAGGTCGACGAGGACCACACGTAGCCGTTCGCGCCGACAGCCAGCAAGGCTCCCGTGCCCACACGGTCGCGGTAGCCCGCGGCAGGATTTGATATGCAATCGCTGGATTGGATGTTCCGAGGGAGCATCGCAACCTCGGTCTAACCTGGGATGAAAAGCTGACGATGCGCCGTTCGGACGCCGACAGCGGATTGCTGAATCTACTCGGCCGCACTGGCAAAAGCCGTGGCCTCTGCCATTCCGGGTCGGAGGAGAGCTGTTTTTTATCGTTCGAATTCTTGCACCTTTTCTCGCCTCGGCATAGTCCGAACAAGTTCGGCTCTGCGCTCGGCTTATCGAAAACGTTCAAATTCTTGCACCTTTTCTCGCCTCGGCATAGCTCAAGCAAGCTTGGCTCTGCACTCGGCTTATCGAAAACGTTGAAAAATGCTCAATGTGTCAAAGAGCCCGGATAAAAAACAGTCGTTCCGGGATAGATGCTGGACGCAGCGCACGGGAACAGCGTTCGCACGGTTCGTCCACTCCAGAGGCGACGCGGTGGCCGCATGAAAGTAAAGGATACCGCCGCAATACACGTGGACTCCGTCTGCTGCAAAGGGCGACGAACACCAATAGTAGCCGTTCGTGCCGACAGCACCCAAGGCTCCCGTCGCGTTGTGGCGGTAGCCCGAAATTGTGATGAGCAATCGCTGGAATGAATGTCCCGAAGAGACCTTGCGGGCGCCCCGGTACAATCTGGGATGGACAACTGACAGCGGTCGGAGGGCGGGGGGATGAATCCGTCCCGGGACTCTGCGTCAGCGGATTGCTGAATCTACTTCACCGCACCGGCACGAACCGTAGCCCGCACCGTTCCGGGTCGAAAACAGCTGTTTTCTATCGTTTATTCGAGTCCTTCGGCCAGAGCGTCGCTTTCGGGTTCGGCGTCGGGCGTGCGGGACTTGTTTTTGTCTTTCTGGGTATACTTCTGCCATGCGGTCAGCTGGCGGGATATGGTCTCCAGGTTGTCGCAGAGCAGGGCGTATTGTTTGGTCGAGAGTTGCTGGGTGTCGTGGAGCAGGCGTACCAGCAGCTTCACGGGCACGAGTTGTTCGCGGGCCTGTTCGATCAGAGGCGCCTTTTCGGAGGTCAGATTGGCGCGGTAGATGCTGATGCAGAGCCCCAAAATCTCTTTCTTGAGCGATTCGCCCAGCGTGTAGCGGCTTTCGCGTCGCATGTTGACCGAGAATTTCACCACCTGCAGCAGCAGGTCGTAGGTCGCCTTGAAAACCGGCAGGTTGTCATAAATAGCCATCGATCTCTTTTTTCAAGTCTGCAACAAATAATAAACATTCTACGGGCGTCGCCGCTTCCAAGCGGAATTCGCGGATCAGGCGCACTACCCGTTCTTCTTTCGTTTCACGCCGGTTCTCGTCGCAGCTTCCGGGCCGCGGCCCGGAAAGCGCAGGTCCTTCGTTGCGGAGGGCGGTGCGGCAGGGTTGCGATCGGTCGCCGGCCGGTCGTCCGGGGTCCGGCTGCTGGTACGTCCGGCCCGTAGCACCGGTATCGGCCGCTCCGGCCAGTCGGGCGAGAGCCTGCGGCATCGCGGCTGTCAAACCATCGGTCCGCGCCGCGCCGGTCACCAAGGCGTTCGCTTGCGGCGTTGCCGCCTGCCAATCGCTTGTCCGCACCGCGTCGGCCAGCATTGCCATTTCCGGGACCAGCCCCGTCCGGAGCATCGCCATCGCGGCTTCGCGGTCCGCCGGCAGCAGGAGCTTCCCGTTTGCGGTCATTTCCCCGCGCCCCGCGCCGGAGCCCTCGGCTTTACCGAGTGCCTCCCGAGCGGTATCGGGCCGGATTTTGCGTAGCAAACGCCGCAGCCACGTCGTTTTTTCCGGCTTCTCTTCCGGACTTTCATTGCCCGTTTCCGCGCCGTATCTCCGGCCGGCAGCGGTCGGTTCGGACCGCTCACCTTCGGATCCGGACAGCTCGCCGCAGGGCACCACAGACCCCGTCGTCTCGCTCCGGTCGGTCTCCGTCCCGGCGGTTCGGAAGGCTCCTTGTTCCACAGCCCCCCTTCCCCCCGTCGTTTGCACCGGTTGCTTCGGCCCCGTCGTGCCGGCCGCAAGGGCCGGAGTGCCGGGTAACAGGTCGGCCGGATGCACGAACAGATTGCCTGTTTTCTCGCCTCGTCCCAGCGTCGGGAGATAGGCTTTGCTGCTTCCGCGGGGTCGTCGTTCCTTGAGGGGAAGCGACGCTTTCCACGTCTCGCAGGCATGCGTGTCGATGTCATCCTCGAGAGTTATCTCTATCCGTCCATCGGAGAGAGGTTCGGGCGCCGCAGGAAAATACTTGGCGAGCGCCACGGCCGGAAACCCTATCGACGCCATCTCGCGAGCGCAGTACTTGATGCGTTTCTTGGATGGTTTGAAAGTGGAAATCCGGCTCACGCATGCGAATGCCGACCGGTCGTAAGCCTTGTAAAAAAGACCTTCGGGATAGAGAACGATCTGGTTTGCGTTCCGATCCTCCCGGTGGGCGATTTCTTCGAAGAAGCGCATGTAACTCTCGTTTGCCGGGAAATCATCGGGCGTGGGGTCGTCGGTTTCGGATGTGGTCGTCGTATCGGGTTCCGAGGGATTTCCTGGCGGCAGGCACCGTAAGGAAGACAGGCGGCGAAGCGAAGCCGGGCGGTCGATGATCGGTCGAGCGGACCGGGTGCTTCGGAGTGTCTCCGTCTTCGGAGCGACAGGCGACTTGCGCGATAATTCCCTTGGAAAACCGGGAGAGTCGTCAGCCAACAAGATAGCGGCAAGATAATTCTCGTCGCTCGCAAGATAATTATGATTTTTATCTTGCGTTATCTTGTCGTTTGCAAGATAGCGATCGGAAGATTACGAGAAAGAACGTCCAAAAAGTCCGAAAACTCCGCAGTTCCGGTGGTTTCCAATAGCAAAAATAGTCTTTTTCGGGGAACTTTCAAAAAAATGACCCCAAAAATCGAAAAATTTTTCGACCGCCTTAAAGGCGGTATTCAAAAAGGGGGCGCCTGAAAGCGCCCCCTTGATAAAACATCATGCGTTCGTCTCGCTTACGCTCGCTCACTGATTATTCTTGGACGCAGCGCACGGGAAAACCGGCGGAACGGTACCACGATTCGAGTGGGTTA
>CASPAC010000023.1 GCA_949419965.1 Bacteroidales bacterium
CCGCTGCGGTCGGAGAGGAACCACACGCTCGCGCCGTCGGCCGACCATTGGGGTGAGGCGTTGTTGGATGCGTAGTCGGTCAGCGCCCGGCATTCTCCCGTGGCGAGCTCCTCGACCCAGAGCGTCGTGATGCCGCGGTTCTCGGCCATGTTGTATTCAGTCACGGCATAAAGCAGCCGCGTGCCGTCGGGCGAGAGCGACGACGAGCCGGCGCGCCGCATTTTCCACATCACTTCGGGCGTGAGCCGTGCGGCGGCGATCTCCTCGGCCGTGAGGGAGTTGTCGATCTTGAGGGGTGCGGGCCGCCTGTCGCAGGCGCCGAGCCCCACAGCTGCGATAGCCATAAGAAAGATGAATTTTTTCATTTCGGTTGAGGTTTCCTGTTTTATTGCGTATCTTCGTCCGACAAAATTCCGGGGTCATGGAATATGCCGTTCATTTTGCCGACAAGTCGGTGTTTTTCGTCAAGGAAGCTCCCTGCGGGGAGATGTTCGTCTTTGTTCCCGCCGAAACGGGGGCGATAAGTCGTGACAAGATAGTGAATTTTCTCGAAACGAACAACCGGGTGGCCGTCGTGACGCCCGATCCCGATGCGGCGTTCGCCCGCTTCGCTGCGGATTTCACGGTGGTGGAAGCGGCCGGCGGCGTGGCGGTGAACGACCGCGGCGAGCGGCTGATGATCCGCCGCAACGGCCGCTGGGACCTGCCCAAGGGACACGTCGAAGCAGGCGAGCCGACCGAAGTCTGCGCCGTGCGCGAGGTGTTGGAGGAGACGGGGGTGGAAACCGAGGTCGCGGCGCCTCTCTGTGCGACGTGGCACGCCTACTGGTTCCCGAAGACGGTGCGCTGGGAGCTGAAACGGACGCACTGGTTCCTGCTGCGGGCCGCGGGGAGCGCTTCGCCGACTCCGCAGACCGAGGAGGGCATCGAGCAGGTCGTGTGGTGCCTGCCCGAAGCGTTCGCGGCCCATGCCGCCGGGTCCTTTCCTACGATCCGCCGGGTTGCGGAGGCGCTGTCTGAATTTATAATTCAGAATTCTTAATTCACAATTTCTGTTGCGGTTGCATTCGATGCGGTCCGTTGCCGGAAACTGATCTCCGGATTTTGCCGGGTATCGTTCGGGTGATCCCGATAATTATGAATTGTGAATTTTTAATCGTGAATTTCTAAAAATTCCCGTTCATCGCTTTGGCTATGCCCTCGGCGATCTGGTCGACGGCGTCCTGGAGCTTGCTCCCGATCATCATCTTCATCATCATGTTCAGCTCGGCGTGCAGCACGAGCCGCAGGCGCGTGTCGGAGTCGGAGACCTTGTGCAGCTGGATCCAGAAGGCGAAGTCGACGGGCACGCCGCCCTCGTCGCCCACGATCTTGACGTGTTTGGGCTCGACGCGCTCCTCCATGCGGAGCTTGACGGTGAATCCTTTGGCTTTGAACGAACAATGCTCTTCGTCGGCCTGCCACTCCTCGACACGGTCGGCCACGGCGGGCGTGAGGTTGTCGAACCGGCTGACGGCCGCGTAGATCGCTTCGGCGGGGCGCAGAATCTGCTGCTGTTTGGAGATGTATTCCTGCATGGGTCGGTATGTGATTCGGATTTTATGTTTCGGGTTTGTGTGCGGTGCGGAACGGTTCGGGCGCACCGGAGAGGTTCCGGGGGTGCGGAGGTGCCGGCGAAGCGTCGGGGCGGCGGTCATTCGATCTCGAAGGTGCGCGCCGTGGGGCTGTCGGTCGTGATGCGCACGCGGATCGTGTTGTCGGGCAGCAGCCCTTCGATCTTCTCGGGCCACTCGATCAGGCAGATGTCGCCCGAGTAGAAATACTCCTCGTAGCCCAGGTCGAAGGCCTCGCGCGGGTCGTCGATGCGGTAGAAGTCGAAGTGGCAGATGCGGCGGCCTCCGGCGCCGCGGTACTGGTTGACGATGGCGAACGTGGGGCTCGTGACGGTGTCGTCGGCGCCCAGCAGCGCTGCGATTTCACGGACCAGCGTGGTTTTGCCGGCGCCCATGCCGCCGTGGAGCGCCACGACGGTGCGGCGGCCCAGCAGGCCGACGACGGCTTCGGCGACCCGGGGCAGCTCTTCCTGCGAGGTTATGTGGATGGTTTTCATCGTTTCGGTTTGAGTACCAGATAGGGAACGATCATCTCCTCCATCGAGATGCCGCCGTGCTGGAACGTGTTGCGGTAGTAGCGGATGTGGCGGTTGGCATCGTTGTTATAGACGAGAAAATCGGTGTTGTAGGCGAAGATATAGCTCGACGTGAGGTTGCTCGACGGCAGCTGGATGTCCTCGGGCTTGTGCACCTCGTAGACCTCGCGCGAGTTGTAGGCGAGGTTGCGCCCCGTCTTGTAGCGCAGGTTGGCCGAGGTTTCGCGATCGCCCGTGACGCGCACGGGGTTGTCGACGCGGATGGTGCCGTGGTCGGAGGTGATGACCACGGTGTGGACCCGCTCGGCGAGGAGCCGGAGGATCGTGTAGAGGTCGGAGTGCTCGAACCACGAACGCGTCAGCGATCGGAAGGCGGCCTCGTCCTCGGTCAGCTCGCGGATGATGTCGGTCTCGGTGCGGGCGTGGGAGAGGATGTCGAGGAAGTTGTAGACGATGACCGAGAAGTCGGCATCGTAGACCTTCTGGATGTTGTCCACCAGGCGCCGCCCCTGCTCGGGCCGCACGAGCTTGTCGAACGAGAACTTCCACTGCTTGCCGTTCTGGGTCATCAGGCGGCGCAGGAACTCCTCCTCGTACTGGTTCTTGCCGCCCTCCTCGTTGTCGTTGAGCCACTTGTCGGGCATCAGCCGGTCGATGGCCAGCGGCATGAGTCCGGCGAAGATGGCGTTGCGGGCGTACTGGGTGGCGGTGGGCAGGATGGCGCAATAGAAATCCTCGGCGGCGACGTCGTAGTGGCCGCGCAGCAGCGAAGAGATGGCCCGCCACTGGTCGTAGCGGAAATTGTCGATGAGCAGCAGCGTGGTCTTGGGATTCTCGTCGGCGACGGGGAAGATCTTCGACCGCATGAGCGTGTGCGACATCACGGGCGTAGAGTCGGAGCGCCGGTTGATCCAGTCGTAGTAGTTGCGCCGCACGAACTTCGAGAACTCCTGGTTGGCCTCGGTCTTCTGGTAGGTGAGCACCTCCTTGATGCTCTGGTCGGTCGAATCCTCCAGCTCGAGCTCCCACGAGGTGAGACGCCGGTAGAGCGAACACCAGTCCTGGAACGTGTCGGCCATTTGCAGCGACTGCGAGATGCGCCCGAATTCCGAACGGTAGTCGGCCGTGGTGCGCTCGGTGACGAGCTGCTGCGAGTGCACGTTCTTCTTGATGGAGAGCAGCACCTGATTGGGATTGACGGGCTTGATGAGGTAGTCGGCGATCTTCGAACCCACGGCCTTGTCCATGATGTTCTCCTCCTCGCTCTTGGTCACCATGATGACCGGCGTGGTGGGGCGCACCTCCTTGATCTTGGGCAGGGTTTCGAGCCCGGTCATGCCGGGCATCATCTCGTCGAGTATGATCAGGTCGTAGGACCCTTCGGCCGCCATGTCGATGGCGTCGTAACCGTTGTTGCAGGTCTCGACCTCGTAGCCCTTGCCCTTCAGAAAGAGGACGTGGGGCCGCAGCAGTTCGACTTCGTCGTCGACCCAAAGAATTTTGACCATAGCGTTCATTTCATGCAGGTTTTCCCGCCTCGGCATAGCCCGAACAAGTTCGGCTCTGCGCTCGGCTCAAGAAAACGTTCATTTCATGCAGGTTTTCCCGCCCCGAAGTGGCGCGGCCGGGTCCGATTCGGCCCGGGTCCGGGAGAAAGCCGGCGATCGTGTTGCAAAATTAGTGTTTTTACATCCAAACGCAAAAAACGGGAAATTATTGGAGAAACGTGCCATGAATTTGCGAAAGCCGATGTGCGAACCGCAATTTTCCGGAGGTGTTCTGCGGCCGGTCCGGCGTGCGCGGCCGGGTGTGCAGCAATCGTCTCCGGCCTCGGCGGCCGGTGCGGTCGGGGCGCGGACGTGCTGAAAAAGGATGCGCCGCAACGCCGAAAATGTAAAAAAACGAACGATGGATTGTGAATTTTGATTTCTTGCTCCGGTTTTGCCCGATATTTGTTCATCGCCTTGTGTCTGTGGCCGGTATGCGGACCCCGGGAAAAACGCGAAAAAATTTTTGCGGATAACCAAATAAACCGTATATTTGCAGACCGGTTCCGATCAAGAAGAACTTAATTTTTAATAACATAAGCTATGACAAAAGCAGATATCGTAAGCGAAATCGCCAAGACCACCGGCGCCGAAAAGGTACAGGTGCAGGCCATCGTCGAGGCGTTCATGGAGAGCATCAAGACGTCGCTGACCAAGAACAACAACGTCTATCTCCGCGGCTTCGGCAGCTTCATCGTGAAAAAACGCGCCAAGAAAGTGGCCCGCAACATCTCGAAGAATACGACCATTACGATCCCCGAACACAATATCCCCGCCTTCAAGCCGGCCAAGAGCTTCGCAGCGAAGGTGAAATAGGAAACGATAAATCAAGAACCTCTAACAATTAAGGACTATGCCAAACGGAAAGAAGCACAAGCGTCACAAGATGGCTACCCACAAGCGCAAAAAGCGTCTGCGCAAGAACCGTCACAAGAAAAAGTAAGGGTAGCGACGTCTACGGATAGATAAAGCTAAAGGGGCCCCGGGCTCTTTTAGCTTTACCTATTTAAAAGTCGGCGGTCTTGCCGGCACCCCCGATCCCGGCCCGGAGGCCTCCGGACGCGGGTTGAGACATTGGAGTTGTCCGCCACTCCAGAGCAAAAGCGGTCCCGATACCAAACACAACATCACGTGTTCCGCCTCGCGGAAGCACGCATTCCCATACATGAACAAGGAACTCATCGTAAACGTTAGCCCGACCGAAATCTCCATCGCCATGTGCGAAGACAAGGTGCTGGTCGAGCTCTCCAAGGAACAGTGCCAGACCGGATTCGCCGTGGGCGACATCTACCTGGGCAAGGTCCGCAAAATCATGCCGGGTCTCAACGCGGCATTCGTCAACATAGGGCATGAAAAGGATGCCTTCATCCACTACCTCGATCTGGGAACCCACTTCCCCTCGCTCCAGAAGCTCGCTTCGTCGTATGTCCCCGGCAAACGGGGCCTGCGCGTCGAAAGCATGAAGATGGAGGCTCCGGTCGAGAAGTCGGGCAAGATCGGCGACTACCTCCAGGTGGGGCAGCAGATCATGGTGCAGGTGGCCAAGGAGGCCATTTCGACCAAGGGCCCGCGTCTGACGGCCGACATCTCGCTGGCAGGCCGCAACGTGGTGCTGGTGCCTTTCTCGTCGAAGGTATTCCTGTCGCAGAAAATCCGTTCGGGCGAGGAGAAGAAGCGCCTCAAGCGCATCGCCGCCGCCGTGCTGCCCAAGAACTTCGGCGTCATCATCCGCACGGCCGCCATGGAGGCCCGCGACGAGGACATCGAGCAGGACATCCGTACGCAGATCGACCGCTGGCGCAAGACCGTGGCGGCGATCCGCAAGCATACGGCTCCGGCGCAGATCATGAGCGAGATGAACCGCGCCAACACCATCATCCGCGACTCGCTCAACGGCACCTTCTCGCAGATCGCCGTCGACGACCAGGCGATGTTCAACGAGATACGCAACTACATCCGCCAGATCGAGCCCGAGAAGGAGAAGATCGTGAAACTCTACCGCGGCAATGTGCCCATCTTCGACAACTTCGACATCTCGAAGCAGATCAAGTCGCTCTTCGCCAAGTATGTCTCGCTCAAACGCGGCGCCTACCTCATCATCGAGCGCACCGAGGCCATGAACGTCATCGACGTCAACTCGGGCAACCGCACCAAGGCCGAGGACAACCAGGAGCAGACCGCCATGGACGTCAACCTGGCCGCGGCGAAGGAGATCGCCCGCCAGCTGCGCCTGCGCGACCTGGGCGGCATCGTCATCATCGACTTCATCGACCTGCACAAGGCGCAGAACCGCCAGCTGCTCTTCGACGAGATGGTGAAGCTCATGTCGACCGACAAGGCCAAGCACACGGTGCTGCCGCTCACGAAGTTCGGCTTGATGCAGATCACGCGCCAGCGCGTGCGCCCCGTGGCCGTGGAGAGCGTGTCGGACGTCTGCCCGACGTGCAACGGTTCGGGCAAGATCGAGCCCACGGTGCTGCTGGACAAGAAGATCGAGAACCAGATTTCGTTCCTCACGCAGGACCGCGGTCACAAGTATATCCGTCTCGTGGTGAGCCCCTATGTGGCGGCTTTCATCCGGAAGGGGCTGTGGTCGCTGCGCCGCCGCTGGGAGTGGAAATACAAGACCCGCATCGACGTGGTCGAGGACCAGAGCACCGGCATCGTGGAGGTCCATTACCACGACCGGAAGGGCAACGATCTGATCAAAAAATAGCTTTTCGCGGCGGTGGAAGCCGAAAGACCGCAGGCGGGAAGTCATCGCGGGGCGTAGCGCTTTCCTTTTCGGCTGCGTCGTCTCGTGCATGGCGCCGGTTGCCGGCTTTGCCTTCCTTTCACCTATCGTTTTTCATCTTTCACCTTTTTCGTCGTGGCGTTTCATGAACAGATGGCGCAGCTCGCTGCCGGGTCGGAGAACCTGGAGAAGTTGTGCCGTGCATACCGGGAGAAGGGCGCCGTCGTCCATCTTGAGGAGCTGGTCGGCGGTGCGCTGCCGTTCTATGCCTCGGCTTGCGTGGCAAGGTGCGGGGGCGTGCATCTTTTCGTGGCCGAGGACCGCGACGCTGCGGCCTACCTGTTGAACGACTTCTACGGATTGCTCGACGAGTCGCGCGTCTGCTTCTTTCCTTCGTCGTGGAAGCGGTCGGCGGCCTACGGCGCAGAGGATGCCCAGGGAGTCGTGCAGCGCACGGCTACGATGAATGCCCTGCGCAGTTTCGACGGGCAGGGCTATCTGGTGGTGTGCACCTACCCCGAGGCGCTGGCCGAGCGGGTGGCCGACGCCGAAGCGCTGCAGCGGGGCGCAATCCGGGTGAAGGTGGGCGACCGCATCGCCATCGGCGCGCTGGAGCAGGCGCTGGTCGACGCTTCGTTCGTGCGGGTGGATTTCGTCTACGAGCCGGGGCAGTATTCGTTGCGCGGCGGCATCGTCGACGTCTTCTCCTATTCGGAGAGCAAACCCTACCGCATCGACTTGTTCGGCGACGAGGTCGACTCGATCCGGCGCTTCGAGATTTCGAGCCAGCTCTCGTCCGAGCGCCTTTCCGAGGTGGCCGTCATCCCCGACATGAACGCTGCGGCGGATGCCCGCCGCGTCTCGCTGGCCGGGTTTGCGGGCGAGGAGGCGGCCTGGTGGTTCTACGATGCCGATTTCGTGCTGCGCAAGGTCAACGACGTGCGCCGCAAGACGGTGGCCGACCTCGACGATCCGCACCGCATCGACTCCCTGATGACGAGCCGCAACGGCCTGCTCGACGATCTGGCGCCGAACCCTCTTTTCATCCTGCGCGACAACCTGCCGGAGCGTCCGGCGACGGCGACGATCGAATTCTCCACGGCGCCGCAGCCGAGGTTCAACAAGAACTTCGAGATGCTGGCCGACGACATGATCGGCAATGCGCTGCGGGGCTACAAGACCTACATCCTCTCGGAAAACAAGGTGCAGATCGAGCGCCTGGAAAACATCTTCCACCGCATCGGCCGGGGACAGGCCGCGGTGCACGCCATCGGAGTGATGCTGCACGAGGGTTTCGTGGACCGCGATCTGAAACTCTGCCTCTACACCGACCATCAGATATTCGACCGCTACCAGCGCTACCGCATCAACGGCGAAATCCGCCGCGACGAGCAGATGACCGTGGCGGAGCTCAACCAGCTGCGGCCGGGCGACTACGTGGTGCACGTCGACCACGGCGTGGGGCGTTTCGACGGACTGGTGAAGATCGAGGAGAACGGCCGGGCCCACGAAGCCATCAAGCTGGTCTACAAGGACGGCGACGTGCTCTTCGTCAACGTCCATTCGCTCCACCGCATTTCGCGCTACAAGGCCGGCGACGGCGAGCCCCCCAAGATCTACAAGTTGGGCAACGGTGCCTGGCAGAAGCTCAAGAATGCCACCAAAAAGGCGGTCAAGGACATTTCGCGCGAACTTATCGCCCTCTATGCCAAGCGCAAGGCGTCGAAAGGCTTCGCTTTCTCGCCCGACAGCTACCTGCAGCACGAGTTGGAGGCTTCGTTCCGCTGGGAGGATACGCCCGACCAGCAGACGGCCATCGCGGCCGTGAAGAAAGACATGGAGTCGGAGCGTCCGATGGACCGTCTGGTGTGCGGCGACGTGGGCTTCGGCAAGACCGAGGTGGCCATCCGCGCAGCTTTCAAGGCGGCCGCCGACGGCAAGCAGGTGGCCGTGCTGGTGCCGACCACCATCCTGGCGCTGCAACACTACCGCTCCTTTTCGGAGCGCCTGCGCGACTTCCCCGTGAGGATCGAGTATCTCAACCGCACCAAGACGGCCGCCGAGGTGAAGCGCATCCGCGAGGAGCTGGCGGCGGGCAAGATCGACATCCTGATCGGCACGCACAAGATGCTGGGCAAGCAGATCGTCTTCCGCGACCTGGGGCTGCTCATCATCGACGAGGAACAGAAGTTCGGCGTTGCTGCGAAAGAAAAACTCACGCAGATGAGCGTGTCGGTCGACACATTGACTCTGACAGCGACGCCCATACCGCGTACGCTGCAATTCTCGCTGATGGGTTCGCGCGACCTCTCGGTCATCTCCACGCCCCCGCCCAACCGCCAGCCCATCGTGACCGAAAGCCACGCCTTTTCGGAGGAGATCGTGCGCGATGCCATAGAGGCCGAACTGGCGCGCGGCGGGCAGGTCTATTTCGTCCACAACCGGGTCGAGGAGCTGCAGACCCTGCAAGGCATGCTCGCGGGGCTGTGTCCCAAGGCCCGCGTGGGCGTGGGACACGGCAAGATGCCGGCCGAGCAGCTTGAGAAACTCGTTATGGACTTCATCTACGGCGAATTCGACGTGCTGCTGTCGACCACCATCGTGGAGAACGGCATCGACATCCCCAATGCCAACACCATCATCATCAACGATGCGCAGAACTTCGGTCTGAGCGACCTGCACCAGCTGCGCGGCCGCGTGGGGCGTTCCGACCGCAAGGCCTACTGCTACCTGCTCTCGCCGCCCGACGAACTGCTTTCGCCGGATGCGCGGCGCCGCCTGCGGGCCATCGAGGAGTTCTCGGACCTGGGTTCGGGCTTCAACATCGCCATGCAGGACCTCGACATCCGCGGCGCCGGCAACCTGCTGGGGGCCGAGCAGAGCGGATTCATCGCCGACATCGGTTTCGAGACCTACCGCAAGATCATGGAGGAGGCCATCGCCGAACTGCGCGCCGAAGGGTTGCAGGTGGCGGGGCTTCCGCCCGAAGAGAGCGAGGCGGCCGGACCGGTGCGCTATGTCGACGACGCGCACATCGACATCGGGGTGGAAGCGGGGCTGCCGGACACCTACGTCGCGCAGCAGGCCGAGCGTCTGAAGCTCTACCGCGAACTCGACTCCACGAAGGACGAGGAGGCGCTGCAAGCCTTCGGCAAGCGTCTGGAGGACCGTTTCGGACCCTTGCCGCGGGCGGTGTGCGAACTTCTGGACGTGGTGCGCCTGCGCTGGGAGGCGATCCGGCTGGGCATGGAGCGCGTGAAGGTGAAGAACGGACTGATGATCGTCCATTTCGTCGGCGAGGAGAATTCGCCCTACTACAAAAGCGACGTCTTCATGCACCTGCTCGAACGCGTCACGCGCCATCCCGAGCGTTTCGTGCTCAAACAGCACAATAACAGGCTGGCCATGACCGTTAGGAAGATCGAAGATGTGGAGGCGGCCTACAAAATACTGCGCGAACTTTGAATCTTATCGTCGACATAGGCAACACGCGGGTCAAGGCGGCCGTCATGGAGTGCGGCGAATGCGTTGCGCAGCGGAGTGCCGGGAGTCTTGAGCCGGCGATGCTGGACGAGCTTTTCGCCGCGTGGCGCATCGACAAGGCCATCGTCTGCTCGACGCGCGGCGATACGGCCGATGCGGCGGCGATGCTCCGCCGGCGGGTGGCGCGCGTGGTGGAATTCGGCCCCGCGACTCCGGTGCCGATCCGCAACGATTACCTCACGCCCGCGACGCTGGGCCGCGACCGCCTGGCCGCCGCGGTGGGCGCGGCGGTGCTCTGGCCGGGCCGCAACGTGCTGATCGTCGACTGCGGCACGGCGGTGACGATCGACCTGGTGACGGCCGACGGCACGTTCCGCGGAGGCTGCATCTCGCCGGGTCTCCGGAGCCGCTTCCGGGCGCTGCACGATTATACGGCGGCGCTGCCCCTGTGCTCTCCGGCCGAAGCGGAGGAAGAAACCGGCGGGGCAGCCGGTGCAGATACCGGAGCGAGTTCCGGCAGAGAGTTCGGCGAAGAAGCCGGGGCGGACACTGCCGAAGATGGCGGAGCGGCAGCCGAAGCGCATTCCGGCGGGGAGCCGGCGCAGCTGCTGGGCCGCACCACCCGCGAAGCGATCGAGCGCGGAGTGACGAACTCGCTGGTCTACGAAATCGAGGGCTACATGGCCCGTCTGCAGGGAAAAATCGACGGTTTATGCGTAATTTTTACCGGCGGCGACGCGAAATACTTGTCGAAAAGAATTAAAAATACGATATTTGCAAATCGTAATCCGGTTCTGTGCGGGCTGGATCGAATATTGGAATTCAATGTCAGTGAAGAACACCTTGAGTAGACTTTTTGTCGCGGCCCTGCTCTGCTGCCTGCTGCCTTCGGCGGCGACGGCGCAGACGAGCAGCATCAACGCATTCTCGCCCTACACGATGTACGGCATCGGCGAGCTCTCGACGCCGGGTACGCTGCAGATGCGTTCGATGGGCGGCGTGGGCGTGGCGATGCGCGGGGTCGGGACGGTCAACCTGCTCAACCCGGCGGCCTACAGCGCCATGCCGCAGAAAAGTTTCCTTTTCAGCTTCGGACTCGAGGGACAGAACTACTACAACTCGCAGAACGACAACGGTACGACCCGGAAGTCGGCCTTCAATACCTTCAATTTCCACGACATCGCCTTCCAGGTGCCGCTGACCCGCCGCCTGGGCTTCGGCTTCAGCCTTACGCCCTACAGCTCGGTGGGCTACCGCACGAAGTACTACCGGCCCTACGATCCGGAAGACCCCGTGTGGGGCAACGTGGGCCCCGTGCAGTATTCCTACGAAGGCGAGGGCGACGTTTCGGAAGTGAAGGCCGGCATCGGCTGGGAGGTGGTCCGGAACCTCTCGATCGGCGTGGCCGCGCAATATTACTGGGGCAAGATCGACCGCACCTACGTGGCGACGCCCACTTCGATCTCGGGCGAAGGGACCTTCAACCCCATCGTGGGTGAAAGCCGCTACAGCATTTCGCGCTTCAAGGGCCAGGTCGGCGTGCAGTGGAACGCACTGCTCAACTCAAAACGGGCGCTGACCTTCGGTGCGACCTACGACTTGGGCGGCGACCTGCGCCCCCGCAACATCGAGAAACTCTACACGTCGGACAACTACGGCACGACGGTCAAGAACGATTCGACGCATCTGAAACTGGTGCTGCCGCAGCAGGTGGCGGCCGGCGTCTTCTACCAGACGCCCAAGTGGTCGGTCGGTCTGGACTATGTCTACCAGAACTGGGGCGGCCGCAACAAGGGCTCGGTGCGCACGGCGGGCGGCGGAGCGTCGGGCAGCCGTCTCGACGTGGCCTACACCGACACCCATACGGTGAAGTTCGGTGCGGAGTTCACCCCCAACCGCTACGATGCGCGCAACTTCATGAAGCGCTGGTCCTACCGGGCCGGCGTGCGCTACGGCTCCTACAACCAGACCTTCGGCGGCCATCGGCTCGACCAGTATGCCGTGACGCTGGGATTCGGCATCCCGGTCCGCTTCTTCGGCTCCTCGTCCATCGACGTGGGCGTGGAGTACGGCTGCCGCGGCTTCAACGTGGCCGAGCGCATCGGGCTGGTGAAACAACGCTACTTCAAGTTCGCGGTGGGCTTCTCGCTCTTTGCGGGCAGCGAGAACGGCGAATATTGGTTCGTAAGACCCAAATACGACTAAAGAACATACAAAAAAATATGATCAGCAACATGAAAACCATTCAGATTCTGCTTGCCGCCGCCAGCACGATGATCGCGGTCGCAAGCCAGGCCCAGCAGGACTTCAGCGGCCCGCAGTATGCCAAATGGGGCGATACCCCGGAAGCCCGCGAGAAGAATATCATCAACAGCAACTTCCTGAAGGAGTCGTGCGACAACCGCGACTACAATGCTGCCGCAGGCTATCTGCGCGAGCTGCTCGCGAATTGCCCCGATGCCGCGGTCTCGATCTACCAGCGCGGCGCCACCGTCTACAAGCAGAAGATCAATCGCGCCAAGAGCGTGGCCGAGCGCAACGGCTATGTCGATTCGCTGATGATGCTCTACGACCTGCGCAACCGCTATTTCGGCGACCATCCCACGCAGGGCACGGCCTATATCCTCGACCGCAAGGCCCGCGAATATGCGACCTACCGTCCCAACGACCGCGCCGGTGTCCGCAAGGTCTTCCGCGAGGCCATCGAGGGGGGCGCCACCGATCCCGAGACGCTGGTGCTCTACTTCGGCAACATGTGCGAGGACTACAAGAATACCGACGAGGTGACGCCCGAGGAGCTGATCGCCGAGTACGAGCGCCTTTCGCCCATGTTCGGCGAGGCGGAGGCCGAGAAGAAGAAACAGTTCGATACCGCCTTCGGCTTGAGCGGCGCCGCCAGCTGCGAGAACCTGGAGAAGATCTTCAGCGCCAAGGTTGCCGCCGCCCCCGACGACGAGACCGTTCTGGGCCAGGCCGTGGCGCTGATGACGCGTGCCAAGTGCAACAGCGAGTTCTACTGCAACACCGCTGAGAAATACTACGAGCTGAAACCCACCTCCGAGGCCGCCATGTCGCTCGCCGTGGCTTTCCAGACCCGCGGCGACTATGCCAAGGCCACCAAGTATCTCAATGAAGCGCTCGCTTCGGAGACCGATCCCGCCGAGCGCGAGAAACTCTATGTGCACATCGCGCTGGTGGAACTCGTAGCCAACCATGTCTCCAATGCCGCCGCCGCCGCCCGTTCGGCCCGCGAACTCGATCCCGAGGACGGCGTGCCCTACTTCGTTCTGGCGCAGTGCTACGGCATTTCGGCCGGCCAGTGCGGCGGTTTCGCAGGCCAGGCCGCTTTCTGGGCCGCCTACGACACCATGGCCAAGGCCCTCGAACTTCTGCCGGCCGATTCGGAGTACGTCGAGCACGCACGCCGCTCGCTCGCTACCTACCGCAGCCATTTCCCCACCCAGGAGGAGTGCTTCTTCAACGAAGCCAAGGAGGGCGCCCGCTACACGGTGGGCTGCGGCACGGCGGCCGGTCAGGTGACCACGGTGCGTTACCGCTAAAACGCTGCTTCTGTCAGTGCGGAGCATGTCCCGGCGCGTGACGAAATATTTGCGGGTAGCACTCCCTTTTCTGGGGAGTGCTATCTTGCTATACTCCTGCGAGCGGACCGCGGCTCCCGACCCGGCGGTCGAGGAGCTGCGCATGACCGAGTATTTCGAGGACCTCTCGACGGTCAATTCGCAGAACGGCCGGCGCTCCTACCACTTCGAGACCCCGCTGATGGAGGGTTATTCGCAGGCCCGCGAACCCTACCGCGAATTCCGCAAGGGGGTGAAGATCACTACCTACAAGGACGATTCGCTTTCGACCGTCGACGCTGTGCTGACGGCCAACTATGCCATCTACTACGAAAAACGCCAGCTTTGGGAAGCCAAGGGCGACGTGGTGGTGGAGAAATCGGACGGCAAGACGCTCTACACCCAGCAGCTCTTCTGGAATGCGAGGACGAAGAAAATCTACTCCAACGTCGACTCCAAGATCGTACAGAAAGGCGGCACCGACGTCTTCATCGGCGAGGGATTCGAGTCCGACGAGGAGTTCCGCGACTGGCGTTTCCGCCGCATGAAAGGGCGCATGGAGGTGGATGTGGCGCCTGCGGGCGACTCCGATCCGGCCGGTGCGTCCCGCCCGGGCGCTTCGTCAGACAGCGCTTCCGCATCGCGTCCGACCGCTGCCGCCGGCCCGGCCGGCGGCTCGTCGCCCCGTCGTGCCGCTTCCACGGCGGCTCCGGGTGCCCCGTCGCGCACGGTCGAACCGCGTCCGGAGACCAAACAGCGCCCGGCATCCCGCCGCTCCGACACCGGCAACCCGGATGGCGCACCGGAACAGGCCGCTCTGCGCCTTGAGACCGTCGACGACTCCGGAAAGAGGGAGCTGCGTTGAGGGTGTGAATCAGAATTTGCGTGAATCATGTTTACTTCCGTCATATTGATCCTGGCGATGCTGCTGCTCTCGGCCTTCTTCTCGGGCATGGAGATCGCCTTCACGAGCAAGAACCGCCTCAAACTGGAGATCGACCGCAAGCAGAGCCGCATGTTCGACCGCATCGCCGAGATCTTCGCCCGGCACCCGGGCCAGTACATCACGACGATCCTGGTGGGCAACAACATTGCGCTGGTCGTCTATTCGCTTTACATGTCGGTGCTGCTGCGCTCGGTATTTTATGCGCTGGGGTGGGAGAGCGTGGCCCGCGAGGGGTCGGTGGCCATCGAGACCGGCGTCTCGACGCTCATCATCATCTTCGTGGCGGAGTTCCTGCCCAAATCGGTCTTCCGCAACAACCCCAACTTCTACTATCGGGTGCTGGCGCCGGTGATCTACTTCTTCTACCTGCTGCTGTATCCCATCGCGCGGCTCACGACGCTCGTTTCGCACGGCATCCTGCGTCTGACGGGGCGCAAGATCGTACAGCAGAGCGCCCAGCCGACTTTCAGCCGCGACGACCTGGCGGCGCTGCTCGACTCGAACAATGCGGAGCAGGGTCCCGATCCGGATCATGAACTCCGGCTTTTCCAGAACGCGCTGGACTTCGCCGACATGCGCGTGCGCGACTGCATGGTGCCGCGTGTGGACGTCGAGGCGGCGGATGCCGACGACACGACGGTCGACCAGCTCACCGAACGCTTCGCCGACACCAAATATTCGCGCATCTTCCTCTGGCGCGGCAACATCGACAACATCGTGGGCTATGTCAATTCGAAGAGCCTCTTCACCCGTCCGAAAACCCTGGCCGAGGTGACCATGGACGTCAACTTCGTGCCCGAGACGATGCCGCTGCAGGCGGTGCTGCAGAACTTCATCAAGCACCGGTCGAACATCGCCGTGGTGATCGACGAATTCGGCGGTACGGCGGGCATCATCTCGCTGGAGGACGTGCTGGAGCAGATTTTCGGCGAGATCGAAGACGAACACGACGTTCCCGATCTGACCGAGAAACAGGTGGGGCCGGGCGAATATGTGCTTTCGTGCCGCCACGAGGTGAAGTATCTCAATGAGAAATACGGATTCGGAATCGAGGAGAACAAGGGCTACGACACCCTGGCCGGTTTCGTCATCTACCATTACGAGGGCATCCCCACGGCCGGCGAAACGATCGTCATCGGCGATCTTCAGCTGCGCATGCTCCGCACGACGCGTTCGCGCATCGAACTGGCCCGCGTGAAAAAATTGTCGTGACGGAGAGGGCTTTTCGGAATAAATTTACTATCTTTGACTGCTTTTTGGGAAACAACGATAATAAAATAGGAATATGGCAAGTTTGAACACCTTACGCACCAAGTTCGGCATCGTGCTTTCGATCATCATCGCACTGGCCCTCTTGGCGTTCATCCTCTCGTTGAAGGCCGAAATGGGCTTCTCGGGCAACGACCCGAAAGTGGGCGTGATCGACGGCGAGAAGATCAACTATTCGGAGTACTACAACCTCTACGAGCAGATCAAGGCCCAGAGCGGCGCCCAGGAGAGCGACGAGCAGCAGGCCGCTGCGCTGGCCGCTACGACGTGGCAGGTGCTCATCGCCGAGCATGTGCTCACTCCGGGCTTCGAGAAGGCGGGCGTCCGCGTTTCGGAGCAGGAGCGTCAGGCGATGCTCACCGGCAAGCAGCCGTCGAATACCTTCTACCAGGCTTTCGCCGATCCCCGCACGGGAGCCTACAACGTGGCTTATGTCAGCCGGTTCCTCTCCGAGGCCGAGAGCAATCCGCAGGCGATGGCTTCGTGGAAGCATCTCAACGAGCAGGCCCGGCTGGAGCGCGCCACCGAGAAGTACATGGCTTTGGTGCGCGGCGGCGCCTACGTCAATTCGCTCGAAGTGGCGCAGGGGCTGACGGCCGCCAACGACAAGTTTGCGGGCAAGTGGGCCGGCAAGCATTATTCGGCGGTTCCCGATTCGCTGGTCAAGGTCACCAACGGCGACATCAAGGCTTACTACAAGTCGCATAAGAACGCTTTCAAGAAATATCCCACCCGCACGTTCTCCTACGTGGTGTTCGAGGTCGAGCCTACGGACGACGACCTGCTTGCTTTGGAGCAGACCGTGCGCGAAGTGGGCGCCGAGTTCGCCGCTGCCGCCAATCCCAAGTCTTTCGTGCGGGCGAACCGCAACGGCCGTGTCGCCGAGAACTACGTCTCGGCCGCCCGGCTGAGCGACGGCGAGGCCGAGGCTCTGATGGCCGGCCGGACCTACGGTCCCGTGCTCAAGAACAACGAGTGGACGATGGCCCGCGTGCTCGACACGAAGATGGCGCCCGATTCGCTGGGTCTCCGCCACATCGTGCTGCCGTACACCGAAGAGGCGCTGGCCGACAGCCTGCTGCGGGTGATCCGCGGCGGTGCCGACTTCGCCGAGCTGGCCCTTCGTTATTCGGTGGCCGAGCAGACGGCGGCCAACGGCGGTGACGTCGGCATGGTGCCGTTCTCGTCGTTGAGCGGCGAGTTCGCCTCGGCGCTGGCTGGCGCCAAGCAGGGCGACGTCGTCAAGGTTTCGATGGGCGATGCCGTTCAGCTGCTGCAGGTTTACCGCGCCGGTCGTCCGGTGAAGCATGTCCAGGTGGCTTCGATCACCTATCCGGTCGAGGCTTCGTCGGCCACGGTCCGCGACGTTCACAACCAGGCGCTCTCCTTCACGCTCAACGCCAAGGGTTCGGTCGACAAGTTCAACGATGCCGCTTCGACGGCCGCGCTGACGCCGCGTGTCGCTACGATGGCGCAGGGCGAGCGGACGGTCCGCGGTCTGGAGGATTCGCGCGACGTGGCCCGCTGGGTTTACGGTGCCGACGAGGGCGATATGTCGGAGATCTTCAAGGTCGGCAAGGACTACGTGGTGGCCGTCCTGACGGAGATCGACGACGACGATTATACGTCGTTGGAGAAAGCCTCCGCACAGATTCGTTCGCAGCTGATGCGCGACAAGAAATATGAATTGATCGCGGCCGGCATCGAAGGCGCGACGCTTGCCGAGCAGGCTGCAAGCCTCGGCGGCGAGGTTGCCGGATTCGATAATGTGACCGCCAATTCGTTCTATGTCGACGGCATCGGCCTGGAGCCCCGTCTGATCGGTGCCATCGGCGCCACGACCGAGACCGGCAAGGTGTCGGCTCCCGTGAAGGGCTTCAACGGACTCTATGTTTTCCAGGTGGACGACATCCGGCGCGGCGATGCACAGACGGCCGAGGCCGAGCAGGTGCGCGCTCAGGCGATGCTCGAAAGCCGCGTTTCGCAGCTGGTGTTCCCGGCCATCCAGGAGCTGGCCGAGATCGAAGACCTGCGCGGCAAGTATTTCTGATAACGGCCGCATCGGCGGGGCCTTTTCGGCTTGAACAGCCGGGGCCGGTCCGACCGATGACAGACCGACAAGCCAAGGGGGTGCCGAAAATTCGGCGCCCCCTTTTTCGTATCCCGCCTCGTTATGCAAGAGTCCGGTCCGCGCCGTGGGCGCTCTGCCATTCCGAAGCGGGAAAAACTATTTGAAAAAGACCGATTTCTTGCCGCATTTGCCATTTATTTTATATCTTTGGTTTGCCGAAGATACCGAATGGAAAGACGGAGCAACCTTTCAACTTTCACTTTTTTGTTCGTATCTTTAGCTGTGTTGAAGATATTCTGTCCCGGCATAACAAACCTTCGGTTTGCTTCTGCGCTCGACTTTTCGTATCTTTGACTGCGTCTCAGCTACTCCGCCTTAACAAAATCCAAACTATGTTTGGTTTTGTATTCGGCTTATTCGTATCTTTAATGCAGTGGGAAATAATTGCTTGACTGCAAGCGATATGAGAAA
>CASPAC010000024.1 GCA_949419965.1 Bacteroidales bacterium
CGCGGTCGAGGAACCGCTCGAAATCGGCCATCGTACCGAACTCGGGGTTGATGGCACGGTAGTCGCGGATGGCGTAATAGGAACCCAAGGTACCCTTGCGGCCCTCGACGCCGATGGGATGCACGGGCATGAGCCACACGATGTCGACGCCCAGGTCGCGCAAGGCCGGCAGGCGCTCCTCGGCGGCGGCGAAGGTGCCGGCCGGGGTGAACTGGCGCACGTTAAGCTCGTAGATCACGGCATTGTCGCGCCACGCATCGGAGGCGGACCCGGAGGTGCAGGCGGCCGCAGCGAGAAGCAGGACCCCAAGCAGCAGGTTCAGAAGTCGTTTCATGGTTTTATTCGGTTTTGGTCAGTATTTCGAATCCGTGGGCCGGGAGCTCTACGACGAGCTCACCCGCGGGCGTGAGGCCGAAACCGGCCCCAAAGTTAGCTTTAAATTTCGTATTTCCGGCAAAAAGGGCGGGAAGAGCCGATGCGACGCGCTGCGGCCGGTCGCCGAAGTTGAGCGCGACGAAGACCCATTCGCCCATGTAGACGCGGGCGAAGAGCCACACGTCGTCGGTGAGGGCCAGCGTGGTCATGTCGCCGTACAGAAGCGGCATCGACGTGCGGCGCAGGTGCGTGAGGGCGCCGGTGAGGCGCCGGACGGTCTGTTCGTCGGGCGTGTAGCCGCCGAAGCGCATCATGCGGCGGTTGTCGGGGTCGTTGCCGCCGGGCTCGCCGTACTCGTCGCCCTGGTAGATGCAGGGGACGCCGGGAAGGGTGCAGTTGAGGGCCTCGACCAGGGCGAGCTTGCGGTAACCCACGGGGTCGCCGACGCCTACTTCACGCGTCCAGCCGGCGAGCTTGTGGTCCTCGTCGGGCGAGAGGGCGCCGCCGGCCAGCGAGACCAGACGCGCCTTGTCGTGGTTGCCCGTGATGTTGCCCATGGTGTGGTGGGCGCCGTAGACCGCGAGCGAACGGTCGACCTCGGCGGCCAGGTCGCGTACGGAACGGCCGCGCACCGCGACGTCGAGCGCCGTATGGTAGACGTTGAAGTCGAACTGGGCGTCGATCATGCCGCTGCGGACGTAGGAGGAGATCAGCTCGGGCGACCCGTAGGTCTCGCCGATCTGCCACAGGCTTCGGTCGGGGAAGCGGCGCTTCATCTTGCGGCCGAGCATGCGCCAGTAATTCTCGGGAATGTGCTTGCAGGCGTCGTGGCGGAAGCCGTCGAGGTCGTATTCGGCGATCCAATACAAGGCCGAATCGGTCATGGGTCCGCACACCTCCTCGCGTTCAAGGTCGAGCGTCGGGATGTGCTCGTCGAACCAGGTGGTGAGGCGCTCGTCGTCCCACAATCCGAGGTTCTTGCGGCCGTCGGCAAGGTAGAGGGGCGTCACCCAGTCGGGATGGGCCTGCAAGACGGGCGACCGGAGGTGGAGATGGTTGGCCACGTAGTCGAGGATGACATTCATGCCGCGGGCATGGGCCGCATCGAGCAACTCGCGGAACTCGTCGGGCGTGCCGAAACGGTCGTCGAGCTGCGTGGTGTAGACGGGCCAGTAGCCATGGTAACCCGAAAAACGGGTGAAAGGCTCCTTGTTGAGTCCCCAGGCGTCGCGCGGGTTCTGCGTGACGGGCGAAATCCAGAGCGTCGAGATGCCGAGCGAATCGAAGAAACCGGCCTCGATCCGGTCGGTGATGCCGCGCAGGTCGCCGCCCTGGTAGTCGACCTGCGGCAGCACGTCGGACCGGCGGAGAGGCGCATCGTTGGCAGGATTGCCGTTGTCGAAACGGTCGATCATCAACGAATAGAGCACCTGCGCCTGCCGGTCGCGGCGGTTGAGCCGTGCGGCGTCGGAGACGGGCCGCCCCTTATCGAGCGGGAGGAGCAGGTCGTTGAAGCGGGCATCGTCCGAAACGGCGAAGACCCGCAGCCACGAACGGTCCGGATCGGCGGCATCGGCGGGCAGCAGGACCTCTGCCCCCCTGTCGCTTATGGAGACATACTCGTCGGGCAGGCGGCAGTTCTGCCACAAAGCCACGACCTGCCGCGGCGCCTGCGAAGTTTTCACCTGTATTCTTGAGCCGTCGCATCCCTCGGAGAAGGCCCAGGCATCGGACACCCGCTCGCCGCCGAGGGCGACGACGGAGAGACAATGGCCGCCGGTCCATGCCTCGAAAGTGGCGACGAACGGCCCCTCGGGCGCGGTGACGACGAATTCGGCCCAGCCGTCGGCAGCCGGCTCGATGCCGAGCTCGGACGAAGTGACCGAATCGGCCCGCTCCCACTGCGGGAGGTAGTCGGTCAGAAACAACCGGTTGGCGCCGGGCTGCAACCGGGCCGGCACGATGGGCTCGGCATTGCCGGCGGCAGGCGCATCGGCGAAGCTATGCGAGCGGCAGCCGCCAAAGGCAGCGGCAGCCAACAGAAAAAGGAAAATCCGTTTCATGGAGTACAACTATTTCAACAGGAGAACGACCGACGCATAGCCGCCCAGCCGCACCGACGAAGCGTCGCCGAACGAACCCGAAACGCTGTTGAGCGTGGCGACGGCCTTGTCGACGGCATCGGTGAGCGGAAGGCTGACGGAAGACGACGAAAAATTGTGAAGCACGAGCATGCGCTGGTCGCCCTCGGTGCGGTACCAGGCGGCGATCTGCCGGTACTGCGTATTGTCGGCGTTGTAGACCGGATGCTCGGTCATAGCACCCATGGCCAAGGCGGGATAGGTGTTGCGCAGGGCGCCGAACGTGCGGTAGACGTGCAGGATCGACTCCGCATCGGCCTCCTGCGCCGCAACGTCGGCCACCGCCTTCATGCCGGCGAAGACTTTCGCAGCGTCGACAGGCTCGGGGGTATGGGTGTCGCCCCACTTCATGGGATGACGGACATACTCGTCGCCGCTCTCCTTGGTGCCGACGAAACCCAACTCTTCGCCCTGATAAACGTAGGGCGAACCGCACGAAGTGAGGAGCACGGCACCGGCCAGCTTGGCTTTGGCGACGGAGCCCTTCAACTCCGAAAGGGCGCGGTCTTCGTCGTGGTTGGAGAGCTTGGTGGCCTCGATGAAGTCGGGCCGCACCTTGGCGTAGAGCTCACGGTAAGAGAGGATGTCGCGGGCGAAATAACATCCGGTGGAGGTGTTGAGCGCATCGCGGAGCCGCCACCAATAATCGAACTCGAAAAAGGCGGGCAGCCCGAGGTAATAGGGCGCCACGCGGTCGTGGCTGTCGTACATCTCGCCCACCATGTAGATGTCGCCGTCGGGATGGAGGGTGCGGTAACGGGCGTTGACCTCGTCGTAAAAAGCCTTCCAGAACCGGGGGTTCTCGTCGGAATAGGCATTGTGATAGACATGCTTGGCGCCGTCGAGACGCAGGCCGTCGATGCCCAGGCCGATCCACTTGGCGGCCGACTTGCAGACGGCCTTGAAGGCGGGCGACTCGGCGCACGCATCGACCGGACCGTAGTTGAGATCGGCGAACCACGAAGTCCAGAAATGGGAGTGGTACATGACCGACGACATGTAGGGCATCAGCACGTCGGCGGGATCGGCCGAAGCCGTGTTGGCGACGAGCGTCATAGGCTCGCCCCACGCGATCGTATTGCTGCCGGCGGCGGCGCCGAACTTGGTGCCGGCGGTCCAGGCCGTGGCGGAGGTGCGGATGAGGAAGCCCCACGACGAATCGAATGCGAGAGACAAGGTATAGAGGCCGCTGCCGGCATCGTAGAACTCGACGCACCGGCCCGGGTCGCCGAGAAAGAGATATTTGCCGCTCGACGGCGTGCCGGAATTCTCGACGGCGCCGACCTGCTCGACCGTGACGGTCTTCCGGTTCCAGTCGAGCGTGAACTTCACGTTGGGCGTCGCGTCGCCCCCGCAGACGGCCGTAAACCACTGGCCGGCATCGTAACCGGCGGCGCCCTCGGAAGCAATCGTCGGAATCTTGCCGTCCCGGATGTCCTGCCGGGGGTTGTCGGAGAAGACGTAATAGTCGCGGCAGGGGCTGTCGGGATTGCGCACGGCATCGAGGAACCACGGATGCTGCTTGCCGGTATGGTTGATGACGTAGTCCATGTAGATCCTGATGCCGCGGGCGTGGGCAGCGTCGATCAACGCCTTGAAGTCGGCCTCGGTACCGAAACGCGGATCGAGAGCCTCGTAGTCCTCGACGTCGTAGCCGTGGTAGGAAGCAGCGGGATGGGCAGGCGAGAGCCACAGGGCGCCGACACCCATGGCATCGAGGTAATCGAGCTTGTCGGCGATGCCGCGGAAGTCGCCCACGCCGTCGCCGTCGGAATCGGCGAAGGCGTAGATCAGAATCTGGTAAGTGATGTCGGCGCGTTTGCGGCCGTCCCACGGCTCGGGATCGACGGCGAGCTGATCGGCGGCCATGTCCGACTGAACGACGGAGACGACGACCGGCTCGGCGCCCTCGGCGCTGAGGGTGAGCTGGGTGGAGCGCGGAGCGCCCGAGGCGTTGGCGGCGACGGAGACCCGCACGCTGCGGTCGCCCGAGCCCGACGACACGTCGGTCTGGCACCAGGCATCGGCGGCGGCGATCATCCATTTAGAGGCGGTGGATTTCACTTCGAGCGACTGCACGTCGCTGTCGGCGAAGAACTCCAGGCCGGCGGGCGAAGCCGAGAGGACGACGGAGCCGCCGTCGGAACCCGCCGGGTCGCTGCTGCAAGCGCCGGCGAAGCCGAGCAGGCAGAGCACGAGCAAAAAGGCGAAGAAACGTTTCATGTTTTTGGACGAATAGCGGTTGGAGGTCGGAAGAGGAGCGGGCCGCACCCGGATGGGAACGGCCCGCTCCTCCGCAGCGACCGGAGGGTCGGTCAAAACCCTCCGGCCTGTATGGCGACGGCGCGAAGCGGCCGTCGGAAGATGCTCGTTACTCGGTCGGCTCGGGCTGGCCGTACATCTTCTCGTTGAAGACGATTTCCGACTTGTTCAGGTCGAGATAGACGCGGTAGTTGCCGGCCTTGACGGCGATGTTGCCACCACCCTGAGCACAATCGGCACCCCAGTTGAGACCCCAGGCCGCATCGGCGCGGAACTTCATTTCGGTATCCGCAGGCGCTTCGATGTCGGCGTAGAAACGCACCTTGACGGGGTTGTACTCCATGACGATGTCGTTATTCCAATCGTCATTGAGACCGATGATGCCGATCTGGTCGGCACCCCACTGCTGGGTGAACTTGAGCGTCGACTTGTTGAACGAGAAGGAGTAGAAACGCTTGGAGTAAGCTGCGATGTTGCCGCTGCCGCCGCTGTCGATCAACGTTATCTCCTTGGCCTCGGCATCCGGAGCGGCGGCCCCGCCGTCGGTACCCCAGTTGCCGTTGTTCCAGTCGGCCGCCCCCGTGAGCTTGAATCCGCTGGCGGCCTTGGCACCGAAGTCGACGACACCGGTGAAGACGCCTTTCTTGTCGTAGTCGTAGAGGAATTGCGAATTTGCGAAATCCCAGCCGCAATAATCGCCGATGATCCACACGTGGTTGTAGAGGTCGACGTCGAGCACTTCGGCGTTATAGGGCGTGAAGAGAGCGCTGATGATGTTGGAGAGGCTCTCCGTACCCTCGACGGCGGCGCCCTTGCTGTCGATCATCGAGAACCCGATCTGCAGGTAGACCGCAGTCTCCGTGCCGGGCTCGCCGCCGGCATTGATCAGAGCGGCGTTGAGGTCCTTGGCCGTGGCGGTCAACACCTCGGGACCGGCCGAAACGGCCACCGGCTGGCGGTCCTCCATGGTCTCCGAAAGCGCCGCATAAAGCGTACAGGCGGTAGCGGCCTGCCAGCCGAAATCGGGCTGCGTATAGGCCACCGTCACGGCAGGGCCGTCGACGGCGAGGGCTCCGGCACCCGTCACCTCGCCCGCCACGGGCGCCACGATGCTGCCGGGAATGTACTGCGCATCGATATGATCCTGTTCGCACGCGGTCAGCGCAAGACCGGCCCATGCGAAGAGTGCTATGCTCAATAATTTTTTCATTGTAGTCGATTGTTAGGTTTGGTAAATGCGGAAAAGGATCAGTAACCCGGATTCTGCGTCAGCTTGCCGCTGGCGTTGATGTCGGCGGGAACCAGCGGCATCAGATTGCGGTGATCCTCGACGGCGCGGCCCTCCTTGACGGCGCCCTTCCACTGCCAGCAGTAGTCGCCCGTGGTGAACTGGCCGAAGCGGATGAGGTCCTGGCGGCGCGTGCACTCCCAGTAGAGCTCGCGGGCGCGCTCGTCCAGCACGTCCTGCAACGAATAGGCATCCAGCGGGTCGAGACCGGCGCGTACGCGTACATCGTTAAGTGCGTTCAGACCATCGGCCTCAGCAGCACCGCCGCGCTTGGCGCACTCGGCCAGCATCAGATAAGCATCGGCCGAACGGAACATGGGGAAGTCGGTGTCGACGAACGTACCGTCCTGACCGGGCGTGCCGTCATGGTTGAGATTTTTGAATTTCAAAGACTTGTAACCGCCTTCGCCCTCGGAGGGATCGTACGAGGAAACGTTGTCGACGCTCATGCCGTACTTGGTGTAGAACATGGCGCGGGCGTCCTTGGCCTGGTCGAACTTCTCGGAGAAATCCTTGGTGAGCGACAGGCCGCCCCAGCCCGAGGCGGAAAGGCCAACGGTGGACATGTCGAAACCCGAAGCGGGCAAAGCGGCCGAGATGATGAAGTTGGTGCAACCGTACGAACGCACGTTGATGCCGTCCTGCGGAACGACGAAGATGATTTCATCGCCGTTGTGGGTTACATTGTTGGTCCAAAGGTGATTGTCGGCCATGAAGAGCTCGGCATACTTGGCATGCAGCGGATAATCAGCCATAATCTCCTTGCAAAGCGCAGCGCACTCGGCATAGTGGCTGCCGCAGCCCCACACCTCGGCGTTGAGGTAGACCTTGGCCAGAATCATGCGCACCATGCCCTTGTCACCGCGGCCATAGACATTCTGACCGGCCTCGGCCAGGTCGGAGCCGTCCAGCAACTCGGAGCACTCCTTGACGAGCCAGGCATAGAGGTCGGCGCGCGAAATCTGCGCGGGGCCCTCGGCGCCCACGAGGTTGCCCTCGGTGGAGAAAGGCACGTTGCCGAAGATGTCGATGGCGTGATAGTAACTCAGCGCACGCAGCGCACGGGCCTCGGCCACGAACTCGGCACGCTTGGGAAACTCGGAAGCGGCGAGCGCGGCGCTGTTGGCGCGGCGGATGAACTCGTTGCAGAGACTGATCTGGTAGAATACACGGTAATACATCGAAGTGATGAACTGGTTGGTAGTGGTCCAGTTCATGTTGTGGATGTCCTGCATGCCGGTATCGCCCCAGCAGCAGGTAGCCTCATCGGTGGTGAGCACCTGCATGTTGAACAACGCACGGACATACTGTCCGAAGCCGCCGTCGACGCCCGAGATGTCGGGGTCGCCGTTGGGACCGTGCGACGAACTGACGGCCAGACCCTGGTAGCACTTGGCCAGCAGCGACTCGTAAGCATCCTGCGAATCGAGCACCTCCTCCGGAAGCTGGATGTTCTCGTCGATGGGCGTAGTATCCAGATCGCCGACGCACGAACCCAATCCTATCGAGAAGGCGGCCGCGGCGGTCATCAACAACACTTTATAGCTTTTCATAACTAAGATTCGTTTTAGGGTGGATTAGAAATTGAACTTCAGACCGAGCATGTAGGTGCGCGGACGGGGATAGAAGTTGTTGTCGATGCCCGAGAAGATTTCGGGATCGATGCCCTTGTAACCCGAGATGGTGGCGACGTTCTGCACGGTGCCGAAGATACTCAGGTTCATGGGGCGCTTCGACGACTTGCGGAGGTCGAACCGGTAGCTCAGCGTAATGTTGTCGAGCTTGAGGAACGACGCGTTGCGCACGTAATAGTCGGAAAGGTATTGAGCTTCGGTGAAACCGGTCGCCATGGCCGAAGCATGACGGTTGCAGACGAAATTGTTCAGCCAGAGGTCGCGCAGCGAACCGCCGTTAGATTCCACGTTGGCATAGACGTAGTTGCCGACGTTGGCATGGGCCGAGACAGCCAGCGTGAGGGCGCGCCACGAAACGGCGGTGTTGAAACCGAACGTTACGTCGGGAGCGGCCTTCTTGTAACAATACTTGTCCTTGGAATCGACCTTGCCGTCGCCGTTGCGGTCGACGTAGACGCCCTCCATGGGAAGGCCGTTCTCATCGTAGACCTGCTGGTAGACGTAGAACGAATTGAGCGGCTGGCCGGTCTGCTGCACCTGGCAGGTGACGCCGACGCCGCCCGAGATGCCGCCGGTATCGACGCCATAGTAATCCTCGCGCTCGTCATCGGAAGTCAGACGGGTGATCTTGTTCTTGTTCCAGGCGGTATTGAATCCGATGGTCCACGTCCAATCCTTGGTCTGGATGGGCACGGCATTGATCTCGAACTCGACGCCGGTGTTTTCGAGGTCGCCGATGTTGGCATTGAGGTAGTTGGCAAGGTTGGCGCCGGCAGCAATGGGCGTCCAGTTGAGCAGGTCCTTGGTCTTGCGCTTGTAGAAGTCGATGCTACCGTAGATGCGGCCGTCGAGGAAACCGTAGTCCAGACCGGCATTGTAGGTGGTGGTGGTTTCCCACTTCAAGTCGGCGTTGTAGCCGGCCGGCGTGATGGGATATTTCCAACTTGTGCCGAAAGGATAGAGGCTGGCATCGGTATTATGAATATAGGTGGCCAGCGTGGGATAGTCGCCCGCGTTGAGGTCCTGCTGACCGGTCTGGCCCCAGCTCAGACGGAGCTTGAGGTTGGAAACGGCGCGGACGTCGCGCATGAAGGGCTCGTTGGAGATGTTCCAGCCCAGGGCCACCGAGGGGAAGAGACCCCATTTGTTCTCGGAGAAACGCGACGTACCGTCGTTACGCACCGTGGCGGTGATCATGTAACGGCTGTCGAAAGCGTAGTTGACTCGGCCGAAGAACGAGACGAGGTAATATTCGGTCTTCGAGGTTTTGGGGTTGGAGATGTAGTATCCGGGAGCGTCGGGAGCCGTACCGTCGGCCTTGTAAGTCTCGCCGAAAGACGATTTGTAGAAGTGCTGCCACGAATAACCGGCCATGACGTCGAACGTATGACGGCCGATGGTCTTGTTGTAGTCGGCGTAGAACTCCAAGGTCTGGTCGCGGCGGCGCTGCGAATAGTTGCGGTGGTAACCCGAACCCGACTGGGTCTTGTCATGCATGGACTGCTCGGTATTGGACGCCACGTCGACCGTGCCGGTCGACTCGACATAGTCGAGACCGAGGTTGAGGTTCAGGCGCAGGTCTTCGAGACCGTGGATGCGGTAGTCGACCTGGGCGTTGCCGATGAAACGCTTGGCGTTGGACTCGTCGCGCTTGTCCTTGAGCAGCGCCAGGGGATTCTGCGTCGCCATGGTGTTGCTGTTGGCAACAGTATGGTCGGGACGGCCCTCGGCATCGACACGGCCGTTATTCCACCACCAGTAGCCGTTCAGACCGTCGGGGTCGTAGACCGGCTGCGTGGGGTCGAACTGCACGGCCTGGCCCACGGCGTCCTGGTTGGCGAAGCGGCTGTCCATGTTCATGCCCTTCGCGTTGAGGCTGATGTTGAGGTGGTTGTCGAGCAGGATGGGATTGAGATTGACGGTGAGCGTCTCGCGCGTCATGTTGTCGGTGCGGAGCGTACCGTCCTGGTTGATGTAGCCGAACGAGACGCGGTAAGGCATGCGGTTCTTCTCGCCCATCTTGACGTTGCCCGTCAGACTGATGTTGGTGTCGTAGGACTGGGCCAGCTGGTAGATCTGCTTCTGCCAGTCGGTATTGGCCGTGCCGAGAGCACGGTAGGCGTCGTTGTCGGTGCCGCCCATGAACTGCTCCATGGCCGCACGCATCTGGTCGCCGGTCATGACGTCGACATACTTGGCATTCTGGCTCAGCGAAGCGGTGAAGTCGACGGCCACGTGAGGGATGGCCGAATCGGTGCCCGAACCCTTCTTGGTGGTGATGATGATAACGCCGTTCGAAGCGCGCGAACCGTAGATGGCCGTGGCCGAAGCATCCTTGAGGATGGTGAACGACTCGATGTCGCTGGGATTGATCGAAGCCAGGGCGCTGCTGACGCCGTCGATGCCGGAATTGGAGACGGGCAGACCGTCGACCACGATCATCGGGTCCTGCTGGGCGCTGAGCGACGAAGCACCGCGCACGCGGATCGTCGCGGCGCTGCCGGGCTGGCCGGTGCCGGGCGTGACGACCACGCCGGCGCTCTTGCCGAGCATCAGATCGGCGGGCGAGGAGACCAGACCCTTGTTGAGCTGGTCGGCCTTGACGGTGGCCACCGAACCGGTCATGTCGTTCTTCTTGACGGCGCCGTAGCCGATGACGACCACTTCGTCGAGGGCCATAAGGTCCTCTTCGAGCACCAGACGGGCAAGATCGGTCGACGAAGCCACGCGCTGGACCGTCTTATAACCGATGTAGCTGACTTCGACAACCGACTGCGGGCTCTTCACCGTGATGGCGAAAGCGCCGTCGATGTCGGTCGTTACACCGTTGACGGTGCCCTGTTCGACGACGGAAGCGCCGATGACGGGATTGCCGGAGTTGTCAACGACAACGCCGTTGACCGTGTACTTCGCCTGAGCGAAGACTCGGAGGGGGGGGGTGCAGACGCATAGGATCATGACACCCAAACACATAGCTAAAACTTTCTTCATAAAGCCGTTTGTGTTGGTTAATAATTAGGTTGGTTGTGCTATTTCAAGTTTCGAGAAACCGTGCCGTCGACCGTGAGCCGTTCGCCGGCGAGCATGATTTCGATCGCTTCTCCTTCGCAAGTGATTTCCACGGTGCCGCGCATGATCCTCACCGAGATGACGCGCCCCCGGTAGTCGATGCGGAACGCCAGGTGGCGCCACGCCTCGGGCAGATGGGGCTCGAACGAGAGGAGGCCGTCGCGGACGCGCATGCCGCCGAAGCCCTCGACCACCGAGAGCCACGAACCGGCCATGGAGGTGACGTGGCACCCCTCCTCGACCTCGCGGTTGTAATCGTCGAGGTCGAGCCGCGACGTACGCAGGTACATCTCGTAGGCCTTGTCCATCAATCCGAGCTTGGCGGCCAGGATGGCATGGACGCAGGGCGAGAGCGACGACTCGTGGACGGTGCGCGCCTCGTAGAAATCGAAGTTGCGGCGCAACGTGGCGTCGTCGAAATCCTCCTGGAAGAAGTAGAGCCCCTGCAACACGTCGGCCTGCTTGATGAAACACGAACGCAAGATGCGGTCCCACGACCATTTCTGGTTGATGGGCCGCTCGGCGGGATCGAGGTCCTTCACCAGAAGCTGCTCCTTGTCCAGATAACCGTCCTGCTGGAGGAAGATGCCCAGATCGCGGTCCTCGCCGAAGAACATGTTGCGGTCGATCTCGAGCCACACGGCCGTCTCGGCCTGCTCGTCGAACGCACGGCGCGCGCACATGGCGGCATAGGCCTCGGGATTGTTCTCGCGCACCCACTTCACGGCCTCGGCGGCATAGCGCAGGCACCAGCAGGCGATGTAGGAGGTGTACCAGTTGTTGTTGACGTTGTTCTCGTACTCGTTGGGGCCCGTGACGCCGAGCATGACATACTTCTTGCGGGCTTCGGACCAGGTGATGCGCCGGGCCCAGAAACGCGCGATGGAGAGCAGCACCTCGGCGCCCCCCTCGGCGAGGTAGGAGGTGTCGCCCGTGTAGCGGATGTAGTTGAAGATGGCGTAGGCGATGGCGCCGTTGCGGTGGATCTCCTCGAAAGTGATCTCCCACTCGTTGTGGCACTCCTCGCCGTTGATGGTGACCATGGGATAGAGCGCCGCGCCGTCGCGGAAGCCGAGTTTGGCGGCGTTCTCGATGGCCTTGTCGAGCTGGTTGTAACGGTAGACGAGCAGTTCGCGCGCCACCTGCCGACCGGCGGTGGCCATGTAGAACGGCAGGCAGTAGGCCTCGGTGTCCCAGTAGGTGACGCCGCCGTACTTCTCCCCGGTGAAACCCTTGGGCCCGATGTTGAGGCGCGTGTCGACGCCCGTATAGGTCTGCAAGAGCATGAAGATGCAGAAGCGGATGCCCTGCTGGGCCGCATCGTCGCCCCCGATCTCGATGTCGCAGCTGTGCCAGCGGGCGGCCCAGGCGCGCTCCTGCTCTTTGAGCAGCGCATCGAACCCGGCCTCGGCACCGTCGGCCGCCACGGCGCGCGCGGCGGCGATCAACCCGTCGGCCTTGTGGTTGAGCGACGAACAGATGCCGACATACTTGCAGAGCGTGGCCCACTCCCCTGCCTCGCGGCGGACGACAGCGGTATGGCGCACCTTCTCGGGCACGGTTTCGCAACGGAACCCGGCGCCGTCGAGGAAGACGCGCTGCGCCCAGGCGACGTCGAAACCGCTTTTCTTGGTACGGCTCTGCACGGCGTCGCCGTCGGTGGCGACGGGCTCCCAGAACTTCTCGTCGTAGTTGGCGTCGGTGTTGCGGACGTCGGCGTCGATATAAGGCGAAAAAGTCACCTCGGCGGCCCGGTCGAGCGGCCGGACGGCATAGCGGATGACACCCAGCTCGCGGCGCTCCAACGAGAGGAAGCGCACGGCCTCGACCTCGACGCGCAAGCCGGACTTCATGCGCACGGTCATGCGGCGCGTGAGCACCGAACGGCGCATGTCCATCTCGCGGCGGAACGATTCGACCTCGACGGCGGCCAGGTCGAGCGCCTCGCCGTCGACGAAGACGTCGACCCCGATCCAGAACGCCGAATTGAGCACCTTGGCGAAATACTCGGGATAGCCGTTCTTCCACCACCCCACGCGTGTCTTGTCGGGATAGTAGATGGCGCCTATGTAATTGCCCTGGAGCGATTCGCCCGAATAATGCTCCTCGAAATTGGCACGGCCGCCCATGACGCCGTTGCCCAGGGCGAAGAGCGACTCGGAAGACTTGACCCGCGCGGGGTCGAAGCGCTCCTCGACGAGCATCCAGGGGTCGGTCTTGATAAACTGGTTCATGGTCAATCTATTTGGTTGCAAAGTTTCTCGAACGTGAAGCCCTCGAAGGTGGGCAGCTGCATGGTGGCCTTGGCCAGCAGGGGGCTGCCGCCCACACCGACCGACCGCATGCCTGCACGCGTAGCGGCCTCGACCCCGGCGGCGGCATCCTCGAAGACGACGCAGACGGCGGGCTCCATGCCGGCGAGCTCGGCCCCCTTGGCGAAGACCTCGGGATCGGGCTTGGCCTTGGAGACCAACGTGCCGTCGACGATGCGGTCGAACAAGGCGCGCAGGCCGCAGCGGTCGAGGATGACCCCGGCGTTCTTGGATGCGGAACCCAGCACCACGCCCACCCCTTTGGCCTTGAGCTCCTGCAGGAACGGCAGGACGCCCGGCAGCACCTCGTCGGCGGTCATGCGGTTGACGTAATCGAGGTAGCGGGCATTCTTCCCGGCGGCCATCCGCTCCTTCTCCTCGGCGGAGAAGCGGTTTTCCATGCCTCCGGCGCGCAGCACGATGTCGAGCGACGCCATACGGCTGACGCCCTTGGTGGCCTCGCCCTGCTCGGGCGTGAACTCGAAGCCGAGTTCGCGGGCCAACGCGGCCCAGGCGAGATAATGATACTTGGCGGTGTCGACGAGGACCCCGTCGAGATCGAAGATGCAGCAGGAGATCATAAACTGAAGATTATTTGTCCTTGACGAAAGCGACCGACATGGCGGCCAACAACATGAAAACGGCGGCCAGGGCGATCATAGCCATGGGACGGCCGCCGAACAACTGCGTGACGATCAGACCGCCGGAGAGTCCGACGACGATCTGCGGAACGGTGATCGTGAAGTTGAAGATACCCATGTAGACCCCCATGCGGCGCGCCTCGACGGCCCGCGAGAGGATGGCGTAGGGCATGGCCAAGATACCGGCCCAGGCGATGCCGATGCCCACCATGGGGATCATGAGCGCATATTTGTCGGAGAGGAAGCACAAACCGGCGAAACCGGCGGCGCCGAACAACAGGCAGAGCGCGTAGACGAGCTTGTTGCCCCACCGGCCGGCGATGCGCGCGATGAAGAGCGAAGCGATGCAGGCGGGAACGGGATAGGTGCCGTTCAGCACGCCGACCCACGTTTGGGCCTCGCCCTCGGAGAGCACGGCGCCCCCGCTGGCAGCCACGCCGGTGATGGCGGGCTTGAGGTAGGTCCACATGAGGAACAGCGCGGCCCACGAGAAGAACTGCACGACGCCGAGCTGCCACATGACCCGGGGCACGTTGCGCATCAACTCCACGAACGAGAGGCGCTCGGGCGTCTCGCCGGCCGTCTCGTCGTTATACCTGGCGAACTCCTCGGGCGGATACTCGCGGGTGCGGAAGGCGGTGACGAGCACCGTGGCGAGCAGGATGGCGCCACCTATATAATAGGACCATGCGATATGCTGGGCGACCTGCCCGGGGACGACCTCGTCGGAGACGCCGCAGCGCGTGAGGATCAACGGCAGGACGGCCCCGACGACGGCGCCGAGATTGATCAGAAAGGTCTGGACGACGTAACCCTTGGTCTTCTGCGAATCGTCGAGCATGTCGGCGACCAGAGCGCGGAACGGCTGCATGGTGACGTTGAACGACAAGTCCATGAACAACAAGATGAAAGCTCCCATGGCCAACGGCGCGAAAGCGAGCAGCAACGGGGCGTTGGGCATCAGAGCCAGGGCCAGGGCCGAGACGATGGCGCCGCCGAGGATGAACGGGACGCGGCGGCCCAACCGGGTCCAGGTGCCGTCGGAAAAGAGCCCGACGATGGGCTGGATGACCAGGCCGGCGACGGGAGCGGCCAGCCAGAAGTAGCTCAGGTGCGAGAGGTCGGCGCCCAGCGACTCGAAGATGGTGGAGGTATTGGAGTTCTGCAGCGAATAGCCGATCTGAACCCCGAGGAAGCCGAAGCTGAGGTTCCATATCTGCCAAAAGGACAGTTTCGGTTTTTTCATGGATCAGGCGGTAGTTTTGGTTTTCGGTTTATAAAATTAAAAATAAATATCCGGAAAACGGAACGTCCGCACGACGAACGGCACGATAAAACCGACGAACGGCAACTTCCGGGAGACGAAAGCGGAAAAACCCTGAAGGGCGACCCGGGAGAAACGGAACGCGGAAAACACCGGCCGGGACGAAAGCGGACGACGAACCGAAAACCGGCGAAGGAGAAAGGCGGAAGAGCGGGTCAAGAAAACGGCGGCGGCACGAGAAACGAGCAATGGCAGACAGCAGGCCGGGAGCGGGCGGCGGGGCTCGTGCCTTTGAGGCGCGAGCCGGTCCCGGGCGCAAGGTCAGAGACCTTGAAATATGATTTTTCGATGAAAGCCTGCACCCCGGCTAAAAGATCGGAGCCGGGCAGGGGAAAAAGACACGGGAGAAATCGGCCGCAGGAGCGGAACCGGCAGCCTACGCCTGCTTGTCCTCCAGCCAATTCATGAAGTCGGCGGTGCGCGAACGGCTGACGAAGACCTCGAAATCGGGCCGCGGCTCGAGCGACACCTTGAGACGGTTGCTCGAATGGCGGGAGATGCCGGCGATGGAAGCGATGGCCGCCGTGCAGTTGCGCGACAGGCGGAAGAAGAGCCGCGGATCGAGCTGGTCGGCCACGGCATCGAGCGAAGTGTCGAGAATCAGACGCCGGCCGTCGGCAGTCACGAGGTAGGTGTACTTGTCCTCGGCATAGAAATAGGCGATCTGCTCGGTGTTCACCACCGTGATCTTGTCGCCCAGACGGACGACGAAACGCTTGCGGTACTCGCGCCCCGAACCGGCGAGCAGGCTGCGCAGCAACGCGGCGTCGGGCGCCGGCGCGGGATTTTCCGACAACAAGGCCTTGCGGCAGCGCTCCACCGCGGCCTGCAACTCCTCGGGCACGACGGGCTTGAGCAGGTAGTCGACGCTGTTGACGCGGAAAGCCCGGATGGCGTAGTCGTCGTAAGCCGTGGTGATGACCACCTTGCCGCGCACCTCGGTCCGGGCGAAGATGTCGAAACACATGCCGTCGGAGAGCTGCACGTCCATGAAGATGATGTCGGGCCGGTTGGCCGGGTCGCGCAGCCATTCGACGGTGCCGACCACCGAACTCTGCACGCCTGCGATGCGCAGGTCGTCGAAATGCTTCTCGATGATGCGCCGCAGGTTGGTCTGGGCCGGGATTTCGTCTTCGACGATCAGTACGTTGTAGGTTTTCATAACAGCGGCAGTTGGACGCGGAAGGCGGCATCGCTCTGTTCGACGGCGATCGGCCGGCCCGCGAGGTCGAGGTATTGTTGACGTATGTTGCTCAGCCCCACGCCTGTGGAGGAGGGGACATGCAGACGGAGCTGGAGGTTGTTGCTCACCGTCAGCCGGTCGCCCGAGGTCTCGATGAGGATGCGGAGCGGCTTCTCGGGGCTCACGACGTTGTGCTTGGTGGCGTTCTCGATGAGCAGCTGCAGCGAACAGGGCACCACGTGGCGCCGCATGGCCTCCTGCGGAATGCGGATCTCGACATGGAAGCCAGCGGTGAAGCGCTCCTGCAACAAGTCGATGTACTTGCGGGCGAATTCCACCTCCTCGGCCAGCGGCACCAGCTGCTCCTCCTCCTTTTTGAGCATGTAGCGGTAGGTGTCGGCGAGCTTATGAATGAAAGCGCTGGCGCGCTGGGTCTCCTGCTCCTGCACGAGGTAGTCGAGGATGTTGAGCGAATTGAAAAGAAAATGGGGATTGATCTGCTGCTTGAGCCGCTCGTAGTGGAACTGCGCCCGATGCTTCTTCCCGCGCTCGGAACGCAGCTCGAACTCCGACTCGACGACGTAGGCCACGAGCTGGATCACGGCGTAGACCACGATGTCGACCAGCAAAACGATGGTGTAGAGCCGGAAGAAAGGCCGCGCGGCGAGCACGGCGCCGTTGCCCCAGGGCAGCCCGAAATAGACGGCCGCCGTGAGCAGGAAGACGAATCCGAACGTGAAGAACGCCGAACCGACCAGCCGCAATCCGCGGCGCCGCAGCATCCGGGCCCGGATGTTGACGAAGATGAAGTTGCCGCAAAGCATGGTCAGCAGAGCCAGCGTATTGCCCAGCAGACGGTCGAACTCGTAGTGCACGCCCTGCTGCTCGAAGTAGGGCGAATTGAAGAAAGTGGTGTAGAAGATGCGGAAGAGGAGAATGGCCGCGACGATGCCCACGATCTGCCGGGTGGACGGCGACCAGTACATGCGGCTGCCGGTCTGCGAACCGCGCGACCGGGCGAAAAGAAACGTGAGCCACCCGATCCCTTCGGTGACGGCCACGGTGGCGATGACGGGGGCGAGAACGCCGTCGTCGATGATCCGGCGGATGGCCAGCGCCCCGTAGATGCCGAAGAAGTAGGCAACGAAGATGCAGATGAGCGACAGGGCGGCGACGAACTCGGCGCGCAAATTGCGGCGGACCGTGATGATCAGGATCATCGAGAGCGTCAGCACGGTGAGCGGCACGTCGTCCACGTAGTCGAAGACACGGCTCACCGCAACGACGGCGGCGTGGGCCGCGGCGAAGAGGTGGATGAGGAGAGGCGTACCGATCGAAAGGCGTTTCATGGTGTCGGGGATGCGAAAAGCAATTTAAAGGTAACGATTTTCGTGTTTCCGTCCAAATTTACGGTCCGAAAAATCGCCGCCCTCCCGCACGAAGCACTCCGGAGGGCGGCGAGGGACGACGGCACACAAATAAAATTTCCCATCTATATATTTTGATGTACCGGCGTCCTTGGACCTGCATCCTGAATCCGACCGCTGCAACTCGCGGCTATGGCCGCGTATTCAAGTTCCGCCCCCAAGCCCCCGCCTCAAACAGGGGCTTCTGTCGGGAATCCGTAAGAAAACAAATTATAACATTGTTGATACAACAAGGTATATAATCGTGTAAAATTTGGCAGTCAGCAAGGGTTGTATTAACTTTGCAGGAACCAAACCTCCGGAAGCCCGGAAGCCCGGAAGCCCGGAAGCCCGGAAGCCCGGAAGCCCGGAAGCCCGGAAG
>CASPAC010000025.1 GCA_949419965.1 Bacteroidales bacterium
CGGTGGGGCCGACCGTAGCCTTGATGCGCTGGATGGGGATGCCGAAATACTTGAGCGTCTCCTCGATGCGCGACTTGTTCTCGTAGATCTCGGCGTCGCTCACTTTCGAGTCGGAAACATAGTCTTCGAGCAGCGTCACGGGCGGCATGCGGTAATTGACCAGGTCCTTGAGAGGATCGTAGGCCTCGGTGGAGATGGCACGTATATCGACCAACTCCTTTTGCCGCTCCTCGACCGTCACGACCACGCCGCCGTCGGAATCCGGGGCTTCGGGCGCAGCCGGCCGCAGCGGCGACACGGAACGCTCCGTCCGGACCGCCTGCAAGGGCTCGCCGGACCGCACAGACCGGCCGGATGACAAGGGCCGGTCGGCGGGCAGCGTGTGCACCGGCTGCTCGGATTGTGCGGCACGAGCCGCACGGGGCATGGTGACCAGATAAGGCTCGCCGGGATTGTGGGGCTCCTCAACGATGCGCGGCTCCTCCGCAGGCGGATTCTTGGGCACCACGGTGATCTCGGTGAAAGGTCCGTCGACCACGGGCTGCGGCACAACGGGACGCTCCAGCTCGACCAGTCCGCTGCGTCCCATGACGATGCGTCCCCGGTCGGAGAGGTCGAATTCGATGAACTCGCCGTCGGACGCGACCTCTACCGGGCCCTGCGGCTGCGGCTCGACGGGCGCTGCGGCTGCCGTCGGAACGATTTCGAGGAAAGGGTCCTCCTCGTCGGAAACGTATGCCGGGGCTGTCCGGCGGGGCGGAATGCGATAAGGTTCATCCTCCGAGCGGGAATGTACGGGCGGAATGCGGCAAGGCTCCGCGGCCGGAGCGGACTCTTCGAAGACCGGCGCGGCAGGCTCCTGCGACTCGGGAACCCAGCTCTGCCCGGCACGGGGCATCCATGCCGGCTCGGCAGGGTCGGGCGCAGGCTCGGTGAAAGAATCGGCCAAAGAATCGGAAGCAGGATCGGCGGAAAGGTCGTCGGAAAGCTCCGGGCCGGTCCCGGCGGCACGCGGCGCGACCTTCTGCCGGAAGCTCTCGACGAACTTCTCGCCGCGGTCGACGACGACGCTGCCGGCCGAATTGACCGTATTGATGAAGTTGCGGTTGATGAAGACCCCCACGAGAATCCAGGCCGCGATCAACAGGATGACCGTACCGAAAGTGCCGATGCTGCCGCGCAGCAACTCGGCCATGCCGATGCCGAAAGCCCCGCCCCACCCGGTCGAAGCGCAGAAGCTCCAACGGGTGCCGAAAGCGACGCCCAGGGTGAGCGAACCGAGGATCATGACCATGCAGAGGGCGAGAATCGAATGGTTGACCAGCAACGGCCGCTGGCGGATGATGCGCACACCCACCAACACGAGCATGACGGGCACGAGGATGCCGAAGACGCCGAGCGACGAATCGATGAGCCACCACCCCAGCCGGGCGCCGGCACCGCCGCCCCAGTTGCCGATCGTGTCGCCCAGGAGCCGGCGTTCCTCGGGCGACTTGCGCAGAACGCTCTGGTCGGCCTCCCAGCAGAAAAGCGACGAAAAGAGCGCGGCGGCGGCGAACAGACCGATGCAGAGCAGCAACAGACCGACGATCCAGCGGACGCTGTCGCTGTTGCTGCGCTGGACGCGCTGTCGGGCACTGGATGAAGAAGCGTTGTTGCGGGTTGCCATCGGTTCAAGCGGATTTGGCGGTCGCAGGCTTCGGCGCACCGGCGATTCCGGAACGCTCGGGGGCTCCGGCGGTCACCGCACCGGCGGATGCGATCGCACTCGATTTTACCGAGCGAAGATAGCAAAAATTTTCGGATTTCCGGGCTTCGGGAACCCGAAATCTGCTGCGGAGAATCAACCGAGCGAAGCCATCGCTTTCTGTTCCAGCCGCAAGCGGTAGGCCTCGTCGGCGAAGGTGAGAAAGGAGAGGTCGGTCCGGCGGCCGGGCTCGGCACGGAGGTCGAACCGGTCGAGCAGCTGCACGACGCGGCGGGCGACGGCGGGCGACGGGTCGATGATGGAGACATCGTGCCCGGCGACGACACGTTCGATGAGCGGCAGGAGGAAAGGATAGTGGGTGCACCCCAGGACGATCTGATCGGCACCGGCGCGCAACATGGGGGCGACGGCCCGGCGGACGCATGCTTCGGCCTCGGGCGTCGACTCGCGGTCGGACTCGACCAGCTCGACGAAGCCCATACCGGGCACGGCGACGACCTCGATGCCCTCGCCATAGCGGGCGGCGGTGCGGCGGAACAGATCGCCGTCGAGGCTGCGTTCGGTGGCCAACACCCCCACCACCCCGCTGCGGGTGGCGATGCAGGCGGGTTTCACGGCAGGCTCCATGCCGACGATGGGCATGGGTGCGTATTTCTCGCGCAACAAATCGATGGCGGCGGCCGTGGCAGTGTTGCATGCGACGACGATCATCTTGCAGCCCCGGTCGACGAGCGCGGCGACGGCCCTGTCGGCGAGCCGGGCGATCTCCTCCCTCGGGCGCGAACCATAGGGACAATGCTTGCCGTCGCCGAGGTAGACGAGCGGCTCGCCGGGAAGCGCACGGTGCACCTCGCGCCAGACGGTCAGCCCGCCCAGCCCGGAGTCGTAGATGCCTATGGGAGAATTATTCAAGGTGAAAGGTGAACTTTGCGATTAAACGAGGGCAGAGACCGCTTGCGGGCTATGCCGAGTGCAAGCAAAGTCAAGACCCAGCAGGGGTATTAAAGTTTTCGCACAAACCGAACCGATTCCGACATTTCGTTTCTCACTTCTCAATTTTAATTTTACTCAATATATTTTCCACCGCTTCGTCGTCGGAGAGACGGTCGCAATCGACGATGCAACGGGCGCGGGCGTAGAAAGGCTCGCGCTGAGCGATGTCGCGGGACATGAAACCGACCAGCTCGTCGTCGGACAAGCCGCGCAACCGGGGACGCTTCTGCCGCCCGTAGGGCGAGAGCCTGCGGGCGATCTGCCCGGCGGACCGCCGCAGGTAGACGGTGAAACCCGCGCTGTTCATCCGCTCCATGTTGTCGCTCCAGACGGGAAGTCCGCCGCCGGTGGCGACGATGAGTTCCTCATTACGGGCGATGACCTGCTCCAGGACCTCGCGTTCGAGCTGCCGGAACCGCTCCTCGCCCTCGTAGCGGAAAATGTCGGCCACGCTGGCGCCCTCGCGCTCCTCGACGGCCCGGTCGGTGTCGACGACCCCGATGCCGAGTCTTCGTCCGAGCTTGCGGGCGAAGGTGCTCTTGCCGCACCCCATGTAACCGACCAGAAAGAGCGGACGCATGATGCTGCGGATCAGAACAGGTCCAGCTGCTCGGGATCGGCCGGCTCCTCGGCCTCGCTGCCGGGCCTCTCGATCTCGAAAGGCACCTCGCCGGTGGCGGTCGGGACACGCACGCCGTCGGCGGCAGCGGAGCCGGCGGTATGTCCGGCAGCGGCCGCGCCGCCCTCCGAAGCAACGTCGCCGGTCTCGTCGAAAGCCTCCGAATCGGGGTCGGCCGGTTCGGGTTCGGGCGGCAGTTCGGGCTCGATGAAGCGCAAGGAAGCGACCTCGTAGGTAGTCAGGCGCTTGCCCTTGGCGCGATGGCTCTTGACACCGACGAACTCGTCGACGTCGATCTCGTCGGCGGGACGCGATGCGTGGGCGCCCTTGTAAGCGATCTCCAGGCGGGCGCCGGCACGGTCGGTGATGCAGACGAAGTCGGCCTGTCCCTCCTCATCGAGGAAGAACTGCAACTTATCGGTGAGCTCGGCCGTGAAGCGCTTCATGTAGTAATAACCCTGCGAACGGTCGAAGTAGCAGACGCTGTAGACGCGGCCGGACTCGAAGCGGTCGACGCGCACGGTCTCGTCGGGGAAGTGCTGCGCGAGGTCGTAGCCGGTAATGTAGTACTGGTTCTTCGAGGTCCAGACGATCAGCTTGTCGTCGCCCTTGAACTCGCCGAGCAACTTGCCGCGCCCGTCGGCATTGAGCCGCCGCACGTCCTCGTCGAACCAGACGCTCTGGCCGCCGAGCGTGGAGACGCCGCGCTCCTTCAAGACGATCTTGTGGATGCCGTAGCGCGAGAAGAGGTTGCCCTGGCTCTGGCGCCCCTTGATGGCGAGGGTCGAGAAATCGAGGTCGACGATCACCTTCTTGAGCCGCGGACGGGGCTTGAAGTAGACCTTCAGCACCTCGGCCTCGCCGTTGGGGTTGACCGACATGTAGAGAATCTCGCTGCGCGGCGTCCCCTTGGTCATGTCGTACTCCTTGTCGCGCGTGACGGACTTGATGGCGCAGCGCTTCATCAGAATCGGACCGTTGCGGCCGTCGCGGTAGAGCACGTTGTAGATGGTCCGCTCGTCGTTGCGCTTGAAGACGCCGATGTAGTAGATGCCCTTGTCGAAGAACGCCTTGTCCGACACCTTGGTGATGACGTAGCGGCCGTCCTTGGTGAAGACGATGACGTCGTCGATGTCCGAGCAGTCGCAGACGAACTCGGCGTCCTTCATCGACTTGCCGATGCCGAAGAAACCCTCGGCGCGGTCGACGTAGAGCTTGGCATTGGTGACGGCGACCTTGGTGGCCTCGATCGAATCGAACTCACGCAGCTCGGTGCGCCGCTCGCGCCCCTTGCCGTACTTCTCGCGGATGCGCGTATAGTAGGCCACGGCATAGGCCGTGAGGTGGTCCAGATCGTGTTTGGTCTGCGCGATCTGCTCCTCGATCTGCTTGATCTCGTTGTCGGCCTTCTCGGTATCGTAACGCGAGATGCGGATGAACTTGAGTTCGGTGAGGCGCTGCACGTCCTCCAGCGTGACCTCGCGGCGCAACGACTTCTTGAAAGGCGCCAACCCCTTGTCGACGGCGGTGTAGGCCTCCTCGCGGGTTTTGCACCCCTCGATGAGCTGGTAGAGCTTGTTCTCGATGAAGATGCGTTCGAGCGACGCGGCATGCCACGCCTCGTTCAGCTCGCCGAGTCGGATTTCGAGCTCGCGGCCCAACAACCACTTGGTATGGTCGGCCGAACGGCGCAGAATCTCTTTAACGCCGAGGAAATGGGGCTTCTCCTCCCAGATGACGCAGGCGTTGGGCGAGATGGAGACCTCGCAGTCGGTGAAGGCGTAGAGGGCGTCGATGGTCTTGTCCGACGACTCGTCGGGAGCGACCTGGATGACGATCTCGACCTTGTCGGCCGTGTTGTCGTCGACCTTGCGGATCTTGATCTTGCCCTTCTCGTTGGCCTTGATGATCGACTCCTTGATCGACTCGGTGGTGGTGGACCAGGGAATCTCCGTGATGGCGAGCGTACGCTTGTCGATCTTCGAAATCTTGGCCCGCACCTTCACGGCGCCGCCGCGCAGACCGTCGTTGTAACGGCTCACGTCGGCCATGCCGCCCGTGGGGAAATCGGGATAGAGCTGGAAGTCGCGCCCCTCGAGGTGGGCGATGCAGGCGTCGATGAGCTCCACGAAGTTGTGGGGCAGAATCTTCGACGCGAGACCGACGGCGATGCCGTCCGAACCCTGGGCCAGGAGCAGCGGGAACTTGATGGGCAGCGTGACGGGCTCCTCGTTGCGGCCGTCGTAGGAACGCATCCACTCGGTGGTCTTCTTGTTGAAAACCACGTCGAGGGCGAACTTCGACAGACGCGCCTCGATGTAACGGCCTGCGGCGGCCTCGTCGCCCGTGAGGATGTTGCCCCAGTTGCCCTGGCAGTCTATCAGCAGCTCTTTCTGCCCCAACTGCACGAGGGCATCCTTGATGGAAGCGTCGCCGTGGGGATGGTACTGCATGGTCTGCCCGACGATGTTGGCCACCTTGTTGTAGCGGCCGTCGTCGACGGTCTTCATGGCGTGGAGAATACGCCGCTGCACGGGCTTCAGACCGTCCTCGACATGGGGCACGGCGCGTTCGAGGATGACATACGATGCGTAATCGAGGAACCAGTTCTTGTACATGCCCGTGAGCTTGCGCACCCCGCCCTCCTCCTGCGTCAGACGGTCGTACTTGCCGCTCCTGGCCGGGGCGGCAGGCGCTTCGGCATCGTCCGCATCGGATGCGCCGGCGGGTGCTTCGGCAGCCCCGTCGCCGACGGTTCCGGACGCCGCGGGCTCCCCGTTGAACTCCTCTTCGGGATGGATTCTATCTTTATCTTGAGACATCAATTCTGGATTATGAATTGTGAATTATGAATTACGAAAGAGCCAGGTCCTGCTCCACGAGGTCTTCCTCGATGCGCAGGTTGTCGATGATGAAGCCCTGCCGCTCGAAGGTGTTCTTGCCCATGTAGAACTCCAGCAGGTCGTGGATGGGGTCGTCCTTGGTGATGCGCACCCGGTCGAGCCGCATCCCCTCGCCGATGAATTCGCGGAACTCGTCGGGCGAAATCTCGCCCAGACCTTTGAAGCGCGTGATTTCGGCGTTGGCGCCGCACTGCTTGAGCGCCTTGAACCGCTCCTCCTCCGAATAACAATAATGGGTCTCCTTCTTGTTACGGACGCGGAACAGCGGGGTCTGCAAGATATAGAGGTGGCCGCGGCGGATGACGTCGGGGAAGAACTGGAGGAAGAACGTGGTAATGAGCAACCGGATGTGCATGCCGTCGACATCGGCATCGGTGGCGATGACGACCTTTTCGTAACGCAGGTTGTCGATCTCCTCCTCGATGTTGAGCGCCGCCTGCAAGAGGTTGAATTCCTCGTTTTCGTAGACCACCTTCTTGGTGAGCCCGAAGCAGTTGAGCGGCTTGCCGCGCAACGAGAAAACGGCCTGCGTACGCACGTCGCGCGACTTGGTGATGGAACCCGACGCCGAATTGCCCTCGGTGATGAAAATCATCGACCGCTCGGCCAACTCGCTCTTGTCGGTGCGGTGAATCTTGCAGTCGCGCAGCTTGCGGTTGTTGAGCGACACCTTTTTGGCCGTCTCGCGGGCTTTTTTCTGGATGCCCGAAATGGCCTTGCGCTCCTTCTCGTTCTCGACGATCTTCTTCTGGAGAATCTGCGCCGTCTCGGGGTGCTTGTGGAGGTAGTCGTCGAGGTGTTTGGTGAGGAAATCCATCACGAAGTTGCGCATCGAGACGCCGGGCTCCACCTCCTTCGAACCGAGCTTGATCTTGGTCTGCGACTCGAAGACAGGATCGGAGACCTTGACCGAGATGGCGGCGATGATGGAGGTGCGGATGTCCGACGGGTCGTAGTCCTTGCGGTAGAACTCCTTGACGGTCTTGGCGATGGCCTCGCGGAACGCGGCCTGGTGGGTGCCGCCCTGCGAGGTATACTGACCGTTGACGAACGAATAGTAGTTCTCGCCGTAGCCGGTGCCGTGGGTGATGGCGATCTCGATGTCGTCGCCCGAGAGGTGGACGGGAGCGTAGAGGGGCTCTTCGGTCATGTTCTCGTTCAGAAGATCGAGCAGACCGTTTTTCGAGACGTAGCTGCTGCCGTTGAAATTGAACGTCAGGCCGAGGTTGAGATAGGTGTAGTTCTTCACCATCTGCTCGACGTACTCGAGATTGTAGTCGTAGGCGCCGAACACCTCCTCGTCGACCCGGAAGCGGATGTAGGTGCCGTTCTTCTCGTCGACGCCCGAATCCCACGTGTCGCTCTGCTCGAGTCCCTTGGCGAAAGTGACGGTGCGGGCCTCGCCGTCGCGCACGGAGCGGGCCGTGAACTCGCTGGAAAGCATGTTGACGGCCTTGACGCCGACACCGTTGAGACCCACGGTCTTCTTGAAGGCCGAACCGCCGTACTTGCCGCCGGTATTCATCTCCGACACGGCCGCGGCGAGCGACTTGAGGGGGATGCCGCGCCCGTAGTCGCGGACCGTGACGACGCGGTCCTCGACGGTGATGTCGACCTGGTGGCCGGCCCCCATGATGAACTCGTCGATGGAGTTGTCGACGACCTCCTTGATGAGGACGTAGATGCCGTCGTCGGCCTGCGAACCGTCGCCCAGCTTGCCGATGTACATGCCCGGGCGCAGGCGGATGTGCTCGCGCGGCGAAAGGGTCACGATGGCGTCGTCGCCGTAGTTGTCGGAAGGAGTCGTATTATTAAGTAAATCTGCCATTTATACAAGGTGAAAAGTTAAAAGTGAAAAGTTAAAAGCGAAAGGTAAAGAGCACCTTTCACATTTCACCTTTCGGATTTCACTTCCCGCAAGGCCGCGACCATGTCGCCGCGGACCTGCTGCGCCAGCTCGTGCACCTCGGTGGCGGCGACCCTGTCGGCCGGCACGGGAGGCAGGACGCGCACGGTGATGCGGTTGCGCCAGTTGAAAAGGAAATTCTTCCTGATGAGCGTCGCAGTCCCGTCCAGCACCACGGGCAGAATCCCGACGCCGGCCTCCTTGGCCAGGGCGAAGGCCCCGGTCTTGAAACGGCGCATCTCGCCGTCCTGCGAACGCGTACCCTCGGGGAAAACGGCGATCGAAGCGCCGCGGCGGATCCACCGGCACCCCTTGCCCACCATCTGCTCCTTGGCTTCGGCGGCACGCGCACGGTCGATGCAGATGTCGCCGTGGAGCACGAGGAACTGTCCGAAGAAAGGCACGCGGAAGATCTCGCGCTTGGAGACCCAGCGGAAATTGAGCGGGATGCAGTAAAGCGCGGGGATGTCGATCACCGTATTGTGGTTCAGCACGATGACGTAACTTTTGCGGGGGTCGGCATGCTCGATGCCGATGACCCGCTGACGCCAGAAAGGCGGAATGAAAAAGAAGATGCGGACCAACAGGCGCGACAACTCGTGCACCGTGCGGCGCGACCTGTCGAAAGGCATGCAAACCACCAGTGCGACGGCCGACAACACCATGAAAACGGTGCACAGAACGGTCAGCAAGAGGTAATATAGAACGCTCAGCATGAAGTTCGAAAAAACAAGATTAGATCAATATCTTGCAAAAGTAGGAATTTTTCCGGAATAAATCATTGCAGGGCGCCGCGATTTTTTTTAACAAAGTATCGACGAAGCAGCGGGAAAACACGCCGCGAACGCAGCCGAAACACCAAGAAAGCAGAAGCCGATGCGGGCGGGCGCTGCCGCAACGAAAAAGGACCGGAGGCATGAAAAAAACCGGAAGCAATATCCCCTTAGCGAGGCGGAATAGTCCCGAACGGCGAAAAACGACGCAAAAAAAGCCGAACCGGCACGCCCGGCGGCGATCCGGCCAAAGCAACATGCGGCCCGATGCCCCGCCCGCTGCGGAACCTATATAAATAGGTAGCAAAAAAATCGCAAAAATTTAGTATTATGTATTGCAAAGTATAATTATTTTAACTTATCTTTGCATCGTAAGGAAATAACAAAACGCAAATATTAAATACGGAAAGGAATGAAACGATTTCTACTGCTTCTGATCGTCGCACTGGCGACAGCCGCCTTTGCAGCCAAAGCCGCAGCGGCACAACTCCACCCGGCCACGGGCCGCGTGGTGACCGAAGAGGGCCAGGCCGTGGAATATGCCACGGTCGTGCTGCTGCAAAACGGCGAACAGGTAACCGGCATGGCCACCGACACCGAAGGCCGCTTCACGCTGGAGGTTCCGGCGGGCGACTACACCCTTTCGGTACTCTACCTGGGCTACGAACCGCTGACCCGGGAGGTGCGCGTGGAACAGCGCAACGACCTGGGCGACCTCACGCTGAAAAGTGCGGCGACCCGCATCAACGAGGTGGTGGTGACGGGACAACTGATCCGGCGCGAAGCCGACCGTTTCGTGATGGACGTGGCCAACGCCCCGGCTGCGATCGGCAAGGACGGCGTCGAACTGCTCAAACTGGCGCCGGGCATCTGGATCGACGGCGAGAAAATATCGGTCAACGGGAAAACGGGCCCGAAGGTCTACGTCAACGACCGCGAACTGCACATGGAGCCCCAGCAGCTGCTCAGCTACCTGGCCTCGCTGCGGGCCGACGAGATACGCAAGATCGAGGTGGTGCCTCAGACCGGCGCCGACTACGACGCCGATTCGTCGGGCGGCATCATCCGCATCACGCTCAAGAAACGCCGCGAACGCGGCACCGAAGGCTCGGTATCGCTGACGGGCCGCACGAGCGAACGCGAGAAGATGCTGGCGCCGCGCGTGAACGTCAACCACCATTCGGGCCGCTTCGACCTCTACGCCAGCGGATGGGGCAACCTGCGGAAGGTCTCGTTCCTCTCCGACGAACAGACCCGCTACACCACGGCCGACACGCAGATCGAAGCCCACTCCCGCAAGAAAGACCGGGGCCGCAACTTCGGTTTCAGGGCGGGCGGCATCTACGAATTCTCGCCCGCCCACAGCATCGGGCTGGAAGCCGAATACTGGTACGACCGCGACAAGGGCCCCACCGACTCCCGCACCGACTTCACGGCGGACGGCCTTGCGACCCTCTCCGAGAGCCGCTACGACACGCGCAGCACGGCGAACGGACTATCGACGACCTTCAACTACATCTGGAAGATCGACACGCTGGGCTCGACGCTCAAGTTCCTGGCCGACTACAACTTCCGCGACTCCGACACGGACAACGACAACCGCACCCGCATCGCGGCGCCCGACCGGACGCTCGACTCGCTCTACCGCGACCGTGCGACGGCACGCTACAATGTGCTGACGGCCACGCTGGCCCTGGAAAAGAACTTCACGCCCAAAGTCTCGTTGCGCGCGGGCGCCAAATACACCTGCAACATCATGCACAACGACGCGCTCTACGAATATTGCCCGGCCGGAACATGGCTGCGCAACGACGCCCACAGCTTCCGCCTCGACTACACCGAGCAGATAGCCGCGGCCTACGGCATCGTCAAGGCCGATCTGGGCCGCTGGAGCGCCGTGGCGAGTCTGCGCGGCGAGTACACCCGCACCCGGGGCAAAAACAGCACCGTGCGGCAGAACTACTTTTCGCTCTTTCCCAATGCCAATGTCTCCTATGCCCTCTCCAAGGACGGCGCCTACTCGCTCATCGCGCAATATGCCCGCACGATCGAACGGCCGCGCTTCTGGTGCCTCAACCCGCAGCGCATGCAGATTTCGGACTACACCTACCAGACGGGCAATCCCGAACTCGATCCGGCGTTCCAGCACAACGTAAGCCTGACGCTCGTGCTGGCCCACAAATACACGTTCACGGGCGGCATGATCGTCCAGACCGACGAAATCCAGCAGACGATACAGGCCGATCCCGACAACCCCGACCTGCTGCAGATCGCCTGGATCAACTACGACGCGACGAAAAACTACTACGCCACGGCCAGCATTCCGCTGCAGCCGGCCAAGTGGTGGTCGCTCAACCTCAACGCCACCTACATCCGCCAAGGACAGCGCATGGAAGCCGGCGGTCCCGAAATATACTCGAACATCGGCTATGCGAGCGTCTCGACGACCTTCACGCTGCCGGCGAAGTTCTACATCGACCTCTCCTACCGCTACCAGAGCCGCGTAAGGCTGGGCAACTGCTGGGTCGAACAGATGCACTTCAACGATGCCAGCATCAAGAAACGCTTCGGCGACAAGTTCACGGCGACCTTCACGGTGCGCAACCCCATAGCGCCGCCGATGCAGAAAGTGGGCGCCCGCGGCGACGGGTTCATCCGCACGGTCGATACCTACCAGAACTGGACCAGCCGCAGCTACCAGCTCTCGCTGACCTACAACTTCAAGACGGGCAAAGCTTTCCGCCGCAAGAACGTGGAGGCGGGCGCTGCAGAAGAAAAAAGCCGTCTGTAATTGCTTACAGACGGCCAATTCTGCGCCCGGCGGAAACACCGGCCGACGACAGATCCTTCGCTGCGCTCAGGATGACACGGCCCGCAAAGCCGCCGTCATCCTGAGGAGGGCGAAAGACCGATGATGAATCCGAGACGGAATTCCGCAGCACCAGGATGACACGGCCCGCAAAGCCGCCGTCAGTCATGCTGAGGAGGGCGAAAGACCGATGAAGAATCCGAGACGGAATTTCACAGCACCAGGATGACACGGCCCGCAAAGCCGCCGTCATGCTGAGGAGGGCGAACGACCGATGAAGAATCCGAAACGGAATTTCACTTACGCTCGGAATGCCCCGGCCGGCTCCGCAACCGAATGCGAACGCAATCGGCGGAACAAGCGACTGCCGATGCATGAGACAGGAGCAGGAGGATACGGGTGCGGCGGGAGAATGCAGGAGATGCGGGAAAGTACGGGTGCAGCAGGAAACTGCACTCGCACGACTCTCCGGATGCCACCCCGACGTACGCCGCGTGTCAGAACTCCACGACGGGAGCCTGCTGCGCCTTTTCGTCGGCCTGGAAGTAAGGCTTCTGGTCGAACCCGAACATCCCGGCGATGATGACGGCCGGGAAGCGGCGCACGGAGACGTTGTAAGCGCGGACCGTCGTATTGAAACGCTCGCGCGCCACGGCGATGCGGTTTTCGGTGCCCTCCAACTGAGCCTGCAACTCCTGGAAATTCTGGTTGGCCTTGAGGTCGGGATAACGCTCGGCCACGACGAGCAGGCGGCCCAACGCGGAACGGACACCCTCCTGCGCCTGCTGGAACTCGGCCATGGTCGCGGGCGTGAGCTCGTCGACCGAAAGATTGACCGAAGTGGCCTTGGCGCGAGCCTCGATCACTCCTTCGAGCGTTTCGCGCTCGTGGGCGGCATAGCCCTTAACGGTGTTAACAAGGTTGGGGATGAGGTCCGAACGACGCTGATACTGCGTCTCGACCTGTGCCCAGGCGTTCTTCACCTCCTCGTCCATGCGGACGAAACGGTTGTAGGTACGGTAAACCCAGACAACACCGAGAACGGCGACGGCCGCCACGGCGATCCAAATCCATTTTTTCATTTTCTTGACGTATTTAGGTTTTTCGATAACTCTTGTCTCTACCAGCGCGAGCCTGCGCCGCCACCGCCGAACGAACCGCCGCCGAAACCTCCTCCGAACGAACCGCCGCCCGAGCGGCCGCCGCCGAATCCTCCGAAACCTCCGATGAAGGGGCCCCGGCCGCCGCCCAGCCCGTTGTCGCGGGGCGAGCGTACGCGTCGTTTGACGACATTGCCGCAGTTGGAGCAGACGTAGGTATATTCGATCGTCCGGTAGAGCGGCGTGGCCGCCACGAACTCCTGGCTGCGGTAAGCGAGCGTCCGTTTGCCGCATCGGGGGCACCGCTTGCTACGGCCGCCGGCCAACGCCAACAACACCAGCAAGAGGATGGTACCGCCCACGATCAACAAGATGATTCCCAACAACCATCCCTGCTCCGACTCCGCTTCGGGGCCGAAATCGAGTTCGCCCTTTTCGAGCAGCTCCGCCACGGCCGCCACTCCGGCCACCATGCCGGCGCTGTAATCGCCCTCGCGGAAGTAAGGGAGCATGTAATTGAGCTGGATGCGTTTGCAGATGGCATCGGGCAGGACGCCTTCGAGTCCCGGTCCGGTGACGAAGCGGATTTCATGCAGGCGCTCGACCAGCAGGATACCCAGTCCGTTGTCGACATCCCCGCGGCCCACGCCCCACCGGCCGAAAAGCTCCATGGCGAACGAAAAGGGCTCGCCGCCCTCGATGTCGTCGAGCGCCACGACGGCGACCTCGGCAAGGCCCTGCGCCCGCAGAGCGGCGCACAGCGAATCGATGCGGGTCACGGCGGCGGACGAAAGAATCCCGTCGGGATCGGAAACATAGCGGGTCCTGTCGGCGAGCTGAACATTGGGCACCTCGTCGGTCCGCCACGTGCGGGCGCCGGCCGAAACGGCCGCAAGCGCCAACAGGAATGTGAGGAAAAGTCGTTTCATATTTCAAGCGAAGATACGCAAAACTCTGCAAAAAAAGCGCCCCGGCGGGACGCTTTCAGTAAAAAGTGCGACCGAACGGCCTATCGGAGCCTCCGGGCGGGCGGCAAACCATGCTTCATAGCGACCGGAGCGCTTCCGGCAGCGGGCGGCCGACGAGGCTCCCCCACGGCCGGCGAACCGCAGGACGGACTACGGGCGGGCATTGCGGCGGAACTCGACGACCAGCGACGAACGCGGAGCGACGAACGTGGAATCGCTCACGACGACCGGATTGCCGGTGAGCACATCGCGCCCCTCCGAGGAGAGCGACTCCGTAATTTCGGCATAGTGCGACCAGGGCACCGCCTTGCGGCCGCGCGAATTGTTGATGAAGACGAAGACCGCATCGCTGTCGTTGTAGCGGAAGTAAGCGTAGGTGTTGTCGCGCGACGCGAAATGGAGCGTCTGCCCGGAATGGATGACGGGCTTGGTTTTGCGCCAGTTGAAAAGACGGCTCGCATGATCGTACACCTCGGCGGCCGCGCCCTGCCGCTGAGCCGGATCGAAGAGGTCGACGGCATCGCCCTGCCAGCCTCCGGGGAAGTCGACGCGCAGACCGCCGTGGCCCTGCGAGAGGTCGGCCGAACGGAACATCAGCTCGTCGCCGGCAAAGAGCTGCGGAATGCCGCGCAAGGTGGCCATCAACGTCATGGCGATCTTGACCCGCCCGGCATCGCCGCGCACGACATCGGCCAGACGCTCGGTGTCGTGGTTGCCCGGGAAGATCATCATGCGCGAAAGGTCGTGGTAGACGAAGTCGTCGGAAAGGGCGTTGTAGACCCGGATCATGCCCTCGCCCCAGCGGAGCGAATCGGTGGGCAGCGCCGTGCGGACGGCGTCGAGCAACGGAAAGTCCATGATCGAGGGGAGGTGCGAATCGAAGCCGTCGCGGTTGGGGTTGCCGCCCTGCCAGTAGGCCAGCTGGGGCACGTCGGAGGTCCAGCACTCGCCCACGATGTTGAGACCGGGGTACTCGCGCAGCACGGCGGCGCACCACTCGCTCATGGGAAGCTTCTCGTTGTAGGGATAGGTGTCGACGCGCAGGCCGTCCAAATCGGCATACTCGATCCACCACACGGCCCACTGCTGGAAGTAACGCAGCACGAAGGGGTTGTCGAGGTTCATGTCGGGCATCGAACGGTCGAACCATCCGCTCTCCTGCACCCCGAGGTCGTAGCGCGAGGCATTGGGGTCCATGTTGGTGGAAAAGAGGTTGTTGGTCTGCGTATACTCGGCAAAGCGGTGCACCCAGTCGCCGAAAGGCAGGTCGGCCATCCACCAGTGGGCTCCGCCGCAGTGGTTGGTGACGATGTCCATGACCGCCTTGAGACCGTGGCGGTGGCAGGCGGCGACATAGTCGCGGTAGAGCTCGTTGGTGCCGAAACGCGGGTCGATGCGGTAATAGTCGGCGCAGGCGTAGCCGTGGTACGAACCCTCCGGCTCGTTGTCGAGCAGCAGCGGCGTGGCCCATACGGCCGTGGCACCGAGGCCGGCGATGTAACCGAGGCGGTCGATCATGCCCTGCAGGTCGCCGCCGTGACGTCCGAAAAAGGCGCTGCGGTCGGCCTTCTCGGCGGTGTCGGACGTGGAATCGATCGAAGGATCGCCGTCGGCGAAGCGGTCGGGCATGAGCAGATAGATCATGTCGGCCGTGGTGAAACTCTGCCGGGCGGCGGAGCCCTCGCGGCGGGCGGCGATGTCGTAAGGCACCTTGAAAGTCTCGCCCTCGCGCGAGAAGACCAGGTAACGCGTACCGGGCTCGGCCGTGCGGGCCACCTCGACATCGACGAAGAGGTAGTTGGGGCTCTCGGCCTTATGCACGTCAGCGACGCGCAGGCCCTGCGGCCCTTCGATGCGGACGTCGCAGGCGGCAATGCTGTCGCCGTGGATCATGAGCTGTAGGGGCGTGCGCATGCCCGTCCACCACGACAGGGGTTCGACATGCGAGATGCGGGCGCCGGCATCGTCGACCGACTGCGGATCGAACTGCGGGGCATCGTTGCAGGAGATAGCGGCCATGGCGCAGAGAGAGAAGAGGAAATGAGGAATTTTCATGGGTTCATCGGGTAAGGATCCGGTAGCTCCAGGGCGCCATGTCCTCGGCGACCTGCTCCGGAAGGTTGTATTCGGCCCCGGTCATCGCATCGGTGTAGGAGCCGGCATAGATGCCGGTGCCGTACTCGGCGCGGATGGCGTAGGGCGACAGGTTCATGATGGCGACGACGCGGTTGTCGGGCGTCTCGCGGACCATCGTCATCAGGCAGTCCTCGGCGTTGTTGCGGATCTCGATCATCTCGCCGCCCAGCTCGCCCGCCGCGAGCGCGGAGTTGTCATGGCGCAAGGCGGCAAGGCGCCGGTAGAAGCGGGTGAAGCCGTTGACCTCGTAGGAAGCGATCGGATCGCGGTCGAAGAAAGCGAACGAATGGTCGTAACCGACCTCCTGGCCGGTGTAGATGAGGGGCAGGCCGCGCGGCACGACGAACGAAAAGACGGCCATGGCCTCGCGGGCCTCGCCGAAGCGGTCGAACTCGGAGCCCGACCACGAATTCTCGTCGTGGTTGGAAGTGAACGCCAGCCGCATGGCTGAACGGGGATAGCGCCCGCGATCGCCATAGATATAATCGCGCAGGGCGGTGACGCGGGTGCGCTGCTGCGCGACGTCGACCATCAGGTGGTGCATCTCCCAGGCGTAGCAGGCGTCGAAAGCGCCCTCCTCGAAGAGGTTGGTCTCTTCGGCCTCGGCCAGCATGAAAAGGTCGGGCTTGGTGCGCTTGAGCCGCCGCACGGTGGTGTTCCAGAACTCCACGGGCACCAACATGGCCATGTCGCAGCGGAAGCCGTCGACGCCGTGGTCGCGCAGCCAGAACTCCATGGCGTCGGCCTGGGCGTCCCAGACGGCGCGGTTGGAGTAGTCGAGCTTGGCCGTATCGCTCCAGTCCCAGGGCACGGCGGGGCGTCCCTCGCTGTCGTAGACGTAGAAATCGGGATGCTCCGTGATCCAGCGTGCATCGCGCGCCGTATGGTTGGCCACCCAGTCGAGCAGGACCTTCATGCCGAGGCGGTGGGCCTCCGACACGAAAGCGTCGAAATCCTCCATCGACCCCAACTCGGGGTTGACGGCGCAATAGTCGCGGATCGAGTAGTAGGACCCCAGCGACCCTTTGCGGCCCTCGGCGCCGATGGGATGCACGGGCATGAGCCACACGACGTCGACACCCAGGTCGCGCAAGAAAGCGAGCCGCGAAGCGGCGGCGCGCAGGGTACCCTCGTGCGTGAGCTGGCGCACGTTCATTTCGTAGAGGACGGACCGGTAACTCCAATCGGGATGCAGCATAACGGAAGAATTCATAATTCAGAATGCACTATTCACAATTATTTTACAAGTAAACAAGGAGACCGAAAAACGCCCCGTCATAGCACTCCTTGAAACGATATGTTCGACTCTACAGGCAGCATGGGGACTTATGAATAGTGCATTCCGAATTGTGAATTAAAAAGCACTTTTCACCAATATAGCGTACTCCCACGGTGCGAGCGCGAACTCCTCGCCGGCGACGATCGAGCGGGGCTCTCCGGTCAGGGCGTCGGTGAAGTCGCCGGCGACCTCGACGGTGGGGATCACCGCCTGCGGCTCGGCCGAGAGGTTGAAGAAACAGACGACCTTGTTGTCGCCGAGGATGCGCGTGAAAGCCATGATGTCGGCCACGGCGCCGCCCATATAGGCCATTTCGCCGCCCTTGCCGCCCGACGCGAGCGCGGGGTTGGCATGGCGCATGGCGTTGAGCCGCGTGTAGAACTCCGTCCACTCGTTGGGCTCCCAGGAGGGCATGGGGTCTTTCTCGAAGAACTCGAAGCGGTGGTCGTAACCGACCTCCTGGCCGGTGTAGATGAGCGGCATGCTCTGCGGCAGGACGTAAGTGAGCGCGGCCATGGTTGCGGCGGCATCGCCCATGCGCTCGAACTCGGTGCCGGCCCACGAATTCTCGTCGTGGTTGGAGGTGAACATCATCCGGTGAGCCGAGGCGGGGTAACGCTCGCTATCGGCCTGAAGGTATGCACGCAGAT
>CASPAC010000026.1 GCA_949419965.1 Bacteroidales bacterium
CCTCCGCTGCATTCCTTTGAGTGATTGCTCTTTTACGCCTGCTGCGGGCTACCGCCACGAGTCGATGGGAGACTTGGTGTACAGCGGTATGGGTGGTTACGTCTACTCTGCGTCGCCTTTGCTTGCTGGTTCCCGCAGCGTCAGCTATTTGGGTTTCAGCGCGGGCAGCGTGGGCCCGCTGCACTTTGCGGGTCGGGCTTCGGCTCTTTCCGTGCGCTGCGTCCAAGCATCTGCACCGAGGTTGTTTCCGCCCGTCTTGCGTAAAGACAAAACCGGGAGACTTCCTGCATGGAAGTCTCCCGGTTATCGGATTGCCGGCGGTGTCAGCAGTCGCCCTTCATCAGACAGCGGTGCGAGTTGCGGAGCTGGAATGCCAGCGAAAGAGCTGCGATGCCGGCGAACAGCAGGCCGATGCCCACCCACACCAGTACGAATGCCGTGCCGAATACGAGCGGCTGGAAAAGCAGCCACAGAGCGCAGAGCAGCAGCAGTACGCCGCTGGCGATCGTCCAGCCCGAGCCGTCGATGCCCATCGCCCGCATGTCGCCGCCCAGGCCGATGGTGCTGAATCCGCGGAACAGCAGCCAGAAGCCCAAAACAAGAGGCAGCGTCGCAGCCGACAGCGCTACGTTGAAAACCAGAATAAGACCCAGAATGATCTGAATGATGCCGCCGGCCAGCATCCAGCCGCGGCCCGTCACGAAGTGGTCGTTCGAGGCCGAGAGCACCACTTCCAGAATGCCCGAGGCCAGGATCACCCAGCCGAAAACAACGGCCATTCCGGTGTAGCTCTGCGCCGGGTAAACAAACACGAGGATGCCGAGTGCCAGCAGTGCGATGCCGATCAGCAGCATCAGCCACCAGTAGCGTACGGCTTCTTTCGATCGTTCGATCAGTAAGGAGATGTTTTTCATGGCGTATGGTTTTGTCCGCTCCCTCCCCGGCAATTCGCGTGCCGGATTCTGCGTCCCGCTGTTCGGCCGCCGCTTATGTTTCTTGCAATTCCGGTGTCCGGTTCCTGCCGCGTGCGTTTCCGCTTCCCCCGCCGGTCTTCGTTTCGGCCTTCCCCCTAATAAAAAACGACCGGATATTTCCGGTCGTCGGTCATGGGTCGTGCGGATAAAGGGACTCGAACCCCCACGCCGTAAGGCATCAGATCCTAAGTCTGACGTGGCTACCAATTACACCATATCCGCGAATCGAAAAACCGGCCGGCATGCGGCGGACGAGGAGCGGGAGAACCCCGATTCCGGACTCCGGCGAACCTGAGCGGCGGTTTATCTTTGGCAAAGATAGGATAAAAAATGCAAATCGCACACCGGGAAGTGCGGAATCTCCGGTTTTTTATTTATTTTTGCGCGTAGATAACATTGTGTCCGGAGCTCCTGACGGAGCGGCATTTCCGAAATCGGCCCCCGTTTTGCTGGGGTACGCCGGAAGAGGTGCCGTCCGATTGTCCGGCCGCCGCGTCCGTTCGCCCGGAGCGCGTCCGGGGGAGCGGTGCCGGGCAGGAAAGATGTTACGCCACAAGCAAAAAGTTGCCAACAGACCAGACCATGAAAGAGGACAGAATGGGATACGACCCCTCGGACTTCGAGGATGACGACTACCCGACGCAGGAGGCCGATTCGGCCAAGTCGATCCGCGGCTACCGCATCGTGATAATCATTCTCTCGGTGATCCTGGTAGCGCTTTCGGCGCTCTATTTCAGCATCCACCGCCAGCAGATGCTCGACAACCAGCTGTTGCAGGTCGAGCGCGACTCGATCCAGAGCGACCTGGGGCACCTGATGGACGATTTCGACAACCTCCGGATCACCAACGACACGATCTCGGCCAGTCTGACCTATGAGCGCGAGCGTGCCGATTCGCTGATGGCGCGCCTCAAGAAGGAGCGTTCGTGGAGTCTCGCCAAGATCAAGCAATACGAAAAGGAGGTCGGGACGCTGCGTTCGATCATGCTCGGCTACATCAAGCAGATCGATTCGCTCAACACGCTCAACAAGAAGCTCATCGAGGAGAATGTCTCTTTCCGCAAGGAGATCACCTCGGCGCAGTTGCGTGCCGACATGGCCGAAGAGAAGGCCGCCGAGCTGAACAACAAGGTGCGCGTGGGTTCGGTCATCCGCGCCCGCGACATCGTCATGGCGGGACTCAACGACAAGAGCAAGCCCGTGTCGCGCATCAAGAACGCCAAGCGTCTGCGCGTCGACTTCATCCTCTCGGCCAACGACCTGGCCACGCCGGGCAACAAGGCCATCTACGTGCGCATCACTTCGCCCGACGGTTATGTGCTGACCACCGACGCCACGCCTACGTTCGAATTCGAGGGCGAGCGCATTCCCTATTCGGCCATGCGCGAGGTGGACTACCAGAACCAGGACCTCGAGGTGGGCATCTACTTCAACAGTTCGGGCTTCACGGCCGGCACCTACCGCATCCAGCTCTACTGCGAGGGGCGTGCCATCGGCTCGGCCGAGGTATTCATGAAATAGCCGCCGGGAGATGGAGATCAGAAGCCGTTTCGACCATTTCAACATCAACGTCGCCGACCTCGACCGCAGCCTGGCTTTCTACGACCGGGCGCTGGGGTTGAAAGAGGTCGGCCGCAAGGAGGCTTCCGACGGCAGTTTCGTGCTGGTCTACCTGGGCGACGGAGCGTGCGGATTCCGCCTCGAGCTCACTTGGCTGCGCGACCATGCGGGGGCCTACGAGCTGGGCGAGAACGAAAGCCATCTTTGCATGCGTGTCGCCGGCGACTACGACGCCGTGCGGGCTTTCCACCGCGAAATGGGGTGTATCTGCTACGAGAACCACGACATGGGGCTCTACTTCATCGCAGACCCCGACGACTATTGGATCGAGATTCTGCCGGCGGAATAAGCTGACCGTCAATGCCCCACGGTTGTCTGCCCTCCTTCGGACGTCTCCCTTTGCGGAGGACCGCGAGGGGTGCGGCAGCATTTCTGAGGGCTGTTGAGCGGGCCGGCATGGTGCGAAGGTGACGGGTACGGCCGTCGGCATCTCCGCCGAAGTGCAGGTCGGTGGCATCAAGACCGGCGAACGCATTGCCGCATGTCCGGCCGGGACCGCATTATTTCCCTAAAACAATTTGGCGTACAGACGCCGGAAACAGCCCTTGCCGCCGGAGCGTGTGCACGAGGCGTTCGGATACGTTACAGAGATGAAAAACTATAAATCGGATAAGAAAGCCCCAGCTGCGCAGCAACCGGGCGCCATGGACCAGGAGGTCGCCCGGGCCGTCGAGGTGTTGCGCCGGGGCGGAATCATCCTCTATCCTACCGACACGGTGTGGGGGCTGGGCTGCGACGCCACCGATCCCGAAGCCGTGGCCAAAATCTATCGGCTCAAACAAAGCGAGAACAAGAAATCGATGCTCGTGCTCTGCGCCTCGGCCGACATGGTCGTGCGTTATGTCGATCGGGCTCCGGGCATCGCGTTCGAAGTCATGGAGCTGGCCTCCAAGCCGTTGACGTTGATCTTGCCGGGTGCCGTCGGCGTCGCCGACAACCTCGTCCCCGACGAGGGTACGCTCGGCGTGCGGGTCCCCGACCACGAGTTCTGCCGCCGGCTGCTTCGCGCCCTGGGGCGGCCGCTGGTTTCGACGTCGGCCAACATTTCGGGCGAGTGCGCACCCGTCGGACTGCCGGAGGTCGCCCGCGAGATCGTCGACGGGGTCGATTTCGTAGTCAATCCCCGTTTCGAGGGCAAACCCACCCGCAAGGCTTCGTCGATCATCGCGTTCGGCGAGGGCGGCGAGGTGAAAATCATCCGCGAGTGATGGCGCGCACGCTTGTTACTCCGATCCAGAAGCGTTTTTCGGACATCGACCCTTTCGTGCACGTCAACAACGTGGCGCAGCAGAGCTATTTCGATGTCGGCAAGAGCGATTTCTACGAGCGGATACTGGGCCCCGGGGTGCTGACGGGCGATCTGCGCGTGGTGACGGTCTCGACGTCCACCTCTTTCATCGGGCAGGTGCGCATGCACGACGACGTGCGGGTGACTACCTGCTGCGAGCGGGTGGGCGACAAGAGCATGACGCTTTTCCAGCAGCTCGTCGTCGACGGCGAGGTCCGCACCGAGAGCCGTTCGGTGCTCGTTGCTTTCGATTTCGCCGCGCAGGAGAGCCGCCGCGTGCCCGATGCGTGGCGCGAGAAGCTGCTGGCGGAGTAGGGCGGTCCGCAATTCTCGGTCCGCAATTTTCAATTCACAATTTGTCGTTCGGGGATTCGCAATTTATGTTCGGAACCGTTGTCGCGGAAGCGCAGCAGAACTCCATTGTTCCGGCGGATGTCGGCAGGCAATGGGGGCTGGCGGAAATCGGTGCCTTATTCTCGTCTGTCGGGTCGGGATCGAAAAAAACAATCATGGACAAAGATAAACTGAAAGGGCATGCGGCCTTGTGGGTCGCCAACATTGTCTGGGGGCTGAACGCTCCCATCTGCAAGAGCGTGCTGGTCTCGGAGAGCAATCCGGGCGGTGTCGATCCCTTTGCGCTGAGCGCCTACCGGATGGTGGGCGCCTGTCTGCTTTTCTGGACCGCTTCGCTTCTCCTGCCGCGCGAACGGGTGTCGCGCCGCGATATGGCGGCCTTGTTTTTTGCTTCGGTGTTCGGCATCCAGCTCAACCAGATGCTTTTTTTGTGGGGTCTGTCGCTCACGTCGCCCATCGATTCGTCGATCATCGCCACGATCGTTCCCGTGCTCACGATGGTTCTGGCCACGGTTTTCCTGCGCGAGCCCATCACGTGGCTCAAGTCGGGCGGCGTGGCGCTCGGCTGCTTCGGCGCGTTGCTGCTGGTCGCTCTGAGCCGGCACGGGGGCGGGCAGGCGTCGAGCGTCATGGGCGATGCGCTCTGCATTGTCAGCGCCGTGAGCTATGCGGTCTATCTCACCGCATTCCGCGACACGATCGTGAAGTATTCGCCCGTCACCACCATGAAGTGGATGTTTCTTTTCGCTGCCGTGTCGGCCGCTGCGATCTATTACCGGCCGTTGGCCGGGGTCGACTACGGGGCCCTCGAACCGGCTACGTGGGGCGGCATCGGGTATGTGGTCGTATGTTCGACCTTCGTTTCCTACTTGATGGTGCCCGTCGGGCAGCGCTTCCTCCGCCCTACGGTGGTCTCGATGTACAACTATGTGCAGCCGGTCGTCGCCGTGGTCTTCACGGTCCTTGCCGGACTCGACACGTTCGGCCCGGCCAAAGGATTGGCCGCAGCCTGCGTCTTCGCGGGTGTGTGGCTGGTCACCAAATCCAGGTCGCGGGCGCAGATGGAGGCCGAGGGGCGGAGGTGAGATTCACAATTCACAATTCACAATTCACAGTTCACAATTTACAATTTACAATTCACGATTCACGATTCGCAATGCTGCTTGTTATGGACCGGCTGCTGCGGAGCGTGTCCGCCGGGCCGCTCCGGACGGCCTGCAATCGTGAATTTATGCTACTCTTCCATTTTCGGCGTGCTATTTGCAAGACTTTCCGTGTCATCAAATTTTGAACGACTATGAAAGAGTACACCAAAAAGGAGAGCACTGCTTCTTCGCACAGCGGGAAGTCCACGACTGCCGCCAGTCATCGCTCGAAGGCCGCTGAGGCCAAGTCTACCTCCAAGCCGGCAACGGGCCGAACCACCGCACGCACGACTTCGAAGAGCACGTCGTCGCGCGGCGCTTCGTCTTCCCGCAGCACGAAGTAGACGCGCCGAATGCAAGAAGCCTGCACCCTCGACGGATGCAGGCTTTTTTTGTGTCCCGGCCCCTCGGGCCGCGGCTTTCGTATTGCGGCCGGTGCGGTCAGCGCTGCGCTTTGTAGGCTTCGAGACCGCTTTTCAGAAATTGTACGAAACCCGCGATGTCGAGATCGTAGCCGCGCGACGGCACCAGCTCTTGACCGTCTCGGCCCTGAAGAATGTAATAGGGCTGTGCGTTGACGCCGTAGTTCTTGCGGGCGTAGTAGGAATTGATCTTGCCCAGGCTCTTGAGTACCTTGCCCGAGTCGGTGGTGACCCATTCGCTTTCGGGCAGCTGCTTCTTGTCGTCGGAGTAGAGGGCGCAGATCACGTAGTCGTTCCGGAGAATGGCGAGCACCTCGGGGTCGGACCATACGCGCGACTCCATTTCGCGGCAGTTGACGCAGCCGTGGCCCGTGAAGTCGATGAAGAGGGGCTTGCCGACCTGTGCGGCGTAGGCCTCGGCCTCCTGCAGGTCGAAGAAGCCCTCCAATCCGTGGGGCAGGTGGAGGAAGTCGGCATACTTGCGGGTCGTCGGCGCGGCCGCTGCATGAGCGCCGCCCGGCGTCAGCACGAAATCCTGCGAGGTGAGCGGCGGCAGGTAGCCCGATAGTCCTTTCAGCGGGGCGCCCCACATGCCGGGGATCATGTAGACCACGAACGTGAAGACGGCGATCGAGAGCGCCAGCCGTCCTACGCCCAATGCGGGTGTGTCGTTGTCGTGGGCGAAGCGGAGCTTGCCCAGCAGGTAGAGCCCCAGGAGCGAGAAGACCACGATCCATACGGCCAGGTAGATCTCGCGGTCGAGCAGGCCCCAGTGGTAGGTCTGGTCGGCGACCGAGAGGAACTTGAAGCCCAGCGCCACCTCGATGAATCCGATGACGATCTTCACCGAGTTGAGCCAGCCGCCGCTCTTGGGCAGCTTTTTCAGAATCGAGGGGAAGAGCGCGAAGAGCGTGAAGGGCAGGGCGAAGGCTGCCGAGAAAGCCAGCATGGTGATGATCGGGCCCCAGAACTCGCCCTGGGTCGACTTGATGAGCACCGAACCGACGATGGGACCCGTGCACGAGAACGACACCAGCACCAGCGTGAGCGCCAGGAAGAAGATGCCGCCCAGCCCCTTGATGTCGGCCTTGGCGTCGGCCTTGTTGACCATCCACGAGGGCATGGTGATCTCGAACGCGCCGAAGAACGACGCGGCGAAGACCATGAAGACGATGAAGAAGATCACGTTGGGCAGCCAGTGCGTGGCCAGCCAGTTGAAGATGTCGGCCGTCACGGCTTCGCCGCCCACTGCGCGGGTGATGAGGATGATGGCTGCGATGGGCAGCGTGTAGAGCGCCACGATGAAGAACCCGTAGAGCGCTGCGCGCAGACGTCCCATGGCCGGGCCGCCCTCGCCCTTGAGGAAGTAGGAGACGGTCATCGGCACCATGGGGAAGACGCAGGGTGTCAGCAGGGCGCCGAATCCCCACAGGATCGCTTCGATGATCAGCATCCAAAGGCCCGGGCTGCTGCCGGCGGTGTCTTTGGCCGGAGCGGAGGTGTCGGCGGCCGGTTCGGTCGTGTCGTCCTCTCCGTCGGTGACGGCGGCGGTGCCTGCTGCGGGCGCAGGGTCGGCCGGAATGCGGATCGTCAGCTGCAGGTCGTCGGGCGGCGTGCAGCTGCGGTCGTCGCAGAGCATCCATTCGAGCGTTGCGCCGACGCTGCCCTGCGCTCCGGTCAGACGCACGTCCTGTGCGAACGAAGCCGAGCCTTCGAAGGTGCCGATCTCCATGTCGAACATCTCGTCGTGGTAGCGGTGGGGGGCGGTGAGCATCTGCACGCCTCCTTCCAGGGTCACGCCCTCGCCGGGCGTGAAGACGATCGTTGTGGCGTTGGGTCCGTCGGTCACGTAGGGTCCCATGTCGTACATGTGGTAACGATCCGGGATCGAGGCTTCGAGGAGAATGCGGTAGAGCCCTTCGCCGCGGGGTTCCACGCGGTGGGTCCATGTTGCGGTCTGGGCCGTTGCCGTCGCTGCGACGAGCAGGGCCGTCAGCATGGTCAGAATATTTCGCATGACAGGTAGATTTGTTTGCTGGGACAAAGATACGAATAAGCCGAGCGGAATGCCAAATTTATTTGAGCATTCCCGAGGCGAAAGTATCTTGGGCGTAGCCAAAGTCGAATAAGCCGAGCGGAATGCCAAATTTATTTGAGCATTCCCGAGGCGAAAGTATCTTGGGCGTAGCCAAAGTCGAATAAGCCGAATACAAAACGAAACGCAGTTTGGATTTTGTTGAGGCGGGCGAGCCGAATCCCTGCCCCGCGGAGGCTCGCAACACTCGCTCCGCCGGCTTCGGCCCGAACGGTCCGAAAAGCCGAACAAGAGCGACGACGAAATCGTTTGCCTTTCTCCTCATTTACGAAGTTTGCGCGAATTATAGATTCTTCGCTTCGCTCAGAATGACAAATTGGGGAATCGAAGCCACGAAGCGAAATTTAATTGTGAATTCTGCATTGTACATTGTGCATTGTTCCGGCGGGCTGCGGCTCGGCATAGCCGAATAAATTTGTCTCTGCGCTCGCCTTGCACTGTTCTTTACCGCGAACAAGTCGCGGTTTCGATAGGCTGCGGCTCGGCATAGCCGAATAAATTTGTCTCTGCGCTCGCCTTGCACTGTTCTTTACCGCGAACAAGTCGCGGTTTCGATAGGCTGCGGCTCGGCATAGCCAAATAAATTTGTCTCTGCGCTCGCCTTGCACTATCTTTGCCATTGGAAGACACCATGCAAACGCAGTTTCTCATACCTTTTCTGTTGACGCTCGGGGCGGGTCTCGCAACGGGCATAGGCAGTGCGCTGGCCTTTTTCGCCCGGCGCACGAACAAGCGCCTGCTGGCCTTTTCGCTGGGTCTGTCGGGCGGCGTGATGGTCTATGTCTCGTTTGTCGAGCTCTTCAGCCAGGCCGAGTCCGCCCTCGGCGAGGTGTGGGGCCAGCGGTGGGGCTCGGTCTGCACGGTTGCGGCCTTTTTCGGGGGCATCCTGCTCATCGGCATCATCGACCGTCTGGTCCCCAAGGTCGAAAATCCCCACGAGGCGCATACGGTCGAGGAGATGGATGCGCGGCCCTGCCACCCCAAGCTCATGCGCATGGGCATCATGACGGCGCTGGCCATCGGCATCCACAACTTTCCGGAGGGCATCGCCACCTTCACCACGGCGGTCGACAACCGCACCCTCGGCGTCGCCATCGCCGTTGCCATCGCCATCCACAACATTCCGGAGGGCATCGCCGTCTCGATACCGATCTTCTATGCCACGGGCGACCGCAAGCGGGCTTTCCGGCTCTCGTTGTTGTCCGGCCTGGCCGAGCCCGTCGGGGCGTTGCTCGCCTGGGCGGTGCTGATGCCCTTCATGTCGCCCACCTTGATGGGCTGCGTGCTGGCCGGTGTGGCCGGCATCATGGTCTTTATCTCCATCGACGAGCTCCTGCCCGCCGCCCGCGAGTATGGCGAGCCGCACATCGCCATCTACGGCGTGGTCACAGGCATGGCCTTGATGGCCGTAAGTCTTATTCTGTTGTCATGAATATTTTTCTTCTCCTGGTCGGCCTCGTGCTGATTCTTGCCGGCGCCAACTTCCTGACCGACGGCGCGGCGGCTCTCGCGCAGCGTTTCCGCGTGCCCGAGTTCATCGTGGGACTCACCGTCGTGGCTATCGGCACTTCGATGCCCGAGCTGGTCGTTTCGGTGCTGTCGGCCGCGGCGCACAACAGCGATGTCGCCGTCGGCAACGTCGTGGGGTCGAACCTCTTCAACGTCTTCGTCATCCTCGGCATCTGCGCCCTGATCCGACCGCTGGCGCTCTCCGAGAGCAACATCCGCCGCGACATCCCCGTGGGATTCGGCGCTTCGCTGCTCTTTTTCGTCTTTGCGTCGGACAAGCTGCTGCACCTCGGCACCGTCGACCGGATCGGCCGGGCCGAGGGAGTCGTCATGTTGCTGCTCTACGTGGCTTTTCTGTGGTACAGCGTTCGGGCCGCCGGCCGGCAGGGAGTGCCGAAGACAACGGCGTCCAAAGCGCCGAAACCGTGGTGGCTGACGCTCGGATTGATCGTCGTCGGGCTGGCCGGACTGGTCTGCGGAGGCGATCTGTTTCTCCACCATGCCACCGTCATCGCCCGCAAGCTGGGTGTCAGCGAGTCGGTCATCGCCATTACGCTGGTTGCCGGCGGTACGTCGCTGCCCGAGCTGGCGTCGTCGGTCGTCTCGCTCGCCAAGGGCAAGGCCGGGCTGGCGCTGGGTAACGTGCTGGGCTCCAATGTGGCCAACCTGCTCTTGATTCTGGGTGTCAGCGCCACGATCCATCCGCTCACCATGGGCGGCATCACCACGCTCGACGTGGCGATGGTGGTGCTCAGTTCGCTGCTGCTGTTCGTCGCGGCCTTCACCTTCCGGCGCAAGGCTGTCGACCGGTGGGAAGGCGCGATTTTCGTGGCGATCTACGCCGCCTACATCTGGTACTTGGTCAGATAGCGTTCCAGCAGCCGCGGCACGGCATAGTCGCCTACGGATGCGGTGCCGACGGCCAGTCGTTCGGCCGCCGCAGTCAGCACGGGCGTCTCGATGCGATGCACGATGGCGTGGAGCGTGCGGTGCGATAGCTGGTGGCGGGGCATGGCGACGCTCCGCACCAGGCGCCACGGCGCGTCGCCCAAGAGTTCATGAAAATACGATTGTGCGGCGAGTTCCGCAAAGTCGGCGGGGCGCGGGCTTTCGATCAGCGGAAATTCATAGAGTCCCTGCCAGATGTCGCGCTCCCCGCGCCGCCGGAGCAGCGTGCGGTCGCCGCAGGTGACGTGCAGGTAGTTGAACCAGCGGTCGCTCACTTTGGTTTTGCCCTGCTTGACGGGGCGCTCGGCCACGGTGCCGGCCGCCAGAGCCAGACAACGGCCGGCCAGCGGGCATGTCTCGCACCGGGGTTGCGACGGGGTGCACTGGAGGGCTCCGAAATCCATGATCGCCTGGTTGTAGCATCCCGGCCGGGCGGTGTCCAGCTGCGACTGCGCAAGTTTCTGGAAGGCTTTGCGTCCTGCCGTGGTGTCGATGGGGGTTTCCACGTCGAAAAGGCGCGACAGCACCCGGTAGACGTTGCCGTCGAGTACGGCGCAGGGCGTGTCGTAGGCTGCCGAGCAGACGGCCGCGGCGGTGTAGTCGCCCACGCCGGGCAGCGAGCGTACGGCCTCTTGCGTGGCGGGGAAAATGCCGTCGAATTCTTGGCTTATTTTCTTGGCCGCCGCATGGAGATTGCGCGCGCGGCTGTAGTAGCCCAGCCCCTGCCACATCTTGAGCACTTCGTCTTCCGAAGCGGCGGCCAGCGCGCCGACATGGGGCCAGCGCTCCGTGAAACGCAGGTAGTAGTCCATGCCCTGAGCCACGCGCGTCTGCTGGAGAATCACCTCCGAAAGCCAGATAAGATAGGGGTCGCGCGTGCGGCGCCACGGCAGGTCGCGTCCGTGGCCGGCATACCACTCCAGGAGCGCCGGGGCCAGGCGGTTCATCGGGTGCGGGGGCGGATTTTGCGGAAAGGCAGCTTCATCACGCCGAAGAAGGCTTCGCCGAAGATGCCGCCGCTCATTTTGGAGGTGCCCTCGCGCCGGTCGACGAAGATGATCGACTCCTCGCGCAGCGTCAGCCCCAGACGCCAGGCGGTGTATTTCATTTCGATCTGGAATCCGTAGCCCTTCATGCGGATGCGGTCGAGGTCGATGGTCTCCAGCGCACGGCGCGAGTAGCAGACGAATCCGGCCGTGGCGTCGCACACCGGCATGCGGGTGGTCCAGCGTACGTATTTCGAGGCGAAGTAGGACATCAGCAGCCGCGACATGGGCCAGTTGACGACGTTGACCCCCTTCACATAGCGCGATCCGACCGCGACGTCGGCGCCCCCGGCGGCGGCACCGAAGAGCCGCGGCAGGTCGTCGGGGTCGTGCGAGAAGTCGCAGTCCATTTCGCACATGTAGTCGAAGCCGTGTTCGAGACCCCAGCGGAAGCCCGTGAGATAGGCCGTGCCGAGCCCCAGTTTGCCGCTGCGGCGGATCAGATGGAGGCGGTCGGGATGTTGCTGCTGCCGCTGCTCGACGATGGCGGCGGTGCCGTCGGGCGATCCGTCGTCGATGACGAGCATGTCGTAGGCGTCGGGCAGCGACAGGACCTTGTCGATCATGGCTGCGATGTTCTCCTTCTCGTTGTAGGTGGGGATGATGACCAGTCTGCGCATGGTTGGCGGTGGTTTATTGTTTGCGGCGTTTCAGCGCCCGTACGACGGCTTTGTCGTCGGGGCTCACGCGGTACGATTCGATGATTTTCTGCAGCGCCTTGTTGTAGGTCCAGTCGCTAAGGGGGCATGCTTGCTCCAGCCACTCGCGCGTGCGGCCGGGGAACTTCACGAAGCAGACCGAGACGGCCCACGCCACGCCCATGCGGACGTAGTAGGCTTCGTGGCACACCGATCCGAGAATCTCCAACAGCGCGTCGAGGTGTTCTTCGTCGACGTAGTTGCCCAGCGCCATCACCACGGCGAAGCGGACTTCGTATTCCCGCGAAGAGCGGAAATAGGGTCGGATGAACTCCCACATGGGTTCGCGCTCGGCAGCCTTGAGCCGCCAGCAGAAGCAGTCGCACACGGCCCAGTTGTCGATCTTGGGCACGAAGCGTGCCACGTGGCGCAGCTTCTCGTCGGGCGCGCAGCGGGCATAGCCGATGACCAGTCCCTGGAGCATGCGTTCTTCGAAGTATTCTTCTTCGGCTGTCGCGAGCCAGCCGCGCCAGTCGCCGCGCGCTATCTCCCGGGCGATGGCCCGCAGCTGCGGCAGGCGCACGCCCATCATCTTGCCGGCACCGGGCGTCAGCGAAGCGCTGAAGTCGCGGTAGCGGGGATCGGCCAGTTCGAGAAGCTGTTCGCGCAAAGAGATTTCCATGTTACAAATGTAGCTTTTTTTGCCGGATGAACAAAAAAACGTATATCTTTGCGAGTTGTAAAGCGCAGCGGAAATGCTGCCGAAAACCCGAATCCGCAATGAAGAAATTCGTCCGCGTCGCGGCCGCGGTCATCGCCGTGCTGCTGGCCGTCGCCATCGTGGCGCCCATGGCGCTGCGGGGCAAGATCGCCGCGATCGTCAAACACGAAGCCAACGAGTTGCTGCAGGCCCGTCTCGACTTCGAAAAGCTGGACATCAGCCTGCTGCGCCACCTGCCCCATGCGTCGCTGGAGATCCGGGGGCTGACGCTCGTGGGCGTCGGGAGGTTCGAGGGCGACACGATCGCGGCCGCCGAGCGCATCTCGGTGGTCGTCGATCTCTTTTCGCTCTTCGGCGACGAGGGCTTCGAAGTAACCAAGATCATCCTCGCCTCGCCCGAGCTCCACGCCCGCAAACTGGCCGACGGCGCCGTAAACTGGGATGTCATGAAACCCGCGGAGGAGACTCCCGGCGAGGAGGAGCCGGCGGCGGCCGAACCTTCGGCGTTCCGGCTGCGCATCCGCGACTTCCGCATCTCCGACGCCTGCATCCGCTACGAGGACGATTCCTCGCGCATGCGTTTTTACACCGAGCCCCTGTCGCTGCGGCTGCGGGGCGACATGTCGGCCGCACGGACCGACCTCGCGCTGAAACTCGACGCCTCGCGCATCCGTTTCGTCTCGGGCGGCGTGCCGCTGCTGAGCGGTGCCGAAGCCGAGGTCGAGGCCACCATCGCCGCCGATCTGGAGAACAACCGATTTACCTTCACCGACAATACGTTCCGTCTGAACGCCATCGTCCTGTCGCTCGACGGCTGGGCCCAGCTCAAGGAGAACGGCGCCGTGGCCATGGACGTTTCGGCCGGATGCGGCAAAGTTCAGTTCAAGGACGTGCTTTCGCTCATTCCGGCGTTCTATACCAAGGAGTTCCGCAGCCTTTCGGCTTCGGGCGAGCTTTCGCTGGCCGTGTGGGCCAAGGGCGAACTGGCCGGTTCGCAGCTTCCCGCCTTCGGCGTGAAAGGCGAGGTACACAACGGTAGTTTCCAATATTCGTCGCTGCCGAAAGCCGTGACCGACATCGAGATCGTCGCCGGAGTCTCCAATCCGGGCGGTACGATGAACGCTACGGTGATCGATCTTTCGAAATGTTCGCTCCGCATGGCTGGCAATTCGCTTGCCGCCACGTTTCATGCCGCCAACATCGTGAGCGATCCGTCGTTCCGCGCGTCGGTCGCCGGCAAGGTCGATCTGGGAGCAGTCCGCGAGGTCTATCCCCTCGACAAGGAGGTCGATCTGGGCGGTATCATCACGGCCGATCTCAAGGTCTCGGGCCGCATGTCCGACATCGAGAAGCAGCGCTACGAACGCATGGCCGCTTCGGGGACGTTCGTCGTCGAGCAGCTCGATCTCACGGTGCCCAATCTGCCGGCCGTTCACCTCAAGCGCGCCGCCGCGACCATCACGCCGCGCGCCATGACGCTGGGCGAACTGGGCGTGACGGTGGGCCGCAGCGATCTGTCGGCCAAGGGACAGCTTGCCGGCTACCTGGGCTATCTGCTGCGCGGCGACAAGCTGTCGGGGCGTCTCTACGTCCGGTCCGGTCTGCTCGATCTCAATGAAATCATGGCGGCGATGCCCGCTTCCGAGACGGAGGCTCCGGCGGCTGCGGAGCCGATCCGGGCGATCGAGGTGCCCAAGAATCTCGACCTTTCGTTCAATGCCGAGTTGCAGAAGATTCTTTTCAACAAGATGACCATCGACAACCTGGCCGGCGAAATGCGCGTGGCCGACGGTGCGCTCTCGCTCGACCGTCTGACGATGGGGCTTTTCGGCGGCAAGGCGTCGGCGTCGGGGCGCTACTCCACGGCGGCCGATCCTGCGCGCCCGGCGTTGAAACTCGATCTGTCGCTGGCGGGAGCATCGTTCGCACAGACGTTCGACGAACTGGAGATGGTGCGGCAGCTCGTGCCGATCTTCGCCGAAACCGGCGGCGACTACTCGCTCTCGCTCGACATGAACGCGAAGCTCGATTCGACCATGTCGCCCGATCTGCAGTCGATCGACGCCACGGGCGAGATCCGTTCGGCCAACATCCGTGTACAGAACATCGCGGCCTTCGATGCGCTGGCCAAGGCGATCAACAACGACAAGCTGCGCCGGATCGAAGCCCGGGACGTGGCGATCCGCTTCGCCATCCGCAACGGCCGCATCGCCACGCAGCCGTTCGATCTGAAGCTGGCGGGCACCGACGTCAACCTGTCGGGATCCACGGGGCTCGACCGGACCATCGACTATACGGCCAGAGTCTCGATGCCGGCATCGGCTGCGGGCGGCGTTCTGGAGACGCTGAACGTCAAGATCGGCGGCACTTTCTCCTCGCCCAAGATTACGTTGGGCGTCAAGGAGGCGGCCGAGGAGGCGATCAAGAACGTCGTCGACCAGCAGATTCAGAAACTCACCGGCAGCGAGTCGCTGGCCGAGGAGGTCGACAAGCAGAAAGAGAACCTGCGGGCCGAAATCGACAAACAGGCCGAGAACCTGCGCGAAGAGGCCAGGAAAGCGGGCGAGAAACTCGTTTCGGCGGCGCAGAGCCAGCGCGACAAATTGGTGGAGGAAGCCTCCAAGAAGGGCGCTTTGGCCAAGTTGGCTGCCGGGAAGGCGGGCGACAAGCTCGTTTCCGAAGCGGAGAAGCAGGCCGCCAATCTCTCCGCCGAGGCCGAAAAGCAGATCGTCAGACTCAACGAGAAACTTTCCGCCAACGAGTAGTCTTTATTATATAGTATAAAGGGAAGCAGGGGCCTTGCGGGGCCTCTGCTTCTCGTTTGCGGATGCGGCGGGTCACTTCCGGATGTAGGTTTCGAGCGCGGCGACGTATGCCGCGAATGCATCGCGTCCGGCGGCGGTCATGCGGCAGACCGTGCGGGGCATCTTGCCGCGGAAGCACTTTTCGACCGTTATGTAGCCCGCCTTGGCCAGTTTGTCGAGCTGCACCGATAGATTGCCTGCCGTGGCCCCGGTCTGCTCGCGCAGGAAGACGAAATCGGCGCTCTCGACGCCCAGCAGGACCGACATCACGGCCAGCCGCAGCGCGGAGTGCAGGAGCGGATCGAGTTCACTGAACATGGCGCTGCGAGCGATGGTTGAAGATGTGGCCGGGAACGATCATCATGACGATGAAGACCCCTGCGAAAATCAGAATCTCGAAATTCAGCATCGTTGCGTCGACCCTGCCGGCGGGCAGCTGCTTCAGATACCGGTCGTAGAGCGGGAAGAGCAGGGTGAGAATCAATCCTGCGTAGCCGCTGACAATGTAGATTTTCGAGCGGACGATGCGCCCTGTAGCGGTGGTGGCGATGGCCATGATCAGAGCGATCAGCCCGAAAAGACTTGCGCGGTACGACAGTCCGTGGAAGAGGACGAAAGCGAAAACGGGAATCAGCGCCAGCGATGCGGTTGCCCATACGGCGCTTACGATGCGGTCGATTTCGGTGCGGGGTTCCGTACTTTTCTTGGCGGGAAAGAGACGCGTCAGCAGAAATCCGACGACAGGAATCAGGAACCAGCTCCATGACCATCCGACCGGGCCGCCGGTTACGTTGACGACGTAGTTGAAGAGCGAAACGGCCACCGTCGTATAACCCCAGATGAGGAACGGACGGCCCGAATTGCGGCTCAGCCGGTTACGGGTGTTTTCGATCATGCGGTTGATGAGGGCCAGGCTCTCGGCAGCTTCGGGATGCATGTTGTTCATAGCGTTGAGAATTTGAGGACGGAAGTTAGAGATTCTTCAATATTGTTCGTCTTTGTCGGTGCCGATCCGGTGGTGGATAAGCGAAATTGCCAGACTGAGACCCCAGCCGGCGATGATCCAGAGGACCCACCAGTGGTCGGGCGAGGTCATCCGGTTGACGAAAGTCAGAAAGACGCAGACGATCACGAACGTACTTGCGTGGCGGACGAAGCGGCGCGGAATCTTGCGGGCGGTCGTTTTGCCGGGAGGTTTTGTTTTCATATGGAAGGGGTTTCAAGAGGATTGTTTTTTTTTGCAAATATAAAGTAGTTTATTTTATAAACAAAAAAATTATAGAAATTTTTCACATCCTACGTCGGGGCTGGTTCGCACGGGCTTTGCCGAAGCCGGGAAAACCGTTGGAATTCGTGTCCCGAGCATTTTTTTTGCAGGTTCTTGATTGCAGGTTGAATGACAGGGATTCTTCTTTGCCGGTTTCTTGCAGTCTTTCCGCTTGCTTTGCTATGTGTCTTTTTGGGGAGTCCTCCCTTTCCCGAGTCCGGCATTATCGCGTCATATTTCGGCAACAATGCTATGTGTTTTGTCGGGGCGGCCGACGCTTCTTCTTCCAAGTCGGTTGTTTTTGTAGTGTCCGCTCGCACAGAGATTCTGCATTTATCTCCGATGCTGCATTTTTCGGGGCGGCTGCGGGGATTGCGCTTTACGTGAGCTGCCCGAAGAAAGTTTTGTACACAGAACCTTTCACTTTTCACCTCTCACCTTTACCTTTGAAAAGGCAACTTCACACCCGGAGTGACAAGGGTTACGGCTTTTGTCAGAGAGGTAGTAGATTCAGCAGTCCGCTGGCGGCGTAATGGCGCGAGGGGATTACGGAAAATTGTTTTTTTTGTTGTTCGGCGTTTTTAGTTAGCAGCCGCCCGGTTTTGATAGTGGGGCCGCAGATGTTCTCGTGCCGAAGCCAGCGGAGGGAATTCTGCGAGCCTCCGCAGGGCGGGGCTTCGGCTCGCACGGCTGAAGCCGGATT
>CASPAC010000027.1 GCA_949419965.1 Bacteroidales bacterium
GTTGTGGTTTGATGTAGTTTTTCAATATTATACAACAGGAGTACGGCATGGAGTGTCCCAAACTTGTTGTGGTTTGATGTAGTTTTTCAATATTATACAACCCGAGATAGTAACGGCGGCGCGCACATACTGTTGTGGTTTGATGTAGTTTTTCAATATTATACAACTTTGTTGACCAGTACGATTTTATAGCTGTAGTTGTGGTTTGATGTAGTTTTTCAATATTATACAACGGGACGGGAAATACACCACCGACATCAACGTTGTGGTTTGATGTAGTTTTTCAATATTATACAACCGCGTGGCGCGGATATGCGGTTACGAAGAGTTGTGGTTTGATGTAGTTTTTCAATATTATACAACATCGAAGACGAATATGGGCACAGGGTGATCGTTGTGGTTTGATGTAGTTTTTCAATATTATACAACAGCCGAACAAGCAGAATGGAGGAGTAGTGCGTTGTGGTTTGATGTAGTTTTTCAATATTATACAACTATTTTGCACCAGGCCGAAAACCCGACGAGGTTGTGGTTTGATGTAGTTTTTCAATATTATACAACTCCTCGCGCTTCTTCAGGCGGTAAAGCGAGGTTGTGGTTTGATGTAGTTTTTCAATATTATACAACTCGAAAACCATAACGCTGAAAGGGATATAGTTGTGGTTTGATGTAGTTTTTCAATATTATACAACCCCTTGTCGGAGTAGATCGCGCTGAGCAGAGTTGTGGTTTGATGTAGTTTTTCAATATTATACAACAAAACCGGGCGTATCATTTTCCACATCGCGGTTGTGGTTTGATGTAGTTTTTCAATATTATACAACCCCTTGTCGGAGTAGATCGCGCTGAGCAGAGTTGTGGTTTGATGTAGTTTTTCAATATTATACAACAAGGACTTATTACCGAAGCGCAGGCCCAGGGTTGTGGTTTGATGTAGTTTTTCAATATTATACAACCTACAACCGTACGCAGATCAAGCCCGTGCAGTTGTGGTTTGATGTAGTTTTTCAATATTATACAACCTACAACCGTACGCAGATCAAGCCCGTGCAGTTGTGGTTTGATGTAGTATTACAACGTATCATTTACAGCCGCACATGTGGTGCTGGTATTAAGTTGCTCTGCGACATAACCCAACGTTTTCGACAAGCCGAGTGCAGAACCGAACTTGCACAAGGCTATGCCAAGGCGAGAAAACCTGCCTGAAAGGAAACATCATTCGAGACCATGCCGCAGCAGCCGAATCGATGTAGCACAGAATTTGCGTAACGGGGAAGCATGAACAAAACAGCAATCCTGGCAGCGCTGCTGACTGCAGCGGCATGGAGTGAACCGAGAGCGGAAATGTGCACAAGAGTAGTATACACGGGCCCGGAAAAAACGATCCTGACGGGCCGGACGATGGACTGGAAAGAAGACCCGCAAAGCAAGCTGTGGGTATTCCCGCGAGGCATGCGGCGCAACGGCGCGGCAGGCGCCAATTCGCTGGAATGGACATCGAAATATGGCAGCGTAGTCACCTCGGCCTACGACATCTGCACCACCGACGGCATGAACGAAAAGGGCCTGGCCGCCAATCTGCTGTGGCTGGCGGAATCGGAATACCCCGCCCGCACGACCGACAGGCCGGCTCTCTCGGTTGCGGCATGGACGCAATACGTGCTGGACAATTTCGCTACCGTGGACGAGGCTGTCGAAGCGTTCTCCGGCGACCGGTTCGACGTGGTTTCGGACCTGATGCCCGACGGAACGAGGATGGCGGCACTCCACTTGTCGATCTCGGACGCTGCGGGCGACAGCGCCATTCTCGAATACATCGACGGCAAACTCGCCATTCACCACAGCCCGGCCTATACGGTGATGACCAATTCGCCCGTTTTCGAACAGCAGCTGGCGCTCGACGACTATTGGAACAGCATCGGAGGAGTGGTTTTTCTGCCGGGCACCAACCGTGCGGCCGACCGTTTCGTGCGCGCTTCGTTCTACATAGGTTCGATCCCCAAGACCGACGACACGCGGCTGGCCGTCGCTTCGGTATTCAGCGTCATCCGCAACGTTTCGGTGCCGCTGGGTATCAGCACGCCCGACGAGCCGAACATCTCGTCGACCCGCTGGCGTACGGTCGCCGACCAGAAAAACCGCGTCTATTATTACGAGTCGGTGCTTTATCCCTACCTCATCTGGGTGGATTTCGACGGATTGGATTTCTCGGAGGGCGCCCCGGTCGGCATGATCGATCCCGCATCGGGCAAACGGTATGCCGGGAACACGTCCGCCGAATTCATTCCGACGGCTCCGTTCGTCTTCCAGGCAGCCGATTGACTTTGCGAGGGAAACGGCACAAGCAGAAAAATACAAAGTCCGGAAAAAGCATGCTTTTTTCCGGACTTTGCGTATCTATAGGGTTGAATACTATTCGAGAAAATGATTCTCCTGGTTGTTGGTGCGGGAGAATTCGCGGATGGATTTGAGGTGCCGCTGCAACATGGCGACGCACCCATCCTCGTCGCGCTCGCGCACGCACCGCAACAACTCGCGATGCTCGTAACACACCTCCTCCAAGGGCACGGAACAAACCCGGTAACGCTGGTAATACCTCAGCACATCGGGCGTAATGACCAGCAGCAGCGACGCGATCACCGAATTGTGAGCGCCGCGCGCCAAAGCCTGGTGGTAGGCGAAATCTTTCGACACGCGGTCGTCCGTCACGAACGAATCCTCCCACGCCGTGAGCGCCTCCTCGATGATGGACAGGTCCTCTTCCGTGCGGTTGCGGGCACACAGCCGCAACGCCTCCGTCTCAAGCAGTTCGCGCACATAGACCAGCGACGCGAAATCGTAGGGCTGGATCTGCAGCGCATCGGTAATCATGCGCTCGAGCACCTGCATCGTCTCCCGCGCCACGACCGTACCGCTCTGCGGAAAGGTCTGCACGATGCCGTAGAACTCCAGCTTCTGGAACGCCGTGCGGACATGGGCGCGGCCCACACCCAGCTTCTCGGCCAGCCGCCGTTCGGCCGGCAGCCGCTCGCCCGGCTGCAGACGGCCCGAATAGAGCTGTTCCTTGATATATTTGAGTACTTCTTCGACCTGAGAATGTCCGGGTGCGTAGTTCATAAAGTCCCTGCTTCGGTTTGGGGACACAAAGTTCGCAAAAAAACAATCAAACCAAAATTATTGCACCTCCTTTTTCACCTCGAAATCGGCGAATCCCAATATTTCGTCGCGCAATTCGGGTTTCAGCGCCCCCGCCTTGCCGAAACTGCGGTAGATACCCCACTTCGGGCGCATGCCCGCCGCACCGTCGCGCCACATCGCCAGCGGCGTGAGGGGCACGGAGAGCAGTTCGCGGCCGTCGCGCAGACGCCGGAGCGACAAGCGGTAACTGCCTTCTTCGGCACATTCGATGCGCTCCTCGGCCTCGACCCATTCGCCCAGAAACTCCTCAAGATCGGCACGTGCAAGATAACGGTTGCCGCCGCCGTCGGCCGTCGGCGGCACATAGATGACCTGCAACTGCCGCTTGCCGTTGGAGAGCGTACGGGCCGTGAAAGTAATGACGGGCATCGATACGTCGGCCGTTCCGGCAGCGTTGTCGATCCCCTTGATCTGGTGCACGTGGCAGAACTGCTGCGTGGTCTTCATCCCCTCGGGCAGACGGAATTTCCAGCGGAAAAGCATCTTTTCGCCCCGCTGTCCCACCATCGAGGCGGGCGAATGGCCGTCGGTCTTGATTTCGTTGCGCTGACGGTCGGTGATGTTGGGTTTGCCGCGGTCGTCGTCGTTGTCGATATGAATGTAAAAATCGAAAACATGGCGCTGCAACTCCTCGCTCCACGACTGACGGATGTGCTGGAACGGCTCGGCGGCATGGGCGCCGGAGCGATCGGGCGTCTCGTAGTTGTAGCCGCAGCCGACGATCAGGTCATAGGTGCGCTCCGTATCGCCGTCGGCGCGCAGTTCGCCCTCCCGCAATCCGGGTTGGGGCTGCGGCGGAAGCTGCGGCCCCTCGGGGGTCGGAGACGTCTCGAACGTACGGCCCGAGCAGGCCAGAACGAAGAATACGGAGCAGGCGAAAATAAATCGTTTCATGTTTGGTATTCCGATCGGTTTGGGTTATCTTTGCTGACGTCCGATTTTGGTTAACCAATTTCGGGCGTTGAACAAAAGTAATAAAAAAATCCGAACCTAAACTACCCTACCGATGAAAAAACTGCTTTTGGCCGCGCTTCTGACAGCGGCCCTTCAGGCTCCGGCGCAGCAACCCGCCCAGCCGACCAACCGCTACGCGATGAAACTCACGCAGAACGCCGACGGTTCCTATGAACTGACCAACCGGGCCCGCTATGCCCGCATCGTCGACCTGGAGCGGATCGACGACCTGCTGGTGCCCTACACCTACCAGCGCGACCGCTTGCAGAGCCGCGACTACAAGGGAGTCGAGGTGCGCGAAGCAGTCTACACGACCCACGAAGGCTACGAACTCAGCATCGCCGTCGACATGGCGCAGAGCGAAGAGCCCGCGCCCGTAGTCTTCTACGTCCACGGCGGCGGCTGGTCCCGCGGCAACAACGGCACGTTCCGCGTGCTGTCGCAATACATGGCCAAGCAGAAAGGCGTGACCGGCGTGCGCATCGCCTACACGCTGGCTCCGCAGCCGGGCGCCGACGTGCGCGTCTCGATCGCCGACATCCGGGCCGCCGTGCAGTACATCCGCGACCACGCCGCCGAGCTCAACATCGATCCCTCGCGCATGGGCTTCGTGGGCAACTCCGCCGGCGCCCATCTGGCCGCCGTGGGCGCCATGACCACGCCGGAAGCGAAGGCTTTCGTCGGCACGTCGGGCATCTACGACCTGCGGACGGCCGCCATCTGCCAGAAAACCAAGATCGAGGAGCGCATCGCCTACTTCTGCGACCGCGACCCGAAAATCATGCAGGAGACCTCGCCCGCCGCCCTCGTCCCCAAGAAAAAGGCACCCGCCGCACTGCTTTTCTGCGGCACGGCCGACATCACCGTCGAGCATGCCCAGAGCCAGGCCTTCGCCGACGCTCTCCGCCGGCGCGGCGCCAAGGTCGACCTCCAGGTCTACGAGAACTACGACCACAACCTGAGCGCCAAGGCTTCGGACAAGATGGAGGAGGTCTTCTTCCGGACGGTCGATTTCTTGGCCGAAAACCTCTGACGCCATGAAACGCCTCCTGCTACTGCTTTTCGCCGCTGCCGGACTCTCCGCGCAAGCCAAGGTGGCCGCACCGGCCATCTTCGGCGACAACATGGTGTTGCAGCAACAACGCCAGGTGCGGCTGTGGGGCACCTCCGATGCCCGCGAGGTGACCCTGCGCGTGTCGTGGAGCGACGAGGAGTTCCGCACCGCCGTGAAAGAAGGCCGCTGGGAACTAGCGGTGCCGACCCCGGCCGGCTCGTACGAGCCGCAGACGCTCACGGTGAGCGATGCCGATTCGGAGCTTAAGTGGTGCAACGTGCTGATCGGCGAAGTGTGGATCTGCTCCGGCCAATCGAACATGTACATGCCCCTGCGCGGCTACACGGGCCAGCCCGTCGACGAAGCGCTGCCCGCCCTGCTCGAAACCGGCGATTACCGCGACCGCATCCGCATGATCACCCTGCCCAAGCGCGACGCCGCGACGCCGCAGCATGATTTCGAAGGACGCTGGGAGGTGCCCTCGCCCGAAACCGCCCTGCGCATGAGCGCAACGGCCTACTTCTTCGCCCGCTCGCTTACGCAGACCTTAGGCGTGCCGGTGGGTATCGTCTCGACCAGCTGGGGCGGCTCGAAGATCGAAGCGTGGATGGACCCCGCGTCGCTCGCCGAACTGGGCTGCGACGTCGCGAAGATCAACGCCGACCCCAAGATCGAACCCCGAGCCAAGTGCGGCCTGCTCTACAACGGGCTCGTGGCTCCGGTAGCCGGATTCGCGGCCCGCGGCTTCGTATGGTACCAGGGCGAATCCAACCGCAAGGAGGCTCCGCGCTATGCCCGGCTGATGGAGCGGATGGCCGCCTACTGGCGTGCGCAATGGGGCGACACACGGGCGCGCATGCCTTTCCTCTATGTGCAGATCGCCCCGCACGCCTACAAAGGTGCCGGCGACACCGATGCGTCGCTCCTCGTCGAGGCGCAGAGCGATGCCCTCGACCGAATTCCCAACGCGGCGATGGTCTCGACCACCGATCTGGGCAGCGAAACGTGCATCCACCCTCCGCGCAAACGCCCCGTAGGCGAACGGCTCGCAGCGGCAGCGCTCGTCCGGGCCTACTCCCGCAAGCTGCCCGACGCCCTCGCGGTGCGGTTCGCCGGAGCGGAATTCGCCGACGGCAAGGCCCTCGTGCGGTTCGACAATGCTCGGCTCGGGCTCTCGGCAGCGGGCGGAACGGTCACGGGCTTCGAACTCGCCGGCCAGGACGGCCGGTTCCACCCCGCCACGGCCCGGATCGTGGCCTCGAAACCCGAAGTCGAAGTCTCGACGCCCGAAGTTCCGGCCCCGGCCGCCGTACGCTACTCATTCCGCAACTTCGCTCCCGGCAACCTGCGCAATTCGCTCGGCATGCCCGTCATTCCGTTCCGCACGGACAGGCAATAACCGGCCGGACATACACAAAAAATCGGCGGACCCTTGCAGGTCCGCCGATTCCGTTTGCAGGCGCTTTTCCGCTACGAGAAAAGCGTACCGCCGTTGATGTCGATGTTGGTGCCGGTGAGGTAGCTCGACTCGTCGCTGGCCAGGTAGCAGACCAGGTCGGCAACCTCCGAAGCCTCGCCCTCGCGGCGCAGCGGCGCCGTGTTGTGCAGGTTCTCGCGAGCCTCGGGCTTGGTGAAGCGGTCGTGGAACGAGGTGTTGATCATGCCCGGAGCCAGCGCGTTGACGCGAATGCCCTGCGGGCCCAGCTCCTTGGCCATGGCGCGCGTGTGGCACATGACGGCCGCCTTGGCCGTAGCGTAGACCGAAGCACCCGGACCGCCGCCGTCGCGTGCGGCCTGCGACGAGAAGTTGACGATCGAACCGCCGGCCGGCATCATCGGCACCGCCTCGCGCGTGCAGAGGAAGACCGAACGCATGTTGACGTCCATCAGGAAGTCGTACCATGCCTCGTCCTGCTCGACGATCTTCTTGCGGCCCACGATGCCGCCCACGACGTTGACCAGAATGTCGACCTTGCCGCCGAACGCCTTGCCGGCCTCGGCGAAGAGCTTCTTCACGTCGGCAGCCTTGGTCATGTCGCCCTGCACGGCGATCGCTTCGCCGCCGTCGGCCTTGATCATGGCAAGCGTCTTCTCCGCATCGTCGGGGTTGTCGAAGTAGTTGAGACATACCTTGGCTCCTTCCGAAGCCAGCTTCACCGAAATGGCGCGACCCAGGTCGCGCGCGCCGCCCGTCACGACGGCTACTTTTCCTGTAAGTTTCATGTTGTTATTGATTTAAAGGGTTATTCGAATATTTATTTTTGTCATTCTGAGCGAAGCGAAGGATCTGCCGGAAGAAAAACAGCTTCTTCACTACGTTCAGAATGACCTGTCGGCAAATCTATTTTCGCACTTGTTCGATGCGGCCGCCGAAAAGGAAGACGCACAGCAGACTCGCCGGCACAAGCGCAGCCCCGAGCACGAAGAACGGAGTCCACACGCCGCTCTGCGTGAGATAGGGCACCAGCAGGATCGAGATGATCGTACCCAGCACGGCCGACGCACCGCCCAGTCCGGCCAGCGAACCCACGGCCTTGCCGGTCTGGAAATCGCTGGCGAGGGTCTGGATGTTGGTCATGACGAACTGGTAGCCGCCCAGGATGAAGGCCATCATCACCACCGCCATCACGGCCGACGAAGCCACGGCGGCCAGCGCCATGCCCGGCACGATGATGCAGCCGCCGACGATCATGGCCGTCTTGCGGGCCAAATCGACGCTTTTGCCGCGGTCGATCAGCATGCCCGAGAACCAGCCGCCGGCCACCGAACCAATGGCGGCGCCCACGTAGGGCACCCACGCCGACATGGCGATCTGCTTGATGTCCAGCCCGAAGACCTCGATCAGGTAGATCGGCAACCACGTGACGAACATCCACCAGATGGGATCGAGGAAGAAGCGGCCCAGAATGACAGCGTAGTTCTTGCGCTCGGACAGGAGCTGCCCCCACGTCTTGGCCGTATCGCACGAAACGCGGCACTCGGGCTGGCCCGAAAGGATGTATTCGCGCTCGCGGTCGGTCACCCACGGATGGTCCTTGGGGCCTTTCTTATTGATGAGAAGCCAGGGCACCACCCACAGGATGCCCAGCGAACCCACGACCAGGAACGTCGTGCGCCATCCGAAAGCCAGGAAGAGCACGGGAATAAGCACCGGTGCGATCACCGAGCCCACCGATGCGGCGGCTCCGAAGATGCCCTGCGCGAAAGCGCGTTCTTTCTGCGGGAACCACTCGGCATTGGACTTGGTCGTCCCGGGCCACGGCCCCGCTTCGCCCAAACCGAGCAGCACGCGGAACGAGATGAGCGACTTGAGTCCCGTGGAGAGCGACGCCAGCGCGTCGGCACCGCCCCACAGCAGCGCCGAGAGCGTGAAGCCGCGGCGCGTGCCCACCTTGTCGTAGATGCGGCCCGAGACAAGCTGGCTCACGCCGTAGGCCACCATGAAGAACATGGTGATGACGGCCAGCAGGCTTTTCGACTGCCGCTGCTGCTCCTCCAAGGGCGCCGCGGTGTCGATAAGTCCCAGCTCCTTGGCGATGCCGCCGTAGCGAAGATATTCGATCGAGCCGTCGGGCAGCACCTTCACCTCGTCGGCCGCAAGCACCTCAGGCTCGCCGTCGACGGTCGTTTCGTAGCTTGCCGAAGCCTCGTCGTAGCGGTATTCGCCCGCCGGGCATACGACCTTGGTGTTGGCCACCCACATGTAGTTGAGCGTGCCGCGGTCGAGGTAGTTGATGATGGTCACCACCACGATCAGCCCCAGCACGATCCATCGGAATCCTCTGATCTTCATAATGCGTTACTTTTTAAGAAAATCTTCGCGATGGGGCGAGAAGGTGTCGATCAGAATGCCCGGTTCGAGACAGACGCACCCGTGGAGCTCGTCGGGCGCCACGTAGTAGCCGTCGCCGGCTTCGAGGATGCGTTTCCGGTCGCCGATGGTCAGTTCGAACCTGCCGCTGGCCACGTAGGTGGCCTGGCTGTGGAAGTGTTCGTGGAGGGTGCCGACGGCGCCCTTGTCGAAACGGACCTTGACGATCATCAGCTGACCGTCGTAGCCCATGATCTGACGGGCGATGCCCGGTGCGGGATGCTCCCACTGCATCTCGTTCTCCAACTGGAATGTTTCGCTGCGTGTTTTCATTGCTTTATGGTTGTTTAATCGGTTAGTCGATGCGTATGTCGCAGGGGCCCGTCCACTCGAACGTGCCTTCGGAGGTAACGGCCTTGTGGCGCTTGCCGGCGCCGGCCGCCCGGTTGGCAAGGCAGAGCACCACGCGGTGCCCGCCTTCGTACTCGGCCAGCGCCACGGTGTAGTCGGGCGTGTCGCACAGCAGCCGCACGCCGCGGCACGACGAAGCGAGGTTGTCCGACTGCTCGACCTGCAGGTCGTAGGTGCCGTGGGTTTCGAGCGACGAGAAGAACGTATGGTTGCGCTTCGCCCGCTCGCGGAGCATGTAGACCTTTTCGGTGCGCAGGTTGAAGTCGGGGTCGTCGGCTCCGGTCTGTGCGAAGACCATCTCGGTGTCGGGCGTCGTCGCCGTGGTGAGCGAATAGAACCGGTCACCCCGGATCCACGTGAAACACGACGAGGCGCCCTCCGTATTGCGGCCCCAGGCCTCTTTCCACAGATGGCGGTAACCCTCGGCCTCGCCCAGCGCCGTCATCGTCGCACGCGCCTTTTCGTAGGGAAAATCGACGCTCACCGGCTGTCCGCAGTACCACATCGGGTAGTCGTAGCGGTGTTCCGTGTCGCTCTCGGCCCGCAGGAGGTCGAGGATCAGCGGATATTGCAGGAAAGGCGTCGTCACGTAGGCCACCGTGCGCTGCATCGTCACACCGGGACAGGCGTTCGACTCGCGGGCTGAAACGACCTGCACGCCCTCGCGCGAGAAGTCGGCGAAAAGGATGTCGGAATGGTGCTTCATCGATTCGGCGTAGTCGCCCCCGAAGTGCGAGCGCTCGTCGACGACCAGCGTGTTGTGCGCCACGGTCGTCATGGCGAACGAGCGGTTCTCACGCGTGTAGTGCCCCTTGTACTTGGCCTCGATGTTGAGCCAGCGGGCGGCGCCGTAGTCGGCCAGCACCTCGTTGCCGTTGTCGTAGTAGGCCAGCGTCAGCTTGTCGTAGTGGCCGTGGCTCAGCCCGTGGGAAGTGGCCTTGAGGGTCACGGCGCTGTTGAGCGCCGGGTCGGTGGAGCGCATGACGGCCACCCCGCCCTCATCGCCGTTGCGGCCGTCGCGGTAGAGCGCGCTCCGGAACTGCAGCGGCTGCGCCTCGCCGCGCGCGATGTCGCGGGCCACGGCATAGCCGGCATCCGTGGGCAGCACCCACGCCTGGTAACGGGCCGCCACGTCGAGCAGCTGCTTGTTCGACGGATCGGCGTTGTAGGCGATATTGACGGCGTAGACCAGCTCCTGGGCGTCGTAGCCCTTTTCGAGCGAATCGTTGAAACGCATGAAACGCCCTTCGTACGCAAGTTGCAGGAGCGTCGAAACGGCCTTTTTGAGGATGCCGTCGCGGTAGTCGAAGATGCCGAGCTCGGGCCGGTTGTGATCGATGCACTGGGCGAAGACCATGAAGGGCCAGATGGCGTAGCGCTGGTAGTAGGCCCCCTCCGTAAAGTAGCCGTCGGGCGAAAAGAGGTGGTCGAGCTGCCGGACGAACCCGCCGTTGCGGCCTGTTTCGTCGGTGCCGTAGAGCGCCTTGCGCACCAGCGTCTGGTCGTCCATCGCCATGCCGATCATGCCCACGGCCGCGGTGGCCCAGGTGGCATGGTTGTGCATGCGGTTGAAGACCTTGTTGTTCTCGCGGTTGCCCTCCATGCCGTTCATCAGGAAATCGGCCATCGGCCGGAACAGGTCGCGCTCGATGCGTTTCCGCTCGGCCGGGGTCAGGTAGTCGTAGACGCAGTCGTAGGCCATGGAGGTGTGGACCAGCCACACGCTCTCGTTGAGCGTCTGCCAGAAGATGCGGCCCGGTGTCTTCGACATCGCTACGGGATGGAAGCCCAGCGTCGGGTAGAGATCGGCATAGGCCGCCAGCATGTCGGCCACGCGGCGGGCATACCGCTCGTCGCCCGTGAGCTGCCAGGCGATGCCGCAGTCGACCATCTCGTAGTAGTTGAGCTTGTGCCGCTCGTGGGTGTAGCCGCCCCCGCCGTCGCGCGGCTGCGGCACGGCGATCGGAGCGGCCAGCGCGGCATCGGCGCCCGCCAGTGTGCGGGCTATCGAAGCGTCGAACGCGGGCACCTTGCCCCGGTCGGCGCGCATGGCCTCCGCGCCGCGGCGCGTGAGCATCAGCGAAGGGTGTTCGGCCCGCGCCGGAAGCAACGCCAGCGACAAGAGGGCAATAAAAAGTATCTTTTTCATGATCCGGTGGTTATTTCGTTGTTCCGATGCCCGCCTCGGCCAGCGGCGAACCGTCACGCTGCGTGAAATCGAACGCAGCGGCATCGACATAGGCGGGTTCCAGCTCGCTGAGAGGTCCTTTCACCGCATTGCCCGTCATCGAGAGGATGCGGCCCGCGTTCCAGAAGTTGCAGCGCGTGATGGAGACCTTCTCCCACGTGGCCTCGTCCAGCCGGATCGAACAGCCGCCCCGGCCGCTGCCGGAGAAGTTGCAGCCCGCGATCTCAAGCACCTGCGGCCCCACGAGCCGCATGACCGAACCGCGCTCCTTGTTGCAGCAGTCCTCGAAGTTGCAGTTGCGCACCGTGACGTAGGGTCCGGCGGTCGATTCGTCGCTTCCGCCGCGGCAGATGTTGACCGGAAGGCCCAGAATGCGGTAGAACGAGCAGTTCTCAATAAGCATGTCGTCGGCGTTGTAACGCCCCTTGTCGTCGCGCTCGGCCGCGTAATGGATGGCGTCGCCCGAGAGGTTGCGGAACAACGAATTGCGGATCTCGACCCGGCCGGCAAAGGTCGACTGCGTGCCCTTGACGGCAAAGAAACCGCCCTCGCCGAAATCGGCGAACTCGCAGTCGTCGACGAACAGATCGTAGGGCCGGATCATCTCCGCAGCGGTCGAGATACCCGCCTTGGCCAGCGCCTTGCCGTCTTCGAGCTCGCCCGAAAAGGCGATGCCCTCGATGCGGAGTTCGCCGCCGTCGGCAATGGTCACCATGTTGTCGCCCTTGGTGCCGTTGAAGCGCACGACGGGCCGCGCGCCGCCCCCGGCGGCACGGATCGTCAGCGGCACCCGCACAACCATCGCACGGGCTACAGGGTAGTCGCCCCCGGCATCGGCCAGCACGACCGTCGAACCTGCCTCGGCACGCTCCACGACGGCAGGCAGGTCATCGCCCGCACGGACCGTATAGACCTTCTCCGAACGGCTGCACGACACGGCAGCCGGACAATAACGTGCGGCGCCCCGGCCGGCCCGCATCCCGGCTTCGGAGGGAAGCACGGGCAGCATGGGAACAGCGTTCTTGAAGCCGGCAAGCGTGCATTTACGGCCCAGCGCGACCTTGTTGCCGCGGAACGTGAATCCGTCGGTGCGGTCGACGGCAATGAAAGGATCGGTCAACGCCTTGTTGACGATGGTGTTGCGCTCGAAGGTCACCCGCTCGGGCGCCAGCGTGCGTTCGAGGTCGCGGCCGGTGCCGAACTCGATGTTGGAGCAGTCGACGAAGAGGTTGTCCGCAATTTCGACGTCCTCCACCAGGCAATAGCGGTTGGGCAGCGAATTGGGCACGGCGTTCATCACGGCCAGCGCCGAGAAGAAGCGCCCGCCGGCGATGCCGACCAACGTATTGCGCACGACGCGGTGACCGGCATTGACGATGCGGATGCCGCCCGTATTGCGGATGCCGTTGCCGACGAACAGGTTCTCCTCCACCAGGTTGCGGTCGCCGTGGCGCAAGGCCAGCACGCCCTGCGACTCGAAGAAGACGTTGCGGCGCACGATGTTGTCGCTCGACTTGATCGAAACGACCTCCACCTCGCCGTCGCAGCGCTCGAAGAGGTTCTCCTCGATGAGCGTGTTCGACGACCGCAGGGCCTGCTGCGAAGTGCCGACGCGGATGGTCTCGGCCCCGTTCGACCCGTAGACCGGGCGCGGCGCGAAATGGTTGTGGTCGATGCGATGGAAGTTCTGCTGCGAACGTTCCTCGTTGAGCATGACGATGAGCGTGACACCGAGATTGAGCTTGCCGGCGAACGTGCAGTGGTCGACGCGGTTGCGGCGCCCGTACAAAAGCACGTAGCTATAGGCCATGTCCCGGCGCACGGGGTTGTAGTTGTCGATGATGCAGTCGGTCATGCGGCAGTCGTCGGCCACCTCCTTTCCGCAGCGGAACTCGACGACGGCGCCCGAAGGAGCCGTGCCGTTGCGGAAATCGAAGCCCCCGATCTCGATCCACCGGCCGGCCAGACGCAGCGTCGACATGCCGCCGATCCGCACGCCGCCCGGCGTGGCGGCCTCGATGCGGACGGGAGCTCCCTCGGCCCCGGCGCCGCGCCATTTGAGTTCGAGATCGCGGTAGTCGCCGTCGGCCACCACGATGCGGTCGCCCGGCCCTGCCGTACGCAGAACGGCGGCCACCTCGGGCAGCGCCACGCGATATTCTTTTGCTGCGACCGGCAGAACGGCCGCTGCGATGAAGAGAGTCAGAAGAAGTTTCGGAGTTTTCATATTTCGGTTCGAAGTCGGGGTTATTCGGTTTTCCAGCGGCACCCGGCGGCGGCGCGTATCGCCTCGACGGCCCGGGTTACGTCGGGCAGCGAGGGCGCCGAAGAAGCCGCAGGCAGCGAAACGCCGCTCTGGCGGCCGCCGAACAGAACGTTGTTCTTCCACTCGATGTCGGGCGCGGGCGTCGTGTCGCACCAGACGGCGTAGGACGACGAAGACGAGAGCGACACGGTGTTCTCCTCGACCAGCGTGCCGACGACGGGCATCACCTGATCGCTGTTGCTCCCGTAGTTGACATTGAAAGCATACTTGCAGTCGACGATCGTATTGCGCCGCACGCGGGCGTTCTTCACCTGCCAGTAGCCGTTGAGCGCGGGCGAAGCCTGACCCCGGACCATGCAGACCGCCGTACGGTAACCCGTCCCGGCCAGTCCGTGCAGGTAGTTGTCCTCCACCGCGTGGTCCTCGCCGATAAGCCGGATGCCGCCCGTGCCCTCCATGCCGTTGCCGAAGAAGTAATTGCCCGTCACGTTGCAGGCGTTGCCGTGGCGCAGGGTCAGCGTGCCCTGGCTCTCGACGAAAAGATTGCCGCGGTAGAGGTTGCCGCACGACTTGTTGGAGATGATCTCGGCCTGCTCGCCGTGGCAGCGGTAGAACCAGTTGCCCTCGACCGTGCAGGCGGCCCGCTGCATCGAATAGTTGCTCGTGCCGATGCGGATGGTCTCCTGGCCGTTGACGGCCTTGCCGCTGGCATCGCGCAGCGTGACAGGACGCTCGAAGCGGTTGTTCGCGATGGTATGCTCGGGCACAATGTCCGGCTCGAGCCACACCACCAGCAGGCAGCCGATGTTGCGCTTGTCGCGGAACGTACAGCCGCGGACGGTGTTGTGCGTGCCGTAGAGCGACACCCACTTGGTGTCGGTCGCGGCATCCTCCGGCGTGGCATCGCCCGTGATGGCGCAGTCGGCCAGCACGCAGTCCGACGAACCCTTGGCGAACGTCACCACCGACTTGCCCTGCACGGGTTCGGGGTCCAGCCAGCGGAATCCGCTCACCTCCACATGCGAACCAGCCACGGAGAGGCGCGAGGTGCCTGTGAAACGGACACCGCCCGGCGTTTCGGCCCGCAGCACCACGGGGTTGCCGGTCTGGCCGGACCCGCGGATCTCCGCGATCTGGGCATCGTAGGTACCGTCGCGCCACACCACCACGTCGCCCGCGCCGAGCGTACCCAGCGCCTTGAGTTCGGCGGCCGACGAGACGTATTTTACCTCCGGAACGTCCGGATTTTCGGGCATCCCCGGGTCCTCGGGTTTCTCGTCGGGCTTTTCTTCCGGCTGCTCCTCAGGCTTCTGCCCGGGGGATTCGGGTTGCACCGGCGGTACGACCTCCGGGACCGTCCAGTCGCGGCCCGAACAACCGAAGACCAGCGTCAGCAGCAGGGTCGTCCATATGATTTTGCGCATGTTCATCGTCTTTTCAGTTTCAGGGTTCAGCCTGTTCGGCGGGGAGTAGCCGGCCGTTCACAGGGAGTTTCCCATTCCGGCACCGTCGGGGCGCGTTCCGCCGTTTATTCCGGCAGAACACGCCGCCCGGCACCTCTCATCAACCTAAAAAAATAACCTTATGTCTATTCATTGAGCGTCTTCGACCAGTAGAAGTCGAACGTGACATACCCGGTCAGGTCGGTAGCCTCACCGGCAGCAGTGCTGTTGGAACCGGTCATCTTGTCCGGATCGGCACAAGTTACCTCAGTAACAACCATGTAACCCTGCTTATGAATATCTTCGGCAACAGCCGGTTTCGTTCCTTTTGCATACGTCACATACTGCACTGCAATGACATCTCCCACGATGAAATTACGACCGTTTCCGAAAGCCGGAGCGGCTGAACCCGCCACCTTGCTGATCTCAGCGATACTCGTCAGCGAACCGTCTTTGACGGCATCGAACACCGCACCGCTTTTCAATACAAGAAAATAAATCATCGGCGTGCCGAAAGTCGTCGAAACAGCCGTCTTGCCCGAATTATAACGGTGAGCCTTGAGCTGAGAATTAGAATTGGCCGGATTCTGGAAAGCCAATTTACCATCACTGCCCGTCGTCAGGAAAATGTATGGTTCGATTCCATAATACTGCTCCGACGTAATATTGGCCTTTTGAAGCACAGGCACCTTATTATCAAGAAGGATCGCCTTGTTGGTCGTTTCGAGAGCAAAAGAATCGACCGCCCCGCTTACCCATTCGTCAGTCGAGATTACATGTCCCGTATCAGGCAGGAAGAAAGCATTCGACCAAGCGAATTCAGGATAAGGATAGGCCGATACCGAACTCGACCCCGATCCCAATTTTACATCCTTATAATAATAGAACGGATAAACCGTCGCTTTGCCGATTTCAAGCTGCTCGCCGCCGTTATGGAGAGCGACGACGGAGACCTCGCGCGCGGTGTCGAACGTCACGCCGTCGGGCACCGCGAACTTCAGTTCGGAGTCGGTGGCACCGGCCGATATGGCGGCTTCGATGCGCTCGGAATCATACTGCACCTCGATCTTCTCCACGGTCGAAAGATTGGAGCCCGTGACGGTCACGGCCTTGCCCAGGTAGAACTTGCCGCCCTCGACGGTCATCTGTCCGAACTCGGGCACGGTCGCCGTCGACGAAGGAGTTGTGTCCACGCGCCATGCCTCGGCCAGCATCACCGTCTGCACGAGGGGGGGGGTACCGTACTCAACCACAAGGTTTTTGCTCTGCACGGCCGGAGTCTCCGCCTCGATGGAGGAAGAGAAGCGCACCTTGAGCGCATCGGCGCTCTTATCGACGATGATCAGCGCCCTGCCGCCCCACTTCACCGCCGACACGAGGTCGAGGTTGCGGCCCGTCAGCTCCAGTTCGTCGCCGATGGCCGAATTCGCACCCTCGGGCTGCGCGGCCAAAGCATCGAAAACCGGAACATGCAGCAGGAAAGGCGTTTCGCCCGTCACGTCGATGGTCTCGGTGCCCCACTCGGCCACGATGGCCGCTTCGGTGTCGGGCCCTGCATAATCGCCGGCCGGCACGCGGAACTTCACGAAAGCACCCTCGTCGTCGACCTCCGCAAA
>CASPAC010000028.1 GCA_949419965.1 Bacteroidales bacterium
CTTCGGCCACCATCAAGTCGCACCACAACGTGGGCGGTCTGCCCGAGAAGATGAACCTGAAGATCGTGGAGCCGCTGCGGCTGCTGTTCAAGGACGAAGTGCGCCGCGTGGGGCGTTCGCTGGGCATCTCCGACCAGCTGATCGGCCGCCATCCTTTCCCGGGACCGGGCCTTGCGATCCGTATTCTGGGCGACATCACGCCCGAGAAGGTCGAAATTTTGCAGAACGTCGACAGAATCTACATCGACTCCCTGCGGGCCGCCGGTCTCTACGACAAGGTGTGGCAGGCGGGGGCGATCCTGCTGCCCGTCAAGAGCGTGGGCGTCATGGGCGACGAACGCACCTACGAAAGTTGCGTGGCACTGCGCGCCGTGACCTCCACCGACGGCATGACGGCCGACTGGGTGCACCTGCCCTACGAATTTCTGGCCGACGTGTCGAACGAGATCATCAACAAGGTGCGCGGCGTCAACCGCGTAGTCTACGACATCTCCTCCAAACCGCCCGCAACCATCGAGTGGGAGTAACCGTCTTGATGAGGTGAAAGGTCGAAGGTTGGTCCAAGGACCCTTGTTTTCAGCGGGTGTCGGGCAGGGGCGATGATGGTGCGCCGAACGCACCATTGCCGGAAATCTGCCCGGGCATAAAACTTATCTCTTCATGAATTTCGCAGCGATCGATTTCGAGACGGCCAACCGCCACCGGTCGAGCATCTGTTCGGTGGGCGTGGTCGTCGTGCGCAACGGCGAGGTGGCGGAGAAAGTCTATCGGCTGGTCCGGCCGCGCCCGAATTTCTACAGCCGTTTCAACACGGAGGTGCACGGTCTGACCGGCGCCGATACCGACGAGGCGCCTGAGTTCGAGGATGTGTGGCCCGAGATCGACGCACTGATCGACGGGCTGCCGCTCGTGGCGCACAACGCGCCGTTCGACGAGGGGTGCCTGCGGGCCGCGTTCGACCTTTACAGCCTGCCTTACCCCGGCTATCTCTTTTTCTGCACCTGCCAGGCGTCGCGCCGCTACTTCGGGCGGCAGCTGCCCAATCATCAGCTGCATACCGTGGCGGCCGCCTGCGGTTATGATCTGCAGAACCATCATCATGCTTTGGCCGACGCGGAGGCCTGCGCGCAGATCGCGCTGAAACTTTTCCGGTAGCGGTCGGACGATGCCGGTCCGGCGATGCAGTGATCCGGCGAAAAGTCGGGTGTTCAAGTCCGGATCAGCTCCCGTTTGCTGTCGCAATGCACTGAGAAGCATAGGGCCCGTTGCGGTTTGTGCAGTAGTGCTGTGTCCGGCAGATTCCCGGTTGCGGATCGTATGTCCCGAATTCCCCGTATCGAGAATTCCTCCATTGTGAATTTTGAATCGATTCCTCTGCGGGGTCTTGACTCTGGATCCCGCTCGGCATAGTCTGCAAGCGGTCTCTTCCCTCGCTTAATTGCAGAATTGTGAATTGTGCATTGAGAAATTGCCCCTCTCTGCCCTCGCTTGATCGCAAAGTCGCAAATCCGCATTACAGCCCCACTTCCATCTGGAAGGTGAATGCCCAGCGCGTGTAGTCGTTCTTGACGGCGCGGGTGCGGTGGTTGTAGGAGAGGTCGGCCTGGAACTTGATTGCATGGCCGACAAGGTAGTGCGAAACGCCCAGCGTCGTCTGGCTGCGCCGTTCGTAACCGGCGCGCGGCTGCACCTTGCTGCGGGGAAAGAGCATCGAATTGCGCAGCGCCACTTCCCATCTTTTGCGGATGATGTAACCGGCCTGGACGTTGCAGCCCCAGCCGGTGTAGATCCAGGTGCGGGCTTCGTCGTCGAAGAGCGGGCGGCCGCAGGTCCGCCCCATGAAGTCGGCGCAGAACGAGAATCCGCGGTATTTCAGCAGGAAGTCGGCGTACCAGTTGCTGAGATTGCGGCTTGCGCCGTCGGGCAGCAGGTCGCCGCGCTGCCCTTGCGTGCGTACGGCCTTGTGGTTGTAGGAGAACGCTCCGGCGAACATGATCCGGACCTGTTCCTCGTGGGCCAGATCGCCCTCCGAGACCTCGCCTTTCTGTTTGAAGCGCCCCAGCGGATAGAACTCCAGCCGTCGTGTGTAGACCAGTCCGCCGTTGGTCGAACGGCCCCAGTTGCGGCCTTCGCCCAGCGTGACGGAGGATTTGGCCGTGAAGGTGAAGCCTTCGTCGCGGGGCAGGTCGTACTGAACGAAGATGCCGAAGTCGCGGTCGGAGCCGAATTCGCCGTTGACGATGCTGCGGTCGACGAACTGGAGCAGTCCCGACGAGGTGATCTGCGCGCGGCTGCCCTGTATCTTGGTCTGTCCGAGTCCGAAGCTCCAGGCGGCCGAGGGCCGGTAGTAGAGGATGGCGTCGGCGACGATGTCGGAGTTGCTGCGGGCATTGGCGGCGTGGCCCGTGAATCCCAGCTGGATGTAGTAGACCAGCTTGGGCGAGTAGACGTAGCCGTTGAACTTGACTTGCAGCCGCTTGATGCGCGCCTCGATCTCGCGGAAGGTGAAATCGCGGTCGAAGGAGAGCCCGACGAGGCTCTGCATCCGCAGACGCATGGTCAGCGCGAAACTTTCGCCCGGGGAGCGGTAGGTGATGCCTTTGCCGATTTCGATCGCGAACGCCGGAGTGCGGCGTACGGAGTCGGGTTGCGGGGCTGCGGCCGTCGGCCGGGCGCTGAGCAGTGCGCCGAGCAGCAGCAGGGCGCAGCAGGCGGAACGTAGGTCTGTTTGCATGGCCGTAACAATGCAACTACCATGCAAATCATGGTTTTTCTTAATCTGCGCGCGGCCGGTTTTTGATGGTTTTCGGGGCAGTGGCTTGTTTTTAGGAAAGCGCAGGCAGCGATTAAAACGAACAAGGTCTGCGACCTTGCGCCCGGGGCCGGCTTGCGCTATAAGTGCGACCCCGCAGCCGGCCCGGGCGGGACCAGAAATGAATTCCCGACCAATGCAAAGACAGTATTGTCATTCTGAGGAGGTCGTCGACCGACGAAGAATCTGTTGCTATAGATTCTTGACCGCAGTGCGTTTGTTATTTCCCTCATTGCGAGGCATAGCCCGTACGGGAAAGATTCTTCACTTCGTTCAGAATGACATAAGGCAAGACTGCGCCCGCAAAAAGAATCTTGACTTGCTCCTCTTGAGAGATATAGTCTGTCCGCGCTTCTGTGCTCGCTGCGAACGACGATTCGCTCCATTCAGAAATGCCGACGCCGGAATGATTCGGCAGCCAATCCTTTTATTGCTGTTCCGGACGGAAGTTGCGAAAAACCGATGATCATTGTTCGTAGTGCGGTCGGGGCCGGCTTGGAAAAAGCGCGAATCGGGCAGCGCAAAAGAATCGTGTAAAATGACAGACCCCGAAATCCGACTCGATTTTCGCAGCATCCGGAAACCGCCGGGTGACGGAATGGGAAGTATGGAGGGATACGGTGAATCGCGGATTACTCCACATAGAGTACCAACCCCTTGAGGTATTCGCCCTCGGGGTGGTAGATGTTGATGGGGTGGTCGGCCGGCTGGGTGAGCTGGTGGAGGATGCGCACCTTGCGTCCGGCGATGGCGGCGGCGGAGAAGACCGTGGTGCGGAACAGCTCCTTCGACACGGCCTGCGAGCAGGAGAAGGTGAAGAGGATGCCGCCGGGGCGGATCTGGGCCAGTGCGCGGGCGTTGAGGCGCTTGTAGCCCTGCATGGCGTTGCCCAACACCTTGTGGTGCTTGGCGAAAGCCGGCGGGTCGAGGATGATGAGGTCGTATTTGTCGCCGATGTCGCGCAGGTATTCCACAGCGTCGGCGGCCGCTTCGGTGTGCGCGGCGCCGTCGCCGAAGTTCAGACGCATGTTCTCGGTAGCCAGGGTCACGGCCCGCTCCGACGAATCGACCGAGCAGACCTCCCGGGCGCCGCCCGAGAGGGCATAGACCGAAAAACCGCCCGTGTAGCAGAACGTGTTGAGCACGGTGCGCCCCTTGGCGTAGCGTTTCACCAGTTCGCGGTTTTCGCGCTGGTCGAGGAAGAACCCGGTTTTCTGCCCCTTTTCCCAGTTGACCATGAACTTCTCGCCGTTTTCGAGCACGACGTGCGACGCATGGTCGGAGGTGCCCCACAGATAGCCGTCGACGGCTCCGAGGTCGGCCTTGTAGGGGAGCGTCTGCGACGACTTGTCGTAGATGGCCGCAATGCGGTCGCCGTAGGTGGTGCGGATGGCTTCGGCGATTTCGCGCCGTGCGCGGTACATGCCCACCGAATGGCACTGGACCACGGCCGTGGAGCCGTAGATGTCGACCACGAGCCCCGGCAGCGAGTCGCCTTCGCCGTGGATCAGGCGGTAGCAGGTGGTCCGGGGGTTGTCCGTGAGGCCCAGCGTGCGGCGCACGTCGTGGGCGACGGCCACGCGGCGGTTCCACCAAGCCTGGTCGATCGGCTCGCGCTCGAACGACAGCACGCGCACGGCGATCGAGCCGATCTGGTAGTGGCCCTGGGCGATGAAGTCGCCCGAACGGGTGAAGACCTCGACCAGAGCGCCCTCGGCGATTTGGGATTCCTCCTCGGCCTCGATGCGGTCGATGGCGCCCGAAAAGATCCAGGGATGGCGCCGGGCGAGCGACTCCTCCTTGCCCTTGCGCAGGTAGACTTGCGGTATCATGAACGGAATTTTTTGATTTTCGGAGTGCGGAGCAGCTTTTCGTAGATGCGCGTGCAGACCCAGGCGTCGGTGGCGGCGTAGAGCTGTTGTTTGCCGGTGAGGGTCGCGGCCTCCCAGTTGCTCAGGCGCTGGGCTTTGGAGACGCGCTGTCCCAGCACGATGGCCGAGAGCTTGCGCAGGCTCTTCTCCTCGATGCCCCACTGGGGCGCGATGCTCTGGAGGTCGACGAAGCCGCCGTCGCGGAAGTGGCGTATCTGGCGCAGCGACCGCAGATCGCCGGCGACGTCGGCGCCGATCTTGGGCAGGTTGCGGTTTTCGAGCAGCCGCAGGATGGGCTTGGCCAGAGGTATCTTGTTGAGCCGGAACAGGTAGCAGCGCTCCGGCGAGGAGAGTTGCAGGAGCGAGACGCGGTGGGTCACTCCCGGGCGGAACGACGGGCGGGTCTCGGTGTCGAACCCGACGAGCGGCTGTTCCGAAAGGTACCGGCAGGCGTCGTCGATGTCGCGTTCGTGTTCGATGATGCGTATTTCGCCGCGGAACTCGATGGCCGGAAGCAGGGCCGTCTGTTCGTTGCTGATCTTATCGATGAATGTGTTTTCGGTGGACATGGATGCGGAAATTCCTGCGAATTTACGGAATTATTCTCAAAATTCCCTCTTTGTCGGCCTCGATTTTACCCTCGTCGAGGAGCCGCCGGACGGTTTCGGCGATCCGTTCGGGTGCCGCGGCGGTCTTGCCGGTCAGCGTGCGGACGTCGGCCGGGCCCTCGGCGAGAAGTTGCAGGAGCGAGGCCGAAAGTTCGTCGCGCTGCCGGCCGGCCCGGCGTTTCTCCAGACAGAGGTCGCAGACGCCGCACGGCTTGGGCTCCTCGCCGCCGAAATAGGTTTCGAGTTGCAGACTGCGGCATTGCGTGCGGTTGTCGGCGTAGGCGATCATGTGCTCGAAGCGTTCGCGCATGAGGTCGTGGCGCTGCCGGTAGGTCTCGGGCGAGATGTAGAGGTCGGCCCGGGGCAGGCGCTCCTCGTCGAAGTAGAGGATGGGCGAGCGGTTGGAGGGGATGTAGCGGATGACGCGCAGCTGCCACAGGCGTTTGAGCAGCTCCTTGACATGCTCGACGGAGTAGCCGCTCCAGGCGGCGATTTCGCCCTCGTCGATGGGGCGGAACTCGGTGAAGACCCCGTTGTAGAGGCGCAGCAGCGTGCGGATGAAGTGGTCGAGGTCCTCGCGCCGCACGCGCAGGCGGTAGAGGTCGTCGCGGCCGACGCAGAAGAGGATGCGTGCCGGATTCTCCTGCGCGTCGGTGAGGGTGAGGTAGCCGTTCTGCTGGAGCAGTTTCAGAGCGCTGGCCACGGTGCCGGAGTAGAGGTGCTGCCGGGAGCAGAAGTCGTGGATGTTGAAGAGAAACGACGCTCCGGCACCGTCGCCGACACCCACTTGGAGGTAGGACCCGATCTGTTCGTAGATCTCCTTGACCTTTTCGAGCGGCGGGAACTCCTGTTCGAAGCGTTTGACGATGCGGTCGCTGTCGTCCGAGGAGACCAGCAGCAGGGCGTAGGCGCGGGCGCCGTCGCGGCCGGCCCGGCCGGCCTCCTGGTAGTAGCTTTCGAGCGAGTCGCACATGGAGTAGTGGACGACGAAGCGCACGTCGGGCTTGTCGATGCCCATGCCGAAAGCGTTGGTGGCGACCATGATGCGGACCTTGCCGCTGATCCACTCCTCCTGGCGCAGGGCGCGCTCGGCGTGGGGTACTCCGCCGTGGTAGGCCCGGGCGGCGATCCCCTCGTCGCTCAGCAGCGAGGCGATCTGTTCGGTGCCCTCGCGGGTGCGCATGTAGACGATGCCCGACCCGGGGACATTGTGCACCAGGCGCAGGAGCTGGGCGTTCTTGTCGTCGGTGCGGCGGACGCTGTAGGAGAGGTTGGGGCGCGCGAAACTGCTGCGCAGGATGCGGGGTTCGTCGAAACGCAGGCGGTGCATGATGTCGTCGGCGACGAGCTGCGTGGCCGAGGCCGTGAGGGCCAGAACGGGAACGCCGGGGAGCTTCTCGCGCAGCTCGGCGATGCGCAGGTAGGCGGGCCGGAAGTCGTAGCCCCATTGCGAGATGCAGTGGGCCTCGTCGACGGCGAGCAGCTGCACGTTCATGCGCACGACGCGCAGCCGGAACGCTTCCGAAGTCAGCCGCTCGGGAGCCACGTAGAGGAACTTGACGTCGCCGTAGACGCAGTTGTCCAGGGCGATGTCGATCTGCCGGGGCGAGAGTCCGGAGTGGATGGCCACGGCCGCGATGCGCCGGGCCCGCAGGCGGTCGACCTGGTCCTTCATCAGGGCGATGAGCGGCGTGACGACGATGCAGAGACCCTCGCGGGCGAGCGTGGGAACCTGGTAGGTGAGCGACTTGCCGCCGCCCGTGGGCATGAGCGCGAGGGTGTCGCGGCCCGCCAGCACCGACCGGATGATCTCGGCCTGCACGGGGCGGAATTCGTCGAAGCCCCAGTAGCGCCGCAGCACGTCGTATATTTTCTCCTCGCCGGGTTGCATACGACAAAATTAAGAATTAAAAATGAAAAAAGAAGAATTCCGGCGGCTGCCCGAGCGTATGCTCCGCAAGCAACGGCACCGATTCCCGATAGTATATCCTTGCAAGAAACACCATCCGCATACGTCCTTGCAAGGGGCGCAGCGACGAAGCACTAAGCACAGCGAAGCGGAATTCTTTCAAGTTGCCCGGTTGGGGGCGGGCGCGCAAAGCGCTGGCCGGGCAATGAAAATATGCATAGTGTGCAGATTTTCAACAACTTGTTCGCCTGCGCGTCGCCGCGAGGCATTGCAGATGGCGTGGCGGTCCTAACGGGCGGATTTTCGGGTTTTCGGTCCGGAAATTGGAGTTGCGGGATATTTTATGTAATTTTGCGGCCGGTCGGTGTCCGGTCGACAGACGGGACCGTCCGCAGGAAAAATGAGTTGCCGACGATACATATCCTTTTTGCTGCTTGCCGTCTACCTGCTGGCGACGGGAGGTGCGGCGTTCCGGTCGCTCTCGTGCGGCTGCATGGACAAGGGACATCTCGCCGAACATGTGCACGCGCATTGCGGCCATGCGGCCGGCGCGTGCGATGAAGCGGAGACGCTGCGCGCGACGTGTGCCTGCGACCGCCATTCCACCGACATCGAACTCTATACTACGGCGGCGGACGATGCACGGCCCTGCAAGTGCGCGGTGCTGGCGTTGCCCCATTGCATGGCCGCCGCGCAGGCGGCCAGACTTGCGGCCCCGAAATTCCGCAAGGTGCGGATGGTCGCTCCTCCTGTCCCGATTCCGCAGGCTCCGTGTCTTCTCGTTGCGGATTTGAGGGCACCTCCGGTATCGGCTTAGAACTGCGAAGGACGGGCGCGCGGGAGGCGCAGTGCCGTCCGAAGAGATGTTTTAACCGATAACGGAATACCATGAAAATCAGAACAATCGTTTTTACCGTTTCAGCCCTGGCTCTCGGTGCCGCCGTACAGGCGCAGGAGGTGCGGGGCGTGGTGCGCGACGCCGAAGGGCAGCCGCTCGTCGGTGCGTCGGTCTACTGGGCCGGCACGACCGTGGGCACCAGCACGGACGCTGAAGGCGTCTACCATATTCACCGGGTGAAGAACTACGACAACCTGGTGGCTTCCTATCTTGGATACATGAACGATACGCTGCGCGTGGCTTCGGGCGCCGAACGTGCGGAGTTCGCCCTGCGCAGCGAGGGCGTGGAACTCGACGACGTGGTGATCGAGGGCAACCTGAGCGGCAACTACGTCAAGCACGACGGCATCATGAAGGGCGAGATGATCTCTTTCGCCGGGCTGTGCAAGATGGCCTGCTGCAACCTGGCCGAGTCGTTCGAGAATTCGGCGTCGGTGACGGTGGGCTACAGCGATGCCATTTCGGGCGCCCGGCAGATCAAGATGCTGGGTCTGGCCGGCACCTACACGCAGATTCTCGACGAGAACCGCCCCATCATGCGCGGACTTTCGGCCCCCTACGGACTGAGCTACACGCCGGGCATGTGGCTCAACTCGATCCAGGTGTCGAAGGGCGTATCGTCGGTGACGGCGGGCCACGAAGCCATCACGGGGCAGATCAACCTGGAGCACCGCAAGCCGACGGACAACGAACGGCTGTTCGTCAATCTTTATCTGGACGACGAACTGCGTCCCGAGGCGAACATTTCGACGGCCTTTCCTGTGTCGCGCGACAAGAAACTGACCTCCGTGATCCTGCTGCACGGTTCGATGGATACCGACGTGCGCAAGATGGACCACAACCACGACGGCTTCCGCGACCTGCCCAAGGCCGCCCAGATCAACGTGGCCAACAAGTGGCTCTATGCGGCCGACAACGGCACGCAGATACGCTGGGGCTGGAAATTCGTGCAGGAGAACCGCCTGGGCGGCATGATGGGCTATAAGAACAAGGCCGCCATGCGCGAGGCGATGTCCGAGCACTGGGATTGGCAGCAGACCGGCACGGCCATGCCGCTCTACGGTTCGCACATCCGCAACCGCGGGGCCAACGGCTACTTTAAGATCGGCACGCCCGTGGGCCCGGCGGTCTACGACGAGGAGGAGCAGGACGAGATGCGCTCGAACCTGGCGCTGGTGGTGGATTTCGACCACTTCGACGAAGACGCCTACTTCGGACTCAACGACTACGACGGCAACGAGAACACGCTGTCGGCCAACCTGATGTATGCGCACTACTTCACCTACCGCTCGTCGCTCAACGTGGGTGTGCAGGGCCACTTCTCGCGTATTCGGGAACACCTGCTGAACCGGACGCCGTGGCTTGCGCAGACGCCCGAGGTCTATTATGATCTCGACCGCAACGAAAACGAGGCGGGCGCCTATGCGGAGTACACCTATACTCTCGGAGACAAATTCTCGCTGGTGGCCGGCGTGCGCGGCGACTACAACAGCTACTACGACAAGTTCTATTTCACGCCGCGCGGCCATGTGAAGTGGAACATTACCCGCACCACGGTGCTGCGCGCTTCGGCAGGTCTGGGCTATCGCTCGACCAACGTCATCACGGACAATATCGGCATCCTGGCGACGGGGCGCCGCATCGTGCTGCCGGACTATCGGGAGAAAGTATGCTCGGGCCGCGCGTTCGACCGCATGGAGAAGGCGCTGACCGTGGGCGGCAGTCTGACGCAGAGTTTCTCGGTGCTGGGCACGGACAACATGACGCTGAGCTTCGACTACTTCCGCACGCAGTTCTACAATTCGGTGGTGGCCGATCAGGAGTACGACGCGGAGACGATCCGCATCTACGACACCCACGGCCGCTCCTACACCGATACCTACCAGGTCGATTTTTCGTGGACTCCGGTCGAGCGGCTCGACATCTTCGCGACGTTCCGCTACACCGACAGCGAGATGACGATCAACCGTCCGGACGGCACGACGGCGCGCGTGGAACGTCCTCTGGTGAGTCAGTACAAGACGCTTCTCAACATCCAGTATGCCACCAAGTTCCGCCGATGGGTGTTCGATGCGACGGCCCAGCTCAACGGTCCGTCGCGCATCCCGACGCAGAACGGCATCCTGGCCGACGACAGCCACTCGCCGAGCTATCCGATGTTCTTCGCGCAGGTGAGCCGCAAGCTGGGCAAGTTCGACATCTATGTGGGCTGCGAGAACATCGCCGACTACCGGCAGAAAGACCCGATCCTGCATGCGTCGGATCCCTACTCCTACGAGTTCAACTCCATGAACGTGTGGGGGCCGCTGATGGGCCGCAAGTTCTACATCGGCATGCGGTGGAACCTTTATTAAGGTGAAAAGTGAGGGGTGAAAAGTGAAAGGTGAGGGGTGAAAAGCGGAGGGTGAAAAGGTCATCCCGAACCCTCTTTCTTGCCATTCGGAACGAAGCGAAGAATCTGCCGTTCGGAACTCTGTTCAGCCGGTTTGAGGCGCAGAGCGGCGGAGAATCCGGAAAACAATAACTGACAATTATTTTAAATAACCATGAAAAAACTTGCAATGCTTTGCCTGGCCCTCTTGATGGGTGCGGGCGTGACGATGGCTGCCAAACCTGCGGCCGAAAAGAAGACGGTGACCACGGTGTTCGTGACGGACATCGACTGCGACCACTGCGTGAAGAAGATCATGAACAACGTGCCCTCGCTCGGCAAGGGAATCAAGGACGTGGAGGTCGACCTGCCGACCAAGGAGGTGACGGTGACCTACGACGCGTCGAAAAACAACGACGAGAACATCATCAAGGGTTTCGCTTCCATCAAGGTGAAGGCCGAGCCCAAAAAGGCCGCGACGAAGTAGCTGCGTCGGCCGCGAAAAGCGAACAGGGACCTCACATCGAGGTCCCTGTTTTTTGTGCAATAGGTTGTTCGGGATGTTGCGCACCCGACATGGCGGCTGTGCAGGCCGGACCCAAAACGGAAATGGCGGCCGTACAGGTCTGAGCTCGGGCCGTAATCGGCATCCGGACGGGCCGAGGTTGGCCCAGTAGGCACCGGACGCGGGGCCTACTCCATGGGCTGGATGCGTATCTCGGTGGAGTTGAGGGCCCGGATTTCGCGGACGAGCCGTTCGATGTCGGTCTGCTCGTCGACCTGCCCGTAGTGGTAGGGGTAGAAGATGCGGGGTTTCATGGTCCGGACCGCCTCGACGGCCTGGTCGACGGTCATCGTATAGGGCTGGTTGACGGGCAGGAACGCGATGTCGATGTCGCGCAGGGCCTTCATTTCGGGAGTCGGCTCCGTGTCGCCGGCGATGTAGATGCGCAGGCCGCCGACGGTCAGCAGATAACCGCAGTCCTCGCGCATCTTGGGGTGGAACTTGAGGTGTCCGTCGGTGGTGTTGTAGGCGGCTACGGCTTCGATCTTGACGTAGTCGCGCGGCGTGGCGATGCTTCCGGGGCGCATGACGTGGCACTCCATGTCGAAACCCTCGGCCACGGTGCGGTCGCAGAGGATGTCGGTCTTCGAGGTCGCGAGACGTTCGATCGCCGCCCGGTCGAAGTGGTCGTCGTGCGAGTGGGTCACGAGGATCAGATCGGCCTTGGGCTGGGCAGAATAGTCGGCCAGCGAACCGACGGGGTCGATGTAGATGCGCCGGCCCGGGCCCGCATCGACGGCCAGCGACGCGTGCTTGAAAAAGGTGATGGTCACCTCGCTGCCGCCGCGCGCGGTGAACGTATCGGCGGGGTAGGCGGGCGTCTTCGAGCGGCCGCAGCCGAGAAACGAGAACAGGGACATAACGATAGGTAAGACTTTGTATGGCATCATTCGGGGCTGAATCGTGAAGCGAAAGAACCGGATATGCCGGGTGCAAAAATACAAAATTTTGTAAGCCGGGCGCAAGCTCGAATCTTCGGGCATTGCCGGGGCGGATGTTTATTTAAGATGAAGCCAAAAATACGAAAAGTCGGGTGCGGAAGCAAGCGCCAGCTTGATTATGCCGCGACGGAGTAGCTTCATCCGAAGTCAAAGATACGAAATATTTTTGTGCCGCAAGCGCAAAAAAAGAAGTTTTTTCGGTTGCGGAATGTGAAATTTTTCGTACTTTTGCGAGCTATGTTTAACTAATTAACTGTTTACGACAATGCCGAAAATGAAAACCAATGCCGCGGCGAAGAAGCGTTTTACCTTCACCGGCACAGGAAAGATCAAGCGTAAACACGCTTATCACAGTCACACCCTGACCAAAAAGACGACGAAACAGAAGCGCAACCTCTGCTATTCGGGTACCGTTTCTGCGGCCGACGAGGCCAAAATCAAGAACCTGCTCGTCAAATAATACGGGCGGAATTTATCAACCGGAGCGAATCAGCCCCGAAGAACGCGGGAGAACCGCGTCGCTGACAGCTCTTAAAAAAACATTTCAGACTATGCCACGTTCAGTCAATGCCGTTGCGTCCCGCGCACGCAGAAAGAAAGTTCTGAAACTTGCCAAGGGTAACTTTGGTTCAAGGGGAAACGTTTGGACCGTAGCGAAAAACACGGTCGAAAAGGGTTTGCAGTATGCCTATGCACACCGCCAGCTCAAGAAGCGGACGTTCCGTTCGCTGTGGATCACGCGTATCAACGCCGCCGTCCGCGCGCAGGGAATGACCTATTCGCAGTTTATCGGCAAGCTCAACACCAAGGGTATCGCCTTGAACCGCAAGGTTCTGGCCGACCTGGCGATGAACGAGCCGAAGGCATTCGAAGCAATAGTTAAAGCAGTTAAATAAGCGGGCGACCGCTTGGCCGGCCGGGGCGACGAAAGTCGCCCCGGCTGTTTTTTGTCCGTGGCTCTGCAATGCCCACCCCCGCGGAGAACCGACGGGGCGGGACAAGGGTGTTGGGGGGCCGGACGGTAGCTGTTCGCTGGAGCAGGGCGAGTATATAAGGGGTGTCCTGCGTTGCCGATTGCATATGCCGGAGAGCATCGGCTGGCCTGACGGTAAAAAACGGCGGGTGAGGCGGGGCGCAACATCGGATCGGCCGAGGTGGCTCGGCTTTTTGCCGTTCGGTGTGTTTTTTGACGAACTAATTTTTATTTTTGGTTTCGTCGAAGATACTCTGTCTCGGTATAATCGAGTCGGCGTTTGTTTTTGCGCTCGATTTTTCTTATCTTTAGCTTGTACCGAAGATACTGCTCCTCGGCAAGATCCGGATTAACGGCTGGATGGTCCGTTTTCCGCAGAAGCATCCTTGTCAGCGAGTTTTTCGGTTGTTTCGCAATGGATTTCGGGGTCGAGCTGCGAGGTATGTCGCCGGTTTATGCCGGAACGGGTTGCAGCCGGCATGGCTTTTAGACCCTATCCGGCAGTAAGAAATGGTGCAAGGTGGTTTTGCAGGTAGGCACTTGGGTTGTTCCGACTTTGCCGGGGCGGGAAAAACCTGCTCGAAAGTGAACCTCGATAAGTTTTACGCTGAGCCGGAGTGAGCAAGGCGGGAATATCAATAAGTAAAGACGTACGATTATGGAGTGGAATTTTGTTTGGCGACTCTGTGTGGCAGGATTGTGCGGAACGATCATCGGGCTGGACCGCGAATACCGAGTCAAGGATGCGGGTTTCCGGACCCATTTTCTGGTGGCGCTGGGCAGCGCGCTGATGATGGTCGTGTCGCAATACGGTTTCGGAGAGCTGCTCGCTGCGCACGGCGACCTGCGTTTCGATCCGGGGCGCATTGCGGCCCAGGTGGTCAGCGGCATCGGCTTCATCGGCGCCGGAACGATCATCCTGCATCGTCAGCTGGTGCGCGGGCTGACCACCGCGGCGAGCCTTTGGGCTACGGCCGGAATCGGTTTGGCGGCCGGCGCCCACATGTATGTGTTGGCCGGAGCCGCAACGGTGCTGACGCTGTTCGGACTCGAGGCGTTGACCCTATTTTTCGGCGGGCTGGGTCGCAAGCGCACCCTCCTCGTCTATTCGTCGGCCCATCGTGCGGCGGTCGAGGCCATGTTCGACAAGTTGAAGACTTCCAGGTATACGATTATCTCCTACGAAGTCGAAGCCCGGAAGATCGACGGCGAAGTGCGTTACCGCGCAACGCTCGTGATCCGGGCCAAAGGGGCGGCGGAAGAGAACGAGTTCGTCGATCTCCTGCGCGCGACGCCCGACATCACGGTCGAGCGGATCGTCTGAGCATTCGGATGGCCGCTGCGGGGTGGAGCCGCGTTAGAACCAGCGGAAAACCTCGGTCAGTGCCGTGTCCCTCGCCATGTCGTTGGGATTGGTTCCCGGAACGTTCTCGGGGATTTCCTCGCCCAGTTTTGCGAACAACTCGCTCCAGAACGGCGGCATCGAACCGTCGGCCGCTCTGAAATTCATGGGCCGGGCCGGGAAGATGCGGCTGCCGTCAGGAGCAAGGTAGCTTTCCCACACCAGTTCGCTGCAATACAGCTTTCCGTTATCGGGCTGGAACGAATAGTCGTAATGCTGTCCCAAGAATGTCCGGGCCCGGGCGATGGCGGCAGCGACGCCTGCGGTGTCCTTCAACCTCTTGGCCACGACCAGGGGCCGTCCGTCCGATCGGGCCGATTTGTTCAGAAATTCTTGCAGCGCTGTCATACGCACGCCGCCGTCGGAGGTCGCTTCCAGCACCGAGTCGGCCCGGTCGCCGATGACGGCGATTCCCACATGGGTGAATTGCAGTTCGCAGTCGTTGCCCGTGGCTGCCTTGATTGCGCCGCCCATGGCTGATTCGCGGCCCGCCTGGAACAGCAGGTCGCCCGTGCGCAGCGGTTGTCCGCTGCGGGCGCACGCGGACAAGCCGAAAAATACACCTATATATATTAAAGACTTCATCATATCGATTCCTTGTGTACGAATTCGCGGTCGATCCACAATGTGGCCCGGCGGCCGACGAAGCGGAGCAGGGTATAGTTGGGGTCGGCCGGGCCCCATCATCGGCATCCCGCAGGAGCGGCAAAGTTTCTGTCCCATGCTCATTTATCGATGGCCGATTGCGGGTTCTCCGACGTCGTTGCGTCGTATGGCGCCCCGATCGCATGGCTAAAGATAGCGCAAATCCAACGCAATGCCAAATATATTCGAGCATTGCCGTGGCGCAGCATCTGCGATGGAGTTAAATATAGTAAAAATTTTTCATAACTAACTTGCTGACTTATAGCCGGGTGTAAAAAAGTGCGGAAAAATGTCAAAAAAAAGTCGCTGAAATATTTGGAAATAACATTCCGCAAGCCTTATCTTTGCACCCGCTTCGAGAGAGAAAGCAACCCTCCGAAGCGACGACAGGTTCTGAAAAAGTTTTGAAAAAAGTTCCGTAAATTTTTGGAGTTTCCGAAATTTGACTTACCTTTGCATCCGCTTTGACAATGACATCCCGTCGGCGATGAAGCGAAAAAGGTTCTGAAAAAGTTTTCGAAAAAATCTTCCGAAAAGATTTGGTGGTTTCAAAAAAGGTTTTTACCTTTGCACCACTTTCCGCTCTGCGAAAGCGGCGGACGGAACGACGGAGGGCAACCTCCCGAAACGAACAGAAATCGTTCTTTATAGCAATATATCGAACAGCGTTCT
>CASPAC010000029.1 GCA_949419965.1 Bacteroidales bacterium
CAGAGCTAAACACCGGCTTCAGCCGTGCGAGCCGAAGCCCCGCCCTGCGGAGGCTCGCAAAACTCGCCCCGCTGGCTTCGGCACGAGAATATTTCTTGTACCACTATTAAAACCGAGAACCGGTTGCGGCCCGCGCAACACTGCAAATTGCAAAAAACAATCTCCGAAAAAAACGACTGCAAACAACGCAAGCCTACGAATTGCAAAACCGCAAAAAAACAGCGATCAAACAACCGCAAACAAACAACGATTCCTAACCCTCCCGCGCCATTACGCCGCCAGCGGACTGCTGAATCTACGAACCACGCTGATGCGAACCATGATCCGCACCACTCCGGGTGTGAAGTTGCCGGGAGCGAAGATAAAACAAAAATAATTGATGCAAAAAAGAGTATTAAATATAAAACAACAGCACAAAAAGAACGCTGGCTTTCGGACTGCATGTCCGAAAGCCAGCGCCAACATCCGTCGGAAAGGCATCAAAGCCCGGAACCGACCGAATCGGCCGGAGCCGGCTTGTCGCCGACATCGACCAGGTTCTCCTCGGAGATGCCCAGCGACCGATAATAATCGTTGAGCTCGGCGACGATTCCGCGCCGTCCGGCATAGGAAGCCAGGTAGTAGAGATCGCCCAGCTCCTCGATCTTGTCCTCCATGACGCCGGCGACCATGTCGCCCTGCACCCCGTCGAAGCGAAGATAGTAATCGATGTATTCGATCAGCGTACGGGCGTATTCCGTCAGCAGTGCATCGCCCTTGTCGGCTGCCTCGGGCACACCCATGGCCGAAGCGGCATAGTAGGCCTCGAGGAAAGGATAGGTATTGGTATCGAGGAAGCGGATCTGCGATGTCGGGAGCCGCTCGAGTCCCAGGTCGAGAAGTTCGACGGCCTCCTGCGGACGATTCTCGCGCAACAACTCCTTGGCCACGCGCGCGAAAGAGTCGCGGGCATGCGACGCGGCGAGGTTATACTGGAGGAAATAGTCGACATAGACATCGGGATCGGCAAGGTTGCCGTAGCGGAAAGTCTCTTTCAGAAGCGGCAGCGCATAGTCGGTGTCGATGCGCCCGATCTCCCACGGATTCTCCATGGGCGTGAGGATGGGCACGAACCGATAGGCATAGCCGTCGAACTGGAGGTAGTCGAGCAGTCCGAAATCCTGAAAGACATAGACCTGCGTCATGAAGATGGGGCGCTTCCAGTCGAAGTTGGCCAACATGTCGAGCAGCATCAGCTGGCTTTTGTCCAAGGCGTTCTTGCGCAGGTTGATGTAGACGGTGTCGACGATCAGATCGCGGTCCTTTTCGGCCACGATGCCCGAAGCGAGCACGTTCTCCTTGTTGACAGGCAGGGCGATGCGTTTGGTGGGGATGTAGTCGACGGCCGTTCCGTCCTCGAGCCGGATCTTGGTACGCGGATCGTCGCTGAGGACGAAATCCATGACCTGCCCGATCTCCACAGGGCGGTCGATGCGGTTGTCGACGGGCACCCAGTCGTTGACGTGGGTGTATTTCCGCTTCGGAAGCGAGAAAGGCACGCCGGCGGCATCGTTGGCCTTGGTCTTCATCTCGTCGATGTACCATTCGCCGCCCAGATAGGAGGTGTTCATGATGCGCACGTCGGGCCGTACGCCGTAGACCTCCTGGTTGTTCCACAAGGGGAAGGTGTCGTTGTCGCCGTAGTTGAGAATGATGGAGTTGGGGAGCGTCGACATCAGATAGTTCCAGCCGATGTCGCGGGCCATGTAGCGGCCCGAACGGTCGTGGTCGTCCCAGTTCTGTGCGGCAAGCACGGCGGGAACGCTCATGCAGACGGCGGTGGCGACGGCTGCGACGGCGACGTTGTTGCGCTTGGAGATGCGCACGAAAAGATCGCGCAGGGCCAAAACGCCGAAGCCGATCCAGATGCAGAAGGCATAGAACGAACCGGCATAAACATAGTCGCGCTCACGCACTTCGGCAGGCGACGCATTGAGGTAGACCACCAGCGCCACGCCCGTGAGAATGAAGAGCCACATGACGATCGAGAAGTTGCGCTGGTCGCGGTTGAGCTGGTAGATCAGTCCGATCAGTCCGAGGATGAACGGCAGGAAATAATAGGTGTTGCGCCCGCGGTTTTCGGCGATCTCGCGAGGCAGGTTGTCCTGCGGCCCGAGGAAAAGTTCGTCGATGGGCCGGATGCCCGAAAGCCAGTTGCCGTCGGTGATGGTGGTCGACGTGGGCTGGATGTCGCTCTGCCGCCCGACGAAATTCCAAAGGAAATAACGCCAGTACATGTAGGAGAGCTGGTAGTTGAAGAAGTAGTTGAGATTCTCGCCGAAAGTAGGCTCCACGACGCTCTTCACCTCGTAGCCGTCGTCGTAGGTGCGCTTGCGGCCGAAGTCGAGGACCTCCTGCCGGAAGGGCTGGCCCTGCCGGTCGCGCACGATCTCGCCGTTGTCGTCGCGGACGATCTCGGTCTTGGTGCGGTAGGCGGCCCACTGCTTGTACTCTTTCTCGCTCTTGCGGTAGTCCCACATGCGCGGGAAGAAGTGCATGAACTGCGGCTGGTGGGTGTAACCCGTGATGCTGCTGGCAGGCTTGTACTTGCCGTCCTCGTCGAGGTAATAGAAATGCTTCTCCTTGTAGTCGGCGGGCGGTGCGGAGTAGTAGGCGCCGTAGAGCACGGGTTTGTCGCCGTACTGGTCGCGGTTGAGCACCGAAAGCAGCGCATGGGGGTTGTCCGGCTTGTTGGAGTTCATCGGCGGATTGGCCGCGGCGCGGATGGTCATCGAGGCGTAGGACGAGAAGCCGACGAGGATCATGGTCGAGGAGAGCAGAATGACGTTCCACACGACCTTGCCGCGCTTGTGGGTCGCCCACGAAGCCCAGCCCAGGCCGCCGATGAGCGCCAGCGCGAAGAAGACCATGCCGGAATTGACGGGCAGCCCGAGCGTGTTGACGAAGAAGAGGTCGAACATGGCGCCGACGTAGACCGTATAGGGAATGATGATGCCGTTGATGACCAGCAGAATGGCCCCGGCGATCAACATGGCGTAGAAGAATCCGCGCCAGGTGACGGTCTGCACCGTACGGAAATAATAGATGAAGACCAGCGCGGGAATGGTCAGCAAATTGAGGATATGCACGCCGATGGAGAGACCCATGAGGTAGGCGATCAGCACGATCCAGCGCGAAGCGCGGGGCTGGTCGGCCTCCTCCTCCCACTTGAGCATGAGCCACACGACCAGTGCGGTGAACATCGACGAGAGGGCGTAGACCTCGCCTTCGATGGCCGAGAACCAGAAGGTATCGGTGAAGGTGTAGGCGAGCGCCCCGACGGCGCCGGCGCCGAGGACGGCCCAGGTCGCAGGCACGGTCAGCTCACGGCCGTCGCGCGTGACGAGGCGGCGGGCCAGGTGGGTGATGGTCCAGAAGAGAAAGAGGATGCAGAAAGCGCTGACGATGGCATTCATGGCGTTGACGGCCATGCCGACATAGTCGGGGTTGCCGAAAGCGAAGAGCGTGGCCAGGCGCGCAAGCATCATAAAGAGCGGCGCTCCGGGCGGGTGGCCCACTTCGAGCTTGTAGGAAGTGGCGATGAACTCCGAGCAGTCCCACAGACTCGATACGGGCTCGATGGTCAGCAGGTAGACGACGGCAGCGGCAGCGAAGACCGCCCAGCCGACGATGTTGTTCCAACGTTTGAAAAGATTCATATTGTTTTTAACGATATATTGTGCATTGCAGCGACGGCCTTAGCCTGCGGCCATGATGAAAAATTAGCGCACCGGCCGCAGCCTGCGGGAAACGGACCTCCGCAAACCCGCCTTGCGGCGGGTGCCGGCCGTGCCCGGATTTCAATTTGCAAAAGTAATCAATTAACGGAGAATTGCAAAGGCTATTGCATGCAGGCCGAGGTCCCAAGTTTGTGAAGAAAAATTCAGATTGTCGCCAATAATTGTTACTTTTGTGGAAAATTTGCCGATGCAATGGAATCGAAACTGACGCTTTACAATACGCTTACGCGCCGCAAGGAGGAGTTCGAGCCCCTGGTCCCGGGCCGGGCGGGCATGTATGTCTGCGGTCCGACGGTCTACGGCGATCCCCACCTGGGCCACGCCCGGCCGGCGGTGACTTTCGACCTGCTTTTCCGCTACCTCAAGGCTGCGGGCTACAAGGTGCGCTACGTACGCAACATTACGGACGTCGGACATCTGGAACACGACGCCGACGAAGGCGAAGACAAGATCGCCAAGAAAGCGCGGCTCGAACAACTCGAACCGATGGAGGTGGCCCACTACTACACCGAGCGCTACCACCGCGCCATGGAGGCGCTCAACGTCGAGACACCCTCGATCGAACCGCACGCCTCGGGCCACATCATCGAACAGATCGCTTTCGTACAGCGCATCCTCGACGAAGGTTTCGCCTACGTTTCGAACGGCTCGGTCTACTTCGACGTGGAGAAATACAACGCCAAGCATAACTACGGCCGCCTGTCGGGCCGCAACCTGGACGACATCGTGGCCAACACGCGCGAACTCGACGGCCAGAGCGACAAACGCCATTCCTACGACTTCGCGCTGTGGAAAAAGGCCTCGCCGGAGCACATCATGCGCTGGCCCTCGCCCTGGAGCGACGGATTCCCGGGCTGGCACATGGAATGCTCGGCCATGTCGACCCGCTACTTAGGCGAACGCTTCGACATCCACGGCGGCGGCATGGACCTGATGTTCCCCCACCACGAATGCGAAATCGCCCAGTCGACGGCCGCCCTGGGCCACGATTCGGCACGCTATTGGGTACACAACAACATGATTACCATCAACGGGCAGAAGATGGGCAAGTCGCTGGGCAACTTCATCACGCTGGAAGAACTCTTCACGGGCAGTCACAAACTGCTGGCGCAGGCCTACTCGCCGATGACGATTCGCTTCTTCGTGCTGCAAGCCCACTACCGCTCGACGCTCGACTTCTCGAACGAAGCGCTGCAAGCCGCCGAAAAGGGGCTGGACCGGCTGATGAAAGGCATCGAAGCGCTGGCCAGAATCAAACCTGCGGCGACCTCGACGGTCGACCCGTCGGAACTGGAAAAACGCTGCCGCGCGGCGATGGACGACGATCTGAACTCGCCGATGGTCATCTCGGCCCTCTTCGACTGGGTGCGCACGATCAACCAGCTGGTCGACGGGGCGCAGACCATCACGGCAGCCGATCTGGAGAAGCTGACGGCGACCGTACACCGCTATGCGTTCGACATCCTGGGGCTGAAAGACGAAAAAGCCGCCGGAACGGCCTCGGGACGCGACTACGTGACCCCGCTGGTCGAAATGCTGCTGGCCGAACGCCTGCAGGCCCGCGCCGCCAAGGACTGGGCGGCCTCCGACCGCATCCGCGACGGACTGGCCGCGGCCGGCATCCGGGTCAAGGACCGCAAGGACGGCAGCGACTGGGAACTGGAATAAAGTGAAAAGTAAAAGGTGAAAAGTAACGCATCGTTCACGCAGTTGTTTTCCACCTCGCAGTCAACGACAGACCGGATGAAGAACATTTCGCTTTTCACCCTTCACCCTAAACCTTGAACGAAGTGACAGAATTGAAGTCGGCAGCCACGGAATTGGGAACGGAACGCATCCGCAAATTGCTGGTGCAGTATGCCGTGCCGGCGATCATCGCCATGACCGCGTCGTCGCTCTACAACATGGTCGACAGCATTTTCATCGGGCAGATCGTAGGTCCTCTGGCCATTTCGGGCCTGGCGCTGACGTTTCCGCTGATGAACCTCGCTGCGGCGTTCGGGTCGCTCGTGGGCGTGGGCGCCGCGACGTTGATCTCGATGCGCCTGGGCCAGCGCGACTACGACACGGCCCAGCGCGTGCTGGGCAACGTAGTGGTGCTCAATGCCGTGATCGGCGTGGCGTTCGCCGCCGTGACGCTGGCCTTTCTCGACCCGATCCTCTATTTCTTCGGCGGCAGCGAAGCGACGGTGGAATACGCCCACGAATACATGACCATCATACTCTCGGGCAACGTCGTTACGCACATGTATCTGGGTCTCAACTCGGTGCTGCGAGCTTCGGGCCATCCCCGCAAGTCGATGTACGCGACGATCAACACCGTAATCATCAACACGCTGCTCGACGCGCTTTTCATCTACGGCTTCGGCTGGGGCATCCGCGGAGCAGCCATCGCCACGGTGCTGGCGCAGGTCGTATCGCTCATGTGGCAGTTCCGCATTCTCTCCGACAAGAACGAACTGCTGCACTTCCGCCGCGGCATCTACAAACTGAAGAAACGCATCGTCAAGGACATCGTGGCCATCGGCATGTCGCCCTTTCTGATGAACCTCGCGGCGTGCTTCATCGTCATCCTTATAAACAAAGGACTGCAACGCTACGGCGGCGACCTGATGATCGGCGCCTACGGCATCGTCAACCGCCTGGGCTTCTTCTTCGTGATGATCGTCATGGGTGTCAACCAGGGCATGCAGCCCATTGCAGGCTACAACTTCGGCGCCCGGCAGTACGAACGCGTGCTGCGCGTGCTGCGGCTGACGATCATGGGCGCCACGTGCATCACGACGACCGGATTCCTCATAGGAGAACTGGCGCCCGGATTCGCAGCCGCGCTTTTCACCAAGGACGAAGAACTCATCGGTCTGGCATCGACAGGCATGCGCATCGTCTTCGCCTTCTTCCCGATCATCGGCTTCCAGATGGTGGCGACCAACTTCTTCCAGAGCATCGGCATGGCCGGCAAGGCGGTTTTCCTGTCGCTGTCGCGGCAGCTGCTCTTTCTGGTGCCGGGGCTGCTGCTCCTGCCGCGTCTGTTCGACACGGCGACCTCGTGGAACGGAAGCTGGGGCGTATGGTGCGCCATGCCGCTCTCCGACCTGCTGGCAGCCGTCGTGGCATTCTTCATGCTGACCTACCAGCTGCGCAAGTTCCGCGCGATGATGGCGGCGCAAACACTCAACGAACCCCGCGATGGAGAATAGATTCGTGATCAACATCGGCCGCCAGATAGGCAGCGGCGGCAAATCGGTCGGCGAAGCGCTGGCCCGGCGGCTGGGCATCCGGCTCTACGACAAGGAACTAATCAACCTGGCGGCCAAAGAGAGCGGACTCTGCCCCGAAATCTTCGAACGGGCCGACGAAAAGGAGTCGCACAACCGCCTGGCGACCCTGCTGGGCTATCTGCGGGCTCCGTTCGCCGGCGATGACGGCGGCGCTTCCGACCTACTGTCGGGCGATGCGCTGTTCAAGATACAGAGCGACGTCATCCGCAACATAGCGGCCCGCGAACCGGCCATTTTCGTAGGCCGCTGCGCCGACTACATCCTGCGCGACCATCCGCGGGCACTGAGCGTCTTCATCACGGCCTCCGAAGCCGACCGCGCAGCGCGCATCTGCGGCCGCACGGGCTGCACCGAAGCCGAAGCGCGCCAGACGATGGCCCACGGCGATGCGCGCCGTGCCGACTACTACAACTATTACAGCATGCGCACGTGGGGCGCCGCCGGATCGTACGACCTGTGCGTGAGTACCTCGGTGCTGGGCATCGAAGCCACGGCCGAACTGATCCTGCGGTTCGCCGCACAAAAACTCGATTTGAAAACAGACTTATGATACTCGCCGAACAGATCAAGGAGCTCGGGACCCGCCGCGGAGCCCTCGAACGCTGCCTGGACATCGAACAGAAACGCATCGACCTGCGCAACGAAGAGGAGAAGACCCAGGAACCCGACTTCTGGAACGACCCGGCCGCGGCGCGCGAACAACTGCGCAAGGTGGCGGCCATCAAAGCGTGGGTCGAAGACTACGACGCCGTGCGCAAGGATGTCGAGGACCTGGAGCTGATGCCCGACTTCGTGAAGGAAGGGGTGGTCAGCGAAGCCGAACTCGACGAACACTACGCCCGCACGCTCGACCGCATCGAAAAACTGGAGATGCGCAACATGCTGCGCCGCGACGAAGACAAGCTGGGCGCCATTCTCGACATCAACGCCGGAGCCGGCGGCACCGAAGCGCTCGACTGGGCCTCGATGCTGCTGCGCATGTACACCCGCTGGGGCGAGGCCCACGGCTACAAGGTGAAGGTGCTCGACTACCAGGCGGGCGACGAAGTGGGTGTCAAGTCGTGCACGCTGGAATTCGAGGGCGAATACGCCTACGGCTACCTCAAGAGCGAAAACGGCGTGCACCGCATGGTGCGGCTTTCGCCTTTCAACGCCAACAACAAGCGGCAGACGACCTTTGCGTCGGTCTTCGTGTCGCCGGCCGTGGACGATACGATCGAAATCACGATCAACCCCTCCGACATCGAGTGGGACACGTTCCGCTCGTCGGGCGCCGGCGGTCAGAACGTCAACAAGGTCGAGACGGCCGTGCGGCTGCGCTACCATGGCAAGGATGCCGACACGGGCGAACCGGTGGAGTTCCTGATCGAGAACATGGAGACCCGCTCGCAGCTGATGAACCGCGAGAACGCCATGCGCATCCTGCGCTCGAAGCTCTACCAGCGCGAACTCGACAAGCGCATGGCCACGCAGCAGGCGCTCGAAGCCTCGAAGAAGAAGATCGAATGGGGCTCGCAGATCCGCTCCTACGTCTTCGACGACCGCCGCGTCAAGGACCACCGCACGGGGTGTCAGACCTCGGCCGTCGAGGCGGTCATGGACGGCGACCTCGATGCTTTCATCAAGGCCTATCTGATGGAGTTCGGCGCGCAGGCGTAAACCATCGATTCCGCATTCGAAATTCGCATTCCGCTCTCCTCATTGCGAGGAGGGCGTTAGTTCGATATAGCCATCCCGCTCCCCATCCGCTCCGTCATCGCAAAGGCATCAAGAGCCATGGCAATCCGTCAAACGGAGCCCCGAAAGATTGATTTCATCGCTTTGCGGACCCATCGCAAACTCACACCCGTTTTTCCGTTTCTTTCTCGTTGCCCGGCCGGGGGCGGTCGCGCAAAGCGCGAGCCGGGCAACGAAGAATCGGTGACCGGTAAAGCAACGAAAACCGGTTCTTAGCCGGGCATCATCGCAAGCAAAGCATCGGCCCGGCACTCCGACCGACTCCCCTGTCACCTTGCGTCACCTCCCCCGGCACCCTATCCTCTCCGCCGTCTCCGAAGCCCGAATCCGGAAACAAAAGCCCGAATCCCAACAGCCGGCACCTCAAACGAAATTCCCGGCACCTCTTGCAAGAGGTGCCGGGAATTCATCATTACAAATAATAACGCTCAGAAAACCGAGCCGCGGGACAGTTGCCCGCCTCGCGCTGCCGAAGCGTCCTATCCCAAGTAGGATTTCAGCAGCTTCGACCGCGACGAATGGCGGAGACGGCGGATGGCTTTCTCCTTGATCTGACGCACGCGCTCGCGCGTAAGGTCGAACTTCTCGCCGATCTCCTCGAGCGTCATTTCCGAACACCCGATGCCGAAGAAATACTTGATGATGTCGCGTTCGCGCTCGGTGAGCGTCTCCAGGGCACGGTCGACCTCCGTAGAGAGCGACTCGTTGATCAGCCCGCGGTCGGCATTGGGCGAATCGGGGTTGACCAGCACGTCCAACAGCGAATTGTCCTCACCGTCGGCGAACGGGGCATCGACCGAGACATGGCGACCGGCGACACGCAGCGTATCGGTCACCTTCTCCTTGGGCAATTCGAGCTCCGTGGCCAGCTCCTCGGGCGACGGCGTACGCTCATGCTCCTGCTCGAAGCGGGCGAACGCCTTGTTGATCTTGTTGAGCGAACCCACCTGGTTGAGCGGCAGGCGCACGATGCGCGACTGCTCGGCCAGCGCCTGCAAAATCGACTGGCGGATCCACCACACAGCGTAGGAGATGAACTTGAAACCGCGGGTCTCGTCGAACTTCTCGGCCGCCTTGATCAGGCCGAGGTTGCCCTCGTTGATCAGGTCGGGCAGGCTGAGCCCCTGGTTCTGGTATTGCTTGGCGACGGAGACGACGAAACGCAGATTGGCCTTGGTGAGTTTCTCGAGCGCTTCCTGGTCTCCTTTCTTGATCCGTTGGGCGAGTTCCACCTCCTCCTCGACCGTGATGAGCTCCTCCTTGCCGATCTCCTGCAGATACTTGTCCAGCGAGGCGCTTTCGCGGTTGGTGATGGATTTCGTAATTTTTAACTGACGCATGTTTTATCCTCCAAAGTAATTTCTTCGTTATTACGACCCGCCCTGCGGCGCCTACTCCACCAGAACGTAGCTGGCGGCGCGGCCGTCGGGATAGATGCCGTCGATCGAACGCACCTTGTCGCTCAGACGCCGCATGTCGGCCAGGGAGCGCACCTCGCGGTCGTTGATGTGCGTGATGACGAATCCCTGCTTCACGCGCGCCCGGGCCAGGATTCCGTCGGCCTTGACGCTTGCGACCTGCACGCCGCCCTTGATCTCCAGCTGGCGGCAGAGTTTCTCGCCGGCATCCTGGAACTTGCCGCCCAGGGTTTCGACCACGTCGACGTCCTCACGGGTCAACAGTTCGGGTTTATCTGCCTTATTACGCAAAACGACCTCGAATTGTTTCAGTTTACCGTCTCTTTTTACCGACAAAACGACCTTATCGTTGGGTCGGCGCCGCGCGATCTGCTCCTGGAGGCTTGCCGACGAAGTGAGCGCCACGCCGTCGATCTCGAGGATCACGTCGCCCTTGCGGATACCCGCTTCGGAAGCAGCGCCGCCCTCGGTCACACCGGCCACGTAAACACCGCCGATCTCCTTGATGCCCAACTCCTTGCCCTCGCTGTCGATGAAATCCTGGTCCACCGGACGGAACATCACGCCCAGCAGGGCCCGCTGCACGAAACCGTACTCCTTGAGGTCGACGACCACCTTGCGCACGATCGACTCGGGAATGGCGAACGAGTAACCTACATAGCTGCCCGTCTGCGACTTGATGAGCGTGTTGATGCCCACCAGCTCGCCATGGGTATTGACCAAGGCACCGCCCGAATTGCCGGGATTGACGGCCGCATCGGTCTGAATGAAGGCCTCGATGCTGAAATCGTTGGGAATCGCACCCAGGTTGCGCGCCTTGGCGCTGACGATGCCTGCCGTGATGGTCGACTGGAGATCGAACGGCGAACCGATGGCCAGCACCCACTCGCCCAGCCGCAGCGCGTCGGACGACCCGAAAGCCAGCGTAGGCAGCTTCCCGGCGTCGATCTTCAGCAGCGCCAGGTCGGTCGCCGAATCCTTGCCGATCAACTCGGCGTCGAAAGCGCGTCCGTCGTTGAGCTTCACGCGCAACTTGGTGGCACCGTCGACCACATGGTTGTTGGTCACCACATAGCCGTCCTCCGAGATGATGACGCCCGAACCGCCGGCCCGGCGCTCCTGGTAACGGGGTTCACCGCCGTTGCCGCCTCGCGGCTGTTGCTGCGGAAAACCGAAGAATTCGAGGAACGGATCGTAACCGAACTGTCCGCGCCGGGGCACCTCGACCTGCTGGATCGCCTCGATATTGACCACGGCTTTCACGGCGTTCTCCGCCGCGTAGGTCAGGTCGGGATACTGTCCCGCCTCGTAGGCGGTGAACTGCGCACCGAGGGCGGGCGTACGCTCCACCTCGCGCTCGATGTATTCCACCCGGGCACCGCTGTCGGCGACCGCCCAGGCCGAAACGCCGCCGGCCACGGCCGAAGCGGCAAGAATTCCCAAAAACAAAAATGCCTTTTTCATAGTCGAATGTTGGTTTGAATTATTCGTAGGCAATCTTCATCATAGGCAAAACCGGTATTTTGCAGGACAAACGCACCCTGCGCCGAAAATAGTATGCCGGAGTCGAACGAAATTGAAAATGAAAAGCTAAAAATCAGAAGCGAATTTTCAGAAACCGCCCATGCCGTCATACCGAGGGCTCAGAGCGGCAAACGCAGTACGGGCTGACACCTGCCAAACAAGAAGCCCGGTGCTGCCATGAATCCCTATCTTTTCGGGCGGGCCGCCGTTTCGAGAGACTTCGGCTCGCAAGCATGCACCGCAAACATTGGCCCGAACCTCCGTTCTCAATTCGCGGTGCAGCCCACGAATCCGTCTGCTGAAATATCCGAACCGGTATTCTGCACCGACACTCCGGCACAACATTGCTCCGGCATCCGCCCGGAACCCTGCAGAAAACCGTGCTCCTCCGCCCCGGCAAGAAAACCGGGAGCCCGGCCGGGCCCCCGATTCGCTCTCAGAGTCCGAATTCGCGGCGGATGGCATCGACGGCGTCGAGTTTCTCCCACCCGAAGAATTCGATCTCGCGCTCCACCTCGCGGCCGTTCTCCCAAACCTTCGCCGTCTGCTTGAAAGGACGGTTGCCGAAGTGGCCGTAGGAAGCCGTAGCCTCGAAAATCGGATTCTTCAACCCGAAGCGCTTCACGATGGCGGCAGGCCGCAGATCGAAGAGCTTGCCGATGCGGCGGGCGATCTCGCCGTCGGTCATGCCCTGCAAAGCCTCGGGACGCGGCGAACGGTAGGTATCGACATAGATCGACAGCGGCTCGGCGATTCCGATAGCGTAGGAGAGCTCGACCAAAACCTCGTCGGCAACGCCTGCGGCCACCAGGTTCTTGGCGATATGACGCGCAGCATAGGCGGCCGAACGGTCGACCTTCGACGAATCCTTGCCCGAAAAGGCACCGCCGCCGTGAGCGCCGCGGCCGCCGTAGGTATCGACAATGATCTTGCGGCCCGTAAGGCCCGTATCGCCATGAGGACCGCCGATAACGAACTTGCCCGTAGGATTGACATGCAGGATATAATCGTCGCCGATCAATCCGGCGAGCTTGTCCCCCGCCCGCTCCAGGCGCGCCTTGACACGCGGGATAAGAATCGTGCGCACGTCCTCGCGGATGCGGTCCTGCATCCGGCGCTCGGCCTCCTGCTCGGAAAGGCCGCCGCCGGAAACGATGAACTCGTCGTGCTGCGTCGACACCACGATGGTATGCACGCGCAACGGACGCCCCGTCTGCTCGTCGTACTCGATAGTCACCTGCGACTTCGAATCGGGCCGCAGGTAGGTCATCTCCTTTCCCTCGCGACGGATAACGGCCAACTCTTTAAGGATGACGTGCGAAAGAATCAGCGTAGCAGGCATCAACTCGCGCGTCTCGTTGCAGGCGTAACCGAACATGATGCCCTGGTCGCCGGCCCCCTGCTCCTCCTCGGAGCCGCGCTCGACGCCCTGGTTGATGTCGGACGACTGCTCGTGGATGGCCGAAAGGATACCGCATGAATTGCAGTCGAACTGGTACTCGCTCTTGGTGTAACCGATGCGATCGATGACACGGCGCGCCACGCCCTGCACATCGACATAAGCCTCCGAACGCACCTCGCCCGCCACGACCACCAAGCCGGTGGTGCAGAGGGTTTCGCATGCGACCTTCGAATTGGGGTCGCGGCGCAGGAACTCGTCGAGGATGGCGTCGGAAATCTGATCCGAAACTTTATCGGGGTGTCCCTCGGACACCGACTCCGATGTAAACAAAAAGCCCATTCTATACATTTTAAGGGTTAAACGTATAAATGGGAAAAATTGGCTGTTTGGAAATAAAAAATGTGCTGTTTTAGCGATTTTTTATTGTGGTTTGCAATCAGTCAAATCTTTCCACATTTCCCCGCCTTGCGGCTCGGGACGGCAAAGATAGGAAAAAATCGACAAACGGAAAAATTATCGCCAAAGAAAGGTCCTCCATCCGCCATGAACGGACGACAGCTACGACAACTATTCCGAACAAAAACAACTTCGGTGCAGATGCTGGACGCAGCGCACGGCCAGAGCCGACGCCCGGTTCGGATAGCTCAAGGGGACAACGCGCACATCGGTGAAATCCATGTCGCCAGCATTGAGATTGCCA
>CASPAC010000030.1 GCA_949419965.1 Bacteroidales bacterium
CTGGCAACACCGCAAAACAAGAAGCAAAAGTTTTTGCACGGAATCTTTGCATTAAGGTTTCAGCGTTGAATTATTTGCGCATGAAACGTTCTTGCACCGAATCATCGGTGCCGAACGAACCGTCCGCACCGAATTTCTGTGCTGAACTTTTGTATCAACTTCTTTTTTGCGCCTTATATTACCAGTGGATTGCTGAATCTACGTACCGCGCTGGCGGAAGCCGTGACCTCTGCCATTCCGGGTAGAAAGAACTGTTTTTATGTTCACAAGTCCGCGTAGTCGTAGAGCAGTTCGAAGTCGTCCACCCACATGCGGCTTTGGGTCGAGCCGACGAAGTAGTCGCCCCAGCGCGATCCCGAGCAGACGATCATCATGTGCGTGGGTTGGATGTCGGTGTTGCGCCAGTCGATTTCGATGTTGAACGGTATCCATCCGTCCGTGCTTTTCTTGAAGATCAGTTCGCCGTAGCCCAAGACATCCTTGCCGTTCGGATTGAAGACGATCGGCGGAGTTTTCGTGTAGACTTGCACGGGCGATTCCGCCGTGCCGCCGTACTCTTCCGGTGTCCACGTGCCCAGGGCGATGTAGATCGACCCCTCGTCCATGTCGTCGTTGGTCAGGGTCTGGCCCGGGGGCATCGTGGTTACCTGCTTCATGTCGATGTCGATCTGCCCCTGGGTATATTTTACCCAGCCGCGCAGGGCGATGGGATGGGTGGCGAACGGACGGCCGAAGTTGACCTTGCCGTTGGTGCCTACCGTCTCCGCATAGGTGCCTATGAAGATGTTGCCCGCCGCGAATTTGCCGATGCCCATGAGCGAAGCGAATCGCGAACTCAGGCAGGCTGAGGCAGCACCTGCCGAGCCGGGCCGGACGTCGGGACTGCCTTCGCAGATCGTCTCGCCCGCCGATATGGAACCTTTGTTGCCGCTGTCCCAGAATGCTTGGTCTTCAGATAGATAAGGATATATGATCTTGCCCGGTTTGCTCCATTCTTCGAATCCGGCGTTGGGCAGAGGCAGGGCCGCTTCGGTCGTGAATTTTTCGATCTCCGATTCATCGTCGCCGGAGTAGGCCACCGCTTCGTAGTCGGTCTCCGGCAGCAATCCACGCACCTGTGCCGAGAACAAGCCGCCGTTGACGGTCAGCGTCTCTTGCGCCACTTCCGTCCATTCTTCGGTGCCTGCGGCCCGGTAGCGGAAGCCCAGTTTCGTGCCGCTCAGTCCCTCGGCGTGGAGCCATGCCGAGTGCGTCCAGGGGGCGATGCGGGAGAACCTCACTTTCACTTCGGTGTACTCCACCGTCAGATACCAGTCTTTCGTGTGGCCATGATAGGTCACATCCACGCGGCGGGCGCCTTTCGAAAAGTCGTGCAGCCGATCGAGGTTCGTGTCGTCGAGTTCCAGCACATCGGTGCACGACATGGTCGAAATGTCGCGCGGCCCGAGCTTCAGCGCCGTGACCGTCACTTGCGAGAGGTCTTCGAAACCCACATAGGCCTTGGCCGTGCGGGCCGTGGTGTCCCACTCCGTCGTGCCGATCTGCCCCTCGACTGCGAACTTCCGCTCGATCGTCTGCCGGGCCTCGATCGTCCAGGGATAATCCTGATAGATCGAGAGGTTCACATAGAGCGGCGTGCGCATGTTGTGACGCCCTACGATCGGCGTCGAGAGGTTGGCGTTCTCCGTTACCGTGCAGGCGGTGATTTCCACCGCCTGGATGTCGGTCGTCTCCTCCAGCGGCAGGATCACGCGCAGCTCTTTCTCGTCGATGGTCGGCTCGCCCGACAATCCCTCGGCCGCGATGCTCTCGATGCGGCACACCACCAGCGGGTAGGGAATGTCGTTCACGATGCAGCCGGCCAGTGCCAGTGCCAGTATGTAGCAACCCAATCGTTTCATTGGCGGTCTCCTTTCTTCTTGTTCCACAGATGGATGGTCAGACCTATGCGGATGTCCGCTATGTTGAGCCGGAAATTCATTTTCGAATATTCGCGGGTGCCCGTCTTTGCGCCTTGTTGGTCGTATTGGTTGATGTGCGTATAACGGAAGCCGCCCAGACCGAACGAAATCGCAGCGCAGACGTTCGGAAACGCATAGACCGCCACGCCCGGGTTGAGCCAGACCTTGATCGTCGTGTTGTCCGAGGAGGTGTGTTTGCGGCTGTCGCCCGACTGATAGGCGAAGACGTTCTCGCCTGTGCTGAGCGACAATTCGATTTCGCCGAATACCGCGAAGCGCCCTTTTTCGTCGAGCGGGACGTACGAGCGGTGGAACAGACCGAACGAAAAGCGGTCGTTGGTCAGATCCAGCCAGGGAATCTCGATGTCCAGGTCGTTCTGCTCTCCCAGGTTGATGCCCAGCGAATTGAGCTTGCCCGAAATGTGGGTGTAGCCGAACCGCACGCCGATGCAGCGGTTGTCGCGGTAGAAGTAGCCTACGAACGGGTTTACGGTGGTAATGTTGCCGCTCAGGTCGATGTTCTCGAATATCGGGAACATGTCGGCGTCTTCGGTCGAGAGCGTTCCGTAGGAGACGGTCAGACCGCACATCGTCTCGCCTTTGTAGACGAAGCGGTTTTTGTTGATCTCGCGGTCGATGCGGTGGCGCGTCGGCAGGAAGCGGCGTTTGATGCGCATGCCGCCGGGCGAATATTCTACTGCCGGCGCCGTCTTTCGCGACGTTTTGCGACGCGCTTTCGCGTCGGCAGCCGGTGCGGCCGTGTGCAAGGCAGGGAGCGGATCGGCGGCATCCGCAGGGGTTTCCTCCGGCGCGATTTCCGTCGCCGGACTGATTGCTTGCGTCGGAGTGCTTCCCTCCGTGGTTGCTTCCTGGGCCTGCGTCGTTGGGGCGGCGATCAGAAGCAAGGTCAGCAGGGACGTATGTAGCAAATTGGTCTTCATCGGGTGCGGGTGTCTCACAAGTGGAACGATACGCCCAACCCGATCGAAAGCGGGTTGATCCGGAAATTCATGTTGCTGGTGCGCAGGTCGGCGGTTTGTACCTGATTTTTTACCTGGTGGCTGTGTGTGTAGCTGATACCCATCACGCCGATGTTCACTTCGATGGCCACGAAGTTGGTCGCGAAGGCGATCAGTCCTGGCGAGACGCCCAGCGCGATCGACGTGCCGGTTTCATAGGTGCCTCTGACCGGCGAGTCGGCTGCGAACTTGGTCTGGTGTCCGCCTGCCGTGAGCGACATTTCGTTGAACAGCGCGAAGCGTTTGTTGCGCCCCAGAGGGATGTATTGGCGCCAGATCGCCGCCACGGAGTAGGAGTGCTTGAGCGAATAGTAATATTCTGCCGTGATGTTGGTGCCCGACTCTTCGTCGCCGAGGTTCAGGGCGCCGCCGTTTACCCGCAGCAGGGTGCGCGAGTAGATGAAGCGCATGCCGAACGCCATGTTGTCGCGCGGGGCATAGCCGATCAGCGGGCTGATCTTGAAAGTGTAGCCGTCCGAATCGATTCCTTCGATGATCAGGAACGTATAGCTGCTGTTCACGTGTGTCGAATAGGAGGCCGTGCCGCCGAAAATCCATTGTCCTGCGGGGACGAACACATGTTTTACGTCGACCAGACCGCGGCGCTCACGCAATTCGTTGATCGTCGGCGAATCTGCCGTATCCTCGGATTCTTGCTGTTTGTCCGCAGCGTTTGCCGCATCGCCGCCTGGTGGGAGGGGTTCCGGAACTGCTCCTGCTGTCGGAACGCGATCCGTTCGTGCGGAGTTCCCGGTTGCCAGGGCTTGTTCTGTTTGACGGGGCGTTCCCTGCATCCGCGGGGCTGCGGTCTCCGTTCGGGCATGCGCGTGGGGACACATGCCTGCCAGGGCTAAGGTCAATATGGCGTTGCGGAAAAGTCCCATGTTGTGCGTTTGCGGTTTAGTAGACCAGTTCGATGTCGTCGAGATACATTTCGCTCGACGTCGAGCCGGTAAAGTAGTCGCCGTATTTGCTGGCCGAGGCGGTCAGCATCAGGTAGTCGGGTTTTTCGCCCTCGTATTCTTCGTTGTATGTCAGGTTCAGCGTGATTTTCGTCCAGTCGGGGCAGGCGGTCGTGTTGTCCGGTTCCCACGAAGCCCAGGCGATGATCTTGCCGTCGGGGCGGTCGTTGTCGCTCGCTGTACCGTTGAGCGCCGTACAATAGCTCATCGTCTTCGAGTTGGCGGCGAAGTTGAGGAACGTCTCCGGCCTTTTGGTCGCAACCACATGCGGCCCGTCCATCTTGCACAGACAGATGTAGACCTGGCTCACGTCCGAGTCGCCTTTTTGTATGTGCGCCGGAGCGTTGTCGCCGCGTTGGTCGATCGTGCCGATCGTACCCTTGTACCAGAACGTCAGCTGCTTGGGCCGGTAGGTAAAGTCGAACGGCTTGCCGAATCCGATCACGCCGTCCATGCCGTCGGTGTCCAGGTATTTGCCCACGAAGATGTTGCCTGCCGCGAATCGGCCGATGCCGAAGAGCGAGGCTTTCTGCGACTTGAGTCTTGCCGAACTGCTGCCCGAGGAACCCGGGCGCGGGTCGTTCTCCTTGGTCGTGACATTGATTTGCGCTTTCGACGAGCCGTGGTTGCCCGTGTCCCACCACTGGTCGTTGCGGTCGTTGTCCGTCAGGTAGGGCAGTATGGGTTTGCTTCCCGACCATGTTTCGAATCCGGCGTTGTAGATCTGCGGGCCTGACGGATAGGCTGCCGTCCGCATGTCTCCGATCGCTGTTCCGTCGAGCACGAGCCGGTATTCGTAAGTCGCATCCAAGGCCGCAGGCGTCGGGGTCGAGTAGGTGTCGGCATCTTCTGTCTGTTCCATGGCGATCGCTTCCCATGATGTGTCGCCTTGCCGGCGGTATTCCATCTTTACGTCCGTTGCCGGGCGCAGCACATAGGCGCGCCACTTCCGGTCGTCGAACCACGGATCGGCTGCTGGCGCCAAAGCTCCTTGCGTACGTACGGTCATCGTCTTGGTGCCTTCGCCGCCGTCCTCGTCGATCGCCGTGAGGGTCAGCACATGATTTCCGCCGCCGAACCGGGCGAAGAACTTCCCGCCGAGCGCCACGGTCATGTTCGTCGGATCCGCCACCTCCACGGCGATGCCGTCGTTGTTCTCCGGCGCCGTTTCGGCCGGAATTTCGTAGGTGGTGCCGCCGGTTTCGATCCGTACCAGCGCCATGTCGCCGATCGAACTGATCGCAAAGACGATCGGTTCCGTGCCGAAGCGCTGCAATTCGGCCATGTCGAAGCCCTGGCCTGCGATCTGCGGATTGGGGATGAAAGTGATCGGGTCGTCTATCTCGTCCAGCGTCTGATCCAGCGTCAAGCTGAAATCCAGCTGGCCGCCCAGGTCTTTCGAGTACTTCAGCCGCAGTTCGTAGCAGCATCCCGGTTCCGTAGATATGGCTTTCGAACTCCCTTTCGTCACTTCCAGCGGCTCGCCGTTCTTTTCGCCCTTGCCGTAGAAGTTCCAGTAGAGCGTCGTCGCCGTTTCCGGCAGGATGAAGTAGCCCGTTTTCGTCTTTTCGAATTGCAGGTACGGCCCCTTGCCCGTCGCGGGATTCGCCGCCGTCGCTTCGTCGAACGCTACCGTCGTGCGGTAGGTCTCCTTGAACGTCGCTGCGATCGTCGGATCGTAGATCACTTTCACGATCGTGTTGACGATGCGGCACTCCACCTTTACCGACGTCGGTTTCCCAGCTTCGATGCGGAACTCCTGCTCGCCTTTGTAGGTCGCCTCGTCGAACGAGGCTTCGGCCTGGCTGCCGGCTTCCACGGCGATCGAGTAGTCGCCCGCCAGCAGCCACAGCGATGCGGGCATTTCCGAACGGGCGTTGTAACGGCGGATCAATTCTTTGGCCGGTTCGCCCTCGGCGTTCAGCGTGTGCTTGTAGATACGGATGGCGCAGCGGTTCCACGGATATTGTGTGTCGTCGTACTGCGCGCGGGTCTGCGGCGTGCCGATGGCGAACGTGGCGCACCCCTCGTTCGGATTCGCCGTGTCCGGCAGGGACTTGTCTTTCGTGCAGGCGAGACTTCCGAGCATAAGGCAGCCCCAGAGCAGAATATGTGCGGTTCTCTGTTTCATCTTCATCGTGCGGATCGTGTCAGTTCACATGCAGCATGATCGTTTCCGTAGTCTCGTGTCCCTGCTCGTCGATGACCGTCAGGCGGAAGTCCGTGTCGCCCTTGAACGAGTCGAGCATCGGGATGAATTTCGAGATCGAGAATTGCAGCTCGGTCTTGCCCGTCACGTCGGCGCCCGTCGGGAAGCCGAAACCTTCGAGCGTGGCCGTGAGTCCTGCTTTCGAGGCTTCGGGATCCGCCAGGTCGAAGCGGGTGGGCATCAGGTCGCCCAGCTCTTCGGCCAGGACTCCTTCGATGCTTACGATGAGCGATTTCACGCCTTGCGTCGCCGTCGCCTTGATGTTGACTTCCATTCCCTCGAACGTGTCGTAGCGCTGCTTGATGTCGTAGTTATTGCCGTCTTTGTCTTTGCCTTCCCATTTGATCCGCGGATCGGCTCCGGCCGAACGGTCGACGATGATGGTCAGAGCGAACGTGCTTTTGAGTCCGGCTTCGTTGGCGATGGTCATCGTGAACGTGTGGGCGCCCTCGTAGTCGAAGAGTACCTTCATCAGCTCCTTGAGCGGGAACGTGCGCTCCGTTACGTTCAGATTGATGGCCGGAAATCCCCACGAACGCAGCGCTGTGCGGGCCACGCCCTCGACGGTAAACATGTCTTTGGGTTCGGTAAGCTCCGCTGCGTTGAGCAGGTTCTGGAATGCCGTGTTGTCGGTCGCCGTTTCGACGACGAACGAGGTCATGGGCGTAGGCGTCGTCACGGTAAAGTCGCACGGCTCGTTGAAGTAGCCGTTGGCGTCGAACTTGTCGGCATTCAGCATAAAAGGCACATCGAACGAGTGTGCCGGCCACACCAGTTTCGGCGCGTCGGGGTCGTTTTCGTCCGGAATCTTCTCCTCGCAGATCGTCGCCAGGGTAACCACGTCGATTTCGACCGGCTTGCCGAAAATCCATGTTTCCACTTCGGCGCTGATGATGATCGTGCCGTCCTCGGCGTGCTGGAGGTTCACTTCGATGTTGCGCCACTCGCCCGCCTTGGCGTTCGTGGCCACATGGATCGGCTGGCGGGTAATCTGCTTGCCGTCGAAGACGGTCGTCAGATAGAGCGTCAGGGTGTTGTTCTTCCCTTCCTTCGGTTTCAGGTAGCCTGCGCGTTCCGGATATTTGCCTTCGAAGAGCAGCGACCGGTCGTCGTCCAGCATCAGCTCGGACGATGTGTCGTCGCTCATGGTCGCCAGCAGCGTGTCCTTGTAGGAGACCGTCGCACGGATCGAAAGCTGGCGGCAAACCATGTCATGAAGTTCGGTCGGCAGGCCTTTCAGAATGGCGAAATCCTGGTCGGCGCCATAGGTCGGCGTATTCGGGTCGCCCTCCCATGCCACGTCGGGCGTATCGCCGGAGCGTACCGAGAGCGTGTAGCTGCCCACCGGCAGTTCGATCGTCTCCGCCCGGTCGGCATAGGCGAAGTCGGTCGTTGCCGCGCCGTTGCGATCGAGCACTTCCACGGGGTTGCCTTGCGCATCCAGAATCCGGACGCGGTAAGTCCCGAGGTCGGTATTCGCCCCGCGGGTTTTCACGGGGCCGATCTCTTCCACGCGTTGTTCGATCGTCGCCTCCAGGTTTGCCAGGGAGAGATAGCCCACATTGCGCAGGTCGACGTTGCCGCCGTTTCCTCCTTCGAATCCCGAGGTCTCATTCACGCAGGCATGGAGCAGCAAGGCCATGCCGAGAAGTACCGGGAAGTATCTTTGCAGGTTTGTTTTCATGATCGGGTGTTGTTAGCGGAGCCGTTGCGATATGGGATCGGGTTTGGCGTCGTCGTTGAGTTCTTCGTCGATGGTTTCCGTGCGGATCGGGACATCGTTCAGCGTGATGACCACTGCGTCGGTGCTGCCCGCGTCCGAGAGATCGAATGTGTAGGTATAGAGCGTGGAGGCTTCCGGTGCGGCGTTTATCGTGTCGGCGAACTTCACGGTCTGCGCCTCCATCGAGGCCGAGGGACGTTGCTTGGTCGCCTCGCCCGAGATCGTGAAAGCCGCCGGGCGGATGTAGTGGTAGATTTCGGATGTCGCAGGGTCTTCGGCCGTGTAGCCGACCGTAAATTCGTTGCCTGCGGCGGTCGTCAGTTTGAAAGTCGCGCCGTTGGCGAAATACCCCTTGAACCGGTCGGTAAATGCAATCCGCACGATCGTGTTCATGACCCGGGCCTTGATTCTCACGTTCGTAGGCTCGATGCCCGCCAGTACGCGCAGGCGTGCGGAGCCTTCGAAGTAGGGGAGGTCGATCCCCTCGGGTATCGCGTCGATGCCGACATATTCGTCGCCCGAGAAGAGCGTTACTATATAGTCTGTGGCCCACAGCCAGTCGTTGTGCGGGTCGTAGAGAGCGGCTGCGGCCCAGCTCTGCAAGAAATCGTAGGTCGGGTCGGCGCTTTCGATCCGCAGTCCCAGCTCTTTGGCCTTGGGGATCGTGTAAGCTCCTTCGGGCAGGGGTACCTGTCCCGTATGATCTGCGCCCGACGAGGTGCGGGCGCGAGCGGTGGTCTCGACCGTGGTCGAACACTCGGCCGTCAGCGCCAGCGTGCCGTAACCTGCGGCCGGAGCGTCGTACTCCGCTTTTTTCGAGCAGGCGCCGACCGTCAGGGCCGTCAGGGCCAGTATTGCGAATCTTTTCATGGGTTGCCTGTCGTTTATTGTACGATCGTTACGCGGACGTTGTCCATGTAGAAATAGAATGTTTTTGCGGTTACCAGCCCCGAGTTGTAGGTTCCGAACCAGCTCAAACGGATTCCCGATACGCAGTTCCGTATCGTGTAGTCTTTGTGCGTGGGCATGTTCGTCGGCGAGCCCGATGCATCCGGAGCAAAGGATTCCACTTCGTTTTCCGGCGGAGTGCGGTTGTCGTATCCGCGTCCGCCTGCTATCGGGCCGCTCTGCGTTGTCCACCCGAACGTGCATTTCGAGTTGTTCGTCGAGCCGATGTCGTAGGATACGGAGAGTGTGACGGTTCTGCCGCTTCGCAATGGCAGCGGCGGCGTATCGACGCGACCGTATTTGTTGTCTTGGCGTCCTACTATGGTGCTCGACCCGATGTAGGTTCTGAATTCCAGCGACTGCTGGTCGGTTTTCCAGCGGCTGCCGGTCCAGCCCGGCAGGCCGGCGTCGGTCATCTCCTGGGCAGAGCCTCCGTTCTCGTCGGCGTAATTGCTTACTGGAATCGTTTCGCTGAAATCTTCGAAGAACAGGTAGGGCGCTGCGATCGTGCAGCCGGCTGCCGTGACGTCGCGCACGTCGCAGCGTTTGCCGTAGACCCCTTCGGTGTTTTCCGAAGCGGTGCCGAGACCCACTTGCATGCCGTTGGCGAAAGTTTGGTCGTTGAAGATGCGGGCCGTGAATGTTCCGTCGCTGTTCTTGACGAATGTTTTCAGTGTGCGGCACCTCCCCAGAGCCGGGAATTCGTAGCCGGCCGGCATCGTCAGCGAGTCGATCTGCGTTACCGTCTCGCCCAGGTGCGAGGGGTCGATCGTGATGCGGAAGTCTGCTTGCGGACGCGCTTCGGCGATAGTCAGGTTCACGGGCGTGATGACGCCGGCCCGGCAGTCGTCGAAGCCGGCGGTCGTCAGCGGCCACGAGAATTCCGTGCCGTCGGTCGCTGTGAAGCGCACTTCTCCCCCCCGCAGATCGGCCGGGGCGAGGTAGACCCAGAACGTGTCGCCCTCGTCGATCGGTTCGGCGAACTCCAGCGTTACCGCGTCGGAGGTCGCCGCCATTTCGGGCGCGGCTTCCGGAGCGGTCAAGTCCCAGGTCATGCGTCCCGTTACAGGATGCGGGAATTCGATGTGCAGCCGTTCGATGGGGCTGCCCAGCCGGTTGCGGCCCTGCGGAACGGTAATTTTCAGCACATGCACCTTGTGGTGGAAGCGCAACGTTACTTCGTTGAGTATCTCCTCCTGGAGTTCGGCCCCTTGCGTTGCGGCCAGCATGATGTCGAGCTGACCGTTCCACGCGCCGTTCTGCACGGACGGGATCGTGTAGGTCACTTTCGTGCCGGCGGCCGTTTCGGGCAGCGGGTAGGCGCCATAATATGTATAGGTGCCTGCGGCCATCGGATCGACCATGCCGACGAACATGCCTTTGTCGGGCGATTCCTTGCGATACCAGAACCGGAACGGCACCTGTTCGAATGCCGGTGCATCGGCGCCGTAGGCCCACAGCGCCAGCCGGTCGCCCTTGACCCAGCAGGCGGCACCGTCGTCGCCCAGTGCCGTGCGCGTCGCCGGCGCATCGATCCTCACTTCCATTCGGCGGCGCGTGTCGGTGCCGTCCGTCGGTCGGGCCGCTTCCTTATGGCATGCCGCACCCGTCGCGGCCAGCGCCGCGAACATGGACAATATGGACAACCGTTTGATTCGTATCATCGTCAGTGTTGTTCGAAATCGCTGTAAAAGTACGCAACAATTTCCCTGAACGAAAATAAATTCAACGAACGCCGGGTTTTTCATCACGAATCCGGCGTTTCCGGAGCCATCCGAGTGTTCTGTCGCCGGAGCGGATACGCTGCGGAGCGCCCTGGCTGTCGGGCCGATGCTGGATATGAACCTTTTGCAGGGATTATTTTTCTTGTTTCACATACTTGTCCAGCCAGCCGAAGAATTCGCGGTTCCACACCAGCGAGTTCTGCGGTTTGAACACCTGATGCGCCTCGTCCTCGAACTCAACGAGCCGCGCCGGAATGCCGCGCACGCGGGCCGCCGTGAAGGCTTCGAGCGACT
>CASPAC010000031.1 GCA_949419965.1 Bacteroidales bacterium
AAGCCCCGCCCTGCGGAGGCTCGCAAAACTCGCTCCGCTGGCTTCGGCACGAGAACAACCGTTGCACCACTATCGAAACCAGGAATCGGTTGCGCCTTACACAATACGCGAATTGCAAAACCGATAAAACCGGCGGCAAACAACCGCAAACGAACAACGATTTTCTTTACCCACCACGTCATTACGCTGCCAGCGGACTGCTGAATCTACAAACCACACTGACAAAAGCCGTAACTCCTGTCACTCCGGGTGTGAAGTTGCCTTTTCAAAGGTAAAGGTGAGAGGTGAAAAGTGAAAGGTTCTGTGTGCAAAACTTTCCTTCGGGGCGGCTCGCGCTGAAAGCGCGCCCCCGCAGCCGCCCCGAGAATGAAAATGCGAAGCAATGGCAAGATCCGCCCATCCGAATAAGACACGCAACAAAGCAAGCGGAAAACAGCGCGAAAACATCATGTAACCGAGTCCATGTGCGAACGAAGCACCGACTTACGAAAGCGCAACACCCCCGAACAGAAAAATGGCTCTCAGAACAGCACGGGTGCCGGAGGAGGAAATGCGGGCCCTGCCGGACAAAGGTTATCGACCGTACGGCCAAGGCGCAAAGCACGGCGGACGGTATACGACGTGCCGCCGGGAGAGCCGTCGAACCAAGCGATCAACCGGGCGGCATGGCCGACCAAAAAATCGTTGCGCACCGTATAGACGCCGCGATGATAACCGGCCGACAAGACGATGGTTTCGTCCGCCGCAGCCGCGACCCGCTCGAAGCGCGCCCGATCCCCGGCCGAAAAACGCACCGCCTGCCCCTTGAACGGAATGACGGCGACCAACCGCAATCCGGGACACACTGCACGGCACTCCAGCACGGCTTCGGCAGCGGCGAGGTCGAACCCTACGGCCATGCCGCTGAGGAACGTACGGCAGCCACGAGCGTAAGCCGCCCCGACCGCCCGACGCAAGGTATCGTCGGCCTGGCCGCAGTAGGTGCGATGGCCCGTAAAGGCGACGGTCGAAAACGAATCGCCGATCATGACGTAAAGATAGCCTTTTTGGCCCGGACTTTGCAAAACCGGGACAATGAATCTTTAAAATTTCACAGCCATGAAAAACACAGGTATCATCCTCGCTTCGTTGCTGGGCGGACTGATCGTCGGCTCGGCCCTCACCATGCTTTTCACCCCGCAGTCGGGTCCTGAAACGCGCAAGCAGATCAAGGATTTCATCAACGACGAGATCGACAAGATGAAGTCGCAGGTCGACAAGGTACACGACAAGATCGAGGAGGCCCGCTGCCACTGCGACCAACAGTAACCGCCCCATCCATCGTCGCATCGCATGGCCTCGAACAACAAACCCGCGCCGGCCGGGCACTTCTTCGTTGCGCTGCTCGGCTTCTGCATGTCGGTCGTGATCGCCATCGTGCTGCTGGTCGCGGCACTGGTACTCGGACTCTCCGAGCTGCTGGGATCGTTCACCTGGTCGGCACTCATCGTGGCCGGGCTCTTCATACTCGCCGCCGCGGCCATCTACTTTTTTACGATCAAGGGAACGGTAGAACAGATCCGGGAGCAGGCCGAGACGGTCTACGACGTGGCCCGGCTCTTCAAACAAGGCTACGACTGGGTGAAGGACAAACTTGATTTCCTGGTCCGGCTGCGGAACGAGTTGTGGCCTGTCGATTAGAACGGAAAAGCGCAGCTCACGGCAGCCGAACGATGGCTTGCACGCAAGGCTGCAAGCATTTCCAACATGACGAAGCCCCGGCTTTCACGAGTCGGGGCTTTATCATGCGCTTGCAGCCCGATGCAGACCGGGCAGGCCGCAGCAACGGGAAGCTATAAATCCAGCCAGAGCGCTAATCTTCGAAACCCGGCGAACCGGTCAGTACGGCAACAACGGTAGAAAAACAAAAAGGGTTGCGTATCGGATACGCAACCCCGTTTGTCGGTATGAAGCAAGGATTACTTGAAATACCGTTTATAGAGACCCTCGAAGCCTTTGCCGTGACGGGCCTCATCCTTGGCCATTTCGTGCACCGTATCGTGCACGGCGTCGAGGTTCTGCTCCTTGGCCAGACGGGCCAGACGCATCTTGTCCTCGCAGGCGCCGCACTCGGCGTTCATGCGCTTGAAAAGGTTGGTCTTCGTGTCCCATACGACCTCGCCGATCAGCTCGGCGAACTTCGAAGCGTGCTCGGCCTCCTCCCATGCGTAGCGCTTGTAGGCCTCGGCGATCTCGGGATAACCCTCGCGGTCGGCCTGACGGCTCATGGCCAGGTACATGCCCACCTCGGTGCACTCGCCGATGAAGTGGTTCTGCAGGCCCTCCCACAACTCGGGGCTGGCACCCTTGCCGTCACCGATCTTGTGCACGGTCACGAAATCGAGGTCGCCCTCCTGCTCCTGGACTTCGACGAACTTGTCTTTGCCCACCTTGCACATGGGGCACTGATCGGGTGCCTCGGGACCCTCGTGAATGTAACCGCAGACGGTACAACGCCATTTCTTTGCCATAATCGTAGAATGTTTGAGTGTTTAAGGTTTCTGTTTACGGTACAAAAATAGCGAAAGAGGGCGAATAAACGATAAAAAAACGATATTCTTTTTTTATGCCGCCATAAGCCTGGCCTATAGTGCGGCCGCAGGCTGCAAGCGCTCCAGAACGGCTTCCTCGATACGCCAGACTTCGGTCGCATCCTTGACCAGCACGCGTTTGTCGCGGTCGAGGAGGTAGAGCGCCGGAATGGCCGAAAGGTCGTAGGACGACGTCTCGCGGATGACGCTGCCCTTGTCGTAGGCGTTGATCCACGACGCGGGCATGTTCTTGCGGTAGGCATGCCATTCGCCGAGGTCCTCGTCGGGATAGAGCGCCAGGACTTTCAGCGCGCCCCGGGCGATCAGATCGGAAAGCATGGGCGAAGCGCAGATGCCATCGCGGATTTCGCGGCACATGGGACACCCGGGATTGTTGATGAAAAGCAGCACGAAATCGGCTTTGAGCCCGTAGAGCGTAGCCGACCTGCCGGAAGCTACCGTATAGCGGAAATCGTTGGCACGCTGACCGATGCGATTCTGCTTGGCGAGCTGCAGATCGTACTCGGGCGCCATGCGCTCGTATTCGTCGTAGAAAGGTGCGGCGAGCCGGGCTTCGAGCACGGGGATGTAGAATTCATCGTTGCGGTGCGGCGAATTGGGATCGGCAAAGAGCGCCTCGGCCATACCGGCGAAGTAGTCGAGCATGGGACGCGACGCCGACGCGCGCTTCATGAGCGCCTGCATGGGCGCCGGATCGGTCGGCCGGTCGGAGATGATGTCGACGAACTCGACGAAACTGCGGAACATGCGCCCCGAATCGGCCTTATGGACGAACATGGTGTCGGAAAAGTCGAAGCGGTCCCAATAGTGCACGCGCAGATAGTTGCGGGCCTCCTCGGGCATCATGCCTGCGGGCGGCATGGGCGGCATGAAGACGTATTGCTTTTCAGCGCCCGAAACCTCCGGCTGCTGCCGGGCCGGCTTCCGGCCGCACGACATGAAGGCTGCCAAAACGAAAAAGAGACAAAGGAAACGAAACATGACTCCGGGTATTTGAATCGGTAACAGCGCAAAATTACGAATTTTGCGGTCAAACCGCAAAAGGAGCTGCATTTTTCGGGCCGGAACAGCCGAACGGTCTGTTTTCCCGCAATCGGCCCGGCAACGGCAGCCGGAGCCTTTGCGCCTGCCGGAATCGCCGCGGGCACTCCGCACCAGCGATGACGATCGATGCAGGACACGGCAGCCGAAAAGCTGCGGCAGCATTGCGAAACAAAAAGAGCAGGGCCCTGCAATCGGGCCCCGCTCCTACGAACGGCCATCGGCGGGAACTCCGCCGCCGGCAGACGAAACTAACACTCCTGCTCGACGGCCTTGAAGAGGTCGACATCGTCGAGCGAGGAATTCATGACGTAAGTATACGCCTCGCCGATCTTGCCCTCGGCCAGTTTGACGAAGATGCGTGCCGAATTGACATACTCCTCGCACTCCCCGGCCTGGCGGGCCAGCAGATAGGTGATGATGATATGCCCGGCGGTCTCGACGAGACGGCGTGCATGGAAATCCTTGAACCCGGGCTTCTCCTTGTCGCCGGACTCGACGCGCTCGACCATCTCTGCGAACTTGGCGGTCAGCTCCTTGAGCTTGGCGACGACGGGCTGCATGCACTCGCAGTAAGTGTCGGCGGCGTAGCGCTCGATCTGCTCCATGAAGGTGCCCTTGGTCACGGCGTTGATGGCCGCCACGACCTGCAGCTGCGAAGTACCCTCGTAGATGTTCATGATGCGGGCGTCGCGATAGATGCGCTCGCAGGGGTAGTCCTTCATGAAGCCCGAACCGCCGTGGATCTGGATGGCATCGTAGGCCAGCTGGTTGGCGTACTCCGACGAAAAGAGCTTCACGAGGGGCGTAAAACCGTCGGCCAGACGGGTGTAGAACTTCATCTCCTGGCGCTCCTCGGTCTCCAGCGAACGCTCGTGCGAGATGTGGGTATACTGCTTGTAGATCTCAACGAAGCGCGTGGTTTCGTAGAGCAGCGCGCGGGCGCCCTGCAGCTTGGCCTTCATGTTGGAGAGCATCTCCGAGATGGCGGCGAACCGGATGATGGGCTTGCCGAACTGGGCGCGCTCGCGGGCATATTTCAACGCCTCGCGGTAAGCGGCCTCGCACGTACCGACCGACTGGGCGCCGATGCCCAGACGGGCGGCGTTCATGAGCGACATGACGTACTTGATAAGGCCCATCTTACGGTCGCCGACCAACTGAGCGGGAGCGTTGGTGAAGACCAACTCGCACGTGGGCGAACCCTTGATACCGAGCTTGTTCTCGATACGGCGCACCTTGACGCCGCCGTCGCGCTTGTCGTAGACGAGCATCGAGAGACCGCGCGCATCGGCGGTGCCCTCCTCGGTGCGTGCCAGCACGAGCGAGACGTCGCCGTCGCCGTTGGTGATAAAACGTTTTACACCGTTCAGGAGCCACGTCTGCTTCTCCTCGGACCAGGTGGCCTTGAGCATGACGGCCCCGAGGTCGGAGCCGGCGTCGGGCTCGGTGAGGTCCATGGCGCAGGTGGCCCCGGCCGAAACCCACGGCAGGAACTTCTGCTTGATCTCCTCGGACGCGAACTCGTTGAGCGTCTCGGCGCAGTCCTGCAAACCCCAGATATTCTCGAACCCGGCATCGGCGCGGGCGACCATCTCGTTGGCCATGACGAAGCAGACGAGCGGGAAGTTCAAACCGTCGTACTTGCGCGGCAGAGTGAGGCCGCTCAGACCGGCGTCGACGATGGCCTTCATATTCTGAACGGTGCCGGAAGCGTACTCGACGTGGTCGTTGACGACGCGCGGACCCTCGTGGTCGACCCCCTCGGCGTTGGGCGCGATGACCTCGCCGCACACCTCGCCGGCGATTTCGAGCACGCGGCGGTAGGAATCCATGGCGTCGTCGAAATTCTGCGGAGCATAGTCGTAGAGGTCCTTCTCGGCGAAACCGCGCTCCTTGAGCTCCACGATCTTGCGCATCGCGGGATGCTGGAGGTGGAACTGCAAATCCTTGTTATCTGAAAAGAAATTGGCCATTACTTTGAATTTTGCTTGTAATACTTGATCATTTTGGGAATGATGTCGTTGACGTCGCCCGTGATGGCATAGTCGGCGAGCTTGCAGATGGGAGCCTCGGGGTCGGAGTTGATGGAAATGACCATCGACGACTGGTCCATGCCGGCCGTGTGCTGGATCTGACCCGAGATGCCGCAGGCGATGTAGAGCTTGGGACGCACCGTGACGCCGGTCTGGCCGACCTGGCGGGCATGTTCGGTGAATCCGGCATCGACGGCGGCGCGGCTGGCGCCCACTTCGCCGCCCAGAACGTCGGCGAGCTCATGCACGAGCCGGAAGTTCTCCTTCGAACCCATACCGTAACCGCCGGCGACGATGATGCCTGCGCCCTTGATGTCGATCTTGCGCTCCTCGATCTGCCGCTCGACGATGCGCACGGCCAAATCGCTGTCCTTGACGAACTTCTGCCACCCGATGGCCTTGACCTCGCCCTTGCCGGGCTGTGCGGCGTACTCCTTGCGCATGACGCCCTCGCGGACGGTGGCCATCTGCGGCCGGCAGTCGGGATTGACGATGGTGGCGATGATGTTGCCGCCGAAAGCGGGGCGGATCTGGTACAAAAGGTCGGTATACTCCTTGCCGCTCTTGGGGTCCTTGTGGTCGCCGATGACGAGCTGGGTGCAGTCGGCGGTCAGACCGCTGTGCAGCGCCGACGAAACGCGCGGGGCGAAGTCGCGGCCGATGCAGGTGGCGCCGAAGAGGACGATCTGGGGCTTCTCCTGCTCGATGAGACCGCACAGGACGGCCGTATGGGGCAGCGTGCGGAACGGCGCGAAAGTCTTGTCGTCGGCGACCCAGACGGTGTCGGCACCGTACTTGGCCAACTCCTTCTCGATGCCGGCGAGGCCCTCGCCCAGGACGACGGCGTCGAGACCGACGCCCAGCGTCGAAGCCAGCTCGCGGCCCTTGGTCAACAATTCGAGGCTCACGTCGGCAACCTTGCCCTCCTCGATCTCGATATAGACGAATATGTTGTTCATGTCAAAAACGCATTAACCGAGCGTGTGGCTCGCGATAAGTTCGACCATCAGTGAATTGATTTCCTCGTCGGCGGCCGTGAGACGCTTGGCCTCCTTGGCCTGGAAGACGACGTTTTCGATCTTCTTGACCTTGGTGGGCGAACCCGTAAGGCCCAGCTGCTGCGGATCGGGATCGACATCGGCGGCGGCGAACTCGACGATCTGCAGATAAGGCTTCTCGACGGCCCGGCGTGCGGTCTCGGAATCGGGTGCGGCGGCGATCTCCGATGCGGCGAGGGCGCACTTGAACTTCATGACGCGCTTGGCGTTGCGCGGGCGGCACTCGGGAGCCGAGGCGTTGACCGTGACGACGGCCGGCACGGGGCACTCGACGACCTCGGTGCCGCAGCTGAGACGGCGCTTGATGACGAGCGACGAATCCTTGATCTCGACGATCTCCTCGGCATAGGTGACCTGCGGCAGACCCAGTTTCTCGGCCACCTGCGGACCGACCTGCGCCGTGTCGCCGTCGATGGCCTGGCGGCCGGCGATGATGACGTCGGGACCGATCTTGCGCAACGCGCACGAAAGGGCATAGGAAGTAGCCAGGGTATCGGACCCGGCGAACTCGCGGCCCGAAAGGAGGTAACCGCCGTCGGCCCCGCGGAACATGGCGTCGCGGATGATGTCGGCGGCGCGCTGGGGGCCCATGGTGAGGATGCGGACCGTGGCGCCCTCGATGCGGTCCTTCAACGAAAGGGCCATTTCGAGCGCATTGAGGTCTTCGGGATTGAAGATGGCGGGCAGCGCCGCACGGTTGACCGTACCTTCGGGGGTCATCGCATCCTTGCCCACGTTGCGGGTATCGGGTACCTGCTTGGCCAGCACAACGATTTTCAATTGTTTTTTCATAAAAGGTATTTAGGTTTCGGTTGTTTCAAGGTGAAAAGTAAAAGGTGAAGAGTGAAGGTCGGGGTCTCAGCAGACGGTTCCGACAGGCCGAACGCGGAACCGGCCAGGTCCGGGGCAAGCCGAAACGGGAAAACCGGCCTGGAAAAGAACGGATTCCGGCAACGCCCCCTCCCCTTCTGCTTCTCCATTTACGCTTATTCTCTGACGATGGTCTCGCCGCGGTCGGGACCCACGGAGATGATCCGCACGGGGACACCGGTCTCGCGCTCGATGAACTCTACATAACGCTTGAAGGCGGCGGGGAACTCGTCGAAACTCCGGCATCCGCGCAAATCGCACTTCCAGCCCTCGAAATCGGTGTAGACGGGATTCAAACCCTCGGTGATGCCGTAGGGGAACTCCTCGGTACGCTTGCCGTCGATCTCGTAAGCGGTGGCAACGCGGATGGTATCGAAATCGTTCATGACGTCGGACTTCATCATGATGAGCTGCGTAACGCCGTTGATCATGATGGCGTACTTCAGCGCGACGAGGTCGAGCCATCCGCAACGACGCTCGCGGCCGGTAACGGCGCCGAACTCGTGGCCGATGCGGCGCAGCTCGGCGCCTGTTTGGTCGAACAACTCGGTGGGGAACGGACCGGCGCCCACGCGCGTACAATAGGCCTTGAAGATGCCGTAGACCTCGCCGATGCGGTTGGGCGCGATGCCCAGCCCGGTGCAGACGCCGGCGCAGACGGTATTGGACGACGTGACGAAAGGATACGACCCGAAATCGACGTCGAGCAACGTACCCTGCGCGCCCTCGGCGAGCACGCTTTTGCCGGCGACGAGCGCATCGTTGATGAAATACTCGCTGTCGATCAGGCGGAAACGCTTGAGGTAATCGACGGCCTCGAACCACTGACGCTCCAGGTCGGCGATGTCGTAGGAATAACCGAGCCCCTCCAGAATCTTCTCGTGGCGGGCCTTGGCGCGGGCATAGATCGCCTCGAAATCGGGGCTCAGCAAATCGCCCACGCGCATGCCGTTGCGGCTGACCTTGTCGGTGTAGGTGGGACCGATGCCCTTGCCGGTGGTGCCGATCCGGTCGCTGCCCTTGGCTGCCTCGTAAGCGGCATCGAGAATGCGATGCGTGGGAAGAATGAGGTGCGCCTTCTTGGAGATGCAGAGCTGGCGGGTGAGATCGTGGCCGCTCTTGGCCAACTCCTCGGCCTCGGCCCGGAACAGAATGGCATCGATGACCACACCGTTGCCGATGACATTGGTCTTGCCACCCTGGAAAATCCCCGAAGGAATCGAGCGCAGGACGTACTTCTCACCGTTGAACTCAAGCGTATGGCCGGCATTGGGACCGCCCTGGAAACGCGCTACGACCTCGTAGCGGGGCGTCAGTACATCCACGACCTTGCCCTTGCCCTCGTCGCCCCATTGCAGACCGAGGATCACGTCGACTTTTTCCATTATGAACTTATGACTGTTTTTTTTGGACGCAAAAGACGTTTTTTGCACTCAAAGATACAAAAAACCGTTTGCAAAAACAAACGAAATTCGATTTTACCGCGGCCGAATCTTACAGACCGGAGAGCGATTTGCGATTCCGACTTGAGGAAAATACCTTGGGCCTGTGCCGAAAGCACCGCAAATCCGCTCGCGAACCGAGCAGCGGAACAAAAGAACAGCTGTTCGCAAAAAAGCAACTTCCGGCAGATGCTTGGACGCAGCGCACGGAGAAGCCGAACGCGCGAGGGGTGCCGTCCAACGGATAGCAATAGAGGGACGCAAGGAAGATGCCCGTACCATAGTAGGAACCCGGCATAAAAGTGGACGATGCCCAATAATTGCCATGCGCCCCGACGAGGTCCAGGCGTCCCGTTTCCCAGTTGCGGTAGCCCGCAGCAGGCGTAAAAAGCAATCGCTCGAAGGAATGCGGCGGAGAGGGAAACAATTCACAACTTTACGATTAAGCGAGAGTAAAGACCGTTCACGGGCTTTACCGAGCAAGAGTAAAGTCAAGCCCCGTAGGGGATTAATTCAGAATGCAAAATTCACAATACACAATTAAGAAATAATTTGTCATTCTGAGGAGCATAGCGACGAAGAATCTATTAATCAGCAGTATTCATTCTTCGTGTGCTCGCCCGGGCCGGCTGCGGGGGTCGCGCTTTCAGCGCGAGCCGGCCCCGGGCGCAAGGTCTTCCGTATCAGAAAGAGAACAGAGCCTGCGGGACATGCTTGCCATAATTGTCATCGAAGAATCTATTTTGGGCAAGGTTACAGATTCTTCGTCGCTCTGCTCCTCAGAATG
>CASPAC010000032.1 GCA_949419965.1 Bacteroidales bacterium
CGGCTTTCTTGCAAGATTCTTTATCTCATAGCCCTTTCATGTCATCCTTTACCGGGTGCGGACGGTTCGAATGCCGGTTTGTGGAGCGTTTTTGTTTCCAGGCAGGTTTTTCCCGCATGTTGGTTCTTATACTTTAGGTGGTTATAGCAGTGAGGTTCCACCTCTTCCCATTCCGAACAGAGAAGTTAAGCTCACTCACGCCGATGGTACTGCGGTTTTCCCGTGGGAGAGTAGGTAGCCGCCTCTTCAAGCCGGATTCCTTATGGAGTCCGGCTTTTTCGTTGCGGTGGAGTTTCTCTTCCGTATCGTATTCAGGGAATGCATGGCGCGCTTTGCCCTCGCTTTGTTCGTCGATCCGCTATTCTCAAGAATGACAGGTGCTTCTTTTGGCCCTTGCCTCGCCATTCTGCATGTCGGTTTTGCTGCATTTCGTTTTTTCGTTTTCCTCGATGCCTGGTTTCTTTTTCGGGGCGGCTCGCGCAAAGCACGACCCCCGCAGCCGCCCCGAAGAGAAGAATCCGCAAGGTAAGTTCTTTGTTTGTTTTTCTTGTTGTTTCTGGTTTTGTCATTCTGTGCGTCAGCGAAGAATCTCGTTGTTTCTTGGCATTCCGAGGTGAAGCCTAAGAGGGATAAAGGGTACATTGTAATCGGAAATAAAAGCAGCCGTAGATGCTGGACGCAGTGCACGGAAAGTCTATAGAGTCCGGGTCGTTCAGCGGGTTCACGACGTCCGCCCTGAAGTACGAGTCTGCTGCGTTGATGTTGCCGGCCGCGTAGGTCGATGAGGACCAATAGTCGCCTGTAACGCCGGCATTCCTATTCATGGAGGTTTTCTCGCTTCGGCAGAGCTCGAATACCCCTCGGGCAGGCTCGGGGATCGTCCGGTTCAGTTCTCGGCTTATCGAAAACATTGGCCAGGGCTCCCGGTTGCGGATGTCCGCCAGCAGGCGGGAGAGGTAACGTTGGAATGTATGCGCCGAAGAAATACCGGGCTTCGGTGCAGACTGGATTGGATGGTCGGCGGGGTACGGGCGAGGCATTTTTTGCCGGGGCGCAGGCCGTCAGCGGATTGCTGAATCTATGCGACCGCACTGACGGAAGCCGTGGCCTTCGTCATTCCGGGTCGTCGACTGCTGTTTGCCGGATCGAAGATAGCAAAATTTTGAATCAGACCCGCCACTCTTTTTTCGGAAGCAGAAGATTGTACCGCAACTGGCTGGCGCATGAAAATCCCGCGTGCGACTTGTCGAAGGGATCGGGCAAGGGAATACGTGTATGCGGTCAGATGCGGGGCTTGAATGTAATATACAATGACAGCAAGCTGGCTATATTCCTGCTTGCCGGACGCGGGTGAGTTCCGGGCGACATCGGCGGCCGATCGTTTGGTGCGGCGGCCGGATTTCCCTATCTTTGTATCAGTGTGTGGCTGCGTCCGAGCACGAGCCGGACGAATGGGCTGTTGCTTTAGACCTGCGCTTCCTTTGTCCATGAAAGGGTTCCGCGGAATGCGGCTGCGGTCGTTGCCGGGGCGTCGTCCGATGACAGCCGGCTATTGATATGAATACGATAATCCAAGATAGAATGAAACGCTGTTTTTTGCATGTCGTCCTGCCGTTGTTGGCGGTTGCGATGACACTGGCGTCGGCGGGTTGCTCGTCGACGATGGGGCCGGAGGAGGCCGCGCAATGGATCGAGGCCTATACGCCCGAGCGGATTTTGTCCGGTTCGTCGATCCGCATCGACTTCGTGTCGGCGGTGGGCGCTCGTCCCGATTCGATGGAACTGGCCGACCGGGTGCTGGCATTCTCACCCTCGGTCGCCGGGCAGGCGCAGTGGGAGAACGACGGCAAAACGTTGCTTTTCCGGCCCGACAAAGGCGCGCTCAGGCCGGGCCGGAACTACAAGTGCCGCGTGCGGATGGGACGTTTGTTCGACCGTCCGCTGAAGGATTTTGTCTTTTCGTTCGCTACGGGCGAAAGGGAGGCTGTGTTGGAGATCGTTGGGGTCGGGAGCGCTTCGGATGCGTCGATGGCCATCGTCTCGGGCCGGCTGCGTTTCAGCGAACCGGTCGACCGGTCGCTCGTCACCCCCGATCTGATTCGTTGCGACCTTGCCGGCTGCGAGCCCTCGGTCGATATTTTCCCGACGGCCGACGGCGCATTGTATGTTTTTGCGATCAGCGGCTTGAAGCGCGACAGGTCCGATACGCATGCACGCGTGTCGTTCGACGCCGACCGGATCGGATTCGGCAAATCGCTCCATCAGAAGATCGTGGTGCCGGGGTGCGAGGCCTTCAAGGTGCTGTATGCCCGCATGACCGACGATTCGGACGGCATCGAGATCGGTTTTTCGGCACCGTTGGACGAGAAGCAGGAGCTCGAAGGTCTGGTTGCCGTCGACGAGCTCCGACGGGTCAGACTGGAGCGCGAGGGCGCGACCGTTCGGGTGCGGTTCGACCAAAGCGGACGGGGCCGCTTCACGCTTCGCATCGCCGCTTCGGTGCGCAGTGCCGAGGGCATGCGGCTCGGCCGCGAGTTCAGCCAGCAGTTCGACAACAAGCCCGTGCCGCCGGCGGTCGAGATTCCGTTGAGCGGGACCATTCTGCCCGATGCTTCGCACCTCATTCTGCCGTTCCGCGCCGTCAATCTGGCGGCCGTCGACGTGCGGGTGGTCAAGGTCTATGCGGACAACGTTCTTTCGTTCCTGCAGGACAACGATCTGGACGGCAGCTACGAATTGCGGCGCTACGGGCGCCTGGTCTACCACCGGACCGTGCGTCTGGACGGCGATCCGAAACTCGATCTGAGCCGGTGGCAGAACTTTTCGGTCGATCTCTCCGGCCTGTTCCGCCAGGAGAAGGGGGCTATCTACCGGGTCCGGTTGTCGTTCCGCCAGGCCTACTCGCTCTACGGCGCGGAGGATGCCGCACAGACGGCCGGATTCCCGATGGCCGTTGCGGTCGGGGCCGAGGAGAATGCGGAGTGGGACGAGCCCGAGGGCTACTACCACGCCACGCCCGACGACTACGATTCCGAGCTTTACCAGTGGAAGGAGTCGAACGACCCCGCCAAGCCGAGCTACTACATGCGTTCGTCGCGTTTCCCCGAATACAATCTGTGCGCTTCGAACCTGGGGCTGATCGTCAAGAGCGCCGAAAGCGGGCACTTGTGGATCGCCGTTTCGGACATCGTGACCGCGCAACCTCTCTCCGGCGTGCAGGTCACGGCCTACGATTTCCAGCTGCGGCCCCTCGGCGGCGCCCGGACCGACGGCAACGGATTCGCCGATTTCGACGTCTCGGGCCGTCCCTTTGTCGTGACGGCCACCCAGGGCAAGACCGCGGGCTATCTGAAAGTGACTTCGGGGCGCGAAAAGTCGCTCAGCCGCTTCGATGTCGGCGGCGACAAGGTGCGCAAGGGACTCAAGGGCTTCGTCTACGGCGAGCGCGACGTGTGGCGGCCCGCCGATACGGTCCATCTGACGCTGCTGGTCGAAGATCGCTTGCGCAAGCTGCCCGACAACCATCCCGTCACCATGGAGGTCTACAATCCGCTGGGGCAGTTCTTCGAGCGGCAGACGCTCAAGGGCGGCACGGACGGATTCTATACCTTCGCTTTCGTTACGCGCGAGGAGAGCCCTACGGGCAACTGGGAAGCGCGGTTCACGGTCGGCGGCGAGACGTTCCGCAAAGCCGTGCGCATCGAGACCATCAAACCCAACCGGTTGAAAATCAACCTGACGACCGGCAGCGAAGTGTTGCGCGCCGGCGATACGACACGCATCGACGTCGAGGCCCACTGGCTCACGGGACCGGCCGCCGCCGGACTCCCCGCTTCGGTGGAGATGACGTTGGGGCGCAAGCCGAAACCTTTCGCCGGTTATGCCGGTTATCTCTTTTCCAATCCGTTGGTCGATTTCGCGGCCTTTACCCACGATTTGGGGAGCCGGAAGCTCGACAGCTGTGGCCGCATGACGCTTTGCCCGACCCTGCCGCCCGCCCAGGATGCCCCGGGGCTCCTGTCGGCTGATCTGGTTTGCCGCGTCGAGGAGGCCGGCGGCGATGCAAGCATCGTCTCCCGGCGCGTGGACTGTTCGCCTTTCGAGGCCTATGTCGGCGTGCGGTTGGGCAGCAGCGATTTCGAGACCGACACGGAGCTCCGTTTCCCTGTCGTGACGGTCGATGCCGCCGGGCGCAGGCTCGACGGCCGCAAGCTGAGTTACACGATCTACAAGATCGACTGGAGCTGGTGGTGGGAGCATAACGACCGCAACCGCGACCTCGGTTCTTTCGTGCAAAGTTCGTCGGCTCAGGTCGTGGCTTCGGGCGCGCTGGTCAGCGGCGAGCGGACCGAACTGCCTTTCCGGGTCGACTATCCCGGGTGGGGCAAATACCTGGTGCTGGTCAAGGACACGGAGGGCGGCCACCTCTCGGGCGGCATCATCTTCATCGACTGGCCTTCGTGGCGCGGCCACTCCGACAAGAGCGATCCCAATGCCGTGTCGATGCTCTCCTTCTCGCTCGACAAGCGGACCTACCGCGTGGGCGACGAAGCCTCGCTCTACATTCCGGCGTCGGCCGGGGGCCGGGCGCTCGTTTCGCTCGAGAACTCCGCCGGCGTGCTGTCGCGGGAGTGGGTGGCTACGGCGCCCGACCGCGAGACCGTGCACAAGATCCGCATCACGCGGGAGATGACGCCCAATTTCTATGTGCATGTCACCCTCTTGCAGCCCCATCGTCAGACAGCCAACGATCTGCCGGTCCGTCTCTACGGCGTGCAGCCCGTGACGGTTTCCGATCCCGAATCGCTGCTCGAACCTGTGCTCGAGGTGCCCGACGTCGTGCGGCCGCAGGAGCGTTTCACGGTCAAAGTGAAAGAGAAGCAGGGCCGGCCGATGACCTACACGCTGGCCATCGTCGACGAAGGACTGCTCGACATCACCGGTTTCCGCACGCCCGATCCGTGGGGTGCCATGAACCGGCGCGAGGCGCTCGGAGTCAGAACGTGGGACCTCTACGACGAGGTGATCGGCGCCTTCGGGGGCAAGTTCTCCAAGGTGCTGAGCATCGGCGGCGGCGATTTCGGCGGAGTCGAACTGGCGCGCAACCGCGAGAAGCGGTTCAACCCGGTGGTGCGGTTCATGGGGCCCTTCACGTTGAAGGGCGGTGCTAAGAGCCACCGCATCGAGCTCCCCATGTATGTCGGCAGCGTCCGCGCAATGGTCGTCGCCGGCGGCAGGGGTGCCTACGGCAATGCTGAGAAGACGGTCGTTGTGCGTGCTCCCCTGATGATCGTGCCTACGTTGCCGCGGCGCCTGGCCTGCGGCGAGCAGGTCGCATTCCCGGTCAATGTCTTCGCCATGGAGCCCGACGTGCGCAATGTGCAGGTGAGCGTCCGGGTCGAGGGTCCCGTCGAGATCGACGATGCACCCTCGCGCAAACTCACCTTCACGGCGCCTGCCGACCGGATGGTCGACTTCTCGCTGCGCACCCACGCTTCGCAGGAGGGAACGGCCCGGATCACCGTCACGGCCCGCAGCGGCAACTTCACCGCGACCGAGACGATCGCCATCGAAGTGAAGAATCCCAATCCGCCGGTGACCGTCTCTTCGTCGCGCGTGCTGAAGGCTTCGGAGAGCTGCGATTTCGAATGGGCGCCTTTCCGCAGCGATGCAGCCGGCAGCGCACAGCTGGAGATCGCCGCTTTTCCGGCCATCGACTTCGGCGGCGTGTTCGAATATGTCGGCGCTTACTCCCACTTGTGCTCCGAACAGCTCGCTTCGCGGGCGCTCGGTCTGCTCGGCACGCGCCGCTTCCTTGATGCCGAGCGGCAGCGGGAGGCCGAAACGATGATCCGCGCCATTCTGCGCGAGCTTTGGAGCCGACAGCTCCCCGACGGCGGATTCGTCTATTGGCCCGGCAGCGGCGCCTCCCATCTGTGGGTGACTTCCATGGCCGGGCAGGTGTTGCTCGCCGCGCAGGAGGAGGGCTTCTCCGTGCCCGCTCCGGTGCGCACTTCGTGGCTTGCCTACCAGCGGCATGCGGCCCGCAACTACCGTTCGGATGCGCGCCGGCATTCCGATCTGGACCAGGCCTACAGGCTCTATACGCTGGCGCTCGCCCGCGAGGCCGACGCCGGGGCCATGAATCGGCTGCGCGAGTCGGGCAGTCTCTTGGATCCGGCCCGGTGGTGTTTGGCTTCGGCCTATGCGGTCGCCGGTAAGCGCGACGCGGCCGTCGGGCTGGTTCGTACCCCGGCGGTCGGCAGCACGTCTGGTTCCTATGCGACGTTCGATTCGCCCCTGCGCAACAAGGCGTTGAAACTGACGGCTCTGGCGCATACGCGCAGCGTCGACGAGGCCTTGGCGCTCGCTTCGCAGATCGCCGACGAGTTTTCGACAGAACATTGCACCACCCAGGAGATGGCGTTCGTCTGCATGGCGATGGGGCGGCTGGCCGACATCGTTTCCGCTGCCTCGGGGGAGATCCGTTTCGTACAGCCCGGCGGCCGTGCGCAGCAGATCGAAGGACTTCGTGCCGTGGCCTGCTTCCGGCTCGATCCGGCGGCCGGCAAGGTGCATGTCGACAACCGTTCGGCGGGGACGCTCTCCGTGCGCAGCGTCGTCTGGCGGCGCCCCGATGTCACCGTACCCGTTCCTGCTGCTTCGGAGGGCGTGGCGCTGACGGTGGAATACACCGGTCTCGACGGTTCTCCCATTGATGCCGGCAACCTTCGCCAGGGCCAGGAGTTCAGGGCCGTTATCACGGTGCGCGAAACGGCCGGCAACGGCTCGTCGGAGTCCATGGCGCTGGTTTTCAGCGTTCCGTCGGGGTGGGAGATATGGAACGACCGCCTCTATGCGCAGGCCGCTGCCGACAGCCCCTGCGACTACAAGGAGATCCGCGATGACCGCGTCGGCTGGTATTTCCCGCTGGCTCCCGGGCAGCAGAAGCGTTTTTCGGTGCGTTTGCGCGCTGCCTATTCGGGCCGCTTCCTTCTGCCTGCCGTCGTCTGCGAAGACATGTACGATACGCACCGCTGCGCCAATACGGCCGGCGGCCGGACCGAGGTGACCTCAAGATAGGGCGACGATGCGGTGGCGCAAACCGGTTTTTCAGGTGGTGGGAGCCCTGGCGGCGGCTGTAGCGTTGCTGTGGCTTGTCGCATTGCCGGACGATCCGTTCGGCGGTGTTCCGTGCTCCACCGTGGTCACCGACCGCCATGGCGAGTTGCTCGGCGCCCGCATTGCCGATGACGGACAATGGCGTTTTCCGCTTTGCGATTCGGTGCCCCGCAAGTTCGCCGTGGCGCTCATCGAGTTCGAGGACCGCACCTTCTACCGCCATCCGGGAGTGAGCCTGCGGGCCGTTTGCCGCGCTGCGTGGCAGAATCTGCAGGCCGGGCGCATCGTTTCGGGCGCCAGCACCCTCACCATGCAGGTCATCCGCATGTCGCGTCGCAAGCCCCGCACGCTTTGGCAGAAAGGCGTGGAGATGTTTCTGGCCACGCGGCTTGAGGCGCGCTCTTCCAAGGAAGAGATTCTGCGGCTCTACGCTTCGCATGCGCCTTTCGGCGGCAATGTCGTGGGCATAGATGCCGCCATGTGGCGTTACCTGGGCAACGACGGCTCCGACCTGTCGTGGGCCGAGGCCGCGACGCTCGCCGTGCTGCAGAACGCCCCGTCGTCGATCCATCTTGCGCGCAACCGGAGCCGGCTGCTCGACAAGCGCAACCGCCTGCTGCGACACCTGGCCGACAAAGGCTATCTTTCCGTCGAGGATTGCGCCCTGGCCGTCGAGGAACCGCTCATCGGGAGTCCATTGGCGCTGCCCAACCATGCTCCTCATCTGGTCGAACACTATGACAAGATACGCCACGGCCGGAAGACCGTGACGTCCATTGATCTTGCACTCCAGCGGCAGTTCGCGGCCCGCACCGACCGCTGGAGCCGCGAACTGCGCACACGGGGTATCAACGACTTGGCGGCCGTCATCGTCGACGTGGCGAGCGGCGGAGTCGTGGCCTATTGCGGCAATGCCGATCCGGCGCATCTCCGTCCGGGAGCCTGCGTCGACATCGCCCGGGCGCCCCGCAGTTCGGGCAGCATCCTCAAACCGCTGCTCTATTGCGCCGCCCTGCAGGAGGGCACCATTCTGCCGCGGACGCTGCTGCCCGACGTGCCGCTGCGCTTCGGGAACTTCGCGCCGCAGAATTACGACCGCAAGTTCGTGGGTGCCGTACCGGCCGACCAGGCCTTGGTCCGGTCGCTCAACGTGCCCAACGTGTGGCTGCTCAAGGAACACGGGCTGTCGCGCTTCGTCGGGCAGCTTCGCAAGGCAGGCTTCACTACGGTCGACAGCCGTGCCGAACGCTACGGGCTGACGCTCATTCTCGGCGGTGCCGAGGTCACGCTGGCCGATGCGACCGGTGTTTATGCTGCGCTGGCGGCTTTCTGCAACGGCTCGCACAACGAGCTGCCGGCCGGGTTTCCCTTTTTTGACAGGGTTGCCGTTTACGAGATGTTCGAGGCGATGAAGTGCGTGGACCGCCCCGACGAACTCGACATGCGCATGGTCACTTCGGTGACCGACATTGCCTGGAAGACCGGCACCAGCTATGGCTCGCGCGACGCGTGGGCCGTGGGGGTTACGCCGCAATACGCCGTGGGCGTGTGGGCGGGCAACGCCGAGGGGCAGGGGAGTCCCCTTCTCACCGGAACCCGTGTTGCAGGGTCGGTGCTGTTCGATCTGTTCGATCTGCTGCCGCGCGGCGGGTGGTTCCCGGCTCCGACGGCCGGAGAGGGGGTGTCGGCTTCGGTCTGCCGGCAGTCGGGCATGCTCGCCGGACCCGATTGTACAGACACGCTTAGGTTGCTGCTGCCCAGCAATGCAATGCGCAGCCGTGTGTGCCCCTACCATCGGCAGGTCCGGTTGTCGGCCGACGGTCGCTATCGTGTTGAAGATCCCGGCGAACCGGCGCGGACGGTCTCCATGTTCATTCTTCCGCCGGCCATGGCGTGGTATTACAAACAACAGCATCCCGAATACGCCCCGCTGCCGCCGTTACGCCCTGCGGCCGATGTCGACGAACGTTTCGAGATCATGCGTTTCATCTACCCCTCGCAGGGGAGCGTCGTATCCATCCCGCGCCATCTCGATGGCGAGGTGCGTGGCGCCACCTTCACGCTGGCGCATGTCGCGCCCTCGAAAACGGTGTTCTGGCATCTCGACGGCGAGTATCTCGGCACGACGTGCGACCTTCACAAGTTCCGGATCGTGCCGCCGCCGGGGATTCATCGTCTGACGGTGGTCGATGAGGACGGCAATACGCTTTCGGTGGAATTCCGGGTCGTCTGATCCGAGACCGGGCGGGCGGGAGTGTCGTTTTTGCGCAGTCCGATCGAGGATGCACGTCCGGCGGTTCACGTCGGGGGACAGCCATGAAAAACACCGCCCGACCAGAGGTCGAGCGGTGCCCCGAAGGATGTGAGTTGCGTCTTCATCCCAGTGTCCGAACGTCCAGCGTGCTGTTCGGACGATGCAAAGATACAAAAAATCCCCCCCCCGCAAATTTTGGACTGAATTAATTATTAAAAAATCCATTTGTGTTATAAGTATAACAGAAATGGATGATCCGATGGTGTAAAAAGTTCCTCGGAAAGGTAAATTAGAACTCTTGTCAATCCCCCGGGCCGCGCTTTTTGCCGGCGATGGGCTCGGTCGGTCGTAGGGTGTTTTTGCTTGCCTGCAAGACTTGAGCCGGAGGTGTTC
>CASPAC010000033.1 GCA_949419965.1 Bacteroidales bacterium
TGATCGAGCGCTTCGACCTCTCCGACATCCAGGCTTCGGCCATCATCGAGATGCGCCTGCGCGCCCTCACCGGTCTGGAGCACGGCAAGCTGACGGCCGAGCGCGAGGAGCTTGAAACGCTCATCGCCCGCCTGCAGAAGATTCTGGAGAACGAGTCGGAGCAGTTCCGCATCATCAAGGAGGAGCTGCTCGAAATGAAGGCCAAATACGGCGACGAGCGCCGTTCCGAGATCGTCTACGCTTCCGAGGAGTTCAACCCCGAGGATTTCTATGCTGACGACGACATGGTCATCACCATCTCCCACATGGGTTACATCAAGCGTACGCCCCTGGCCGAATACCGCACGCAGAACCGCGGCGGCGTCGGCGCCAAGGGCAGCGCCACGCGCGACGAGGACTTCATCGAGCACATCTACGTGGCTTCGATGCACAACACCATGCTCTTCTTCACCGAGAAGGGCCGTTGTTACTGGCTCAAGGTCTACGAGATTCCCGAGGGCGCACGTTCTTCGAAGGGCCGCGCCATCCAGAACGTCATCCGCATCGAGCCCAACGACAAGGTCCGCGCCTATATCAACGTGAAGCGTCTCGACGACCGCGAGTACGTCGACAGCAACTACATCATCATGTGTACCAAGGACGGTACCATCAAGAAGACCAAGTTGGAGGCCTATTCGCGTCCGCGGCAGAACGGTGTCAACGCCATCGTCATCCGCGAGGGCGACCAGCTCATCGAGGCCAAGCTCACGAGCGGTGCCGCCGAGGTGATGATCGCCGCCAAGGAGGGCAAGGCCATCCGCTTCAACGAGGCCACGGTGCGTCCGATCGGACGCGTCGGCGCCGGTGTCCGGGGCATCTCGCTGGAGGGCGACGACGAGGTGGTCGGCATGATCTGCATCGAGCCCGACGACAAGCACGACGTGTTGGTGCTGAGCGAGAACGGCTACGGCAAGCGCACCGATCTCGACGAGTATCGCATCACCAACCGCGGCGGCAAGGGCGTCAAGACCATCAACATCACCGAAAAGACCGGCAAGTTGATTTCGATCCAGGCCGTCACCGACGAAAACGACCTGATGATCATCAACCGCTCGGGTCTGACGATCCGCACCTCCGTCGAGCAGATCCGTCTGGCGGGCCGTGCCACGCAGGGCGTGCGCATCATCAACCTGCGCGAGGGCGACGCCATCGCTTCGGTCATGGCCGTGCCCGCTTCCGAGGAGGAGCCCGCCGATATGGGCGAGGCAACGGGCGAGGACGCCGCAACGCCTGCCGAAGAATAATTCAACGAACGATCAAAACCTCAAAATTTCAACCATTATGAAAAAGATGATTCGGATGGCCTTCGCCGCACTGCTTCTTCTGGCGGTTTCCGCGGCAAGCGCCCAGAAAGTGAACCGTACGGCTTTCCTCTCCAGAATCGAGAAGAGCGATGCCGACATCGCCGATCCCAAGAAGAACACCAAGGCCGCAACCTGGATCAACCGCGGCAAGCTCTTCTACGAGGCGGCGGCCGAGCCTACCAAGAACCTCTTCCTCAATACCGATGCCGCCCTCCTCAAGATGACGCTGGGCGGCAACCCCTCGGCCACCAATGCTGCCGAGTTGCGCGGACAGGCTTGCGAGGAGTGGGTCTATCCTTACTTCACGGCCTATGTGCTCGACAACAAGGTGATCGCCTGGAAGCAGACCCAGCTGATCGTTGAGGACGCTCCCGCCAAGGCCATCGCCGCTTATTGCAAGGCTTACGAGCTCGATCCCAAATCCGCTGCCAAGGTCAAGGCCGGGTTGCAGCAGGTCAGCGATTTCTGTTCGCAGGCAGGCGATGTCGCCGGCAGCCGCAACGACTACGCCGATGCCGCCCGTTCTTATCGCCAGGCTTTCGAGGCCCAGTCGGCATGCCCTGCGTTCGGCCAGCCCAACCCCGAGCTGCTCTTCTATGCCGGTTACATGTATACGATGGACGCTTCGGAGAACCGCAGTCCCGAGACCTATGCCGCCGGTGCCGATTGCTTCAACAAGGCCCTCGACCTGGGTTACTGCGACGAGGAGGGCAACCTCTACTACTTCCTGTTCCATTGCTACTACGGTCAGAAGGCCAGCGATCCCGAGTTCGTGATCCGCGCCAAGGACGCTTTGTTGCAGGGTGTCGAGAAATTCCCGAAGAACGAGCGTATCCTGGAGGGTCTGACGCAGCTCTACACTTCGTCGGAGGATAACGTCGGCGACCCTGCCGACCTGGTTGCCTTGCTCGACAACGCCATCGCTTCCGATCCCGACAATGCCGACCTGTGGTTCGGCCGCGGCCGCATCTTCTATGCGTTGAACAACTACGACGAGAGCATCGCTTCGTTCAAGAAGATCGTGGAGTTGCAGCCCGATCGCTTCGACGGTTATTACTACCTCGGCGTCTTCTACACCATCAAGGGCGACGCCATGAACACCGAGGCCAACCAGAAGCAGCGCAGCAGCCAGGCCGCCTACGAGGAGGACCAGAAGGCCGTGGTCGAGGTCTACAAGCAGGCCGTGCCTTACTTCGAGAAGGCCCACGAGCTGCGCCCCGACGATGTGGATACGCTGGAGTACATCAAGTCGCTCTGCTTCCGTCTGCGCGACGAGGAGGGCATGCAGGACAAGTACGAGTACTACAACGCACTCTTCAAGAAGGCCAAGGGGCTGGAATAGTTTCTGCTCCTTTCCGCTTGCCAAGCAGGCTCCGGGATTTCCCGGAGCCTGCATTGTTTTGGAAGCATGTTGCGCAGCTTTAGACTCGGTGTGCTCGTCCGCCTTTCGTGCCGAACTGCGGGAGAGTGATCCGTTGTTGGCTGTTTCTGCGGTTTCTCTCCGGGTCGATGAATCCGTTCGCCGGCAGTCTTCCCGGTTCTCTTCTGTCTCCGTTTCCTGCCGCAGAATGAATCTTTTGTCGCTGTCCGTTGTTCTGAATGTTGCCGGCCGGTCTTTTCGTCATTTCGTTATTGTCCGTTTGCTCCGAATGGCATGAACAGTCCGGTTTGCGGTCGCATGGCCGGTTTGCCGCCGTCATCGGTCATCCTTGCGCTATCGTCAGAATGACGTTCTGTCCGGTTTCGGTTTCGTTTCGTAAAAAAGCAGTTCGGTAGATGCTTGGACGCAGCGCACGGAGATGGCGTTGGCACGTTTCATGTTGTACAGCGGCGTCACCTCTTCGGCCCAGAAGCGCAGGTAGCCCGCGTTGTGATCGCCGGAAGCATAGGGCGACGAAGACCAGCAGCGTCCGTAGAGGCCGGCGTCCAGCAGGGTGCCCGCGTCGTTGGTGCGGTGGCCCGCAGCAGGTGCTGTAAGCAATCGCTGGAATGAATGCGGCGGAGAGGGAAACAATTCAGAATTCACAATGCAAAATGCACAATTAGTTTCTCGTGAGGTCTCAAAATTTCCATATATGTCATTCTGAGCGTTAGCGAAGAATCTATGATGAACGCAGCGAGCGCAGGGGCCGCTTGCGGACTATGCCGAGCAAGGAGGAGAACGACAAACGCAGTGCAGTCAAACATCTGTATGCTGACGATACAGATTCTTCGTCGCTCTGCTCCTCAGAATGACAAACTACTTCTTAATTGTGAATTGTGAATTCTGCATTTTGAATTGTTCTCAGCTCCGCAGCAGACTGGGATGTGCAAAACTGGTGGCAACGCGGAAAGGTGGAAGGAAAAGATGTTCGGGGCGGTCGCAGCTTGCAGAGCTAAACACCGGCGTTCAGCCGGGCGAGCCGAAATCCCGCCCGGCGGAGGCTCGCAATACTCGCCCCGCCGGCTTCGGCACGAGAACGTTTGATGTACCTTTATTGAACCCGGGAACCGACTGCGGTTCGTGCAACACTGCGAATTGCAAAACCGAAAAAAAACGGCAATAATCGCCCTGAAAAACAAACGATACCTTTAACCCTCCCTGCGTCGTTATGCCGCCAATGGATTGCTGAATCTACTCGGCCGCGCTGGCGCAAGCCGTAGCCTGCGCCATTCCGGGCCGGAAAACTGCTTGGAGTTCTCGTGTCGAATTCCGCGTCATGTGGCTCCGACCACCACCGTCACAAGGTCGTCGGGTGCCAGATAGCGTTGTGCCAGCCGTCGGATGTCGTCCGGCGTCATGGCTTGGATGCGGGCCAGGTTATCGTCGATGATGCTGTTGTCCCTGCCGCACAGAATGTTTTCGATCGTTACGTCGGCTATGCCGAACGGCCCGTCGAGTATGCGCATCGTCTCGCCCGCCATGATTTTCTTCACGAGCGCAAGTTCTTCTTCGGGTACCGGTTCGGTGCGCAGCCGTCCGATCTCTGCGCGGATCGCTTCGAGCGCCGCGCCGGTCGCTTCGGTGCCTACCTGCGTGGCGACGGCCAGATAGCCTTCGCGGTCGAAGTTGACCATCGCGGCCACCACGCCGTAGGTGTAGCCGTGTTCTTCGCGCAGGTTGCGCATCAGGCGCGACCCGAAATAGCCGCCCAGGATGGTCGCCACCACCTGCATCCCGACAAAATCGGGATGGCGGCGGTCGAAAAGCAGCCGCCCGATGCGGATCGACGACTGCACGGCTCCGGGGTGTGCGATGCGGGTTTCGGCCCGGGTGACCGGCGCCGGAAATTCCGGAACGTACATCGGGCCGTTGGGCAGCTGCCCGGCGATCGCCGCCACGGCCTCCCGCACCTCGCTGTCGATACGGCCGCTGCACACCACGAAGCAGTTTTCGGCCGTGTAGTGCGTGCGATAGAAGTTTTCTACGTCGGCGCGGGTCAGCTGGTCGTAAAGCGTCTCGTCGAACGAGATGCCGTAGGGGTGCTGGGGTCCGAACAGCGCTTCGGCGAAGGCTTCGCGCGCCTTGACGTCGACCTTCTGCCGGTCGATCCGCAGCCGCTGCCGGCGCTTGGCGCAGTAGGTGCGCAGTTCTTCTTCGGGGAAGGTCGGATGCAGCAGAATCTCTTCGGCTACCCCGAGCGTCGGACGGCAGAACTTCGAGAGGGTGGCGAAGCTGATGTATACGAAGTCGCGGTCGAGGTTCACATCGAACCACGAGCCGTAGAAGTCGAGTTGTTCGGCTATCTCGTGCGCCGTGTGGTTCCGCGTCCCTTCGGCCAGCAGGTTCGCCGTCGTCGAGGCGCTGAAAGGCACTCGCTGTACGGCCGATCCGGCCCGGAATACGAAGGTGACGCGCAGCACCTCGAAGTCGTCGGTCGGCAGCAGGTGGAGCGTCACGCCGTTGGCGAGCGTCAGCTGCTCGGCACGCTGTACTTCGATGGCGGAAGGGATGGTCAGGGGCGGCTGTGTCATTTGGCTCGGTAGATTAGGGTGGAGCTGCGTTCGGGGCGGAACGTGCGATGGCAGAAGTCGGCTACGGCGTCGTTCGTCACGGCGCGGTAGGCCTCGACTTCGCGGTTGATGAGCCCGAGGTCGCCCAGCATCTCGTAGAATCCCAGGTTCATGGCTTTGTTCATCACGTTCAGTTCGCCGAAAAGGGTGTTTGCCTCGAATTTGTTCTTGACTTTCTGCATTTCGTAGTCCGGTATGCACTCCCGGCAGAGTGTTCCGATCTCTTCGCGGAAGGCCGCTTCGGCTGCTTCGGGCGTCGTCTCCGGGAGCAGCTGCCCCGTGAATATGAAGAGTCCCGGGTCCGCGTCGCCTGTGATGTAGGCGTTGACCGACGAGAGCAGCCGTCGTTCCTTGACCAGCCGGTTGTAGAGGCGCGACGAATCGCCGCCCGAGAGCAGGTCGGAAACCAGGTCGGCCGTGTAGAAATCGGCCGACGTGCGGCCGCCCATGGGGTAGGCGACGGTGACGGTCGTGGCCGGAACGTCGCGTTCGACTTCCTGGCGCCGGGCCTCCGTCTGCGGAGGTTCCTGCGGGATGGGGGCGGGTGTCGAGGGCCGGTCGGGCAGCTCGCCGAACCATTTTTCGGCCAGGTCGATCATCCGCTCCTCGTCCAGGTCGGCCGAGATCGACAGAATGGCGTTCGACGGGTGGTAGTGGGCATGGTAGAAGGTTTCGACATCGGCAAGCGTCGCTTCGGCTATGTGGTCGGGCGTGAGGCCGATGGCGGCCCAGCGGTAGGGGTGCACCTTGTAGGCCAGGGCCCGCAGCAGCAGCGTCTGGTCGCCGTAGGGCTGGTTCAGATAGCGTTGCCGGTATTCTTCGATGACCACCTTTTTCTCGGTCTCCAGCTTCTCGGACGTGATGTTCAGCCCTCCCATGCGGTCGCTTTCGAGCCACAGGGCCGTTTCGATGTTGGCCGTCGGCAGGGTGATGTAGAAGTCGGTGTAGTCGTTGTTGGTGAAGGCGTTGTTGTCGCCCGAAGCCATCTGCACCGGCAGGTCGAAATCGGGCACGGCTTTCGTGCCGCGGAACATGAGGTGCTCGAACAGATGGGCGAATCCCGTGCGTGCGGGATTTTCGTTGCGCGCACCCACCTTGTAGAGCATGTTCACGGCGGCCAGTTTCGACGTGCGGTCGCGGTTTGCTACGACCGTCAGGCCGTTGGCGAGTATCTTTTTGCGGTAGGGAATCATGGCGGGCAAAGGTAAGCATATTCGGATTAAAAAGAAAGGCCGCTCCTTTTCTCATCCATAATTCTTGCCAGCCGGTGTCCGGGCGCGCGGCGTGCCGGTGAAAAAAGCAACTTCACGTGCAGATGCTTGGACGCAGCGCACGGATACAGCGACGGCACGACGTGCGAGGTAGCCTGAGTCCATCGGCCGCACCGAGGTCGGAGAGAACCACAAGGCACTCGAAACGTTGCCGGTGGAAGAAATGGACGATGAAGACCAGTAGCTTCCGCTCGAACCGATGACCGACAGGACTCCCGTCGCGCAGGCGCGGTAGCCCGCAGCAGGCGTTGTGTAGCAATCGCTGAATGGAATGCGGCGGAGAGGGAAACAATTCAGAATTCACAATTTAAAATTCACAATGCACAATTAAGAAGTAATTTGTCATTCTGAGGCGAAGCCGAAGAATCTATTAATCGGCAGTATTCATTCTTCGTGTGCTCGCCCGGGCCGGTGCGCCCCGAATCCAAACCCTTTGTCATTTTTCGTCGCTATGCTCCTCAGAATGACAAACTACTGAATTGTTCGCAAACTCCGCGGCAGACTGGAATATGCAACTGGCGCAACGCAGAAAGGTAGAGGAAAAAGATGTGCGATTTGTTCGCAAATCTACCAACGTCGAATGCATGCCGAATTCATAGAATCCGGAGCTCTTAGACGGGTAATTGCAGTTTGCAGAGCTAAACATCGGCTTTAGCCGTGCGAGCCGAAGCCCCGCCCTGCGGAGGCTCGCAAAACTCGCCCCGCTGGCTTCGG
>CASPAC010000034.1 GCA_949419965.1 Bacteroidales bacterium
GCCCCGCCCTGCGGAGGCTCGCAAAACTCGCCCCGCGGACTTCGGCACGAAAACAACACAGCGCCGACCGAAGCAGAGCTCGCGAACTTAAACCAGCGTGCGCTCTTTCTGAATAAAGCGAACGCAGCCTGCGGAGTAGCGAGCCCGGCGAAAGCCGAAGCGGCGAGCCTCCGCGCCGGGAGGCTGCGGCTCGCGCAATTCTGCGAATTGCAAAACCGCAAAAAACCAGCGCAAAACAACCGCAAACGAACAACGATTTTCTTTTAATCCTCCCGCGCCATTACGCCGCCAGCGGATTGCTGAATCTACACAAACCACGCTGGTACAAGCCGTAGCCTGCACCACTCCGGGTCGGGAAACCGCCGGTTAAACAGCATGAAAGCATCGGACCGAAACACGTTGCCGCACTCCGGTCCGACGATTCGGGAAGCAACCCATGATTCCGAAACCCGGGCTGTATCTCCTTTGCAACCCGATAGCTCCAGCCGCATGCTTTCGCAAAAGCGAAAAAAGCAAAAACTACCGAAGCAAGAGCCAAAACAAAAGAGTGAAACACAAGAACATCCGACCGCGCCGCATAACGCGAACGTCGGGCCTGCCTGCCTATTTCTCAAGCGTAACGCTGGCCCGGTCGAGCTTGCCGCCCAACGGCGGAGCGAGCTTGGAAACAGTGCAGGAGAGATGCCGGATTTGCGGAAAAGCCGCATAGAGGGCATCGATGATGTTCATCGCCACGCGCTCGATGGTGCGTTGCGCGACGGCCATCTGTTGGCGGACGATCTCGTAGACGGTCAGATAGTTGACCGCCTTTTCCACGCAGTCCTCAGCAGCCACGTCGCCCAGTTCGGCCGTGACGGTCAGATCGACCGTGAAGCGGTTGCCCACCTTGCGTTCGAGCTCGTAACAGCCGTGGAACGCATGGAACTCCATGCGCTCCAACGTAATGCGGTATTCCATCACTCGACGATAAGCAGATAATAGTTCTTCTTGCCTCTCTGCACAAGCAGGTATTTCCCGGCAATAAGGTCCGATTCACTCACCGGACGCATCGGATCGGCGACTTTTTCCTTGTTGAGCGACACGCCGCCGCCCTGCACCATCTTGCGGCACTCGCCCTTCGAGGGGAAGACCTGCGCCTTCTCGGCTGCGAGGTCGACGAACGGAAGCCCGAGGTCGGCCCGGGCGATGCGGAACTGCGGCACGCCCTCGAAGACCTGCAACAGGGTCGTTTCATCGAGTTTGTGCAACGCTTCGGAAGTGGCACCGCCGAAGAGGATGGCCGACGCCTCGACCGCCTTCTCGTACTCCTCGCGGGAGTGGATCATGGTGGTGATCTCCTGCGCCAGGCGTTTCTGCAACACGCGCAAGTGGGGCGCGGCATCGTGCTCGGCGACGAGAGCATCGATGGCAGACCGGTCGAGCAACGTGAAAATCTTGATGTAGCGCTTGGCATCCTCGTCGCTGACGTTGAGCCAGAACTGGTAGAACTTGTAAGGAGACGTATAGCGCGGATCGAGCCATACATTGCCGCTCTCGGTCTTCCCAAACTTGGTGCCGTCGGCCTTGGTAATCAGAGGGCACGTAATGGCGAACGCCTCGGCCCCGGCACCCAGCTTGCGGCGGATGAGTTCGGTGCCGGTGGTGATGTTGCCCCACTGGTCGGCACCGCCGAGCTGGACCTTGCAGTTCATCGTCTCGTAGAGGTGCAGGAAGTCGTAGCCCTGCACGAGCTGGTAGGTGAACTCGGTGAACGACATGCCGTCGCCCTCGCCGTTGAAGCGCTTCTTGACCGAATCCTTGGCCATCATGTAGTTGACCGTGATGCACTTGCCGATGTCGCGGATGAAGTCGAGGAACGAAAAGTCCTTCATCCAGTCGTAGTTGTTGACCATGACGGCGGCATTGGGCGCATCGGATTCGAAGTCGAGCAGTTTGGCCAGCTGGCGCTTGATCGCCTCCTGGTTATGACGCAAGGTGGTTTCGTCGAGCAGGTTGCGCTCCTGCGACTTGCCCGAAGGGTCGCCGATCATGCCGGTGGCTCCGCCGACAAGCGCCAGCGGACGATGGCCGCACAGCTGGAAGTGCTTGAGGATCATCACACCCACCAGGTGGCCGATATGCAGCGAGTCGGCCGTGGGATCGATACCCAGGTAGGCCGTCGTCATCTCCTTTTCGAGTTGTTCCTTCGCGCCGGGCATGATGGTGTGGATCATGCCGCGCCATTCGAGTTCTTCGATAAAATTCTTTGTCATATCTGTTTTCTTGTTCTACTTACTTCTTCGGAAAAGCGCCCGGATACGCGCAGGCCCGGGCTTGCGCCGTACTCGGAACACCCGACTTATTCCATTTCCAGATCCAGCACCTTGCGGAGTTCCGCCACGAGAGGGTTTTTCTCCGTCAGGAACTTCAGTTTGTCTTCGGGCCGGATGGGCCGCGCCGCGCGGATCGCCTCGTTGACCGTCACGCGCAGATCGATGACTCCCATGACGCCGGCCATTTCGGCTATGCGGATGAGCATCGCCGTCTTGTTGCGCATGATCTCGTCGTGCAGCTCCATCGTGGGCACGCTCACCGAGATGATGTTCTTCTGAATCTTCATCTCCTCGAACGCCGGCACGAAACGCGGACGCCGCGAGCGGATCATCTCCAGAATCCGACCGCGCGATCGCTCCAGCTTCTCGGTGCACGCCGGATCGAAATCGGCCGGAACCTGCGATACGGAGTCGCCCTCGGATGCCGGATCGGAAGCCTCCGCCCCGGCGATCAGATCGGCCAGCGACGCACCCGAAATGAGGGATTTGCGTGCCGGACGGGATGTCGCGGGCGCTGCCGGAGCAGCCGAAGCCGTCGGTGCGGCCGCCGATGCCGCCGTGGCGGTCGAAGAACCGGCTGCGGGCGGCACGGAAGCGGACGATGCGGGAGCCGGTCCGGGAGCATCGTTGGATGGTCCGGCGACCGGCTGCTGCGCGGAGGTTGCCGCCGCCGGCCAAGCAGGTTGCGAGGAGGATGTTTCCGGCTGCGAAGCAGCTGCGGCAGGGGTCGGCTGCGGAGCCGTCACAGGCGGTGCCGGCTGAGTTCCCGAAACTGCCTGCGGGGCAACAACCGGAGCGGCCTGCGGAGCTGGAGCTGCGGCCGGAGCGGAAGGCACCGGTTCGACAGCAACAGACCCGGCGGAAACAGCCCCGGGGGCCGGAGTCGCAGCCGAAGCGGAAGCCGTAACCGGAATCGCTGCCGCAGAAACAGCGGCAGCGGGTGCTGCAGCCGGCTGCGGAGCTTTCGACAACTCGGGAAGCGGGTAATCCTCGGGAGAAGTCAGGGAGTCATTTTTTTTTTGACCGAGCCCGGCGATTTTCATCAGGCCCAGTTCGACGAGCAGCCGCTGGTTGGACGACTGCCGTATCCGTCCGTCGAGTTCCGTGAGGCAGGCGATGGCCCCGAAAAGGAATCCGACTTCGCAGGCGCCCGCCTGCGTCCGGTATCGCTCGAGCAGCGTACCCGTCATTTCGATCAGCCGCAGGGTCTCGGACCGCTTGGCCATCAGCAGGTCGCGCATGTGGCGGTTGAGCCCCGCCATGAAGGTCTGCCCCGAGAAGCCCTTGGCGAGCACCTCGTCGAAAGCGACGAGCGCCCGAACGTAATCGCCGCCCAAAAGCATCTCGGTGACACCGAAATAGGTATCGTAGTCCAGCACGTTGAGCGTCTGGGCCACGTTGCGGTAGTCGAGCGTCGTGCCGCAGAACGACACGGCCTTGTCGAACATCGACAAGGCGT
>CASPAC010000035.1 GCA_949419965.1 Bacteroidales bacterium
AGTCTTCGCCGTAGTTCTCCCACATGCGCGGCCAGCGCGGGTCGCGGCCGAGGTCCACCACGGGAGCATAGGTCCACGGAATGCTTCCGGCCTTGGTTTCATAGGCCGAGATGCGGGCGCCTTCGCGCGTCAGTCCGCGGTTGAAGGTGGCAGCCATGTTGACGCCTTGGGGGAAGAACGTGCCTCCCTGCGTGTAGGTCGTGCCGTGAATCTGGTCCACGCCGTAGATGCAGGGGATGCCCATCGTCTCCATCGACTTCTCCTGGATGCGGCGGATGATCTCCTGCCACTTCTGCGGCGTCTGCGCCACGCTGGCGGGTACGTTGAGAATAGAGCCGACCTTGTAGGTGCCGATGACAGTGTCGAGCATCGCTTCGTCGAGCTGGAAACCGTTGGCGTTTTCGATGGCCATGATGCGCATGTAGATCGCCATCATCGTCTCCCGCGAAAGGCCGGCGCTGAGGTCGAACTCGGCCGCAATGCCGTATTTTTCGAGCAGCCGTTCGATGTCGGCCTGCGTCGCAGTCTGCGGATTGATTCCGGCAAAGGGATTGACGCGCTTCTGGAGCAGGTCGATCGAGAGTTCGCACATCTGGCCCACTTTCTCGTCGAGCGTCATCTTGCGCAGTTGTTTTTCGATCTGGCGTTCGATCTTTTCGTTGCGCGGAATCGACGGTCCGGCAGCCGAAAGAGGCGTCGCGATCAGGAGCGATCCGACGGTGCAAAACAGAAACAGGGTTCTTTTCATTGTCCGATAATTCAGATTGGTGTTATAAAGGTAACCTTTTTTCGGTTGCTTGGTGCGGTTTCGGGTGTTTTTCCTTACCGTTCCGGGCATCCGCGTCGTACGGATGCCCGGTGGTATGCAGGAAAAAGCGTCCGCCTATCGGCCGGAGCGTTCGAGCAGGTCGATCTTTCCTTCCGGCTTGAGCAGATCGTGCACGGGAACTTTCGCTTCGGCCGCCTCGACCGCCAGCTTGGCACGGATGTCTCTCGACGAGGCACCGAGAAGCAGGTCGTAGCTGCCCGGAGTCACCACCCAGGCCGACGCCGCGGCGTCGAACGATGCCAGCTCCGCTTTCGGCAGCTTCAGCGTGACGGTCTGCGTCTCGCCCGGCTGCAGTTCGCGGGTCTTGGCAAAGGCCTTGAGTTCCTTTTCGGGCTTGTTCGCCACGGCCCGGTCGGGAGCCGATACATAAAGCTGCACGACTTCCTTGCCGGCATGTTTGCCCGTGTTGGTCACCTGCAGGCTGACAACGTATGCGTCCTTCTCCTCCTTCACTTCCGGATCGGCATATTCGAAGGTCGTGTACGACAGACCGTAGCCGAAGGGGTAGGAGACTTCCTTGCCGAACGTGTCGAAGTAGCGGTAGCCTACGTAGATGTCTTCTTCGTAGTTGGTGAAATCGACGTTCTTCACGTCGTTTTTCTTTTCACCGCTGTTCGAGATGTCCATGTTGGCCGTCACGTCGATGGGGAAGTTGGCCGAAGAGGCCGCATCGGAGAAGCGCACCGGGAAAGTCATCGTCAGTTTGCCGCTGGGCGAAGCCTTGCCGCTCAGTACGTCGGCCACGCTGTTGCCGCCTTCCTGGCCTGCCTGCCATGCGCACAGAATCGCATCAGGGCAGCCTTTCCACGAGGCCGTCTCGATGACACCGCCGATGTTCAGCACCACCACCACTTTTTTGCCGGCGGCATGGAACACGCGGCATACGTCGTCGAGCAGCGCTTTCTCTTCGCGCGTAAGTTCGAAATCGGCCTTTTTGCGGTCGAGGAATTCGCCCGACGTGCGGCCCAGCGTAATGAGCGCCGCGTCGTTCGCCTCGGCCAGCGACTGCAGCCGCACTGCCGGAATCATCATCTCGGTCGGACGCGGACGCGGCAGGAACATGGCGTAGCGGTTGGTCGTGTCGGGACGGTTGCGTTCGTTCTCGGCCTCGATGTGGGCTTCGTAGTCGGTCTTCAGCCCCCCGTCGAGTTCATAGCCGGCCTGTTTCAGACCGTCGAGCAGCGACACGGTGTAGGCGCGGTTCACATTGCCCGAACCCGTACCTCCGGCGATGAAGTCGTAGGAAGTGCAGCCGAACAACGCAATGCGTTTCACCGTTTCGGAAAGCGGAAGCGCCGCATCGTCGTTCTTCAGCAGGACCATACCGTCCGTAGCGCTCCGACGCGTCACGGCGGCGTGAGCCTCCAGATCGGGTTTGTTCGAGAAACGGTAGCCCTGGAAACGCGGCGTGCGCAGGATCATCTCAAGGATGCGCTTCACGTTGCGGTCGAGCACGGCTTCGTCCAGCCGGCCCTCTTTCACGCCGTCGACGATCATCTCATACTGCTTGTCCGTTCCGGGTTGCAGCATGTCGTTGCCGGCAATCATCTGCGCCACGGCATCCTTGCCGCCGAACCAGTCGGTCATGACCATTCCGCGGAATCCCCATTCGTCGCGCAGCATCGTGGACTGCAACTCGGGATTTTCCGACGTGTAGACGCCGTTCAGATAGTTGTACGAGGACATCACCGTCCACGGATCGGCTTCCTTGACCACGATTTCGAACCCTTTCAGGTAGATTTCGCGCAGGGCGCGCTGCGACACACGGGCATCGTTGGCCATGCGGTTGGTCTCCTGATTGTTGAGTGCGAAATGTTTGATGGAGGTGCCTACGCCGTTGCTCTGCACGCCGCGGACATAAGCCGCAGCGATCTTGCCCGAGACGACCGGGTCTTCCGAATAGTACTCGAAGTTACGGCCGCACAGCGGATTGCGGTGGATGTTGAGCGCCGGAGCCAGCAACACGTCGGTGCCGTATTCCAGCACTTCGTTGCCGATGGCTTCGCCCACCTTCTCGACCAGTTCCTGGTCCCACGTCGAAGCCAGCAGCGTGCCGATGGGGAAGTGGGTGCAGTAGTAGGTCTGCGAGTCGCCCTCGCGCGTGGGGTTGATGCGCAGGCCGGCAGGGCCGTCGGCCAGCACTACCGAGGGAATGCCGAGACGGGCGATGGGGTAGGTCGTGCCGGCGGCGCCCGGCACCAGGTTGCGGGTTTCGCCCACTACGGCGTTCTCGCCCGAGAATCCGGCCATGCCGGTTCCCACGACCAGACGGGCCTTCTCTTCGAGCGTCATGGCGTCCACGACCTCGTCGACCGAGGACTTGCCCAGCTGCGGCACCCGCGGCCCGCAGGCGGTCATGGCCGCTGCGGCCAGCAGAATGAATGCGATCGGTTTGTTCATTTCGGTTGCGGTTTCAGGTTATTTGAAAAGCATCGGTACGAACTCGGTCAGATAGATGCGCCAGTTCTTCCAGATGTGGCCTTCGCCCGTTTCATAATAGGTATAGGGATAGCCTTTCTTGTCGAGCATCTCGCGATATTCGCAGTTGGCCTTGTAGA
>CASPAC010000036.1 GCA_949419965.1 Bacteroidales bacterium
TCCAGGAGAATATCTTCAAGAAGGCGCTCGACTACCGCAACTCGATGATTACGCGTGTCGATACGTGGGACGAGTTCAAGCGCGTGCTCGACGAGAAGGGCGGTTTCATTTCGGCCCACTGGGACGGCACGGTCGAGACCGAAGTGGCCATCAAGGAGGCTACCAAGGCCACGATCCGCTGCATTCCGGTCGACGCCGAGGACGAAGAGGGCACCTGCGTCTTCTCCGGCAAGCCGTCGCATCGCCGCGTGCTGTTCGCCCGCAGCTATTAGTTCGGGGCCGGCCGCCGTTCCGGCACGTTCTGAACCGGCCGCGGCCGCAACGCATGCGGGAACGACTGCTCGTCAAATACATTCGTGAACGGTTGTTACAGCAACACATTCGGGAACAACTGCGGCAGCAACACGTTCGGGAACGATTGCCCCGGCGGCGCGTCCGGGCACAGATGCAATGATGACGTATGCGGGAACGGCGGCGGCAACATGTCCGGACCGGATGCTCCCGATCGATTTTCCAACCCGGGATACGGCGGAAACCGTATCCCGGGTTGGGTATTTTCTTCTTTCGGAAAACCTTACATCATTTCGACCATGCACAACAAGGCGGATAACCGTAAGCGCAGCATCTACCGAGTGACTTTCGCAGGTTTCATTGTCAATCTTGTACTGTCGCTGCTGAAACTCGCCGCCGGAATCGTCGGACGAAGCGGGGCGATGGTGGCCGATGCCGTCCATTCGTTCTCCGACCTTGCGACCGACGTGGTGGTGATCGCCTTTGCGCGGATCTCCGCCAAACCGCGGGACGAGGGCCATGACTACGGCCATGGCAAGTACGAGACTTTGGCTGCGATCCTTATCGGCCTTGCATTGGGGGCTGTCGGGGCCGGTATTCTGGCCAACGGCGTGCAGAATATCCGCTCGGTAATTGCGGGCGGTGAGTTGCCGCGTCCGGGGAGCGTGGCCCTCGCGGCCGCCGTGGTGTCGATCGTCGTCAAGGAGATTCTTTACCGCTATACGGTCCGTGCAGGGCGTGCGGTCGGCAGCCCGAGTCTGGTGGCCAACGCCTGGCACCACCGAAGCGACGCACTCTCGTCGGCCGGCACGCTGGCCGGTATTGCCTGCGCCTATTTTCTGGGGCCGGGCTGGCGCATCGCCGACCCGATTGCGGCGCTGGTCGTGGCAGTGTTCATCTTCAAGGTCGCTTTCGATCTGGTCCGTACGGGGCTGGACGAACTGCTGGAACGGTCGCTTCCGGCCGACGTGGAAGCGGAGATTCTGCATATCGTCACGGCCGATCCCGCCGTGTGCGAACCGCACAACCTGCGCACCCGCCGCATCGGCGCCTCGATTGCGGTCGAAATCCATGTCCGGGTGGCGGGAACGATGACCGTGGCCCGATCCCACCTCCTCACGGTCGACATTGAGCGTCGCCTGCGCGACCGTTTCGGCGAGGGGACGATGATCGCCATCCATGTCGAGCCGCTGAAGTGAGGGCGAGGGAGCCGTTCGGTGCTTGTGCGGGTCTCTGAATGCACGCCGCAAAGCGAATCGGGCGGCTTCGGAGTGCGCCGCTCCGGCATGGTAATTGCAGGTTTCGGCCAAGGAAAAGAGCCCGGACGGAGTAGAAGCGATTTGGTTTTTTCGGAAAAATTACTTACCTTGCCAACGCCAGGCCGCTCCGGAAAACCGATTCCGGGGCCATGGCATTGTCTTCGAACACCCAAAACGAATTGCCTATCGGATAAGAATTCTACTCTGAGACCAATTTAGGAGAAGAGTATGAACGTGCAATCAATGAGCGACAGGGCGCTGCTCGACCGCTATTTTTCGGGAGATCGGAACGCCGTTTCGCAGCTTATCGAACGCCACAGCCGCCGCGTGCGCGACTACATCCGCATGATGGTGAAAGACAGCGACGTGGCCGAAGACATTTTCCAGGATACATTCATCAAGGCCGTGCGTGTGATCGACGAGGGCCGCTATACCGACAACGGGAAGTTTCTCTCGTGGGTGTTGCGTATTGCCCACAATCAGGTGATCGACTACTTCCGTGCACAGCGTCAGAACAAAACCGTCACCGAAGCCGAAGCGGGCTACGATGTGCTCGGAACGCTGCGGTTCGCGGAGAAAACGGTCGAAGACCGCATGGTGGCGCACCAGATCGAGTGCGACGTGCGCGCACTTATCGAACTGCTGCCCGCCGAGCAGCGCGAAGTGGTGCTTATGCGCTACTTTTCGTGTCTGAGTTTCAAGGATATAGCCGATAAGACCGGCGTGAGCATCAACACAGCGTTGGGCCGCATGCGTTACGCACTGATCAATCTGCGGCGCATGATCAAGGAAAAAAATCTGGTTTTGTGCTGATTGCCGCACAATATTCGCCGGATCGAAGCGTTATTCGTATAACATAAATGATTGCCTATGGAGGATATCGACAACAAGGAAGTTTCCGACACAGCCATCTCCGAGGACGACGAACTGATGTTGAAAGAGGTGATCCAGGACGATGCGGATCTCTATTATCTGCATCACTACCTTTCGGAAGTTCTGCAGCCGGGAGATAATTTTTAAGGGTTAATTTTTGATGTGGAAAGGAGCCGGACCGCCGGTTCCTTTCATCTTTTCCGGCGGCGGTCCGATGTCGCCTGGGGCCTTTCCGTGTCTTTTACTCGGGACTTCTGCGTTGCAGCGATGTGCGGGCGGAGGTTTCGTCTCACGGGGCCATGCGGTCCGGAGCCTTGCCGGCATTTTGCTTTGCGGCCGGTTCGCATTGTCCACTCAGAATGACAGACGTTGTGTGATGACTCGGAAAATAGCGCTGTTTATTTTCCCTTTTAACTTTTCATTTTTACCTTTGAAAAGGCAACTTCACACCCGGAGTGACAAGGGTTACGGCTCTTTGTCAGCGTGGTTTGTAGATTCAGCAGTCCGCTGGCGGCGTAATGGCGCGGGAGGGTTAGGAATCGTTGTTTGTTTGCGGTTGTTTGATCGCTGTTTTTTTGCGGTTTTGCAATTCGTAGGCTTGCGTTGTTTGCAGTCGTTTTTTTCGGAGATTGTTTTTTGCAATTCGCAGAATTGCGCGAGCCGCAGTCTGCCAGCGCGGAAGTTCGCCGCTTCGGCTGTCGCTGGGCTCGCTGTTCCGCATGCTGCGTTCGCTTTATTCAGAAAGAGCGCAGGTTCGCAGGCTTAGATTTAAATTCTGTCTCAGCCGGCCGTAGAAGCATTCGTGCCGAAGCCAGCGGGGCGAGCCCCGTTAAGAACGGGGATTTGTAAATTCTGCGAGCCTCCGCAGGGCGGGGCTTCGGCTCGCACGGCTGAAGCCGGATT
>CASPAC010000037.1 GCA_949419965.1 Bacteroidales bacterium
CACTCCGGGTGTGAAGTTGCCGGGAGCGAAGATAAAACAAAAATTATTCACACGGAAAAGTTCGGCAGAGCGACAGGAGAAGAAACGGAACCGAAGGGATGGGCTGCCCAAAATCGAAGCAAGCGGCTTAGAAATGGCTGCCCGGAGAATGACATAAAGCAAAACAGTTGAACAAAAGAAAACGAGAAGAATCCGACCACGACCCGCCCGGGACAGAACCCACAGCGCAAAGAGAAAGCAAAACCGCCGCACCGAAACGAAAAATGCCGGCCCCAAGAAAAGGGCCGGCATCTCTCTATGCAAAACGGACTAACGCACCTTGAATCCCTCGTCGGCGCGGACGGGAATGGGCAGCTTGGCGTAGTAACCGCTCTCGAGCTTCTCGCGCACGGACTTGAAAGCTTCGATCGTCTCCTTGACATCCTCGAGCGTATGAGCCGCCGTGGGAATGACGCGCAGGATGATCTCGCCCTTCGGGATGACGGGATAGATCACGATCGAGCAGAAGATACCGTGGTTCTCGCGCAGGTCGACCACCAGGTTGGTAGCCTCCGGCACACCGCCCTTGAGGAAGACGGGGGTCACGGGCGAATTGGTGACGCCGATGTCGAAACCGTTCTCCTTGAGGCTGCTCTGCAGGGCGCGGACGATCTCCCACAGCTTCTGCTGATACTCGGGGTGCTTGCGGATAAGGTCCAGACGCTTCAGCGCGCCGATGACCATCGGCATGGGGAGCGACTTGGCGTAGAGCTGCGAGCGCATGTTGTAACGGAAAAGGTTGATCAGCCAGCGCGGGCCGCTCACGAAAGCGCCGATGCCGGCCATCGACTTGGCAAAGGTATTGAACAACACGTCCACACCGTCGACCACGCCGAAGTGCGAAGCCGTACCGCGGCCGCCCTCGCCCATCGTACCGAAACCGTGGGCGTCGTCGACCAGCAGGCGGAACTGGAAATCCTTCTTCAGCGCCACGATCTCGTCGAGCTTGCCCAGGTCGCCCTTCATGCCGAACACACCCTCGGTGATGACCAGCACACCGCCGTTCTGCTCCTCGGCCAGGTCGGTAGCATGCTGAAGCTGGAGGCGCAGCGACTCCATGTCGTTGTGTCCGAATACGAAACGCTTGCCCTTGTGCATGCGCAGACCGTCGATGATGCAGGCGTGTGCCTCGGCATCGTAGACCACCACGTCGCGCGGCGTGAGCAGGCAGTCGATGATCGAGATCATGCCCTGGTAACCGAAATTCAGCAGGAAGGCATCCTCCTTGCCCACGAACTCGGCGAGCTCGCGCTCCAGCTGCTCGTGATAAACGGTCTGACCGCTCATCATGCGGGCGCCCATCGGGGCGGCCATGCCGAACTTGGCGGCACCCTCGGCGTCGGCCTGGCGCACCTCGGGCAGATTGGCCAGACCGAGGTAGTTGTTCAGGCTCCAGTTGAGCACCTTCTTGCCACGGAACACCATGCGGGGACCGATTTCGCCCTCCAGCTTGGGGAAGGCATAGTAACCGTGGGCGTAACCCATGTACTGACCGATCGGTCCGCCTGCGTTTTTCTCAAGGCGTGCAAAAATATCAACCATTGTTTTTCCTTTATTTAAGATTTACTGAGTTCTCCTGGTTCCGATGCGGGAATCGGTGACACAAAAGTATAAATAAAACACATTCGGTCAATCAAAGGTAGCCGTTTTTTATTGCGCACCGATACGCATTTATACTTAATTTGCACCCTTCCGGAGATCGTCGGGCTTTTCTTTCGGCCACGGCCACGGCAGGCGGATGAAAAGCAGCCGCAGATGCTGGACGCAGCGCACGGAGAGCGCATTGGCGCGTTGGCTGTCGTCCAAAGGCTTCACCGCCCCGGCGTGGAGCCACAAGTGCCCTGCCTGCTCATCGCCGGAAAAGAAAGGCGACGAAGCCCAGTACCAACCGTGCGTGCCGACGTTCCCCAAGGCTCCCGTGTCACGGTAACGGTAGCCCGCAGCAGGCATAAAAGAGCAATCGCTCAAAGGAATGCAGCGGAGAATGCGGAACAATGGTTTTTGCGGCGAATGTCGTTGCGTCGTTCTTCGGCTCTTTTGAGCCGTGCGGGCCGCAGCCTTGGCCGGCGCAGGCCCGCAAGCGTGCCCCGCAGGCTGCG
>CASPAC010000038.1 GCA_949419965.1 Bacteroidales bacterium
CAGATCCAACCCCTTGTAATCGCGGATCAGACCGAAGAAAAGCGCATAGCCGCTCGCCGGGTCGAGACCCAAGCGCACGCAGGCCTCGCCGCGATCGACCCGCCCGCCGAAGTGCTCGAACAACGGATGGGGCGAAAAGAGCGCCGGAGCATCGGTATAGGCCTCCAGCTCGCGGTGCACCTGCTCGGACATGTAGACGAACCCGTCGACCGAACGCAGGAAATAGCGGTTGAAAGGCCGGTCGACAACATGATGCTCGTGCGGCTCGACGTTGTCGATCTGACACAGCACGCGGGTGTGGCCGTTGCGGCGGGCCAGCCGGGCGATCGTCCCGAAACAGGGCGCCATGAAGGGCGTCCAGTATTTCAGCAGCACGAAATCGGGCCGCTCGCGCCGCAAACGCCGCCCGATGCGCAGCCAGTTGAACGGATTCACCGTATTCACGCTGCGCTCGATATGCAGGTCGTCGGGCGGCGGCGTGTCGACCGTCTGGCTCTTTCCCGGAAAGAGCCACGAAGGATACTGCAAGCTGAAGGTGTCGATCTTCACCTCGTGGCCCCGGTGCCGGAAGACACGGGCCATCGTCTCCATGATCGACGCCAGACCGCCCCGGTAGGGATGCGCCGGGCCAAGAATCGTGATTTTCATAGAAAGAGTGGAATCAATTCGTTTCTTCGTAGGGCGACTGCCAGAACCGCCGGTCGTCCGACGTCAGCTGCACCGCGCTTTCGTCGGGACGGAAGCCCTCGGGCACCAGAGCGACATAGGACATCCTGGGCCGGCCCTCACACCGGGTTTCGGTGTTGTACATGCTCCATTCGGAACAGACCACGTAATAAAGATTCTTGGCCATATAATAATCGAGGTAATGTTCCTTGGTCTCTGCCTCCTTGCGATTCCAGTTGGCATCCTCGTTCAGCACGAGCGGCCGTCCGTCGCGCAGGCGCTCGCGCACCTCGGCAATCGAAAGCAGGGTGCCGTTCTCGTCCATGACATAGGCATTGAACGTCGGATCGACCCACACCCATTTGTCGAGCGTCGCGGAATAAACCGCATTGATAACATGGCAATCGTTGAACAACTTGCGGGGCATGCAGGTAACGAACCGCGACTTGAAGCCCATGGCCAGGTAGCATTCGTTGAGAATCTGGGCCAGCATGCGGCAATTGACACCCCGGCCCTCGCGCCGGCAAAGTTCGATCATCGCCTCGGCATTCCTTTCCGAGGGGTTGTCGGAGCCGCCGTCGTGGCGTACGGCATCGTGCACCCAGGTCATCAGATTCAGTATCTTCGATATTTCATCCCCGGCCCCGGCGATGCTGTCGAGATCGAACTTCCGGCGCAGGCGCACCAGATTGCGGTCGTTGGGCGCAGCGTAGCGGAAGCGCGGCATCGTATCGACGCTGTCGGCCCGGTAAGGAGCCGCACTGCACAGAACCGATTTGTAGTCGCCGTACTGCGAAAGGCGTTCGAGAACCCGTCGGAACCGCTTGTCGGAGCGGATGTTGTCGAGGTCGGAATCCTGGCATATCCAGGGGAAATCGACTTCTTCGCGGCCGATTACCCGGTCGGCATAGTGTTCGAACGTCTCCACAGCGGCCTTGCGGCGTCCGGCCATCGAGAGGTAGCAGGCTTTGTTGTAATAAAAACCGCCAAACAGCTCCCCGTCATCGGAAAACTGCGTGCGGAGGGAATCGGGCAACTCGGCAAAAACTTTTTCGGCCTCCTCGTAACACTTCACGCACGATGCGTAATCGCCTTGCTTGACAAACTCGCGAGCACGGTTGAGCAAAGCATCAAACGGCGGCAGGGAATCGGTCTGCGCCGCAGCACCGGATGCTGTGACAGCTAAAAGGAGAAGCAGGAAGAGTCGTTTCATCATGATATCCATTGTTTTCAGCGAATATACAAAAAAACCGGGACTCCGATGTCGGAATCCCGATAATTTCCGGCCCTGACCTTACACTTCGATGCTTCGACAGCAGAGGAACGGCATCTCCGATCCGGGCGCA
>CASPAC010000039.1 GCA_949419965.1 Bacteroidales bacterium
AAGTCGGGCCCGCTGGGCGGCGACCAGCAGCTGGGTTCGCTCATCGTCTCGGGCAAGATCAGCGCGCTGATCTTCTTCTGCGACCCGATGGCGGCACAGCCTCACGACGTCGACGTCAAGGCCTTGTTGCGTCTCGCTTCGCTCTACAACGTGCCTACGGCCATCAACCGCGCCACGGCCGATTTTCTGATTTCGTCGCCCCTTTTCAAGGACGATGCCTACGAGCCCGTGGTCAAGGATTACCGCGAGTATGTCGAGCGCGTGCTGAAGTAGCCGCCCGCCTCGCCCCGATATGAAAAAGGAGTCTCTTGGGAGACTCCTTTTCGTTTCAGCGCAGTCGGTCGAGCAGTTTTTCCAGCACGGCGTCGCGCCCCGTCAGGTATTCCGCCGCCACGCAGGGGATCGCGATGTCGGGCACCACATAGCCGTCGTCGCGGCGCGTGCATTCGTCGATTTCCACCATCGAAACGCAGCTCTCGGCCAGTTGCGACGGATGCAGCGTCCGCCCTTCCAGCACTTCGCCGTATTTCAGCGCGTTGTGCCGCAGCGGTTCGCCGGCCAGCTGCGCCGCACCGTGGTATTGCAGCATGTTGACGAACGATGCGGCTATCGAGCCCGTGTCGCGGCTCACCAGTACGTAGCAGCGCATGCCGCCGACGTGCATTTCCGGATTCGTCTCGAACGAGCGGACATATTCCGTCTCGGGCAGTTCCACCGTTCGTCCGGCCTGTTCTTCGGTCAGAAAATCATAGTAGAGCATCGCTTCTTTCGATGCCTTGACCCGCTGCCCCGTGCAGTAGCCGACCACCGGTTTGTCGATGAAGATCGAGAGCAGTTCGTCGAACGCGTGGCCGTTGCCGCCCGGGTTGCGCCGCAGGTCGAGAATCACGTTTCGCAGCCCTTGTTTCTTGAAATCGACGATCGCCTTGCGCACAATGCGTATCAGCCGGCTGTTGTTGGGGAAAAACGCAGGGATCGCTATGTAGCCCGCTCCGGCGTCGGCATAGGTGCGTATGTTGGCGTCGGTCTCTTCGGCCTTGTTCAGGGCGAAGATGGCTTTTCGGGCCGGTTGTCCCGCCGTCTCCACCGTCAGCATTTCGCCGTTGCGTTCCAGGTCGATGCGGAACCGCCCGACGGCCTGGCTGTAGAAATAGCGGTTCATCAGCGAGGTCGGTATCGTGTGCCGGTCGTCGTAGCCGTATTTCAGATAGTCGGCCGCCGCCGCTCCGTTGATGGCCGCCACACGGTCGCCGCGCCGGAACTGCGGGTCGAGCGAGCGGTCGACGACGAGCGTGTCGTTGATCTGCAGCAGCGAGAAGGCCGGCATCCGCAGTTCGCGGCTCAGCCTGCGTTGGTCGCTCTTTTTCGTGTAGACTTCGGTGTCGCCGTACGGTACCGGAGTAATCCGGTAGTGCGGGTCTTCGTGGTGCAGTCGGTCGAAATAGGGGCGCATGACCCAGAACAGGTCGGAGGTCAGCAGCGAATCCTTGCCCAGCGCATCGCAGCGGGCGTTGATCTCGGCCAGCACTTCGGCTTTTTC